>DFZX01000005.1:9938-69682 GCA_002383695.1 Caryophanales bacterium UBA4045
CCTCTATTTCGCAGAAACCGAGCTGGCAACGAGCGATAGAGTCCTGAAGAGCCTCTATGCGCGGTTGCGCTGTGTCATCTGCTGCCAGACGGAGCCGATGGCTGCTTCGCCGCCCTCAATCCGTGCGAGTGCATACTGAATTTGCATCCGAACCTCAAACTCGGGATCGTCTAAAGCTTGCTTCAGAGCAGGAACTGCACTCTCATCGCCGAGCTCATAGAGGAATCGAGCTGCTCGCCATCTTACGATCTTACTTGAATCCAACAAAGCCTCGCACATTGGTCCGACTGCATCTGGATTACCAATGTCAGACAAACAGTCTCCAGCTGTTCTACGAACCGGTGCACTCTTGTCCTTCAGCATGCGGTAGAGATGAGGAAGAGCCTCAGGCTCCTTCATATCGCCAAGATAAACAGTCGCCAACCGTCGGATGGAGAAATTGTTATCATCAAGTGCAAGGATGACCAAAGATAATGTCTGTAAGCTTGGCTTTAGCTTGTCTAGCACAGCGAATCGAACCTTCCAATCGGAGTCCTTCAGCCCTAACAGGACTTGCTCGTGCTTCAACTGAAACTCTGCCTCATGATCCCCTTCAGCTAATGCTTCTTCTGTTAACCGTTCAAGTCGCTGTGAATCAAAAGCTGCCTCAAGCTCCTCAAGAATTTGCTCAGCAATCTCCTTGCGTTCACCATAACGAACACCATAATCGATGAGCATTCTCTCAGCAAGTAAGTTCGGTGAACCGTATTGGGCTTTCATAGCGGAATCGATAAACCTTGAAGGCATTGCAATTCGTTCTTCCTGGTCATCAGATTTCACTCGTATTTGCAATGGAATTCCACGAAACATCTGCACGAACACCAAAGCTTCGCCGTAATGGTCAGCAATTGGGATTTCTTGTGCAGGAATCGACTCACCAGTAGCTACAGCTCCAGACTGCAGCTGGCTGCCTTCCGCCCCCTTGAATACCTGACGAACCTCAGAAAGGATAGCTTGCCAGTCACCCTTCGGCTTTCGCTCCAATGCAATGAAGTCGGAGGTGTGGAATACCTCGGATACACCAGTAATACTCAATAATCGTTGGATTAATTCTGGAGCTTCAGCCTTCTGATCCGATGTGTACGTCATTCGTACGTGGTCAGCGAGTCTTGTGTCTAAATTTATTTTCATTGAGTTTGGGCTAGGTGTGGGTTCAATAGAAACAATCTGCATATTAATACCTCTATTCGTATATCATTTGTTAATTCGGCTTATATATCTAAAACCAGTTTTTCTTACGGAAGTAGAAGAACATAGATACTGCAACTACTAGCATGCCGCCCAGCATCCCGAAGTATCCATATCTGGTTTCTAGCTCTGGCATATTCGGGAAATTCGTACCATATATCCCTGTGATAATCGTTAATGGCATGAATATGGTGGTAAGCGCTGTGAATATCCGCATAATATCATTTGCACGACTTGCTAGGCTTAGCTGGTATGCTTCACGAAGATGTCCAATCAATTCGCGGAATGTTTCGAAGGTCTCATAAATTTTAATGGCATCCTCATGAACATCATTAAAATACTTCTGCAAACCATCATCTATTAATCGTAATTCTCGCTTACTCAGCATGCCAATAAGATCCTTCTGTGGTCCGAGTACTTTCTTTAACCACATAATCTCTCCGCGTAAGCTAATGATTTCATTCATATGTGATTTTTTCGGCTCAATTAATATCGCATCATCTAAAGCTTCAATTCTTACTTCAATCCGATCGCCGACGAGAAAATAATTTTTCACTACGAGGTCTATCAAATGATACATAAATTGATCGGGCGCATCCACTTCTTCCTCAAGAAGAAGTGGCTTTACCGTGCGGATTTCACTCAGCTTTTGCTTGGTTACCGTAATGATGTAATGACTTCCTAAGAAAATATTTAATGAGCGCAAGAAGATTTCTTCGTCATCAAAGCGGATACTATTCACCACAATAAAATAATGACCTTCATAGATTTCTAACTTTGGTCTTTGGTTGTCCTCAGATTGACAATCCTCCACCGCGAGCTCATGAAGATTAAAGAGGGGTTGTAACTCTATTAAATCTTCTACAGAGGCGTCAATCCAATAGAACCCATGCTCAGGGGGTGATATGGTTATAGAAGGGTCGTCCAATTGTTGGAATTTACCCTGCTGTACAAGTCGAATTTTCATGATGACTACCTCCTGAACAATCGGTATTAATTACGAATAGCTAGCTATAATCGGATAGCCTTGGTCCTTACATTATTATTCAGCAAAAAAACAGTTGTTACAAGAGGTGCGAAATAAAGAAGGATGCAATACCGAAATAGATCGTCAACGAGAAGATATCATTCAATGTAGTGATCAATGGTCCTGAAGCAATAGCTGGATCGATTTTTAGTTTATACAGAATAAGTGGAATGATTGTTCCAGCCATCGTTCCAATTATAAGTGTCATGAATAATGAACTGCCTACGACTAATCCTAGTACAGCATGACCTTCCCAGAGCAAGCCAAGTCCAGACACTAATAATGCACAGACAGTACCGATAATCAAACCTACACCAAATTCGCGGCGAATTAAGCGAAAAACTGCTTTTTTATTCAAATCATGGGCTGCAAGACCGCGAACAACGATGGCTAAAGATTGTGTACCTGTATTACCGGTCATACCGGCAATCATCGGCATGAAGAATGCTATTGCAACAACCTGATCCAAGGTATCCTCGAAGCTGCTAATAATGCTGCCAGAAATCAAGCCGAGTAATAACAGTAGAATAAGCCAAGGTAGCCTTCTTAGTGCAGATCTCCATGAGCCGGTGTTGAAATCAATGGTTTTACCAGTGGCTGACAATCGACCGATATCCTCGTCTGCCTCTTGCATAACTACGTCTATAATATCATCAACCGTGATAATACCCAATAAACGATGATCATCATCAACGACTGGAACTGAAAGGAAATCGTATCGCTCAATGGTTCGAGCAACCTCCTCCTGATCCATATGAGCTGGAACAGAGATGACCCTGCTATACATAACATTCTCTACCCGCTCATCCACCCCAGCGAGCAATAAATCACGGTAAGAGACTACACCAGCAAGCCTCTTATCTTCATCAAGCACATAGAGGTAATAGAGGTTTTCGGCATATTGTGCGAACGCCCTTAGCTTTTCAACCGCTTCAGCAACAGTGTAGCTGCTGCGGATCCAGACGAATTGATTGGTCATTAATCCACCAGCGGATTCATTCGGATACTGCATGAGATTCTGAACATGCTGTGATTCTTCCTTCTTCATGGCGTAGAGTAACTCGTCAATCTTGTCCACGGAAAGCTCATTCAGGAAATCTGCTAGGTCATCTCGTTCCATTAAATTCATAATGTTCGAAGATAACTCAACGCCCAGCTTTTGGACAATATCAATTTGCATGGGGGGATCTAGCTCCGGGAGTAGGTTAGCAATTTGCTTAGATTCCATAAGCAATAAAAATTTATGGTGGTGTTTGTTTGGCAGGTCAATATAGAACTTTGCTATATCGTATGGGTGTAATTCCTCAATCATGATTTGAAATTCTTGCTTTTTATTTTCCTTACAGTAGCGAACGATCTGAATCATAAGAGCTTCTTCACTTAATTGCACATTGGTGTTTTTCATAATTAGTTCCTCAACTTTCTCTTCCCTTTTCTATCTACCCTATAGTAACATAAAGATAACGAATCTTGACGATTGAATCAATTTGGTTTACAGTATTACTAACAATTCATAGCTAGCAAGCTTACAATTCCATAATGTACGTTACTCTTATCAAGAGCAGGTGGAGGGACCAGCCCGATGAAACCCGGCAACCGACCAATCTAACCTTTATGGCTAGGGAGGCACGGTGCTAATTCTTGCGAAAGCTTGTTGTTTTCGAGAGATGAGAGAGGCCTATTTGCGATATAATAAGACCTTTCTGAATTTGGGGAGGTCTTTTCTATTTTTTTGAAAATGATCTTCCCTAGCCCTTCAATACCATATTAAGGAGTGATTGACATGCCAATCAAAATTCCGGATTCATTACCTGCTAAAGAAGTCTTAAACCAAGAGAATATCTTCACAATGGATGAAAGCGTGGCTTTTCACCAGGATATCCGTCCAATCCGAATAGTCATACTCAATCTTATGCCCACGAAAGAGATAACAGAGACTCAGATTCTACGTCTGTTAGGGAATACCCCTTTGCAGGTTGAAATTGTGCTGTTGCACCCAAAATCCCATACTTCTAAGAACACCTCTGTGGAGCATCTAGATGCGTTTTATCGGACATTCGAAGACATAAAGAAGCTGAGCTTTGATGGCATGATTATTACAGGAGCTCCTGTGGAAAATTTTGAATTCGAAGAAGTCACTTATTGGGAAGAGCTTAAAGATATTATGGACTGGTCAAGAGATAATGTGACCTCAACCTTCTATATATGCTGGGGTGCGCAAGCAGGATTGTACCATCACTTCGGTATCCCCAAGTATAAGCTAGCGAAGAAAATCTTTGGAGTGTACCCACATTCCATTAACAATTCGAATATAAAGCTGCTTCGAGGCTTTGATGAGTTATTCTATGTGCCTCAATCACGGCATACGGAAGTCCGTCGTGAGGATATTGAGAAAGTGCCAGAGCTAGAAATCCTCTCGGAATCTGAAGAATCTGGTGTCTACCTTGTTAGTACGAAGGATGGAAAGCATATATTCGTGACCGGTCACTCGGAATACGATCCATTAACCTTAAAGGCCGAATTTGACCGTGACATAAACAAAGGTTTAGACATTTGTATCCCTATGAACTATTTTCCGAATGATGATCCTACGACAGTCCCTAAATCTCAATGGAGAGCGCACGCTAACCTATTATTCTCAAATTGGCTTAATTATTATGTTTATCAGGAAACGCCTTATGAGAAAAAAGAGGAAGCTGTGGTTAGTCGTCTTTAGTTGGTCTGTCCTAAATAAGTGATGAGGTGGTTATAGATCTATGAGAATTGAGAGTCGTTTAGCCCAGATGGGTTCACAGTCCGATCCGGTTACAGGTGCAGTGAGCTTTCCAATTTATCAAGCAACTGCATTTCGTCATCCAAAGCTAGGGCAAAGCACCGGGTTTGATTATGCAAGAACGAAGAGTCCTACCCGGTCCGTTCTAGAAGATGCTTTCGCCAAGCTAGAATCCGGTGATGCGGCTTTTGCCTATAGCTCGGGGATGGCGGCTTTACACAATATCTTCATGCTTTTCAGTCAAGGTGATCATCTCTTGGTTTCCTTGGACTTATATGGTGGTACATACCGGCTATTAGAGCAAATCATGTCACGATTCGGCATTATAGCTGATTATGTTGATACGAATGATATTGAGGCTATGACAGCGTTGCGTAAATCAAATACAAAAGGGATATTAATTGAAACACCAACTAATCCATTGATGATGGTTACAGACGTAGAGAAGGTATGCGGTTGGGCAAGCGATAATGGATTATTATCCATCGTCGACAATACATTACTAACTCCGTTCTTCCAACGTCCGTTGGAGCTTGGAGCAGATATTGTCATTCATAGCGCTACCAAATATCTAGGCGGACATAATGATGTACTCGCGGGATTGGTTGCTGTAAAAGGTGTTGAGCTTTCCGAGAAGGTTGCCTTCCTGCATAATTCCATAGGCGCTGTTCTTGGACCGCAGGATTCTTGGCTATTAATGAGGGGTATGAAGACATTAGCACTCCGTATGGAGAGACATCAATTTAATGCAACACGTTTAGCTAAGCATCTGCAGCAGCATCCACTGATTCAGGAGGTCTATTATCCAGCATTACCAAACCATCCCGGGTTTGATATTCAGAATCGGCAGTCCTCTGGTAATACAGGGATTTTCTCCTTCAAGGTGAAGGATGCTAGATTGATTGAACCCATTTTGCGTCATATCCAATTAATTGCCTTTGCGGAGAGCCTAGGTGGTGTAGAATCACTTATGACGTATCCAGCAGTTCAAACTCATGCAGATATACCACTAGAAGTCCGCAATCAGATCGGTGTTGATGATCGGTTATTACGCCTTTCTGTCGGAATTGAACACATAGACGATCTTATTGCAGATCTTGATCATGCATTGGTTCAAGCAAATAAGGAAGTACAGAATGAGTACAAATGAATTTGCTGTTAATTTTCATAAAGGCTCTTGAACAAATATATATTTATCTTCGTCCCTGTGATAGAATTAATCCATGTCTTTAAATTTTGGAAAATCAGATGGTCATCTGGGGGTTCACATGGGGTTATCAAAGGCTGTAAGAAAGTACAAATCATGGATCAGTTCTATAAGTATGGATAGGGCTAAACGGAATGATTCTTTCTTCTCGAGCGAATTTACCGTTAAAGACCCTGTTCTAGACAAAGTAAGTCGAATACGTAAGAATGGTCACCAATGTGTACTGATATTACTGAACCTCGATAATTTTGGTCAAATGTTATATCCTGGTCATTATGAGCAAATACTAACAGCCCAAAGCATGATTTGTCAGAAGCTTAAAGAGCTTCTTCCTGCTTTTTTTGAAGAGGAAGATATTGTGGGAATCAAACAATTTCATGGTGAAGATTATTGTATATTCCTACGAGTTCCGAACATTCAGTTATATCTCGACATGCATTATAAGGCCTTACTGATTAGGGATGAATTGGAGAAGCGCCTGGAAGCGGCTAATCGCAAACATTACAATGGAAAGCTCACCTTTGGGGTCGGATTCTTCATAATGGAGAAAGAGCCAGCTAGCACATGGTTATCGGTGTCCATTGCATTCCATTATGCCCAAGCCATTGCTACTAAAAAATTACCCGTTAATTTTGACTATACACGTAAACAGCTACTCGATATTATTGCAAAAGAAGATATTGTGGTTCTGTGTCAACCCATTATGGATTTACGAACTGGGGATATCTTCGGCTGGGAAATGTTATCACGTGGACCTAAAGATACACCCTTCTATAGTCCAACAGATTTGTTTGAATTTGCCTATCAAGCTGATTTGCTTGCACAGATGGAATTCATCGTAATCAAAAAAGCACTGATGGAAATTGTGCAGAAGCCCATTCTTGAACAGGTTTTTATTAATATAACTTCGGAGACATTAATTCAACCTATCTTCTATGAACATTTAATAGAATATTTAAGTTTATTCCCAAGTGTTCATCCAAGCCAGATCGTATTCGAAATTACGGAACGACATGCCATTCGAGATTTTATACAGATGTCGCGGATCATGAAACAATTTCGTGAATTAGGCTTTCGTTTCGCTCTTGACGATGCGGGAGCGGGATATGCTAGCTTACAATCGATATCCGAATTAATTCCAGATATCATTAAGATTGATCGATCTATTATACAGAACATAGATCAGGGCGCGGTCAAGCAATCTCTACTTAAAGCATTGATGAAGTTTGCTAAAGATATTAATTGTGAGGTTATTGCTGAGGGCATTGAGACAGAGGAAGAAGCCGATATCTTATATCAGCATTCTGTCACGATGGCACAGGGCTACTATTTTGCAAGACCAGAGCAAATATACAATGGAAGCCGCCATCGAGCCCAATACAAGGAGCTTAAGGATAAGATTAGAACACGCTCGCAAATTGACCTTGCGGCAATAGATTTAGCGGCAATATAGGATTTCAATCAGATTTAAAACGATCACAAAAACGAAGGAGGCTTCAACATGAGCACCATTGATGCAATACTGAATCGAGTCTTATCTGGACAACGACTAACGGTTGAGGATGGAGTTAGATTGTTCGAGTCCGATGAGCTTGAGAAGATTGGACATGCTGCCAATCAAGTGATGCAACGTATACACCCAGAGCCAATTACTACATTCGTTATTGGACGTAATATTAATCACACGAATGTCTGTGATGTATATTGTCGATTCTGTGCCTTCTATCGCCCACCTGAATCTTCAGAGGGTTATGTATTGAGTCATGAGGAAATTTTTCAGAAAATCCAAGAAACCATTGACGTGAATGGAACAGAAATTCTCATGCAAGGTGGAGTCAATCCAAATCTGACATTAGCATACTTTGAGGATCTATTACAGCAAATTAAACAGCGGTTTACGATCCATATGCATTCTTTATCTACAGTTGAAATTGGACGTATGAGAGATCAGACAGGCTTACCCATGGAAGAAGTGCTTCGTCGCCTGAACAAGGCTGGACTTGATTCACTACCGGGTGCTGGTGCTGAGATTCTAGATGATCGGATTCGTCAGAAGATCAGTAAGAGGAAGGGTTCATGGCGTGAGTGGATGGATACCATGCAAGCGGCACATAGTGTTGGCATGTCTACCACAGCAACAATGGTTATCGGCTTTGGTGAGACGATGGAGGAACGTGTTCTTCACATGACCAGAATCCGCGATGCTCAAGACCAATGTATCCAGAATGGCTGGAACAGCCCAGGCTTCCTTGCATTTATCCCATGGACCTTCCAATCAGAGAATACGAACATGGTAGCTGAGAAGGTAACTGCAGAGCAATACCTGAAGACATTAGCCGTAAGTCGGTTGATGCTCGACAACGTACGTAACTTCCAGTCCTCTTGGGTCACCATGGGTCCAGATGTTGGTAAACAATCGCTTTCGTATGGTTGTAATGACTTTGGTAGCACAATGATGGAAGAGAATGTCGTCTCTGCTGCGGCATGTACACATAAAGTTAATATTGATCTCATTATTCAATTGATTCGTGAGGCTGGTAAGATTCCAGCGCAACGGAATACCAAATATGAAACACTACGTATCTTCGATGAGAATTATCGCGTAGAGAAAGACTTTGTTCTTCAGAATTAAGTCTTCACATGAGAAGAGTTGTCCGAGTCTAATTGACTAGGGACAGCTCTTTTGTTTATAGAAAACTAAGTATTGCTTCAGTAAGAGCTATGGCTTCCAGCCGCCGCCCCTTGACGTATTCTCTTAACAAAAGGTAAAGGAGAGAACACGATATTCAAATACGGACGAGCTTATGTTCACGTAGTAGTTTTCTACGAAATCTATTCACTCTTCCATTAATTACTCACAGCTATTCCCAAACATTACTCAGGTGGCGGTCGATACAAGATGAAATCGTACTTATGAGTCTGGAGCAGGAACGGCATAATAAGCGGGAAAATTCCCGCATAATTGTGTGTCTGGAGTAAGAATGGCATAATCGTAAGTCTGAAGCAAGAAGTCGGGAATGGAGTTGTAGAGTAGAAAATCGGGACAATAGACTTAGGAACTGGTGATGAGTTATAGGTCTACCTTAGATAGTTATATGTTTGTTAATCTTGCTGACCTAATTAAAAAAACTAACCTTAATTATTGTGTTATTCTGGAAATAGAAGTATGCATATCATTAAGCTAATTAGCAGAATAGTTACAATACCCCTGCTCGCATGAACGGTAGCTTCGTTTGGTTATGATTTTGCCGCAACTTGGCAAAATGAAACGGAAGCATCGCTTCAGTCTATAAGAGGACTTCACAAGCGCTCCTTGATGCTATACAGTCCAGTTGGAAAGATGAGAATCTGCTTATCATGAGCGATATGTATGGTGATCAATGGCCAAACGGCTTAATGCTAGATATTCTCGTAAAGCATGAGATTCATCATCGTGGTCAGATGCAGTCCTGATGCGTCAGGCAGGCCTTCGTGTGCAGGATCTTTACGGTCCGACAATAGAGCAGTGGGCCGAGTACGGAGTGCTAGCTTCAGTAATATAGAGTAAGAAGTAAGATTATCCTCTATATAATGGACAACTATTGCTTTATCACATCTGTTTTGACACAGAATCTGCATAGGGAATGACACGGAAACAACAAAAACGACTTGTTAAATTGGTAGTCAATTTACAAGCCGTTTTTCATGTCAATTTTAGTTGTGCACCCATTTAGTGAACTTTCATACGCTGAGTAACTGATAGCGAAATATATGAAAAATTCACAAGTTGTTGAGAAAGTTAGTATTGGAGTGATGGAGAGTGAAATATTGGCTTGCTGCGAGTTTGGGATTTAAGTTCCATCCTCTATATCCCTTATATAATAAAGGAACTTAAACCCAGTGAAAGTTTTCGTAAGAAAACTGCTTCGGGAGCATATGCTTTTGAGCTGAGCAAGACAATATTTCACTCGGAATCCGATCGATTGACTTTCTCAACAGTCTGGAAATTGACCGCATATACTAAATTATATTTTCAACATCTGCTCTAACTTATCAAGGCTTAACAGGTTACCGACAAAAAACTCGCCAAACTCACCAAAACGAGCACTAACCTCGTCGAATCGCATCTCATAGACGAGTTTTTTGAATTGAAGCGCGTCATCTGCGAACAAGGTAACTCCCCATTCCCAATCATCAAATCCAACGGATCCGGTAATTATCTGCTTAACCTTACCCGCATATTGGCGACCGATCATACCATGCTTGCGCATCATCGATTTGCGTTCATCAATACTTAGGGAGTACCAATTGTCATTGCCTTCTCGTTTCTTATTCATCGGGTAGAAGCAGATATGGTTCATCTTCGGTAAAGCGGGCTTCAGTCTTGCAATAATCTCTGGGTTTTCCATAGGATCGGTACCGGTTTGATTTACATAATTACTCAATTCAACCACGGATACATAAGAGTGGGACGGATATGTATAGGCAGCGAACAATAGTTTGTTGAATTGTGTCTCTAAGTCATTCAGTTCTTCTAAAGTTTCACGCAAATGCATCATTACAAAATCAGCTTTCTGTCCGACAATTGTGTACAATGCCAAGCTTCCTGTCTTATCTTCATGAATCGCCTCGGATTTCTTAAGCCAATCCACTAGCTCCTCTTGTGCAGCCCTTCGATCTTCATGTGAAGCATTCCGCCACGCAGACCAATCTAGGGAACGGAAATCGTGTAGGGCAAACCAACCTTCTAGTGTTACTGCAACCTCGCTCATGATATCGACTCCTTGTCTATTGTGAGAAATTCACTTTTACCATTGTATCACAAGTTGACTTAGGTAAAAAATTTCAAGTACACTACTTAGAAGAGCTTATTCATAAACGATGATTTTGAACAAGCAATAGGTAGAGATATTTAGGAAGGTGTGGTTAGACGATGATACAGGTCGCAATAATAATTGTTCTTATGTTCGTCATTATGCTAGGGATCGGGTTTATTCTGAATATGCTTTTGAAGACGACCTGGTTACCCTTATATGCATATGCTTTACTCATTGTTGGGATTATTATAACATTCCTTGTCAAAGAGGACGGGGGATTCTGGGATACGATTCGTACATTTGCATTTCCAGATTATGCAGCAGCTATTGGTGGCTTTGTCGGGGCTTGGATGAGTGGCAGTACGATTAATACGTTAAGGGTAAATGGCTTTAAGATGTTCTAAATATAAATAATGAATATTGGGGATAATGACTCTATGTCTCATTCTATAGAGGAGTTGTAATATGCCATTCGTGAACCTAAATGGTACTACACTACATTATCAAGTCAAGGGCGAAGGAATACCCATCATATTCATTCATCCACCGCTTCTGACTAAAGCGAATTTTAACTACCAGGTTGCTCAGCTCTCTGGTATGTATAAGGTTATCACCTTCGACATACGGGGGCATGGGCATTCTGTTGCTAGCTACCCACAATCACTTACTTATCCATTGATCGTTGAGGATATTAAGCAGCTCCTTGATCACCTGAATATCCAGCAAGCTTATGTTTGCGGGTATTCAACTGGAGGTTCTATTGCGATGGAAGCGTTATTAACATATCCTGATCGATTCTACGGTGCGATGTTAATCAGTGCAATGTCTGAGGTAAGTGACCTATATTTGCGAACACGAATAAAATTGGCCGTCTCTATGTGTAAATTAAAAGTGAAGAATACACTAATATATGCAATATGCAGAGGGAATTCGGATCGAAGCTCTACATTTTACCAGCTAAGCAAAGACGCGAAGTTAGGCAAGATTGTGAATTGGAGACAATATTACCAATATAGTATTGACTATAATTGCACAGATCGTTTAGGGCAAATTAAGCAGCCTATGCTGCTCATTTATGGAAAAAAGGATCGTTCCTTTTATCGTTATGCCGATATACTTGAGCGTAGATTACCGAATAATAAGTTAGTGCTCATCCGGGGAGTATCCCATCAAATCCCTACAAAAGCAGCTCTGTCCATGAATGAGATCATTAGACAATGGCTATCCATTGTACATAAAGCGACTCATGAACCGATAACAGAAGATGTAGGAGCAATGATTGTCGATTACGCGGCGATGAAATCCGACACGAACAGCAAAGAAGCAATCTCAGATTTCTGAGATTGCTTCTTTGGTAAGGCTAGGAATAGCTTCCTTAGCCAGAATATACATGGCGGAGCTCCAACCTAGTGGGGTATTCGGATTCGGCTGTGTCGAGCCACTGAAGTAGAGCTCCGGTAATACGCCAGGACGAAGCATAACGGATTCTGTTTGTCGAACATATGCTAATGCCTGATCTGGATTGCCGAGCTCAAGATGACACATCGCTAGCCAAGGAAGCCCAAATGTCCATTCTGCTTCTCCGCCATAATAGAAATCGCTGGGATGCGCCCGGCCATGCTCTAGCTCTTTAATATTATAGTAGCTGTCACCTTCATATCGGATGACACCTCGCTGTCTTAATAAGCGTGACTCGACATTCTTAACGATCTGTTCTCCGAGAAGCCCAGTGAATAGCCTGTACGGGTAAATGAGGCTAAGCTGTGCAAGATCTACAGGTTTATCCTTGCTTTCACGTGGGAACAGGTCGAACATCGTTTGTAAACCTTTAGATATTAGCTCTTCTGGCACATGTACCAGAGCTTCGACTGATTTCAAGCCTGCAACACAAGCACCGACGGAAGAGGAATGCACCTCACGCCATTCTTCCCACATCCCATTGTCGGGATCGTGCCAATACTCAACGCTTTCGAGTACTTCTACTAGCTTCTGAACTAAGATTCGATCAGCTTCATTCCGCAGCATTTGTTTGCCATACTTTACTCCAAGTCCAATCCCAAAGAGCAGACCACCAATCATATCATGCTGGATATGGCCCCAGTTCTGAGAATGAATTTCCTTGCCGTCCTCAGAATAACGAGCATGGATATACTCCCATTCAAAGGTTGGTTTATGCTGACGCAGAATATCGATCTTCCACTCATAGTCTAGAAGCATATCAAATAATCTATGATAGGTTTTTTCATACATGTCATTTGGTTTGTTCACATAAGGTAAAGACATATACACACAATCGCGGATCCAGATATAACGATAATCCTTAGAGAAACTTGCTACGTAAACGTTCTCCGGGTTACGGAGTTGATCGAGTACCTTATAGCTTTCTTGCAGCATAAGCCAATCATCTCCTTACAACCAATATGTTATTTGTAGCATATCAGAATAATTTCTATAAATTTATTCTAATATGTCTTCGTAAACGAAGCCATCTATGCAGACGGCAAAGTCGATTACTCTTGATTATGGACAGTATTTAATATTTCGTCAACTTTACAAAGGAATTTTTCGGTACGTTAGAGAATACTTATATATCTTATGCGTCAGGAAGAGAGGTTGTTCATATGTCCGTACCGCCTTCCTCCTATGATGTGTTTTTGTACCATCAGGGGAATTTATTCCACAGCTATCGTATGATGGGTGCACATCTTATAGAGTCCGATGGGGTTCATGGTGTTCGTTTTACTGTTTGGGCACCTCATGCCAGTAAAGTTCAACTCGTTGGTGATTTTAATAACTGGATGGGGGAATATCATGCAATGAGCCGGTTACCCGATTCGGGTATCTGGTGGCTATTCATTCCGCACCTTGGAGAAGGAGCCACATACAAATTTGAGATCATCACCCCTTATGGGGATCGTCTGCTTAGAGCAGATCCATATGCCTTCCGATCGGAATTACGCCCTGGGACAGCCTCTGTTGTTCATCATAACAAACCATATGATTGGACAGATCAACAATGGATGAATCGCAAATCGGAGCCATCCGCCTATACAAGTCCAATGAATATCTACGAAGTACATCCGGGTAGCTGGAAGGTTAAACCAGACGGTTCTTATTACAGCTATGAAGAGTTAGCTTACGATTTTCTGGATTATATTATTGATATGGGATACACCCACATCGAGTTCATGCCATTAGCTGAGCATCCTTATGATCGATCATGGGGTTATCAAATTACAGGCTATTATTCCATAACAAGTAGATATGGAACTCCAGAGCAATTCAAATTTTTTGTGAATCGCTGCCATGAGCGGGGAGTTAGTGTCATTCTTGATTGGGTACCCGCACACTTTGTTCGTGATGAGCATGGATTACGACGTTTCGATGGTTCACCTTTATTCGAGTATGCGGATCCCCGAAAAGCGGACAAGCCTCTATGGGGTACACTTACATTTGATTATGGAAAGCCTGAGGTTTCAGGATTTCTCATTTCGAATGCGATATACTTGATGGAGGAATACCATATTGATGGTCTTCGTGTTGATGCAGTTGCGAGCATGCTGGATCTCAACTTCGACAAACCCCATGATATGTGGATCACGAATGAGGATGGCTCTACTGACAACCATGAGGCGCTCGCCTTCTTACGTAAGCTTAATGAAACCGTGTTTCATTATTTCCCTAATGCTCTGATGATTGCTGAGGATTCCTCCGATCGTCCACTCGTGAGTGCTCCAACAGATGTTGGGGGACTAGGCTTTAATTACAAGTGGAATATGGGTTGGATGAATGATATTCTCCGCTACATGCAGCTTGAACCTGAACATCGAGGACCACACCTTAACCGTCTCCTATTCTCCTTTTTATACACATATAGTGAAAACTTTATACTTCCTCTATCACATGATGAGGTTGTTCATGGAAAAAAATCGTTACTGAACAAGATGAATGGAGATATGTGGCGCAAGTTTGCTGATTTAAGATTATTATTAACCTTTATGTATGTGCACCCAGGGAAAAAGCTTCTATTCATGGGAAGTGAATTTGGTCAATTCGATGAATGGAAGGATCTAGAGCAGCTAGATTGGGCGATTTTAGCCGAATATGAAACACATCAGAGGATGCACAAATATGTTCGTGATTTAAACCACGTGTACCAACACGAGCCAGCACTCTGGGAGCTAGATCATGATGCTTCTGGTGTTCTCTGGATCGATGCGAATCATACATCACAAAGGGTTATCTGTTTAGTGCGCCGAGGGAAGGAAGAGGACGAATTTGTTCTTGCGGTTATGAATTTTTCCGCTGAGGTTTTCCAGAGCTATCGCGTAGGGGTGCCGAAATCGGGCCTGTATACCGAGATTCTAAACAGTGACCAAGCTTATTACGGTGGATCAGACCAGATTAATCCCTACCCAATTAAAGCTGCCGACGTCCCTTGGCACGGACAACCTTACAGTATTGAAATTACAGTCCCCCCAATGGGCGGAACCTACTTCAGAAGGAGCTGATAGGAATGCAGAAAAAAGAATGTGTGGCCATGCTTCTGGCTGGTGGTGAAGGTCGAAGATTAGGTGCGTTAACGGAACAAATAGCTAAGCCTGCCGTACACTTCGGAGGTAAGTATCGAATCATTGATTTTACACTAAGTAATTGCACGAATTCAGGAATTGATGCAGTTGGTGTGCTAACACAGTATCAGCCACTGGTATTGAATAGCTATATTGGAATTGGGAGTCCTTGGGATTTAGATCGCAAGGAAGGTGGAGTTACCGTACTCCCTCCTTACATGAAATCAGCAGGTGGAGACTGGTACACAGGTACGGCGAATGCCATCTATCAGAACATTGGTTTTGTGGAGCAGTTTGAACCGGAATATTTGCTAGTTATCTCAGGTGATCACATCTATAAGATGGATTATGATTGGATGCTTCAAGCACACAAGGAGAATAATGCAGATGCAACGATTGCCGTAGTGGAAGTGCCTTGGGAGGAAACAGGTAGGTTTGGAATTATGCGCACCAATGAAGCAGGTGAAATCATAGAATTTGCTGAAAAACCAAAGAATGCTACAAGCAATCTAGCTTCAATGGGCGTGTATATGTTCACTTGGTCCGTGCTTAAAGAATATTTAATGAATGACGCAGCTGATCCTGAATCAAGCAATGACTTTGGCAAAGATATCATTCCCAAGCTACTGAATGACAACGCTAAGCTTATGGCTTATAGGTATGAGGGCTATTGGAAGGATGTTGGTACTATTCATAGCTTGTGGGAGGCGAATATGGATTTATTGCAGGAGAAGCCAAGCTTGAACTTGAATGATCATGGCTGGCGAATTTATTCTCAGAATCCAAATCAACCCCCACAATATATTGCTCCAACCGCTTTGTTAACGAATTCATTAGTTAATGAGGGCTGTGAGGTAGCAGGTCGAGTTGATCACTCTGTTCTCTTCTACGGTGTTCAGACTGAAGAAGATAGTCTTGTCATCGATTCAGTTATTATGCCTAATGTTAAGATTGGTCGTGGTGCTGTCATTCGTAGATCGATTATTGGAGAAGGAACTGTCGTTGGAGAAGGCTGTGAAATTGGTTCAATCGATGGTGAGATTACTTTAATCCGCGGTGAAAGTTCAATCGTTGGAGTAAGCTAATAATAACAGACGATGGGGTGAATACGAATATGAAAAGAGCAATGGGTGTTATCAACTTAATTAATGAAATTGACTTCCTAGAGGTGCTTAATCGTAATCGTTGTGTTGCTGCTGTACCGTTTGGTGGAAGATATCGACTTATTGATTTCATTCTCTCGGGTATGGTGAATTCCGGAATGAGCAAGGTTGCCGTATTCACACATAACAAATATCGGGCGCTTATGGATCATCTCGGCTCGGGTAAAGAGTGGGATCTTGATCGAAAACGTGGCGGTTTGTTCGTGCTACCACCTCATACAGAGGATCAAGATGAGAGAGCAAAGGGTGATCTCTATCAGTTCTATTGTCAGAGAGATTACTTCCACCGCAGCAAGCAGGATGTTGTAGTCATTACACGCAGCCACATGGTTTGTAATATTGATCTTGAACCAGCGATCCAGGCTCATCTTGATGGAGATGCGGATATCACTATGGTGTATAAGAATACATCCGATGAGACATTATCACGGAATCGTCGTATTCGGATGGACGAGACAGGTCGAGTGGTAGAGATGCAAGATCATAATGGTCGATTAGTAAGTGACAATGTGTCTATGGAGATATTCATTATGACAAAGGCTTTCCTGTTAGATTTAGTGGAAACCTCGCTAGCACAGGGCTTCGACCACTTATTCCGAGATGCTATTATGAAGAATATGGATCGATTGAAGATAGCCTCGTATGAATATACCGGCTACTTGGGAATCGTTAATACCATTCAAAGCTACTATCATCATAGTATGAATCTATTGAATCCTGAAGTTAGAAGAGAGCTGTTCTATAAGAATGGTTTAATATATACGAAGATTAAGGATGAGCCACCAGCACGTTACTTAGAAGGCTCATCTACTCAAAATTCGCTAATTGCGAACGGATGTATTGTCGAAGGCGCTGTTGAAAATTGTATTCTATTCAGGGGGGTTAGGGTTAAAGCTGGAGCGGTTGTGCGTAATAGTATCATTCTACAGAATGGTGAGATTCACACCGACACCTCGATTACGAATGCAATTCTTGATAAAGATGTGAAGGTATTACAGGGGAAGACGCTGCAAGGTGACCCAACCTCACCATTCCTCGCTGTTAAACGGAGTATCATTGGACAATAGCATAAAATTGAATCGAATCAAGGGAGTTAAATAGATGAACATACTATTCGTAGGGTCTGAGGCTGTACCTTTTGCTAAGACAGGTGGTTTAGGTGATGTGATTGGTGCATTGCCTAAACCGCTCAAGGCTCTTGGCTGTGATATTCGTGTTATCTTACCTAAGTATGAGGATATTCCAGAGGTATTCAAGCTGGAGATGGAACAGAACCAAACGACGGAATGGACGATGCAGCTAGGCTGGCGTAATCAATATTGTGGTATCCAACAGCTGGTCATGGATGGTATTACCTATTATTTTGTGGATAATGAGTTTTACTTCAAGCGTAGTGGCTTATATGGATATGGTGATGAGGTAGAACGTTATGCGTTCTTCTCTAGGGCTGTACTTGAAGCGATACCCTTGATTGGCTGGAAGCCAGATGTTATTCATTGCCATGATTGGCAGGCGGGCTTAATTCCGTACATGCTGAAGTCGAAGTACCTGCATAATCCTTATTATGCTAGTATTCGTTCTGTCTTCACGATTCACAATCTGATGTATCAGGGTATATTCAGTGAGGATATGCTTCGAGATTTAATTGGGATCAGCATTGGTGATTATTCTGTACGAGAGCTGGAGCTCCATGGGGGTAGCAGCTGTCTCAAGGGTGGAGTTGCATTCGCTGACCGTGTTACGACGGTTAGTAAGACCTATGCGGAGGAAATTCAAACGGGAGAATATGGTGAGAATTTAGACGGTTTACTTCGGTGGAGACGAGAGGATCTCATTGGGATTGTAAACGGCATTGATAACGCTATATTCGATCCGATGAATGATCGTGCGGTGGCTATTCCGTATCGTAATTCATTGACGAAGAAGACTGCTAATAAGCTTGCGCTTCAACGTGAGCTAGCTTTACCGGAATCCGCAGAGATTCCTATGATTGCTATCGTTACACGTTTAGTGGAGCAGAAGGGAATAGACCTAATTGCTGCTGTTCTGGATGAATTATTGATGGAGAATATTCAGCTTGTCGTATTGGGAACAGGAGAGAAGCAGTATGAGCATTTATTCGGCCATGCAGAGTATCAGAACCGCGACAAGGTTAGAGCCTGCTTAAGGTTTGATGATGGTCTTGCGAGAAGAATGTATGCTTCCTCGGACTTCTTTCTCATGCCATCTCGCTTTGAACCGTGTGGGATTGGACAATTATTAGCAATGCGTTACAGATCGATACCTATCGTACGTGAAACTGGCGGGTTGAAGGATACGGTGCAGCCTTATAATGAATTTACCGGTGAAGGTTGGGGATTTAGCTTTACCAGCTATAACGCCTCTGATATGCTTCATACCATCCGCAGAGCTCTATATTATTATCATCAGGATGAGCATTGGGAGAACGTGCATCACAACGTTCGTAAGCTTGACTTCGGCTGGGAGCGATCAGCGAAAGCGTACTTGTCCTTATATCGCGAAATTACAGGTAATTAATTTGAATACGATTCCATACGTTCTTCAACCTATAACTCCCACTAATTTGATGTTAAAANNTTTTAACATCAAATTAGTGGGAGTATTATTATACTCGATCCATCATGAAATTACCCGTTCCGTGCTAACTAGAGCTTGTTCAAAAAAATACCTTGGGAACAAGCTCTAGTTGTATGGTAAAATGATAGTTGATTATGATATGAATGGACGGAGCGACAAGCATGAGAATGACGAACCCGCTACACTTTACAGAAAACCACCGATTTACGATTTATCGCGACTTTTCACTGAGCCCACTGGAACTAAGAATGATATCGATTATCTATCAGCCTATGGTTGGTGCTTATGCCACTAGCCTTTATTTATTATTGAACCAACAGCTACCCGCTGAGCGAATTGGTTATACGAAGGCTGATCAATTGCGCAAATTATTCCTTTCTCTTGGAACCCAACCGAATGAACGCGGAAGACAGCTGCTTATAGAGCAATGCTCGAAGCTTGAAGCGGTAGGTCTGTTACATACGTTCCGGATGGAGTTATCCCAAACAGAGGAATACATATATGAATTTATGCTTTCCGCTCCACTCAAGCCGATTGAGTTTTTCCAAACGCAGCACTTATTATTATTACTTCGCGATAAGATTGGTAAGTACCCCGTTATCGCGTTGCGAGCTGATCTCGAGGGTTTACAGCAGACAGATGTGGATGACCCTTATGGAATCCGTGAGGAATTGTCCATGCCTTTCTATGAGATTTTCTCGCTAGACTCACAAACCATAGATGTGGAGTTCGAGCAAGCTGCTATTGCGAGTAAGTCAAATGTGCAGGTGCAGGAGAATGAACAAAAGGAAGAGGAAAGATTGCAGTATAGTCATATTATTCATAGATTTCCTAAGAATTCAGCTAATCGTCGGCATGTAGAGAAGCTTAAGGAGCGCCAGGATGATCTAGTGTTAATTAATTATTTGGCAGAAAAATATAGATTGAACCTAAAGGAAATGTGTCAGCTGCTTGATGAAGAGGGAGTATTCACTACAAAGGGCCACTTGATTGGTGATCAGCTGGAGCATAAAGCAAATGAAACATTCTTGCAGAGCCGTAAGCGAGAGGAGAATGTGGAGTGGAGCTCATTATCCATAGGTCAAGCAGCCACCTCACAAACTGAGGTGGCTGCCACAGATGACAAGAACGAGAATACGGTAGGATTACAGGTGCCTGATTGGTTAGTCGAGCAATATGATAGCCCAAGCTATAATAAGATGCTATCAACTGAACCGCATACACAGGTACTACGGGTGCTAGTTGCGCCGAATATCAGCAGACCAACGCTGAATTTGTTCAGTAAGTTGAACTTATATTACCGTCTTCCCGATGCTGTCCTGAACGTTCTTGTTCATCACATTCGCACAACCAAGCTACCCTGGAAGGAAAATTATATTGAGAAGATGGCAGCAAGCTTACAGGGTGAACAAATTTTGAGCTTTGATCAGGCCGTTGAATATTTCCAGAAGGAAATTGAAGCTCGAAGCGGCAATGGCGCATTAAAATCCACAGGGAGTAACACCAAGAAGAAAGCAGGCTTCAAAGAGAAAGCCGCTCAAAAGCCGAAGATACCCATCTTCCGTGCAATCGAGCAGGATGAACCATTATCTGCTGAAGCCAAAGAAGAAATCAAACAAAAAATGCGACAATTCGGGAAGGTAACATAGATAGATTTTTAGACTGCTGTGAAATGGGGTTAGAGCGTGGAGTCTTTTTCTAAATTGTTAAAGCAAATACCTTTGCCGGCATCAATCGGTAGTTATGAGGAGAAAAAAAGTGAGCTGTTAAAGCATCCAATGGTTAGCAAATTGATAGCTGAAAACCCAAACGTCGATGATGATGTCATTAATAAGAACATTACCCGTATCTACCAGTATGTTAAGGAATACAACCATTGTAGAAATTGTCCGGGGTTAGATCGATGCCCCAATGATCAAACCGGTTATTATACGATGTTATCTATTGAAGAGGCACGCGGGCATACACAATTGAATGAGCGTAAAGTGATGTGCAGAAAGCTGAAGGGTAGACTATCTACCGATGAAATCAGAAAACGAATTCGCAGCTTTTATATTGATGAACAGCTTCTGCAGCAAGGATATGATTTTGATGAAATTATGGAAATGGACCCGAAGCGTGAGAAAGCCGTAGCAGCATTAAGTGAGTATATGGGTAGAACTAAGAATGAAGGCTTGCAGAAGAAGGGTTTGTATCTCGTAGGGGAATTTGGCACAGGCAAAACCTACTTGATGTGTTACTTTCTAAGTGAGATGGCGAAGATCGGATTTAATGGGGTCATTGTCTATATGCCAGATTTCATGGAGGATCTGAAGGCGATGTTCCAGGATCCGCAGAAGCTTAAGGATACCATTGAGATGATGAAGCAAACCGATTTTCTAATATTTGATGATATTGGTGCGGAGAACATGAATCCTTGGTTACGCGATCATGTCTTGGGGTCGATTCTTAATTATCGAATGAATCGGAAACCTACTTTCTATACGTCTAACTATGATCTCGATCGTCTTGAGCTACACTTTAGCTTCACGAACAAAGAGGGCGAAGAGGAAGACAAAGGCAAGAGGATTATGGAACGCATTCGAACGTTTGTAGATGAAGTAAAGGTAACCGGAGTGAATAAGCGTCAAAAACAGAAGTGAATTGGAAACAAAATGCATTTCGACGTCCTTTAATGTGCTAACTCATACAATTGTGTGTTAGACGGGAATGGATAGGGGGTTGCACCGCTGTTGAAACCAGGAAACTTGAATTGAGCCTATGCGGTATTTTCCCGGTTTCAAAGGCGGACACCGCAGAGCGCCTCTCCACCCCCTACCCATTCCCTCCATCTTCTATTGCTACCTTCAACTTTAATAACTCCTTACCGACCTTCTAATCGGTAGTCATTTCCACGTATCCCTAAGTAATATTGGGAATACATCGCTCCATCACATTGGTCAAACCTAAATTGTGGTGTGTCGAAACGACGTTTCAATTGACAATGATAACTGTATTAATAAGTCTGTTGAGAAAGTCAAAATTGGAGTGATGAAGAGTGAAATGTTGGCTTGCTGCGAGTTTAGGATTTAAGTTCCATCCTCTATATCACTTATATAATAAGGGAACTTAAACCTAGTTGTTTGAGCTGAGCAAGACAACATTTCACTCGGAATCCAATAAATTGACTTTCTCAATAACCTGATTTATTCCATTAATTATTCGGATCGCACCGGTCAAACTTATATTCTCTTATCTTTTTGAACAAACAAGCCCATCAGAATTCATCTGATGGGCTTATCCTTGTAATATTCACTTAATAATAGGTTACTTGGTCATTACTTCAATAACGGTGAAAATTATTGCAACAACAAGCATAAAAGTGAACATGCCTGCGAAACCTATGGCGGTATCCATAAAGTCATTGCTTGGTTCTTCGTTGATGTGAAGCTCAGGGTGATTCGCTTTATTCATATCCATGGGTTCATTCCTCCAACACTTCAACTTATATGGTTAGTATACCCGTCTGCAAGGATAAAAGTAAAGGAACCTTCTTAAGGTAATCTTGAATTTTTTCTGACAATATGAGAAGAAATCAAGTGAATCCATGGACGAACCGTTATGCTATTGGTATTCAATATGGTATACTTTAGAAATGAATGAACTTGATAGCTATTATTGGTTTAGAAAAAGGAGAGTGTACTTGTGGCAATAGTTAATGTATCGGATCAATCCTTTAAAGCTGAGGTTGAAGCTGAAGGAACAGTTTTGGTTGATTTCTGGGCACCATGGTGTGGGCCTTGTAAGATGATCGCTCCAGTTCTTGAGGAGTTGAATACGGAGCTAGCTGGCTTGAAGATCGCTAAGGTAAACGTAGATGACAATCCAGAATCTGCATCCCGATTTGGTGTTATGAGTATCCCCACATTGATCGTATTCAAGAATGGTGAGCCTGTTGACAAAATTATTGGCTTCCAATCTAAGGATGCACTTAAGAATGTCGTTAATCGTCATTTGAACTAATTAACAATAACCTATGAGCCTCTTCCTTTTTGTGGATGAGGCTTTTTCTTTTGTCTCATATGACTTAGAATGAAAGGTGTAGATCATGGCGATGATGGAGGATTAGTGAAAGATGACACATATATCTGATACGATAAATATTAAGAATAAGCTCGCGCTGCTACCTGATCAGCCAGGCTGTTACCTGATGAAGAACCAAGAGGGTAAGATTATTTACGTGGGTAAAGCTAAGGTATTAAAAAACCGTGTACGCTCTTATTTCTCAGGCAGTCACGATATGAAGACACAGAAGCTGGTTAGTGAAATTCGTGATTTTGAGTATATTGTGACCAAGAGTAACATGGAAGCGCTCATATTAGAATGTAATTTAATCAAAGAGCATCATCCACGTTACAATGTCATGCTGCGAGATGATAAAACTTATCCATATATTAAGATTACGAACGAGCCTCACCCGCGTTTAGAGGTGACACGGCGAGTTGTCAAAGATAAAGGTAAGTATTTTGGTCCCTACCCGAACGCTTTTGCCGCACAACAAACGAAGAAGCTATTAGATCGCTTGTATCCACTTAGGAAGTGTAAGACACTACCCGCTAAGGTTTGCTTGTATTATCACATGGGTCAGTGTGTGGCCCCGTGCGAGTTTCCAATTGAAGCAGCCACCTATGAGAAGATGGTTATGGAAATAAGCCGTTTCCTTGGTGGTGGTCAGGATGAGATCAAACGTGAATTAGCCAAATCGATGTTTGAAGCAGCGGAAGCATTGGAATTCGAGAAAGCATCAGAATTACGAGATCTAATTGCGAATATTGATATGCTGATGGAGAAGCAGACGATGACAACAAGTGACCTGGTAGACCGAGATATTATCGGATATGCCGTAGATAAGGGTTGGATGTGTGTGCAAATTCTTCATATGCGTGGAGGCAAGTTCATTGAGCGGCATGCATCATTATTCGATTATTATGGCAACGAGCAAGATGACTTCATCTCTTATGTAAGCCAGTATTACATGGATAACCCTGCGCTTCCTAAGGAAGTACTGCTGCCGGAGTTTGGGCAACTAGAGGAAACCTCGGAAGATTTAGAAATGTGGTTGAAGATGAAGGTTATCATTCCCATTCGCGGACCGAAGAAAGCAATGGTCATCACAGCCAATCGGAATGCGAGGATCGCATTAGACGAGAAGTTTAAGCTCATTGATCGTGATGAAAGTCGCTCTGTTCGTGCTGCTGAGAATTTAGCGGGCTGGCTTGGATTGCAATCCGTCCGTCGAATTGAGGCCTTTGATAATTCTAACATCCAAGGTACAAGTGCAGTATCTGCCATGATTGTCTTCATAGATGGTAAGCCCGCGAAGAATGAATATCGCAAGTACAAAATTCGAACCGTGCAGGGCCCTGACGATTACGAATCGATGAGAGAGGTTATGCGTCGGAGATACGAGCGGGCATTGAAGGAGAATCTTGAGCTTCCTGAGCTGATTGTTATTGATGGAGGGAAGGGGCAGATTTCAGCTGCGATCGATGTCTTAGAGAATGAGCTGGGATTGTACATCCCCGTTTGTGGACTTGCAAAGGATGATCGTCATCGAACCGCCCAGCTCCTTGTAGGTGATCCGCCGGAGATAGTTCCATTACCAAGAGATAGTCAGGAGTTTTACTTGCTTCAACGTATTCAAGATGAGGTTCACCGCTTTGCAATTACCTTCCATCGTCAAATTCGCTCAAAGGCGATGATCTATTCTAAATTGGATGAGATTCCGGGGATAGGTGCTAAACGCAGGGGGGAGTTACTCAAGCATTTTGGTTCAGTCAGCAAAATAAAAGAGGCCCGAATTGAAGATTTCAGGCCCCTACGAATAGGTCCAAAGCTAGCGCAGACGATTATATCTGCATTGTCGGATCAGCCAGAAGCGGGTTTATCTGATTAGGAGGATGCCAGTGATCGAGCATTTCGCCATCGCCATAAGAAGCTGATCGACCACGCTACTAAGGCTGGCATGAGCATGTACGTAATTCCGAGCAGGACATAGCTTGCATCCCCCATCATAATTTGCATGCCCATGATAATAATATCCATTGAAGCATGAGCGAATATGGCGGTTATGAGACCATATCTTAAAAATGCATAAGCGAATATAAAGCCGAGTAACGTGACCTCGATAAAGCGAGTATACACCGGGTAGATGCTATATCCAGTATGGCCTAATGCCCAGATCATATTGGATAGCACGACTGCCGGAATGAGGTGTATGATTGTTCTCTGTAGGAAATCCCAGCCTGTAATTCGGGCGAGTCCATTGCACATCCAGCGGAAAATATAAACGAAGAAGACGATGCCGAACATACGGAATACGGCTTCCTCGGAGATCGCTGCGGACCAAGCGAGCAACGGATAATAGGCTGGTGATAAGAGATTATGTGTAGACGTAAGGGGATCACTAGTTGCCCAGATATCGAATAGCTTGCCTGCGATGAAGAATAATAAGGACTGGAAGCCAAGAACGATTAAACAGATGAGGTAGCCCTTCCTCATACTACTCATAATCATCGAACCATAGTTCTTCTCCTGCGAGGTAGGCCATAGATGCCAATCGATCTTCTTCCACATGCCATCCCCTGCGACGAGTGTAAGATAGACTGTAATCCCCATTAGCATCATGATAAATTGGGAGACAATAACACCGAAAATCGCTTCTTCAGAAGCTCCAGAAGCAAGCTGCATATATCCTGGATACATGTTGACATTGTGGATCAGGTAAGGAATAAGGAAGGCTAATGTAAGTATAACACCTCGACCAAAGCTCATCGTTTTACGATATATGGCCATATATACAATTGCAGCGAGGGCTAATCCGAACCAGAGCAATAAGCTGATCAATGACCATATTCCACCTAGTAGATCTTGGCGGTCCTTCCACGTTGAATAGGACTGAGGAAGATTAAAGACAGGCAAGAAGGATGTAATCAAATCTCCTTGATGCTGAAGATGAAGCGCAAGAGTCGCTTCTCCTATCTCTTGCTGATGAACATATACTTGTTCTGAAGGACTGCTACTACTACTTACTTGAAAATCTTCAATGGCATAGCCCATATCGGTGATGATTTTGTTATGGTTATTTGGCTGAGTGGAGCCTACATATGCAGTAGGATTGAGTAGCTCCCAGCCGAATATACGCCCATCCTCCATTTGAAGATTAACCTTGAATTCTAAATTATTCTTCATATCCCGAGTAAGGACTTGATAATAGTCGATGGGAACAGATAATTTCCATGAGGATTTATACTGATCAAATTTATGCTCGCGTAATAAATAACCGTTCTCATTCTGATAGGAATTGAAGGTGACCATTGTCTCTAGTTGATCTACATCATAATGCGATGTAATGAAATTCTCAGCGATCACAGTAGCCTCAGATTTGGAGATGACAGATGTATGCTCTACAGTCATTTGCTCATCAACACCCCCAGGTGGGAACCAATTCAGCCAGATGAAGATGGCGAATGAAGCAGCGGCTAATATAGGTAACCATGGAGTTTTTCTATTTGAAATCATAATAAGCTCCTTATATTTCAATTGTATTTTGTAATCAAGTTTGCCCATTCATCCTATCATATATCAGACTTTAACGGGAATAATATAGACGAGACTGTAACACGAAACGTTGTGCTGCTAAACTTATCTCATTGTTAGTCGCATGAATGAGCGAGGTTGTCCGAATCGTCTTCTTCAACTCAGCAATATCTAATCGAACTAAATCATTATCCTCAAGTAAGCTACTACGCAAATAGGATTTCGGTAATAATGTTGCTGTATGACAAGTAGACACAAGACGTAATATAGCTTCGAACGAATCAATTTCCATCTTGATTTCAGGCCTGATTTGATAACGTTCGAACAGCTCATCTGTTAGTATACGGTACCATGTTCCTTTGGAGAATAAAATCATAGGAAGATCATTGAAATCCTCCATTCTCAATATAGCTTTTCCTATTAGAGGATGAATCTTAGGGAGAACTAAACAGAGATGATCATCGAATAATGGTATACATCTGAGCAGGGGATCAGAGATTTCAGATGCAACTAAACCTACATCAACCTTCTGCTGCTTCACAAGATTGACAATCTCATGGGTTTTCCCCGTAATCGCTTTCAAGTCAATCTCAGGATCGGTTCGAGTATAATGAGTTATGAGATCTGGTAATGTAGATTGAAGCGTTGTTAAGCTTGCTCCTATCGTAATATTGCCTTTACGTTCAGTACGGAGATGTGTAGCGTCCATCTGGAAACGACGCTCCAGCTGTCGCTCCTCTAGAGCAAATTGGTATAATTGATGTCCAGCAGGTGTTAATTCAAGACTTTTACCTCTGCGATCGAATAGGGCTACCCCAAGCTCATCCTCGATACCTTGAACATGTCTAGAAAGTGCGGGCTGTGATACATTAAGGATTCGAGAGGCGCGATTCAGACTCTTGTGTTCGACAATTGTAGCGAATGTATGTAGTCGGGAGAACATAGATTTACACCCTTTCGTTTAAAGCATAAACGCGATATAATCAAAATGCATAACTTATTATAATATATAAGCACTTCCATTATAAGTGCTCAAGGGATATTATGATAATAGTCACAATTTTGTCATCAAACAAAACTTTTAAGGGGACATGCAAGAATGACTGGAAATTCTTTTTACTCGCGTAAGCTTCACTCTTTGCTTGGGGTAATTCCTATCGGATTTTTCCTAGTTGAGCATTTCATTACCAACTACGAAGCAGTTAATGGTAATGAAGCGTTTATTGAACAGGTACACTGGCTTCATAGTATTCCATTTATTTTCTTTTTAGAATTGTTCGGTATATGGTTACCTATTCTCTATCATGGTGTATATGGTCTCTATATTGCATTCCAATCACGTAATAATGTACAACGTTATGGATACCATAGAAATTTCATGTTTACATTACAACGTGTTTCGGGTGTAGCCACATTAGCTTTTATTATATGGCACACTTGGCAAACAAGAATAGCCGTTGCTCTGGGTAATGTAGTTATAGACGATCTGGGAAAGCTTATGCATGATATCCTATCGAATCCTCTTTACTTTACCCTGTATGTAATCGGTGTATTAGCTGCTACGTTCCACTTCAGTAACGGCATGTGGTCATTTCTTGTTAGCTGGGGTGTTACCGTTGGACCTCGTGCACAGAAGGTATCCTCTTACTTCTGGACTGTCGCATTTTTCGTGATTTCTCTAGTTGCAATTATGGGTATGTTTGGCTTTACAAATCCAGATTTCTTTACCAAGGGGGTTTAGTCACTTGGCTAACAATAAAGTTATTATCGTCGGCGGTGGACTTGCAGGTCTGATGGCTGCTATTAAAGTAGCGGAGACCGGTGGTCATGTAGATTTATTCTCATTCGTACCCGTGAAGCGTTCTCACTCGGTTTGCGCGCAAGGTGGAATTAATGGTGCGGTGAATACGAAGGGTGAAGGTGATTCTCCATGGGAGCACTTCGACGATTCGGTATATGGTGGAGACTTCCTAGCGAATCAACCACCAGTAAAGGCAATGTGTGAAGCTGCACCAGGCATTATTCACCTCATGGATAGGATGGGCGTTATGTTCAATCGGACGCCAGAGGGTTTACTCGATTTCCGTAGATTCGGAGGAACTAAGCACAGTCGTACTGCATTTGCAGGAGCTACTACAGGGCAACAGCTACTGTATGCGCTTGATGAGCAGGTTCGTCGTTATGAAGCAGCGGGACTCGTGCAGAAGTATGAGCATTGGGAATTCGTATCAGCAGTCATTGATGATGAAGGTGCCTGCCGTGGTATTACAGCACAGGATCTACGTAGCATGGAATTCCATGTATTCAAGGCAGATGCTGTGATATTAGCAACGGGTGGTCCGGGTATCATTTTCGGCAAAACAACAAATTCCGTTATTAATACAGGTACTGCTGCAAGTGCGGTATACCAGCAAGGCGTGTATTATGCGAATGGAGAATTTATTCAAATTCACCCTACGGCTATCCCAGGGGATGATAAGCTTCGCTTAATGTCGGAATCTGCGCGTGGTGAAGGTGGACGTATATGGACATACAAGGATGGTAAGCCATGGTACTTCCTTGAGGAGAAGTATCCAGCCTACGGTAATCTAGTTCCTCGTGATATTGCTACACGCGAAATATTCAACGTCTGTGTTGAGCAGAAGCTGGGTGTGAATGGTGAGAATATGGTCTACTTAGACTTGTCTCACAAGGATCCAAAGGAATTAGATGTGAAGCTTGGAGGTATTATCGAAATTTATGAGAAATTCATGGGTGATGATCCTCGTAAGATTCCTATGAAAATCTTCCCTGCCGTGCATTATTCGATGGGTGGTATGTGGGTTGATTATAACCAGATGACCAATATTCCAGGATTGTTCGCAGCTGGCGAATGTGAATATCAATATCATGGTGCAAACCGTCTAGGTGCTAACTCATTGTTATCCTCGATCTTCGGTGGCATGGTGGCAGGACCTAAGGCTATTGAATATGTAAAAGGCTTGAAAAAATCGGTCGATGATATATCCGAGAAAGTGTTCAGCACAGAAATGAATAAGCAATCAGCCAAGCATGAGAGCTTGCTTAAGATGGATGGGACTGAGAATGCTTATGTCTTGCATAAAGAGCTTGGCGAGTGGATGACGAATAACATGACCGTTGTTCGACACAACAGTAAGCTAAAGGATACAGATCATAAAATCCAGGAACTAATGGCGCGTTATAAGAACATTAACATGACAGACACTGCTCGGTGGAGTAACCAAGGTGTAACCTTCACTCGGCAGCTATGGAATATGATGGAATTAGCAAGAGTTATGACAATTGGTGCATTGATGCGTGATGAAAGTCGTGGTGCTCATTATAAACCAGAATTCCCAGAGCGTAATGATGAGAAATTCATGAAGACGACAAAAGCTAGATATACACCAGAGGGTCCAGCAATTGAATACGAAGAAGTGGATACTTCACTTATTACACCTCGTACACGTGACTATTCATCAGATAAGAAGAAAGGAGAGTAATCGTTATGGCTGATACACAAACTGCGAAGAAGACTGTTAAGCTGATCGTAACACGTCAGGATACGGCTGATTCCAAGTCTTACAAAGAGGAATTCGAGATACCATACAGACCGAATATGAATGTCATCAGTGCATTCATGGAAATCCAACGGAATCCAGTTAACGATAAAGGCGAGACTACGACACCTGTTTGTTGGGAGTCTAATTGTCTAGAAGAAGTATGCGGTGCATGCTCGATGGTCATTAATGGCAAGCCTCGTCAAGCGTGTACAGCGCTTGTTGATAAGCTGGAGCAGCCGATCCGAATCGAGCCTATGAAGACATTCCCCATTATTCGAGATGTTATCGTTGATCGTAATCGAATGTTCGATGCATTAAAGCGTGTGAAAGCTTGGATTCCGATTGATGGCACATATGATCTTGGTCCAGGTCCACGAATGGCTGAATCGAAGCGTCAATGGGCTTACGAGCTATCTAAGTGTATGACTTGCGGGGTTTGTCTAGAGGCATGTCCTAATGTGAATGATAGATCCAGCTTTATTGGACCTGCTGCCTTATCACAGGTGAGGTTGTTTAATGCTCACCCGACTGGTGAGATGAATAAGGAAGAGCGTCTGGATATGCTGATGGATGACGGGGGTATCGAGGGCTGTGGAAATTCACAGAACTGCGTGCGCTCGTGTCCAAAGGGAATTCCACTAACGACCTCTATCGCGGCGATGAACAAGGATACTACGAAGCATATGTTTAAGAAGTGGCTGAGTTTATAAATATAATAGGGTAAGAGCCAAGTAACGAGCGAATAACTAAAAATTCGCTCGTTACTTGGCTCTTCTTTTATTATGATTATTAACTTGCATAAGCTAGACCTAAAACTTAATCAGTTCCAAGATCAGTTCCCAAGTCTCTTGGTCCGATTTTCTACTCTACAGCTCAAGTTCCGCTTATTACGCCATCCCTGCTCCAGTCTAACGATTATGCGGGAAATTTGAGACGCTCTGAAGTAGCTAAAACGAACTGTTCGTTAATCTACTGTCGTGTCGTAGTTTTTTCGCGAATTCATCCACCAAAACCATCACGGAAGGCTGCGGATAGTTTAGATGGGTCAACATCCCATAAGAGTGCGATCTCAGGCGCAACGGCCTCGTCCCACCAATCCGCTAATTTCTTGCGATTACTACCATTCTCTGCTACCCAGATTAAATTGCTAATGACCTTCTGGTAATATAATTTCTCAGCAGCAGCAAGCTGCTCGGGAGATATCCATACCTTCAAACGTTTAATCGTACGAAATAACTCCCGATTGCAGGATCTACGAATTTTCCGAGCATTGGGAAGCTCAAGCTTAGGATGCTGATTTTTATTGTTCATATTCGGTGCAACTCCTCTCTGCAAGCATCGTATGCAGAGAAGTGTATGAATGAGATTAATCTACAACAATATAACCGATCATTGGACCTTGGTGTGCAATATCGGAGTGATTATGACAGATGATTCGATATATTCCTTCCTTCTCTGCAAGGAAGTTGACGACCGTTTCTTTGCCTTTGAAAACCTCACCCTTCACATCTAATCCTTCGATCTCGAAGGTATGGTGATCACCGTTCACCCCCAGAATTCGTAGCTCAACGGATTCGCCTTCCTTGACGGCGATTGTTCCTGGGTCCCACCGATACACTTCGAATTCCGTACCCTTCTTTGTAGTGCCATTAAATTCACCAATAACCATGTGGATGACTCTGGACTGATCTTGCGAACCGGCAACGGTATCGGATTTGTTCCACATCCAGATTGAATATACGAGAATGATAAGTATGAGTCCGAGCGCGATCATACGAAGCTGCTTCTTGGTAATCACAAATATATTGGACATTAGATGACTCCCTCTCAAATAGAATGAATTAATGCTTGTTCACCATCATTGTATGATGTATTCAAAAAAAGCATGACTTATGTTTTGCCATTCATTCGTAGATTAGCTATTATAGTAATGATGGATAGGGAAGGAGAACAAAATGATACATCAGATTATTGAGTCTTTGCTTCATTTTATTGAAGGGTTAGGATATTGGGGAATTATGCTAGGGCTGATGGTTGAAGTTATTCCAAGCGAAATTGTGCTCGCCTATGGTGGATATTTGGTATCTGATGCTGGTGGTGGTGAGCTTTCCTTCGTTGGGGCAGTGATTTTCGGTACGATTGGCGGTACGCTTGCTCAGCTATTTCTGTATTGGCTAGGACGTTATGGAGGAAGACCCGTTCTTGAGAAATATGGTAAGTACTTAATGCTCAAGAAAAAGCATCTGGATCTAACTGAAAAGTGGGTTAATCAATACGGTACAGGCGTCATTTTTTTTGCTAGATTCATTCCTATAGTTCGACATGCCGTATCTATTCCAGCGGGGATTGCAAAGATGCCGCATGTCACATTCCTCCTGTATACGACTCTTGCTATCATTCCTTGGTCTATATTCTTTGTATATTTGGGCATGAAATTAGGCGACAATTGGGAACAGATTGAGGAGAAGGCGGGGCCTTATATTATTTGGTTTATATTAGGCGCTGTTTTGTTAATAATAGGTTACATACTAACTGTAAGAAGGCGTAAATCGGTCATCCAATAAATATAGCTTGTGCATACGAAACAAAAAAATTTAGGAGGTTATACAATGAGCAAGAATGTAGCTCCATATATCGACAAAGGCATTAGTCCACAGGAATTTATCGATGGTATGACCAAAAATCAAGAGAGCTTTATTAGCTGGTCTGAGCAATTTAGCTGGGAAAGTGATGATCAACAAGAATTTTTTCAATCCCTGAGCTTCCGTGATGACCTTCGTTGTCTGATCATCATGGCAGAATGGTGTGGAGATGTAATTCGTAATATTCCTGTAGTTTTTAAAGCGCTGGAACCAACCTTAATGCCCGTAGAGGTTATGATCATGGAGCAATTTCCTGAGCTGATGGACCAATTTCTCACCGGTGGCGGTAAAGCTGTACCGATCGTTATTATCGCTGATACAGGCGGATTTGTGTTAGCACAATGGGGACCTCGTCCTAAGCATGTGCAGGAGGTCATGACTGAGTTCAAGCAACTGAATCCTGATCGGGAAGCTGCTGACTATAACGAGAAAATTCAAGTGGCTCGTCAAGAGATGGGACGTCAATATGGAGAAGGAACGGGTTATCAGCATGTCATCGTGCAAGAGCTGCGAGATATTCTGTCCACATTATAGAACTTTTAAGGAGAGCTATATGTATGCTTAAGGTAGAAACATATTCGCTTGGTCCACTGCAGACGAACGCTTATGTTCTGTATAAACCAGAGGAACAACGCTGTATAGTCATAGATCCGGGTTCGAATCCCCAGCCTATCATTCGCAAGGTGAAGGACTGGACGGTAGAAGCCATTCTGCTTACCCACGCTCATTTCGATCATATTGGTGGTGTGGATGAGCTTAGAAAGCTAAAAAATTGTCCAGTGTATCTCCATGATGCAGAGGCAGAATGGTTGACCAATCCCAAGAAGAACGGATCCTTGATGTGGTCGGAAGTAACAGCTCCTATCAGCTCAGATCCAGCTGAATATGGACTAGACCATAATATGGAGCTGAAGTTATTAGGTGAAATCTTTAAGGTATATCATACACCAGGTCATTCACCAGGCAGTGTAAGCTTTCACTTAGACAATATGTTATTCGGCGGAGACGTGTTGTTCCGACAATCTGTGGGACGTACGGATCTGCCAGGTGGTAGCTCGCGAGAATTATACAATTCTATTCAGACGGTACTATTCAAGCTAGATGATCAAACTGTCGTGTTTCCAGGCCATGGACCTCGAACGACGATTGGCTACGAGAAAGCTAATAATCCTCATGTGTAATTTGAATAGGGAAATTTTTTGAGAATAGCTCTTGACGCCATTCTCTTTTTTTGGTAATTTAGTTATTGAATGAACGTTCAAACATGAAGGATGAGGCTGAAATGATCAAAAGAGCAGAGGTTGATACAAAAGCGAAAATTATTGATGCTGCCTATAAAGTGTTGGCAGATATCGGTAGTGATAAGGCATCTATGAAAGAAATTGCGAAGGAAGCTGGCGTAGCTCAGGGCTTGATCAATTATTACTTTCCTAGTAAGGAGGATTTGTTATTCGAATTATTCCAAACGGAAACCAGTCGTTACTGTGAGGAAATGAAGAAAATCGATAACATTGCTTTGTCCCCGACCTTTATCAGAGAGGCATTGAAGGTTCCTATGGAGATGGTGAAGTCATACCCCGAATGGCATCGGTTAAGATTTGAGCTATTTGCCATTGGTTTAAGGTCAGATAGAGGTAATCAAGAAATTGCAGGTTGTATTCAAGCGGGGCGCGAGCAAGCTATCCAATCCATGAGTAAGCTTTCTTTAGGTGATCATATTAACAAAGACGCGATATCGTCTATTCTGATAGCCGTTCTCGATGGGCTGGCGCTACAGCAAATGTCTGATCCTAATTTCGATGAGGAATCGGCCTATGGAGCATTCGCAGAATTGTTGGAGATCTATGTGGCAGTAAAGAGTAAATAATTTTTTTAATTCGTATTGATTGAACATTCAATTAATATAAATAATGAGTGGCACAAAAATTTTCAGGGGGTTATATGATTGTTACATCGCGGATTAGAGGTTTGGGGTAAATCGTTACATCGTTTTCGGTGGGCAGTAATTATGTCTTGGATCGTATTGATTGTTGTATCGGGTTGGTTCTCTATTCATTATTCCAATGTCTTAAGTGGAGGCGGTTGGGATATACCTGAGAGTGAATCTCTACAGGTGAAGATGATGTTGACCCAGCAATTTGATGGACGTGCAGAAACCTCATTAGTCCTTGTCTTCCACGATGACCAGTCTATAGCTGGTGAGCCAGCATATACGGATAAGTTTACCAAGATGATTAATTATATTAGCAAAGAAGAGGGAATAGACAATATATATTCCATCCTGAATGCAGCTGAATCGATGAAGCCTGGAATGGTTAGTGAGGATGGTCATACGACCTACGCTTTCGTTAATATGAATGTAGATGAGGATTATGCAGTTAATCTCATGCCGAGCATACAGGAACGATATGTTGCTTACGCAGAAGAGAATGAGGTTAGATCTTATCTGATCGGTGCTCCGGCAATGTGGGGAGATATAGCTGTATACTCGCAAGAGGGTCTAGCACGAGCAGAGATGATTGTTGGACCATTGATATTCATCATCCTACTGTTCGTATTCAGAAGCTTAGTCGCGGCCATTACCCCCCTGCTTGTTACGATTGCAGCGGTTATTGTAGGCTTAGGTCTCATCTATCTTGTCGGATCTCAAATTGAGATGTCTGTATTCGTAACAAATTCAGCTCTAATGCTTGGAATTGGACTCAGCATCGACTACTCCTTATTCATGGTGAACCGATTCCGTACTGAGCTTGAGGTTCAGAAGGACATTAACTTAGCGATGGGGACAGCAATGCGCACCTCAGGACATACGATATTCTTCTCAGGTATTACAGTGTTTGCTGCGATGATTGCACTGTTCGTTGTCGACGTACCAGCTATCAAGGCGATTGCCTTCGGTGCCATTGCCGTTGTTATCTTTGCTGTACTAGCAACCCTTACTCTACTTCCTGTAGTCCTAACGATGCTCGGAGAGAGAATTAACAAGGGTCGAATTCCTTCTTTGTTCCATAGAAAAGGAAAGCCTTCTGCATTCTGGAGTAAGCTCGCTAGAAGTATTATGAGGAGACCTATTATATTCCTTGTGATTTCTGTCTTGTTAATGGGGGTATTCTCCATACCTGCGTTGGATATGAAGCTCAATACGAATGACATCACCATCCTGCCGGAGGAGTCCTCTGTGCGAACGGGATATGAATTATACACAGATTCATTCGCTTCAGCGGGAACATCCACGAATACTTTAATGATTAGCGTGGATGAAGGGCGTATAACGGATCAAACATACTTGACTTATATAGCAGATCTACAAGCTAAGATTATGGAGCATCCGAATGTGAAACAAGTAACTTCTGTTATATCATTCACTGCAGGAATGGAGCCAGAGCAAGCGTCGGTATTCTTGAGCAGTGATCCAACAGGCTGGCCACAAGGCCTTGAACCGATGATCGATCGTTATCTAAGTCGAGATAGTAAAACTGCTGTTCTAGACATGACATTCGCTACAGATGGTGCAAGTGATGTGAGTCAGGCATTGGTTAAAGAAATCAGGCAGAGTATTATTCCACAAACTGATCCTCCTGAGGCGTTATCATTCGTTCTCGGTGGAGATACAGCAGCATCCATAGATATGAATGAGGCAATTTATGATGGTTTGTTACCAGCCTTGTTCATCATGCTTGGTCTGATTTATGTGATTCTTGTCATCACCTTCCGAAGCTTATTACTACCTCTAAAAGCAATAATCATGAATCTGATCTCAGTAGGAGCCACATTCGGAATTGTAACCTGGGTGTTCGCTAGTGGCCACGGAATTGAGCTGTTCAATGCAACAGCTAATGGATATGTCTCGAATTTCATCCCCATTCTAATGCTGGCTCTGCTATTTGGACTGAGTACGGACTATGAGGTCTTCTTAATAAGTCGTGTGAAGGAGCATTACGATGAGACTGGTGATAATGAGGAAAGCGTCGTAGTGGGTATTCAAACTACAGGTCCATTGATCTCAGGAGCAGCCATATTGATGATTGCCGTATTTACGGGGTTTGCATTCTCTTCTATGCTACCAATTCAAACATTAGGCTTTGGGATGGCAGTAGCGATTCTTCTAGATGCAACGGTTGTTCGACTTATCATCGTTCCAGCAGCTATGAAGCTGCTAGGAAGATGGAACTGGTGGTTTCCAGGGATGAAGACACCTACAAGCAACTCAGTTTATAAGAAACCATTAATCGAATAGTCGTAGTAGGATCACTCCAGCTAAGGCCATACAAATTCCGCTGAATTCTCGAGGAGAGAATTTTTCCTTCAAGAATAATCGTGAATATAACAGAATGAATAGTACATTCATTGCTATGACTGCTGAGACTAGACCAGTAATTCCAAGCTTAAATGCAGGTAGAACAAGGATCATTCCTGATGCATTAGTAACACCTACGAGCATGCCCCAGAAGAAGGTTTTAGACTCTTTCCAAGGCTGCACCTGAATGAGCTCCGTCACAGCTTTTGTTGAGGGTGAGGTTTGATTCACCCTCCTTTTTCCGGTTATCCATAAGCTGCCGAAGCAGATACTTCCAGTGATGAACATCATGAATAACGTTGGGAAGATCTCAGCTTCGAATAACATGGCTTGCTTACCGGACAAATCGTTCAATGCGAAGAATAACATCGTCAATAGACCCCATTGGGCACCTTGTAGCTGCTTTAGCGAGAGATCGCTGGAGTACCGAAGAATCAAGATACCAGCTATAATAATAATGAATGCACCCAGCTGCAGGATAGTAAGAGTTTCGCCCCATAGAATATAAGCTAGAACAACAACGACTACTGGAGGCAGACCGGTGAGAATGGCTACTAATGATGCCTTGCCGACGGCGAATCCTTTATACATACTACCGTTTGCTGCAAAAGAAAATAGACCCATGAATATACCAACAAGGTTATAGATGCTCCATGACTGCTGTAGGATTAAGCTTAATGATAATGTAATGACCACACCAGTACAGAAGACACCAAATAGCATGAGATTTCGATTTATCGGTTTTTGGGATGTCCAGTGATAGAGAATACCACGTAATCCAAAAGCAACTGCTGATAATGCTGCGAATACTAGCCACATGATTAAGGAACCCCTTTTCTTATTGTAATACCCATACTAGAGAACGGAAGTTGGCTCGTCAATAGAACCAATTGAGATATATTTGAAGAATATTGACTAAATATAACCCTTGTCAAACCGTTATGAAATATTAATTATCACATTTACAACAATGGCGATAAAAAATAATTGTTTACAGCTTTGTACTGATTTGCTAGTATGAATATACAATTTCTAAATATACTAGCTTTGCGAAGAACGCAAGCTCACGGATTATTATTCCGTCGGCTTGCGTTTATTTTTTTGCCAGAGGAGGTGATTGAGGTATTGAGTAGGGTTAAGAATGTATGGATTAGCTTGATAGCTGCTTGCTTGGCACTGTTGTTAGTATATGGACTTTATGTGATGCAGCTAAAGCAGGTGGAACAGCAGATGACCTTACAAGTGATAGTCCCTGACATGTTCATCCCAGCTGGAACAATCATAAGTGAGGAGATGGTAAAGTGGAAGGCTATAAGGAAAGGGGCACTCATGGAAGGTATGATCTTGGGAATGGAGGATGTGGTGAATATGGAAGCCATAGTACCCTTAGGCACGGATGAACCGTTGTTGGATTGGAAGCTTGATCAATACCATTTACTGCCAACCATTGAACAGGCTACATTCCAAATTCCTAAGGCATATATGCTATCGATTTCTAGCGGTATTCGTGCTGGTGATGTTGTAGCCATCTATATTTCAAGCCAAGATGGACAATCAAGAAGATTATTCGAGCACGGTATTAAGGTGGCATCCGTTAAATCAGCCTCTAATATCGAAGTAGATGATAATGGACAATCAAATTTGCGCTCGCGAATTGAGGATGATAAAGAACGAATGTATGCATCACGTAGAACTGCGAACGGTATGATTGATCATATTAATCTGAACTTGACGGAGGAGGAGTGGCTACTCATTGACAGTTTATGTAAGAGTGGTACACACAAGCTTGTCATTGCCTTTACCTCAGCATCCTCACTGGAGGTTGAAGGATGAATATATCATGCTTGTTGAATGATGAGCTATTAGTGGAAGGATTCATTAAATCGAATAAGCTACGTAGAGATTCAATTGTCGTTTATGGAACGCTAGAGCTATTAGTCGGGAATATAGATCAACATACCGATGTGCTAATTGCCTCGGACAAGTACTTCACCTATGAAGGGTTATGCGAATTTACGGAGCTGATTAATTGCTTGAGCACCCAGACAAAGAAATTCCTATTACTCTCTAATCGGCACGATCCTGAGCTGAATGCAGCCATATTGAAGGAAAGCTTAGCGGGGGGCTGGACAATAGTTCGGCCGGGTCATTCCAATGTATCGATCATAGATCAGCTATCAGGTCATATCTTCGGGGAGAGAGATAGTCATAACAAACCTATTAATCATACGATACAATTCATTGGCTCCACGCCCAATATTGGGACAACTATAGCAGCTTTCGGAACTGCAGCGCATATGGCAATGAATACGGAGCGCTCAGTGGCTTATATGTGCTTAAACCTAAAGAGCTCCAAAATTCATCGTTATCTAGGTGTGGACGAGCCTCAGCAAACACTTGAAAGCATGAGAATAGAGTTAAAGAGCATGAGTTTATCATCAGAGAGGCTTCGTCAGAATGCTTGGAAGGTTAGAGAGCAGCCCAATCTTGATGTTATATTCGGTAATTTGTTTCGGGAGCAAGCGGAATTCTACACATTGAATGATATCGATTGTTTATTACAGGTTGCTGCAAAGACCTATGATTACTGTATTGTAGACACGAATGCCTATTGGGATAATGCGGCTACGATAGCAGCTATGATGGGTGCAGGAACAAGGCTTATGGTGACAACATCACAGCTAGGACATTTTCAAGAGGATGTGAATCGTTGGCTACAGCCTTTAGCTCCAGTATTCGGTATTTCACCTAAGTCCTTTGATCTGCTCATTACTCAAAAAGGGGGAAGTAATGCGACTAACAGCTATTCATCTAGGGAAATACGTAGAGAAACAGGCATGCATAGAATTGGTGAAATTCATAAGTTTAAGGAAATGGATTCATTGCTGAATCAGGGAAAGCTCTGGGAAGCAATAACTCGTCCAAGCTCATTGAGTAGAGATTTATCGCAGCTAGCAAGCTCCCTCTTAAGCTTGTTCGGGGAGGTCAACAAGCAGCATACGATTCGGAAGACCTGGCTTCAGGCTATGCGGGGCATGCTCAAGTCTCCGAATAGGAGGTTCAGTTATGACCGTTAATGATCGTAAATTTTCAGTGTTGGCCTATTATCCGCAGAGAAAGGCTCCTGATGATAGCCATGTAGAAAGTATACACAAGCATGCGAATCCATCTTTAGAAGTAAGAATAAAGTTTGATCAGCTCATTGAGGAAGTCCGTATGTTCCTTGTAGGCATTGGAGGAAGATCTGAGAAGGAGAAATGGCAGCATCATGAGATGCTGAATCGGGCGGTTCTAGGGTTCTCTGAGGAGCGTAAACGATTGTTAGCGATGATCCACGACTTTCTGATTAAGAAACGATTGCATGATACAGAGCCACCAGATCGTCATTATACAACGTTATCAGAAGCTGTATTCGCTGAGGTTGTAGGGCTGAATGTACTCGAGCTGATTCTGAAGGATAAGGAGGGATTAGAGGAAATTCAAGTCGTGGGTACTTCTATCTTCGAGGTTCGGGGCGGCATTCCTAGAGCATCGGGGCATGCCTTTCGGACTATAGAGGAGGTAGAGCAGGTTCAACAAAACTTAGTGTTATTTAATCAAGATACACTGAATGTACGTAAAAGGTGGGCTGAAGTTCGACTAAGCGATGGATCTCGCGTAACCTTAACCGGGTTTGGCTTTACAGCCCAGCCAACCCTAACGATACGATTCTATACTACAAACCGTTATGACCTTCCGACGCTCTGCGATCGAGAATACCAGACGATGGATACAACAATCATGAGATACCTTCGTTGTTTTGTTCGGTCCTATCTGAATATGGTGATTATTGGTCCAACCAACACAGGTAAAACCCATTTAATAAAGGCACTTATTGCCGAGATGCCTGATCATGAACGTATCATTACGATTGAATCTAGGTTCGAGCTTATGCTCCAACGCGACTTTCCGAATAAGAATATCGTTCAATACGAGATCGTAGAGGATGATCCTGCTCATGATGGCCAGCAAGCATTCAAGCTAGCCTTACGTCAATCTCCCAAGCGTATCGTTCATGCAGAAATTCGAGATGAGGATGCTAATTTATATGTTAGAGCGTGTACGAGAGGACATGCAGGTAGTCTGACCTCCGTACATGCTCATGCATTAGAGGACGTACCAGATGCCATCTCAGATATGTGTATGCAAGACGGTAGGGCAGTGAATGCGAACCGTCTGATAAAGCGCATTAGCGAATACGTAACTCAAATTGGTGTGGAGATGGCGATTGTCGATGGGAAGCGAAAAATCATCAGAATGGGGGAATATAGTTACGTCAATGACGAGGTATGTGTGAGGACGATTGCACTTTATGATGAACGCTTGGGGAAATGGCGTTTTCCTGAAACGCTAAGCACTAAGACGGAGAATAGAGTTCGGCAGTATGATCAATATGGCTACGAACAGATCATATCAGATGGAGCTATGGAATGACGATGTTCACTTTAGCTAAGATCTCATCAGTCGTTATACTTGTTGCGCTTACTTATATCAGCATCAAATATCTACTAATAAGTATGATTAGCCAATCTAAAATTCGGTCTAGATTAATGAACGGCTTTGGGCGTCCTTTTGCCGGTTATTCGAATCGTTGGCTTATTCGTAAATATAGGCTTTTGATGCATTTATCTGATTTGCTGGAGTCGGTGTCTTCCTCTCTTCGTGTAGGACAGCTATTGGGTATTTGTGTTCTGCTGGCAACAAGTGGCGTATTAATTGGAACTTTCTTCTTTTCTAGTGTGAAGGGCGTATTCTCGCTAGGGTGCATATTAGCTCTGATTCCATATATAAGTCTGCGTATGCGGCTCTTGACGATTCAGATGAGAATTAGGATCAACTTCTTACCAGCGATGGAGGTTTTCTATCAGTCGTACATTCTCTCAGAACATAAAAACATTCGGATGGTATTGAAAAGCTCTATTGAAGAAAATCGGATGTTATATCCAATAAAGGGGATATTTGAGCAGCTCTACATGGGTCTGATGGTGAACAAAGAAGCTGAAGCTTGCCTTCGAATTTTTGCGCTTACTTTAGGAAATCAATGGGCAGAGCATTTTATTAGTATTTTGCGATTTGGACTTACTGAAGGCGTAGATTTGTCACTTAATCTGAAGGAGCTCATCGGGGATATGAGAAAGGCTCAACGGATGGATCAAGCAGAGAGAAATCGATTAATAGAAATTAGAATAGCTAACTTTTCTCCAATCATTTTTCTTATTGTGTTCCTAGGCATAAATTTCAGAATGGATGCGGACAATGCGTATGCCTATTATGTGATGTCTGAAGTGGGTAGAGATATGCTGCTAGATTCGATTATCCTAATCGGAGCTTCATTCCTAATGGGTATTTACCTATCCATGAGGAGAATGTAATGATAGTCATTTAATGAAGGTATTAGATAATTGAAGGAGGGAATTGAAGCTCTGACCATACAATCTGTAGTGTTCAATGGTTTTAACTGGATTTCACATGTAATCCTATTTCTCTTGCTTTTTATGATGATCTATTATCTATCACAGGCATTATTCAAAGGACACCGGAATCAACGTCTATACACTCGAAAGAAGGACTATCATCAACGACGTTTGTTCAAGTTCTTGCGTTTGGTACTACTCATACCTTCTCCAACCAATCGTTCCATTAGAGAGAGACAGCAGCTATTAACAGGCTGTGGTTTACTATGGAGTGCAGAAATTTATTTGCTAATGAAGAGATTGTTGATGATGACCTTGCTACTCATTTTCATAATTATGGTTCTTCTAGAGAGGTTATATGGTGCCTTAAGCTTTAATTTCAGAGTTATTGAAATTCTATTCATTACATTTCTTGTACTTGTGATGTTAGATAAGCCATTCATGGAATCTTACATGAGACACCGCCGCCAGAGGATTATTGGTGATGTGTATATGGTTAGTCGACAGCTGCTCTATTACACCGGCTCATCTATGAATTTGCATACAAAGCTAGTTCGCTGCCTACCTTATGCTAACTCCATTCGTAATGAGCTCTTCATGCTTACCAATGAATGGTATCACAATGCAGCATACGCAATTGGTAGGTTCAAGCAACGTGTTGGCACTGAGGAGGGATACAGCTTTGCTGAGACATTAAACTCATTGCGTCAGCATGAGAGTGAACAATACTATGAGTTGCTGCGACATAGAGTGCAGGATTATAAAGAGAAGCTAGAATTGACCAAGGAAGGACGGCGAGAAGCTGTGTCCTATGTATTGTTCGTTATGGCAGGCATACCTATTTTATTCACATTTCGATTATTCGTATATCCATGGGTAGCTGAAGGGCAGAAGCTGTTCGAGTCCTTAGGATGACAAAACGTGAGGGGGTGATATAAGTGCGCAGTATATTAGTGACAGTTATGATGCTTATTGTAGTAGCGTTATTATTTAGCAGTATTGTTGCAGATGATACTAACGGCCTGAAGAAAAGAATTGAAGACAAAGGGACAACGGCTAACACACAAATTATGAATTTAGATACAAATTAACGGTTGAGGGGATGATGATGTGCGCTCTATTCTTATAAGTATCATGCTATTGATCGTGATTATCGTCATTTATGAGAATACCATTGGTGGTGATGAGGGTTCATTGCGAGATCTCGAGTTAAGAGGTAAGCAGGTGAATATAACAATAGAAAGGATAGATCCATAGTTTAATGAAACAGATACTTGTGTTCATACTATTCTCAGCAATCCTATGTTGGTTTATGTTCTCTCCTATTTATAAGCACGTACTCATTGTTCGACAAGCTGTGATCCAGAAGGAGGTGGACCTATTATTGGAGATTGGGGCTAATGGCTCGCATGGTTATATTAGCGAAGCAATGCTTCAGGATTCAAGACTTCGACTTGCTACAAGAGGATTTACCAGCACTGAGCTTATATATGACGTGAAAACTTCGAGTGGGGATGTTGGCAGTGATCCTGCACGACCTGTAATAAGAGGAGTCGGTATACAGTTGCTTATATCCTACCCCTACAAAAGCTTGTTCGATATTGATCGTCTTGTTGGAATAAGACCTCCTGATGCCGCCTCTCGAATGACAGCAAGCGGTATGAAGATGAGTGAGTATGTTCCTTAGGCTCTAAAAGGAGTGTGTCATGTATAAATTTGTGCTTTATTTGCTCTTAATTGTGTTCTTCATGAGCTTGTTTGCATTGCAAATTGATGAAGAGGTGTCTATGAACACGTTATTCAGAGTCAAGCATGGTCTTAATCGAGCAGTACATGCAGCAGCTCAACAAATAGATACACAGAAGCTTGCTCAAGGTATTACGTCAATTGATTCTCAATCTGCAGAGGAGGAGGCATATATTTACCTGCAATCCAATCTTCAGCTTGATCTGAATAATATTCCTCTTGATGATAGTTTTCTTGAATCACCCGTTGAAGTGGTCGTATTCGAAGTTATCAATGAGAATCGAGTATTCCCTTATGAATATGTCAACGGTGATTATGACTATAGGGTAACTTTACAGCGACCTGGGGTTGTCATGATCATCAGAGTGGAATACCCCCGGATGTATCAAATGATTGGTCCGATAACGTGGTTCATTAAAGGCACGGCTGAGCTTTATGATGCTAGTTGAGCTATAATGAGTGAAACTTATAGTTATCGGAGGGAATTTAATTGCAGAACCCACTGGAATATGAATATAACAGCAGAATGAATCGATTACAGCTAGCTATGCAGGCTAAAGGAATGACTGGCTTCCTTATTACTCAGAATGTTGATTTGTACTATTTTACAGGATCCATGCAGACAGGATATCTATTCGTACCTGCTGAGGGTAATCCCACCTATTATGTGCGGAGGAGTGTTCAACGAGCTTTAGAAGAGTCTGTTATCCATACAGTTCCATTAGGCTCATTCAGGAAGTTCGGCGAGCTGCTTGAGAGCGATTTTCCACAGGTTTTTGAGAAGAGTAGCCCTAATCTAGTTATTGCGATGGAATATGATGTAGCTCCAGCTCAGCTTGTAAACAAGATAACTAGCCTACTACCTCAAGTAACATGGATAGATGGCTCAACCTTAATCAGAGAAATCCGTATGATTAAATCACCTTATGAAATCCTAGCCATCAAAGATGCGGCTCGTGTCATAAATCTAGCACTGGAGAATGCGATCGGATATATATCTGAGGGTATGCCCGAATATGAGCTGATTGCCCGTATCGAATTCGATCTACGAATGAATGGACACATCGGAATGATGCGAATGCGTGCTTATAATCAAGAAATTGTAACTGGCGTAGTTGGTGCAGGTGAAGCTGTTTCAACACCGACTTACTTCGATGGTCCTGCCGGAGGAATTGGCTTAACCTCCGCAAGTCCACAAGGAGCAGGAAGAAGACGTTTTCGGAGGGATGAGCCAATATTCGTTGATATCGGTTGCTGCATTAACGGTTATGTAATCGACCAAACCCGAACATTAGTCATGGGATCTGTACCACAAGATATGGCTGAAGCTTACGAGGTGGCTGCACGGATATTGAAGAATACGGAAAGGAAGTTACATCCAGGAGCGATTTGTGAGGACCTGTATATGGCTGCATGGCAAGAGGCAGAGGCTGCAGGGTTATCTGAATTTTATATGGGATATGGAGAAGACCAGGTTTCATTTCTAGGCCACGGCATTGGTTTGGAGATTGATGAGCTCCCTGTTCTTGCACGAGGATTTAAGACGCCTCTAATGGTAGGAATGGTAATCGCGATAGAACCTAAGTTTACTTTTCCAGGTCGTGGAGTTGTGGGGATAGAGAACACATATGCTATTACTGAAGAAGGGTATGAGAAATTAACGAATTCACGCGAAGGTATAATCACTATATAATAATAATTCTCATGTAATATTGGCATTGGACACTCTATCATTTTTTTAGTAGGATAACAGATAAGGGTCTCTAACGATTCCTATTAATTCTATTGTCGCTACGATAGGGAGGAAAGCTCATGTTAAAACTTGGACAGAAGGTAATTATTATTGGTGACTCATTTGAGCAGAACCTTCCCGTTGGAAGCCATGGTTATATAATCGCATATGATCGAAATGCAGATAATGCATTTGATTACGTTGTTCGTGTACCTGGTGCGAATAAGCATGTCTACGTTCCTTCTATTGATATCGAATTGGAGGATACACTGATAGCTTTGGAAGCGGATCGTGTTGAGAAAGAAGCATTAATAGACTTTGCTTTAGCAACTCATAATGAACAGCTCTTTCGATGGGTAATGAACGGTGATGTGGAAGAAGAAGCTCCACTACCTCAGCAATCGCAAGCTCTAAGTGGTGAAGAGTTCGTGAGACAGATTAATTTAAAAGCATGGATATAACCCATACAATTCATGATTACAGAAGCCAGCAGCGATGCTAGGCTTCTTTTTTTCTTTTTTTTACATATTTTTAATAAATAAAGGAAATGTTTATATGGAACCAAATTATTTTGTGTAGGGGAGATGAGGACGGATATGGAGGTTGCCATTATGGGTGCGGGATTATCAGGGTTAGCCTGCGCTATAACACTGGAGAACTATGGTATTACCCCGAGCATTTTCGAGAAGCAAAGTAAAGTTGGAGACCGGTTCGTGAATGGTGAGGCACTGCTTAATATATTTACAAGACCCGTACATGATGGTATAGCTTCACTGTCAGATCAATACGGCATTTATCTAAAGCCGACTTCTAATATTGAGAAGATGCTGATCTTCTCAAAGAATAAGAATGCTATCATCGAGGCACAGCTCGGATATACGAATATTCGAGGCAGAGAACAGGATTCGTTTGAATCGCAGTTAAGCAGTCAAGTAAAAGCCAGCATTCAATTTAATTCTGAGAAAACCTATGAGCAATTGCTGAACTCATATACACATGTCGTACTTGCAACAGGTGATGCAGAGTATGCGAAGCAGACTAGGAATTTCCGAGAAGATCTGACTGTATCGATTAAAGGAGCCACAGTCGAAGGAAGCTTTGACAGATTTACGGTAATGACATGGATAGATTACGATCTTGCTCCATATGGATATGGTTACCTCATACCCTATTCCGAGCATGAAGCAAATATTGTACTTGCCATTCCAGATATACCAATGAACCAACAGGTAACCACAGGGCAATTGTGGGATAGCTTCTATAACAAGGTTCGTGCTGAATTAATTCAGGACCTGCCGGTCACAGACCAATTTCAGATTACCAATTATATCATGGGAATTTGTAGCAGCCCAAGAATGGGTAATACCTTCTACATTGGAAATTGCTTCAGCAGTATGATGCCATTTATGGGCTTTGGGCAATATGCCGCTTTATTGACAGGTGTATATGCCGCTTATGATTTGTGTGGTCTGGGTAATTATGAGCAATTAACAATGCCATTACGACAAAGCTATGAGAATTCTTTAGTACTCAGGAGAAGCATGGAACAATTAGATAATGAGGATCTCGATCGTATTATTCACTTATTAAATGGATATTGGGGCAATAAATTGTTTCAGACCAAGACACTTAATCCGTTAAGGCTTATCAGCTATTTGCTTAGACCCTATATCAAAATCAAACAAGGAGTGACATCATAATGAATCATCCTAAATCGATTGAGCTAACCGTATCAGAAATCGGATATCTCTGGTGTGGATATACGATTAATGAGATGTCGAGATGGTTTTTAACTATATTTGAACAGAAGGTTTCGGACCCAGAAATTAAAGCTGTATGTACCTATGCCTTGAGTATTGCTACTGAGTTAATAAAAAAACGAGAAAATTATCTGCTAGAGGCTGGATTCCCAATTCCGCTTGGTTTCTCTGATTCCGATATCAATAAGCAAGCACCCCCGTTGTTCACAGATAAATTTATATTACATTACCTAGATGTTGGGGCTAAATTAGGTCTTACCTTTCACTCTAACGCTCTGGCAACTTCAACCAGAGCTGATGTCCGAGACTATATGGCTGATTGTCTTCATGTCACGGTACAGCTTCATAATCGAATAGTCGATTTGCTCCTCACAAAAGGCATGTACTGGCGTACACCGCCGCTTCCTTCACCAGATACACAGGAAAAAATGAAAAAGATCAGCTATCTGAATGGTTGGTTTGGTGATACACGACCCTCTAACAGCATGGAGATAGCTAATCTGTATGCTACGATGGAGCTACTCACAATTATTGAAGCGTTAAGCATAGGTTTTGCACAAACCTCAGAAGTAGCTAAGGTCAGAGAAATGATACAGCAGGGATATAAGGTTGCAGAGAACCAGTTTAATTTGTTGGCTCAGATATTAACGAAAGATAAACTGCCTGTTCCGCCTACTTATATAGGAGAGGTAACGGATTCCAATGTAAGCTCATTCTCTGACCGATTGATGATAAGTCACATAGCAGGTATATTCGGCTCACTTATTACATTGACTGGCTCCTCTCAGGGTTCAGTTATGGAGCATGATTTAATATTAGCCTACTCTGCACTTAATCTAGAAGCGGGTGGATTTGCTCAGAAGAACACGAAATATATGATCGAGCAGGAATGGTTAGAGAAAGTGCCAGGGGCTGTTGATCGAGCGACGTTGATAAACTCATAGATTGAGAATTATTAAATCAGGTTGTTGAGAAAGTCATTTGATCGGATTCTGAGTGAAAAATTGTCTTGCTCAGCTCAAACAGCTGGATTTAAGTTCCTTTATTATATTAAGATATAGAGGGTGGAACTTAAATCCCAAACTCGTAGCAAAAACCGCATAGGCTCAATTCAACTTTCCTGGTTTCAACAGCGGTGGAACCCCCTACCCATTCCCGCACACCCCCACAAGTGTATGGACTAGCACATCAAAGGACGCCGCAAGGCGTTTTTCTTATTTAACAAATAAATCTAGTATTATGTAAAGGTAATCAACCCCTTCACCAGCCACACCAATTGAGTTCATTATATAAGTAAGCTATAATAGGTAGGATGATTTTAGAGTAGGGAGGCTTTATTCCATGGCAATTACCCATCAAGATGTAGAACATGTGGCAAAGCTGGCAAGATTGGAGCTGTCAACGGACGAGAAGGAACAGTTTACGGAACAATTGAATGCCATTCTATCATATGCAGAAAAGCTGAATGAATTGGACACGGAGCATATTCCTCCAACCTCCCATGTCTTAAAGCTTGTTAATGTTATGAGAGACGATGTAACAAGACCTTCGCTCACGATTGAGCAAGTCATGAAGAATGCACCAGAAGAGGAAGATGATCAATTCAGGGTACCGGCTGTACTCGAATAATTACGGAGGGGAGCTTGGACCCGTGTCAGTATTTAAACAATCATTGCAGGATATACATACAAAGCTAAGTAAGAAGGAGCTTACCGTTACGGATTTGGTTCATGAATCTTATCGGAGAATTAACGAGGTTGAACCCCAGGTAAGGGCGTTCATCACGTTGGACGAGGATCAAGCTCTTGCCGATGCCCGACAGCTCGATGATCTATTAACTTCAGATTTAACGAGCGAGAGAGGTCTGTTGTTTGGTCTACCAATCGGAATTAAGGATAATATTGTGACAGAAAACCTACTCACAACATGTGCGAGTCAATTCCTATCTAACTATAATCCGATTTATGATGCAACCGTTGTTAAGAAGCTTAAGTTAGCACAAAGCGTAACGATCGGTAAGATGAACATGGATGAGTTCGCAATGGGTGGCTCTAATGAGAATTCCAGCTATTACCCGACCCGTAATCCTTGGAATCTAGATTATGTTCCAGGCGGATCAAGTGGCGGTTCGGCGGCAGCGGTTGCTGCAGGAGAAGTATACTTTGCACTCGGCTCAGACACAGGCGGTTCGATTCGTCAGCCAGCCTCGTACTGTGGGGTAGTTGGCTTTAAGCCTACCTATGGTCTAGTTTCTAGATTTGGTTTAGTAGCATTCGCTTCTTCACTGGATCAGATTGGTCCATTGACGAAGAATGTGGAGGATGCTGCTTACGTGCTTCAAGCGATTGCTGGACACGACTCGTTGGATTCAACCTCTGCTGTTGTTGATATTCCAGACTATCTGAGTGCATTAACAGGTGATATTCGAGGTATGCGTATTGCTGTTCCAAAGGAATACATGGGATCAGGTGTTCATGTAGAGGTGAAGCAACGTATCATTGAGGCTTTAGCGATCTTCGAATCCTTGGGTGCGACATGGGAAGAGGTCTCGCTTCCACATACGGAATATGCGGTAGCAACTTACTACTTATTAGCATCCTCTGAAGCCTCATCGAATTTATCTCGATATGATGGTGTTAGATATGGTGTTCGCGCGAAGGATACAGAAAATTTGACCGATGTATATTTGAGATCTAGAAGCCAGGGCTTTGGTTCCGAGGTTAAGCGTCGCATTATGCTAGGCACCTATGCACTAAGCTCAGGTTATTATGATGCCTATTATTTGAAGGCACAGAAGGTTAGAACATTAATTAAGCAGGATTTCGACAAGGTGTTCGAATCCTATGACCTCATTGTTGGACCTACTGCTCCGACAACGGCCTTTAAAATTGGTGAGCAAGTAGATGATCCACTAACCATGTATATGAATGATATTATGACAATACCCGTTAGTCTGGCAGGCATACCAGCTATTAGTATTCCTTGTGGTTTATCTAATGGGCTACCGGTTGGTCTTCAGCTTATTGCTAAACCATTCGATGAAACCACCATATTACGAGCGGCGCATGCATTTGAACAGAATACCGTTCATCACCAAGCAGTACCTAAGCTATAATGCAGAAAGGAGCTTATCTAGATGGCAACGATCTCTACCTCATATGAAACGGTTGTCGGTCTTGAGGTGCATGTTGAATTACATACGAAGACGAAAATCTTCTGTGGCTGTGCAACCTCTTTCGGCGCACCTCCTAATTCGAATACATGCCCGATTTGCCTTGGACATCCAGGTGTGTTACCTGTTCTTAACCGTCAAGCGCTTGAATTCGCTATGAAGGCAGCAATGGCTCTAAATTGTTCAATAGGCTCGGAGAGTAAGTTTGATCGCAAAAATTACTTCTATCCAGATTCCCCAAAAGCTTATCAAATCTCACAGTTTGATAAACCAGTTGGTGAGAATGGCTGGATTGATATTGAAGTGAATGGTGTGACGAAGCGAATAGGGATTACTCGACTTCATCTCGAAGAGGACGCTGGAAAGCTAACTCATACTGCTGGCGGATTTGGCTCACTCGTTGATTTCAATCGGGTAGGGACTCCACTTATTGAGATTGTGTCCGAACCCGATTTGCGCTCGCCAGAGGAAGCATATGCTTATCTGGAAAAATTAAAGGCGATTATGCTCTATTGTGACGTCTCCGATGTCAAGATGGAGCAAGGCTCATTACGCTGTGATGCGAACGTTAGTATACGTCCAAGGGGTCAAGAGAAGCTGGGAACTCGTACAGAATTAAAGAATATGAATTCGTTCAAGGGCGTACAGAAGGGTTTAGAATATGAGGTATTGCGTCAGATAAGTGTAGTTGAGCATGGTGGAGTCATTACACAAGAGACTCGGCGGTTCGATGAAGCTCAGGGGAAAACTATTACAATGCGGAGTAAAGAAGAAGCGCATGATTATCGTTATTTTCCTGACCCAGATTTAATTCTAATGGAGATTAGTGATGAATGGAAGGAAAGTATCAGGTCGACCATTCCCGAACTGCCTGACGCACGAAAGACTAGATATGTGTCTAATTATGGGTTACCGGAATATGATGCACAGGTTATTACAGCATCCAAGCAGCTAGCAGATTTCTTCGATGAAAGTCTTCAATTTACAGCAGATGCGAAATCGGTTTCCAATTGGATTATGGGTGATCTGCTTGCTTACCTGAACGCGAATAATCTAGAACTGTCTGATGTGATGATCACAGGTAAGGGACTTGGCGAGATGATCGGCTTGCTTGAGAAGGGTACAATATCAAGTAAGATTGCCAAGACCGTGTTCAAATTGATGATCGAGACAGGAAAAGCAGCCCAGACTATTGTGGAAGAGCAAGGTCTTGTTCAGATTAGTGATGAGGGAGCTATCCTGACGATTGTTGATCAGGTGCTGGCGAACAACCCACAATCGGTTGCCGATTACAGAGCGGGTAAGGACAAGGCGATTGGATTCTTAGTTGGCCAGATTATGAAAGAAACTAAAGGAAAAGCTAATCCTGGACTTGTTAACAAATTAATAGCTGACCGGCTTAATAGTTAAACTGATGGTGTGTTCCTCGGAGCACACCATTCTACTATGTGTTTCACAACAACCATTGGAGTGTGGATGAATGTTCTATCGGAGAGAGAGTTTCAAACAATTTCTGCAAAGATACCCCATTTTATCCTTGATCATTGCCTCGAATGTAGTGATATTCTTGTTTATGGGACTCGTGTATAGAATTTGGGGCTCAACCCCTCTTGTAATCAAAGGTGGTATATTGCCAAATGAGTTTATAAACGGTGAGTATTGGCGTTATGTAACTTATGCATTCCTTCATGATGGATTGACACATCTTGTTATGAATATGTTCTTCTTAATTATTATCGCTCCACCCCTAGAAGTCATGATTGGTAAGCTCCGTATGTTCTGCCTTTTTCTATTCACCATTCTGTCAACTTCATTCATTGTTTCTATGGGTTCACAGGCAGGGGTAGGGGCATCAGGCTTTACTTATGGTATTCTGGGCTTGTACATCTATATTGTAGTATTCCATAAGGGCTTCTTAGATGTGAATTCTAAGAAAATTGTATTAATATGGACGGTAATTGGTTGGATTAGTACATTAATCATACCGGGTATAAGTATTCTTGGTCACTTCGGTGGTTTTATCGGAGGATTTATATTTGGTTTTCTCGCAATTGGGAGGAATTCGCTTAAACAGTGGTCTTCCTCATAGAATATTTTTTAGATGAGAGGTAATTAATATGAATAGTCCATGGGAGATTGACCAACTAGAGATGCTCTTACGATTGGGATTAGCAACGGGTCTTGGAGGCATAATCGGACTAGAGAGAGAGATAAGTAGTCGAGCAGCAGGGCTTCGTACGAATCTACTAGTTTGTGTAGGGTCTGCTTTAGTCATGTTATTATCAATGTATGGTTTTGCTGACTTCGCGAATGAGACGAATGTGCAATTAGATCCAGCGCGACTTGCCGCTCAGGTTATTAGCGGTATTGGTTTTCTTGGTGCAGGTGTCATTCTGTTCAACGGCTATTCTGTAACCGGGTTAACAACAGCTGCAACCCTGTGGATTGTTGCAGGAATTGGACTTGCCTCAGGTGCGGGCTTTTATTATCCAGCGATTAGCACCACGTTCATTGTGCTATTCAGCTTACTCATCCTTAATAAGGTAGAGAATAAATGGCTAAAACCCAAAAGTGTACATTCGATTCGAATAAATAGCTTAGATCGTCCCGGTAGTCTAGGAGAAATCTCTGGGCTACTCCAAACGCGGAAAATTGCTGTCAAACGAATTAGTGTGGAAGAACAGAAGCAGAATGAAGAATATGCTCCACGAGTAACCATTACGATTACCATTCACTTGAAAAGTAAATTTCTAGTTTCAATTATTGAAGATCTTCGGAGAATTGAAGGTGTTTCAGATATTGCAGTGGAATAGCTCCGTTAACAAACTCATCATGTTCCATAAAGGAGAAACCTCATGTATGTGAGAAGGCGAGCACAGGCGCTTATTATTGAAGAAGGTCGAGTCTTACTCGCTCATCACTTCGACTTGACCATACAGAAAGCTTATTGGTGTATGCCAGGCGGGGGGGTAGAAGCAGGTGAGACGCCTGAGCAGGCGGCAATCAGGGAGCTTAAAGAAGAAACAAACTTGGATATCCGACTTATTCGTAAGATCGGTGAGCTTGCACTCCCTAGGGTAACCCATGGTTATACATCAGGGGTTACCTTCTTAGCAGAAGTCATCGGTGGTGACATGTCATTGGGGCATGATCCAGAGCAGGTCAGCTGGGAGGATAAGTTCTTACAGGATGTGCAGTGGTTACCTATCGATCAGCAGTTATTCCGCCAAATTCAATCCGTTCTCCGTCTAGAGACTGAGAACAATCTATCCCTAAGTCCGTATGTTTTGCTTTGATGACCATGTATGATAAAGGTATAAATCAAAGACACGATATACACTGTAGAGAAGAGGATGAGGAATATGATAAAAGTTGGAAAATACACAGCTGCACTCGTACTTGTAGTTGTTGGTACTTTATTGCTAGTTGATCTAACGACGAATAGGGAGATTACAGGGGAATTAATCAATTGGTGGCCTGCCGTAATAATCATGCTTGGAGTAGAGTATTTATTAATTAGCTCGATCTACCGAGGTCCAGATCGAAAGGTAGGGTTTGCTGTAGGGAGCTTGATTATATCTGTAGTGCTATCTATTGCAGTTATAGCTTACACGTCGTTCCCGAATTTTAACTTTCCTACATCCTTCGATTTTGGAAATATGGGCTTCACTGATAAGAGTGGTAAGTCATATGATAAAGGCACTACCTTCATACCACTGAAAGATAAGCATAATAAATTGTCAATTCTTAACCCAAATGGTGATATAGAGATTAAAGCTGGTGATGTTGACGAAGTTCAAATTGTAACAACCTTATATGTTTCAAAGCTGAAGAATGATGAAGCTGATGCGATTGCAGAGGCATCTAGTGTCGAGTTTATCGAAAGCGGAAGCTCCATAGAAATTGAAGCAAAAGGTAAAGAATATCGGATATTCGGAATTAAGCAAAAACCGAGAATGGATATGATCATAACTGTCCCTTTAGGAAACGAAGTGGATTACGATATTGATATGACGAATGGTAAGCTAGTAGCAAGTGATATTTCAGTTAAAGATAACTTTGTGGTAGAAACAACGAATGGTGGTATTACAATAAGAGAAATTCAAGGTGAAATTATTGCTTATACAACGAATGGTGCAGTGTTAGTGGAGAATATCCAAGGGAATGTTGAGCTAGACACGACCAATGGTACGATTACAGCAAATGATGTGGACGGAGATATGCTCGCAGACACGACCAATGGCAAAATCATAGCTACTCGAATATCCGGAGATGTTGAAGCCGATACAACGAATGGAGCAATAAGACTAACTGATGTATACGAGGATGTTCTGGCTGATACTACCAATGGGGGTATTACTGTTCGAAGTGCTTCATTAGGTGGAGATTGGGAGCTAGATACAACGAATGGGAGAATAGAAATCTATTTACCTGAGCTTGCTAATTTTGAGGTGGATGGAAATGCGGCAAGTTACAAGACGATTCAATCCGATTTTTCATTGAATATCTCCAAAGGAGAAGTAAGTGGAAGTATAGGTACTGGTGAACATAAAATCACTATCGATACGAATAGTGAGCTAGGCATTTATAAGATTGATAATTAAGTTCGTGATGTATGACATTGACAAAATAAAATTGGAAGACGTACAATAATAAGAGTAATGCAATACCTATACAAGAGAGGTTGGAGATAGTATGCCATCTCGTGTTGAGCAAGCTATGGAAAAGTTAAAATTCACAGGTGTTCGGATGACACCACAACGATACGCTATTCTAGCTTATTTAATTGACACAACAAATCACCCAACGGCTGATGATATATATAGGGAAATAGAGAAACGTTTCCCTACAATGAGCGTTGCAACAGTATACAACAACCTCAAGGTTTTTATTGATTCTGGTTTAGTTAAAGAAATGAAGTTTGGAGATGCTTCCAGTAGGTACGATGCAGATCTTTCTGAACACTACCATGCGATTTGCAATTCATGTGGAATCATTGTGGATTTCGAGCATCCCCCAATCGAAGATGTGGAGGAAGTTGCTGTTCAAGCAACCGGATTCATCATTCATGGCCATCGGCTCGAGGTACATGGGTTGTGTCCGCAATGTAGTCATACTTTGACTCATTGAAAATATTGGAAGTAATAATAACGGGATATATAGTATAATGAGACGTGATTGAATGGGACAGCATTCAGCACGTCTTATTAATTTTTGCTATGAAAGGGTGAATAATCGTGGAGATCCAACTGAATCGGAGGAGGAACACTCATAGAAGAAGATGGCTAGCTTTGTTCTTCTTGATTATAGTTCTAAGCATAGCCTCATTAGGTTCATGGATGTACATTCAGCAATGGCTGGAGAATAGGCCAAGCACAGAGAGAGTTCAATTAAATTTTGAAGGCAATCCAAAACCAATATTTCAGAACGGGGATCAACTGGATACTCCTGCTGCTGGCACAGGTAATGAGCTTATGCTCCCTCTGGATGTTGTTCAGCAATATATCGATTCGACTGCTTATTACGAAGAAGAAACCCAATCCTTCATTATTACGACAACGGATAAAGTTATCAGATTCCAGACGGAGCAATTAACCGCATGGGTGAATGAAAAGCCCTATTCCTTAAAAATACCTGTTCAGAAAATAGAAGATATTATATATATTCCTGTAGATGTCTTGCAGTCTTATTATCAATTTGAATGGCGCGAGGATGCAGTAACGGGTGCAGTTTTCTTGTTACAGGATGGGGATGTTCTCCAGAAGGCTATAGTCAAGGCCACTCATGCAGATGAAACCGAAATCACAATTCATCTAAGGACGGAGCCGACGATCAAGGCGCCTATTGCTGCTGAATTGAATGTTGATGAATCAGTCATGATCCTTTCCGAGCAATCCGATTGGTATCACATACAGCTCGAGAATGGATGGAAGGGCTTTGTGGCCAAACAGAATTTAGTGTTAAATGGTACTGAGGTTATTCATTATGAGGCGAAGAATTCATCGGTCAATATCCCTTGGAAACCATTGGGAGGGAAGATCAATCTTACATGGGAAGCTGTATATAACAAGAAGCCAGACTTCAATTCCTTTATTGAAATGCCAGGCTTAAATGTGATAAGCCCGACATGGTTTGATATCGAAGATGACGAAGGGAATATAAGCAACAAAGCAACAAAACCATTTGTTACCTGGGCGCACAGTAAAGGCTACCAAGTATGGGCACTGTTCAGTAATGACTTTGACCCAGATCGTACAAGCAAAGTGCTAGCAAATTATGAAATTCGCCTTCACATGATTCGCCAGCTGCTTAGTTATGCAGAGCTATATAATCTTCAAGGCATTAATATTGATTTTGAGAATGTATATTTGAAGGACAAGAGTAAGCTTACACAATTTGTGCGTGAGCTCACACCTTATTTGCACGAGCAAAATCTGGTTGTGTCTATAGATGTAACAATACGTGGAGGTAGCGAAATGTGGTCATTGTTTGCGGATCGTGAAGAGCTTGGTAAAACCGTAGATTATATGATGGTCATGACCTATGACGAGCATTGGGCGGCAAGTCCTGTTGCCGGCTCCGTTGCTTCCTTACCATGGACTGAGGCTGGTATAGTAGACATTATGCGGGAGGATAAGGTGCCAGCTAGTAAATTATTATTAGGTGTTCCTTATTATACCCGCATTTGGTCAGAGCAATTCATTGATAACAAGAAAAAAACAACCTCCAAGGCGGTAAGCATGGAGGCAGTTGATAAGATAATTAAAGAGAAAAACCTAACACCGGTATTTGATGAAGCAACTGGACAAGATTATGTCGAGTACACCGAGAATGAAGTTATAAATAAGATATGGATTGAAAATGAGAAATCGATGAGAGCACGGATAGATATTGTTAAGAAATATGATCTAGCAGGAGTAGCTTCCTGGGCTAGAGTTTTCGGAAAGGCTGAAACCTGGACTGCCATTAAAGAGGCTCTAGAGAAAAAACCTTAACCTATGCAAGTAATTTACGACTGATTGGAATTATTCTCTTCGACCTGTTCTTCAGCTGCTTTAGCTGCATAGGATGGGTCTAGAGTAAGTATAGATTTGCAGAACATACATCGATCTGTCTTGCCTAGAACCTTTGTTTGCCTACCGCATTCTGGACATTCGATAACAATGGCACTTGTTGACAATACCCCTGCCCAGAAATAAATAGCCATGCTTCCTAGCATAGTGATCATTCCGAGGATTAAGAAAACTGCCGCAGCCCATTGCGCTTTTTGCCCCCAGAAGACGATACCCGCTGTTCCTAAAATCATAACACCCATTCCAAGCATTGTAAGGACAAGACCCCACAAACGAAACTCATTTACCTTGCTCGACTTAAATCGCATGATGATGTCTCCTCTTTTCTAATTACAACAGATGGTTTCTAGCAGGAATTCTTAATCTCATGTAGAAAATTATAAAGAGATTTCGATAATTTTTTTCTGGAGGATGTCATGAATTCTTTATTTCAGTTTGTTAAAGAGAAATACGTTGATGATCCATCGGTCAGAAGCGTTCTTGTTGTACATACGGCCAGTCCATTCTCACCGTTGATTGACGGCTTTGATTGTTTATGTTTAATTGTCACTGACGATGTAGATCAAGCTGATCCCATCTCTCATTATATTAAAGAAGACAGATCGATACAAGAACGACGAATTCATGTTTCTGGTTTAGAGCAATGGATTGTGTTCGGGGAAAACCGAAGTATAATCCAGTGGATCCTGCAAGGCGAAATATGCCTTGATCGAATGGGCTACCTTGAGGGTGTAAGACACCGATTACTTGAATTCCCAACTGATATGAGACAACAGAAGCTGTTTATTGAGTTTACAATGTTCCTACGTAATTATTTGCAAGCGAAGCAATATAACAAGGAACAGCACTTTCTCGATGCGTATACTTCTATATTAGAAGCACTTCTACATTGGGCGAGAATCGCAATGATTGAATCCGGTATACACCCTGAGATGAGCGTCTGGCAGCAATTGCGCAAAAATCATCCTGGCATTCACAAGCTATATGAAGAGTTAACGTTAAGCGGGGAAACGTTGGAGCAACGTGTACAATTAGTTTTATTAGCGTGTGAATTTAATGTGATGACAAAAATGCCGAATTGTTGTTCTATGCTAATTAATGTACTAGAAAGCCGTGATGAATCGTTTAGTCCTACTGAACTTATGAAGCATCCAGACTTGAGTCAGTTAAACGTTGATATGGCTCTAGTTCTGAAGAAGCTTGTTTTACGTGGGCTAATTCGAGAGACGGTAGTGCTTGTTGGTGATAGTATGAATCTAGAAGCACTTGAAGTAAGATATTCATCTTTACAAGTTTAGATATTGTAGCGGAATAATCTTGTAATTAGAATAGCTTGACTTGGCTTGTCGGTCTATGATACATTATC
>DFZX01000114.1 GCA_002383695.1 Caryophanales bacterium UBA4045
CGCCCATGCTGGGCGACACTAAGAAAGACGGGGTTAGACCCCGCCCATTCTCACCAATAATTATATGATTAAGATTAGTTGAAATACACAGCCTTACCCGTATTCGAGGATTCGTATATCGCTTCTAGAATTTCCGATACGACTAGCGCTTGCTCTGGTTTAACCGTAAGCTCCGTATCGTTAATCAGTGAATCGATCCACAGCTTCGCTTCAACGTCAGAATCCTTAGCGGATTCGCCTTCATAGAATGCGACACCTGTAGCTTTTAGATTAATCTCATTCGTGTATAGCTTGCTATGCTTCTCTCCATTGATACGAAGGCCACCCTTCATATCTGCACCAGCTAATGTACCACTTAGAGATACCTTTGCTTCATCGATATCTAAGGTATTGAGCGCCCAGCTGGATTCCAGCACGATGGATGCACCATTCTCCATCATGATCATGGCGAAGGCGGAATCTTCAACAGTGAACTTCTCAGGATCCCAAGGGCCCCAAGCATTCGCTGCATTCTCCATACTGGAAAGCTTATGATAAGCTTTACCCAGTACAACCTTCGGCTTATAATTGTCCATCATCCAGAGCGCTAGGTCTAATGCATGTGTTCCAATATCGATTAATGGACCTCCACCCTGCTTCTCCTCATCAAGGAATACTCCCCAGGTAGGTACTGCACGACGACGAATGGCATGCGCTTTGGCATAATAAATCTCACCTAAATCGCCTTCTTCACAAATTTTCTTCAGATATAGGCTATCCGCACGATAACGGTTCTGATAACCAATGTTTAGCTTCTTACCTGTACGCTTTGCAGCTTCTACCATCAACCTAGCATCTGCAGCAGTCTTAGCCATTGGCTTCTCACACATCACATGCTTGCCTGCTTCAAGCGCTGCAATCGAGATTTCCGCATGTGAATCATTCGGGGTACATACGTGTACAGCATCAATGGTAGGGTCTGCAAGTAGCTTGAGGTAATCGGTTTCGATTACAGCTTCAGGCGTACCATACTTTTCCTTAGCCTCTTGCGCTTTCTCTGGAAGGATATCACAGAAAGCCACGATATTAACTTCCTTTAATCTGAATAAAGCAGGAAGATGCTTGCCGTTCGCGATACCGCCGCAACCGATGATACCTATTCTAATAACTTTTGACATGATTAAAAATTCCTCCTAAAGGTTTTTGTGAGCTAAGTTAAATTTTTCTTGATCCAGTTCAAGCTATTCTGCACACTAACTAGTGGAGGATTCTGACATTGATCTTGCTCAACAATGATCCACTCACTTCCCGCTTTTCTTGCAGCTGCTGCTATTCCAAGTAAATCTACATCACCTTGACCAAGCTCTACGGTAAGTCCCCGCTCATTGTTACGCTTCTGTAGATCCTTGAAGTGGATGAGTGGAATTCTTCCTGTATACTTCTGTATGTAAGCGATCGGATCATACCCCGCATCGAAAACCCAACAACAATCGAGCTCAACTTTAATAGCTTTCTCTGAGACAGCTTGAAACAGCTTATCTAATGCAGGTTCACCATCTAATTGCTGTGTAAGCTCAAATTCATGATTATGATAGCAGAATTCAATACCACTCTCCGCGCAACGGGAACCAATGATCTCTAGGTTATTGAATACCTCCTGCCATGTTGCTGCCGTCGCACGATCCTCCGCGCTAAGAAAAGGGCATATGATGTAGCGACTACCGATTGTAAGGTTAAACGCAATTTCATCATCTAACGCTTCTAACAGTCGTTGGTAGCTCACGTGACTACCAATAGATATGAGACTAATGCTAGTTAATAATTCTTTTAATTGAACGGCTTCTAATCCACCATAACCGGCGAATTCCACCCCATTGTATCCCATATCCGCTACAGCCTTCAGCGTGCCCATAAAATCCTTAGCAGTTTCGTCTCGAAGCGTATACATTTGTAATCCAATGTTATTCATATGATGTGTTCATCCTCCTAATTCTAAATTTCTCTCTCATTAAAACACAACACTTGTCCGAATAACATGAAGAATTGGATTGCATGATGCACTATTTGGCTATCAATTCATCCTGATATTGCTTTGGAGACATCCCCATCCGTTTACGAAACAAGCGATAGAAGTAAGAATAGCTATTAAACCCAGCTGATTCTGCAGACTGCTCCAATGTCATAGCGCTATAACGAATTCGTTCACATGCTATGTGAATGCGAATATCCAACACGTAATCCATGATGGACTGACCAAAGGCTTCCTTGAATAGATGGGTCGTCCTTGAGACACTTAAGCCAACATAATCTGCAACCTGCTTCAAAGTGACAGTCCCTGTAGCATGAAGCTCGAGGTATTGCTTAATTCGGTGGGTGATGAATAGTCGGGTATCCACAGAACCATTATTGCCTAAGATAACTCTATCTATGTACCTTAACAGGATTCTCAATAAGTAATCATTCACAAGGAGATCTTCATCCCGTACCCTACGCTTCTCATAAATGAGCTGCTTCCAGATATTCAATAAAGCTTCGTCGATTGGCACACTAATTCGTTGCGGAAATGCATGCTTCGCCCACCAATTATCAACCCCAGGACCATTACACAATATAAAATAATCCGCACTAAGGCAGCTCATTTGCGATGCTTCTTCATGGTTGCCTATAATTAACTCATAGGGATCACCAGGCTTGTAGATGAGTAAATCACCTGTTATTACCTTCTCAAGTCGACCATTGATAAGGGCTTTACTCTCACCCTGTGATTGATACCGGATTAAATAATCATGAAGACCCGACTTTGAGTCTGTATAGAAGGGTTTAAAATGGATCGCATACCCTACTGATTTCACTTCAGTCATCATCTTGCTATCCTCATTCAATTCCATTACCATATCTCCATCAGCATTTTTACTCATTATAACAGTTTAATTCCGATTTAAGGAGCTTATGTTTATGCTTGGATTTGTTATTTTAATTGTTTTTCAGCTTTTAGGGATTGCTCTGCAGTCTACACTTCATCTTCCTCTACCCGCTAATGTAGTCGGGCTATTGTTATTCACTGCAGCTCTATTCTTACGAATCATTCGCTTGTCTTGGGTGGAGTCTTCAGCGCAAATCCTACTTAAGCATATGATGTTATTCTTTGCACCGTTTATTGTAGGTAGTATGGTGATCCTCCCATTAATCCGATCACAGCTCATGATTGTTGTTATAGTTCTCATCATAAGTACCTTCGTTGTATTGCTCGTTACCGGGTGGGCAATGAATCTTCTGACCAAGGAACAGGTGGTGGATCCCGATGTTGAGTGAATTCTCCCATAATCCCTTATTCGGAATAACACTAACGCTCATCATCTACTGTTTATCTCAGCTCATAAACCACAGATGGCGCTTTATCCATCCACTTTTATTAACATCAATTATCCTGATCGCATTCCTGATAATTACTAAAATTCCATATGAAGATTATGCCATGGGTGGAGATGTGATCAAGCTCTTACTTGGACCGGCTACGGTTGCCCTTGGGGTACCCTTCTACAAATATTATCAGCATTACCGTAAGTCTGCATCAGCCATTGTTCTTAGTGTAACCATCGGTTCGGCAACAGGGATTATCGTAGCAGGCTTATCGGTATGGCTAATGAATAGCGATCAAGAAATGATCCTAAGCATGCTACCGAAATCTACAACAACTCCGATTGCACTTGAGCTTGCTCGCCAGTTAGGCGGGAGTCCCGAATTAGGAGCTGTATTCGCAGTATTAACAGGTTTAATAGGCAGTGTTCTTGGTCCCCGATTCCTGCGAATGACTGGTGTACGTATGGGACTCCCCCTAGGTATAGCGATGGGAACAGCTTCTCATGGTATCGGAACGGCAAGAGTCATTCGCGAGTCCGAATATGTAGGTGGTGCCAGCGCATTAGCGATGGCACTGACAGGTGTGATTACATCCATATTGGTGGTGCCTTTAATCTGGTGGTTCAATTAGTAGGATACGTAAACGTATATGCCCCAGATCCTAATTGAAGACGGACAATATCTGCTGCTTGCTCTTGCTCAAGGATCCCATCAACATCAGCAAGAAGGGTGTTATTCTCCATCACCTGATCTAGCTTGGCAGTAGGGAGCTCTACAGTTGCTGTAGTATTGGCTGGTATTATGATCGAAACCTCAACACTTCCTTGAACACTTAAACGCCATCCACTATGAACCGTTCCATACATAGATTCATGGGTTGTATGCGCATAATCAAGACCTGATTGCATATGGGGTTTAATCTGAATATGCTTATAGCCTGGCTGTTCTTCATCGGTATTCAAGCCTGCTACTACCTGATAGAGCCAATCACCGATCGCACCATAAGCATAATGATTGAAGGAGTTCATATTCTCACTCCAGAATGAACCATCTGGTTTGATGCCATCCCAATGCTCCCATATTGTCGTTGCCCCTTTACTGACAGAGTATAACCATGAAGGATATTCCTCTTGTAGTAATAGCTTCACAGCAACATCGTGATAGCCATTGCTTGATAATACATGACAGAGATAAGGCGTACCAACGAACCCTGTGGTCAAGTGGTAATTGTTCTCTCTAACATATTCGGCCAGCATAGCAGCTATTCGTTTACGGGTTGGTTCATCAACCAAGTCGAACATAAGAGCTAACACATGCCCTGTTTGGGTCGGAGCAGCCAATCGCCCATTTGGCGTAATGAATTCTTGGTTGAAGTGCGCTACAATTCCCTCCAGTAGTTCACCATACTTGATAACATCCTCGTGCTTACCCAATACAGCAGCGGTTTTCTTCAATAGGGACGTAGAATGTGCGAAGAATGCTGTTGCGATTAGGTCCTTAGGTGTTGCACCGACATAGCTATTCTCCTTGGCATCAAGCCCTAACCAATCTCCGAAGTGAAAGCCTGTATTCCACAGATACGCGTTGTCACCCTGCTCCCGGATATAATCAACCCATGCTTTCATGCTGGCGTACTGAGTACCTAATATACGTTTATCCCCATAGCTCAGATAGATGTTCCATGGGCAGATAACTGCCGCATCTCCCCAAGCAGCAGATGAATAGCTATTCTCATCAAGGATGTGGGGAACAACAAAAGGAACACCACCACTTTCCAATTGGTCCGCACTCAGATCCTTCAACCATTTCTCGAAGAAAGGCGCTACATTGTAATTATAAGCCGCCGTTCTTATGAAAACCTGCGCATCTCCTGTCCAGCCCAATCGTTCATCGCGCTGCGGGCAATCAGTGGGTACATCAAGAAAATTCCCTTTTTGACCCCAGATTATATTGTGCTGAAGCTGATTAATCATCGGATTTGAACATGCGAAAGCACCGGTAAGCTGCATATCCGTATGAATGACTTTTCCAACAAATTGATCTAGCTGTATGTCACCGGGGTACCCCTCGACCTTTACATAACGGAAGCCTTGGAATGAGAAGGAAGGTTCAAAGCTTTCTAGTCCATGCCCCTTACTTATGAACTCAATGACTTGCTTAGCGCTTCGTAGGTTGGCTGTGTAGAAATTCCCATCGTTATCTAGTACCTCCGCATGCTGTAATACAATACGAGTACCCGCGGCCGCTTCTACACTAAACTTCATCCAACCGACCATGTTCTGTCCCATGTCGATGACGACTTCACCAGCCGGTGTGTGGATAAGCTCGATGGGCTTTATCTCTTCTATAATCCGTGATGGCTGATTTTCTTGAGCGATAATGATTTCCTTGGTATGCTCAAGCACCTCTACCGCTTGCCACTTCGACGAATCAAACATGTTGGTGCTCCAACCAGCCTGCTCCAAGCGTGCATCATAATGCTCACCATGGTAAAGCTCTGACATCCGAATGGGTCCAAGTGACGCTTGCCACGATGAATCACTCTTCATCATTTCTTCTGATCCATCCACATATTGAATCTGCATTTGGACTAATCCTGCTCGTTGATTTCCATAGAATTTCCACTGATGATCCCAACCCAAATTCCCTTTATACCAACCATTCGCTAGTGACATCCCCAACGTATTCGTTCCCTCTTGAACCAATTCAGTTACGTCATAGGTCTGATATTGCAAACGATGCTTGTAGCTCGTCCATCCGGGTGTGAAGAGCATATCTCCTACTCGCTCACCATTCAATTCTAGCTCGTAAATACCAAGGCTCGTTGCGTAAATTCTAACGCTCTGAATATCTTTGCCTACCTCGAACGATTTACGCAATAGGAATACGGGCTCTGAGCTCGGGTCAATCTGAGCTGTATTCGGCGTGATCCAATCGGCAACCCATTCCGTTGTGTGAAGATAACCCATCTCCCAGTAGGCGCTTTCACTCCACTCCGAAGCCATTCCATGCTGATTCCAAACCATGACGCGATAATAATATCTTGTATTAGATTGAAGCTCTTCACCTAGATAGCTTAGATGAATGGATTGATCTGAGTTAACCTTACCTGTATTCCACACCAGCTGTTCAAAGCTCACATCGTTCTTAGAAACCTGAATATGATAAGCAGCTTGTTGGATATTCCGTTGCTTGCTCTCTACTTGCCAGCTTAGTCTTGGCTGCAGCACATCGATTCCAAGCGGATTTTCTCTATATTCACAGCTTAGCTTGCTTATACGTAAATCTGTCATAGGTTAACACTCCTTAGCTTTAATTGAATTTGTCTTGAGCTTATTGTAATATGAGAGCACAACTAGTTCAGGGTGTGTTTCCGACATTATTATAGGTGTATTCTGACTTATTCGAATCTTCACACCCTAATATAGGAAAGAAGGAAATTCTATCTATGTCCATACATCGAACAGTAAAGCTGTTCAAAGCGGAGGATTTATTCAAGCCTCATCTCCCCATCTATGTCAATCGTGTCTATGAATCCTTCGATACGATTGAGCACAGCCATGACTTCATCGAAATTTGTTACGTCGGTGATGGTGCCGGAACACATTATATCCAGGATCGAACATTACCCGTTACACAAGGTGATATCTTCTTCCTTCCGGTTGGCACACATCATGTCTTTCGTCCAATATCGGCTAATAAACGTCATACCTTAGCTGTATATAACTGCATCTTCACTTCCACACTCCTAACTAAACTGTTGAATAGCTTTCCCATTGATCCTGTTATGGTTCAGCTATACTCAGGAATAGAATGGCTGCAATTTCGTGATCAGCACGGAGAATTCCATCGATTATTCCAGAAGCTACATGATGAGTATATCGCTCAGAAGCCATGCTTCGAGGCTGCATTATATACGTGTGTTTTCGAGCTACTCTTATATATTCACCGTTTGCAAGCTGAACAGGTTACTCATCGACATGTTCAATACTCTGGTATAGAAACCGTCTTGCATACCATTCATCAGCAAATGGATAAACCGATTGCTCTGAAGTCCATGGCCGAATTATTAGGTTTAGGGGAGCGGCAATTCCAGCGTGTATTCAAGAATTACACAGGGATGACCTTCATTGATTATCTCCAGCACATTCGGATTAGGGAAGCTAATCGTTTGATCACCTCTACGGATCTCAGAATTAGTGATATTGCTAGCTCCGTAGGCTATCAGGATATGAAATTCTTTCATCGTATATACAAGAAAAAAACCGGTGTCACTCCTCGGGAATATCGGAATAATTTATACAATTAGAACAACTCACAAAAAAAACTAGAAAAAATGTGCGAAAAGTAGGGAAATGGGCTTTTAATTTGATTGACTTTACGCTATACTGAAAGCGCTACCAATTCATTTGTTACATATTTCTAAAGGGGGAAGATGGAATAATGGGGATAGCATTCGAGAATAAGAATGTGTATGAGGACTTTGAAATTGATCAGGATATCCTGTTCTTCAAGGTTGGCGCACGTGCACAAGGCTTGGTCAGCTTCCACGGGTCAAACTACAATATAAAGAAACGTATGACCTCTGAGCAGCTAAGCACACTTTTTGCACATACTAATTTTGTGAAGATTAAGTCGGATTGCTTCGTTAATATCGGCAAGATCACGGCCATCGAGAATGACAACGTTTATTTCGGAGAGAAATCCAATGAGAATAAACGAGTTCCCGTTTCTCGGTGGAAGCAGAATCGGCTAAAGCATCTCTGGCAGCAAGTCAACTAATGGTTTAAACATGGAAGAACTACCATCCGGTGTGGAAGGTAGTTCTTTTTTTTCGTTGTAAGCTTGGGTTACGATAAGCACTTCCCGATTAAGGCCATCCGAATGTATAAACCGTTCTGAGCTTGTCTGAAGTAAGCCGCCCGCGGATCAGCATCAACCTCTTCATCAATCTCTCCTGCTCGCGGTAAGGGATGAAGAATTACTGCATCCTTACGCATATGGTCAAGCACCTGCTGGTTAATGATATATTTTCCTGATGCCTTCTCAAACTCCTCGACGGATGGAAATCTTTCCTTCTGTATACGAGTTTGGTATAGCACATGTGCGATTTCAGCTACTTTAAGTAAGTCCGTTGATTCCTCATAGGATATCCCCTGATCATCTAGATAATGCTTCACATATGGTGGAATGGTTGTATTCTCAGGTGATATGAAATGTAGATGCACGTCCTTATAATTCGCAAGCATATAGCTTAGAGAATGAACGGTTCGTCCATAAGCTAGATCACCAATCATAGCGATATGTAATCCATCAATACGACCTAATTCCTTACGGATGGAATATAAGTCCAGCAAAGCTTGAGTTGGATGCTCTCCCGCTCCATCTCCTGCATTGATTACGGGTACGGTCGCTACTGCAGCTGCTCGCTGTGCCGCACCGATATCGGTATGTCGCATAACGATTAAATCACTATAACCTGAGATGATTCGAATGGTATCCTCAAGTGTCTCACCCTTGATCGTTGAGGAGAATTGAGCGGCATTCTCTGTACCAATGACACCCCCACCTAAGCGGTGCATAGCGGATTCGAAGGATAACCTTGTCCGAGTACTGGCCTCGAAGAACAATGTTGTAATTATTTTGTTAGCGAATCGCTTTGAACCCCCCTGCTTCACAATCTGTTCCATCTCCGAAGCAGAGTCGAATAGCTCCTCTAATGTTTGCTTATCGAATTGTTTAGCCCCTAGCACATGATACAAAGATTCCATTCGCTACCTTCCTCTCACTTTATACTCTACGAAGAATAGCATATCCCAACAAATTATTGAAGTTTTTCTCGAAAAAAAGCACATACAATTATCGTGAATATAAGTTTAACCCGACATCTTCCCGACTTAATCAGAAACTATGCTAAGAATGTGGGCACGAGCTCATACACAACTCGAAGCAAGCTAATGCTTTTGATGCAGCTTTCACAATCAAGCGCTAGTGTGACTATCAGGAACTAAGCTTATGCTTTCGATGTAGTTTTCTCGTACACTAGCGCGACCATCAAAACATTTAGGAGGAAATGAAGCATGAAGGAAAAAATAGATTTCGGCATTATCAGGTATCTTTATCATCAGCTTAATTGGAGGAGTTGTTGCTATATCTGCAGCACAAACCTCAGACAGCACGGAAGCTCGCAAGGGATTAAGTTACCTTTGCTGTGACCGGTTGGGTTACCATCTTCTGGAACAGGAATTATATACGCTAGTTGAATCCTTTCATGAGATGTCAGATCGTTTGCAGCACTTAGAACGCCTTCGAACAGACTTACTTGCTGGAGTCACTTATGAACTCAAAACACCAGTTACCTCGATAAGTAGCTTGTTGCAGGCAGTTCAGGATGGGGTTGTTACAGGTAAAGAAACGGAAGAATATATCGGAATTTCCTTGAAGGAAGCTAATCGATTGAAGAATATGGTAGCAGACTTAGTTGATTATAATGTTTTTGTAACAGGTGAAGTGAGAATGCGTGCTGAAGTGGTTCAGATAAATCCACTACTAACAGAAATTACACATCAATGGAAGCTAGTGCAGGATAATTCAGCTATAAGCATCCATTCAGATATCACCTCTGAGCCGATCTGGGCTTGGATAGACCCACTTCGAATGCAGTAGATCATCGATAATTTGTTGAATAATGCTTACCAGGCAATAGAAACAGCTAGAAGGACGAATACCTTCACAGCACAAGGCAATATCTGAGTATCTCTGAAGCATTCGAGCAATGATCACATTGAGATTACTATATCTGATAATGGACCTGGTATCCCTGCGGATGAGTAGCCCCTCATATTCGAGTGCTTCTTCCGTGGTGAGAACAAGAAGCATCATACTAGAGGTTTTGGTCTAGGATTATCCTTCTGCACGCGCCATGAATGGAGAGTTAATACTCCAACAAAGCACTCCTAATGGAACAACCTTTATACTTACACTAGCAAAACGACAATACTAATAAGAATAAGACTGCCTAGGAATTACGGGTATATCTTATTTAATTTATTGAGGGGCTGTCACAACCCCTCAATAAATTAATTAAAAGCTTCTAGTGAGCTGAAACCAGCCTAGACTCCCTAACAATTGATTGGTTTGTGTTGATCCCGACACTTCTGGAGCAAGAATGGCTTAATAAGCGGGAATTTTCCCGCTTAATCGTGCGTCTGGGGCAAGAGTGGCTTAATAAGCGGGAATTTTCCCGCTTAATCGTGCGTCTGGAGCAAGAATGGCTTAATAAGCGGGAATTTTCCCGCTTAATCGTGCGTCTGGAGCAAGAATGGCTTAATAAGTGGGAATTTTCCCGCTTAATCGTGCTTCTAGAGCAAGCAGAGGGTTACTTTGGCGCGGGAACGGAGTTGCAGAGTAGAAAATCGAGCCTAGAGATATAGCTATCGTAGAAAAAAGCCATGAACCCCTTTTAAACACAAGGATTCATGACTTTGTTAATAATCCTATCCGATACTGCCCTAGCAGCTAAGATCGACCTCTCGAGCCTGGGCCTCCACGACGATCAAATCCTGATTGCTTTGAATTAGCGGAGGAATTTCTCGTAGATGCTCCTCTAGGTTTTCTGTCATTCGACGCGCTTGAGGGTGAAGCTGTTCCTCTATAGGAAGTATCCTTCCCACCTGTTCCGGCTCCTCTAGTATTAGATGCACCCTCAGTGCTTCTTGACGAAGGACCCGCTCCTCGAGGTGTCCCTGTGTAATTACCACGAGATGGGCTACTTCCACGAGTTTCACTATCAGTATTAGCTACACGCCCACGCTCAACTCCAGGTTTACCTCGCACCGCCCCGCGTTCAGTTACACGTCTTGCTGCTCCTGCTCCAGCACCACGTTCACTATGTTCAGCACCTGCAGGCTTCCTGCGTTCTGCCGTAGAACGACCTGCTTCACGCTCAGCTCCCGCCCCACGACCCGTTCCGCGTTCTGCTCCTGCACCACGACCTGTTCCGCGCTCTGCTCCTGCACCACGACCTGTTCCGCGCTCTGCTCCAGCACCACGACCTGTTCCGCTCTCAGCTCCTGCACCACGGCCTGTTCCACGCTCCGCACCACGTTCGGTACCGCGTCCCACAGCTCCTGCTCCACGTCCTGCACCTCGATCAGCTGTACGCTCTCGACCACGCCCACCTGATCTGCCAGTAAATTCTTTACCCTTAGCGTTGCTGCCACCTCTTCTATCCCTGCTACCTTCACCCTGTTCACTATTGTTCGATCCGGAGGTTTTATACTTCAACACATTTCCGATTCGTTTATCAATTAACTGTAAGGTCATACGATCCTTCGTAGTGGCGAAGGTGATAGCCATGCCCTCATGACCTGCTCGTCCCGTCCGTCCAATGCGATGTATGTAGTCTTCACCATCATGAGGGATGTCATAGTTAAACACGTGGGATACCCCTTCAACATCAAGACCACGTGCTGCTACATCTGTTGCCACAAGAATCTGCAGCTTTGCCGCTTTAAACCGTTTCATTACAGCTTCTCGTTTCGCCTGCGATAAATCCCCGTGAAGCTCGTCCGCATTAAATCCGTTCTCAATGAGTGCTTCCGTTAATTTCTTGGCACGAACCTTCGTTCTACAGAATACAACAGCCAGATAAGGCTGATATTGCTTGATCATCTCGAATAAAATCGCTTGTTTGCCACGATCTGTCGTCTCAATAACAACCTGTTCAATACCTTCGAGTGTAATTCCTTTACCTTCGATGCGGACATCCTCAGGCCTGACCATATAATTTGCAGCTATCTTACGAATAGGCTCCGAGATTGTTGCTGAGAACAGCATCGTCTGACGTTCTTTGGATACCTCTTCAATAATTTCTTCAACTTCCTTAAAAAAGCCCATGTGTAGCATCTGATCAGCTTCATCAAGAACGAGCATCGTCACTCTAGACAATGACATCGTTCCTCGACGCAGATGATCGAGCAATCTTCCTGGTGTTCCGACTACAATGTGTGCAGCGCCCTTTAGCTTATGAATCTGCGCATCAACATCCTGTCCGCCATATGCAGCGAGAACGCTCGCTCCAACTGCAGGAGCTAATTTCTTAACCTCTGATGTAATTTGAATGGCAAGCTCACGTGTTGGTGTAATAATTAATGCTTGAACATGTGGCTGCTCTGTATTGATGATCTCAAGAATCGGCAACACAAAAGCTAATGTCTTACCTGTTCCCGTCTGAGCTTGAGCAATAACATCTTTGCCGGAGAGCAATAAAGGAATAGCCGCTTCCTGAACGGGAGTAGCTTGTATTAATTGATTCTTCTTCAAGAGCTGAACCAAGTCGGAACGAATGCCTAATGCGTTAAACGTTGTGGCCATGAAAATTTTCCCTCTTCTCAATGTCGTATCTACAGACTCCCTAGTCTGTATAGTTATATTCAGTATAGCAGTTTAGCGCGAAATAGAAAAACTTACCTACATTCCTTGCGGCTCCATCTTATACCCCTACCAAAAAAGAAAAATCACCTCCAAATTCTCATTCAGGGGTGATGAATCCTTTATTTAAAATCCGTTCGATAAACTTTGCGTTGCAAAGTCCAAATCTTCTCTGACATTTGGCCAACTTCCGTAGTCTCCATTGCTTTCTTGAAGTCGTACATATTAGCATCGATGACATCCAAATGATGGAGAAGCTCAGCCTCTGGAATCATCGGGACTTTCGGACTTCCCCACTCACCTTTGTAATGATGACTCAGGATTAGGTGCTGCAGAAGAAGGATAACCTCTTTATCCGCATGAATATCCTTGCCAATTCGATCAACCATATTTATTCCTTGAATAATATGTCCTAACAATTGCCCTTCAATCGAATATTCGGATACGATACCCAATTCGTTCGCATTCATCTCTTCTAGTTTTGCCATATCATGAAGAATTACTCCTGCGAATACTAAATCCGTATTTAGGAATGTGTATACTTCACAGAGCTTCTCTCCACTTCTTAGCATCGTGTAGATATGGTATAGCCATCCCGCTCGGATGGAATGATGATTTTTCTGTGCTGCAGGATAATACATGAGCTTATCCTTGTTATCCTGTAATAAGGTTAGAACAATAGTCTGAATGTCTGCATTCTTAATACGATTTGCGAAGCTAATAATCTCCTCGTACATAAAACCTGATTCAAACGGGGCTGATGGTACAAAATTCTCGATTTTGCAGCCATCTGCCTCAACAGCCACTCGTAGCTTATCGATATTCAGCTGGGGCTGACCATTCCATTCCTTCACCACACCGCGAGCTTTAATGAGCACATTGGATTGATACATCTGCTCTGCCTCTGGTGAATGATCCCAAATTTTCGCATTCATTTCACCGCTATGATCGCATAATACAAGATCGATATATTTTTTATTCGTGCTACCGACCTTCGTTTCTGCATGCTTGATTAATAGAAATATATCCGTTGTTTCTCCAACAGTGAGCTCTTTAATCGTCTTCATTCATTCACCTCTTCATTAATAAAACGCAACAATGTATACCGATCACGAACCGTATGCGCATGCTTTAATCCTCGCGCTACAGCATTTGCATCAATCGGCATTGTGTCAGGCGAACCTCCCGTCAAGGATAACATCTCTGACAATTTCTCTGGCTGAGGAATACCCTTGATCCGTGATTTCAACTCATCCCAATGCTCCATTAGTTTAGCATACAATTCAGCATTCGTAATCAATGGTGAATCCATACTTCTCATATATTCAACACGATCAGCAAATTGATGATATAGCTTCGATATCTCGATCGCTGCAAATCCGACCTTCAAGCCATGTAGCTGCTGTGGCTTCCCATGCTGAATGTGCTCCATCTCCCAATAATGGGATAGATGATGCTCGGCGCCTGACGCTGGATGTGACATGCCAAACTTTAGCATCACGATTCCAGACTCAATAAGACTGTTCATCAGGATCGTTACACCCTTCTCGTCACCTCGACTGATGGCGTCCATATTCATGACACACGCCTCGAGTGCTGCTGAAGTTTCAGCTGCTAGCTCTTTATCATAGGGTTCACCCGCCATCAGGTGAGAGAAGCTCCAATCGAATAAGGATGTATACTTCCCTAACATATCTCCGAATCCGGCCGCAGTCAACCGTTTGGGCGCATTCATTAATATCGATGTGTCAGCGAATATCGCTTCCGGCGGAATAGCCTGAACCGTCTGTTTGAAGCCACGGATAATAAGCGGGGCTCCTGCAGAGGTGAATCCGTCAACGGATGCAGCCGTTGGAATCGAGATGAAGGGCTTCATCATACGACTACCAACAAATCTAACGATATCATGAATGGTTCCTGTTCCTACGGCTAATAACACTTCTGTAGCATTAGTAATTTCGAGCATACATTGAACAATGGAAGCCTCATCAGCAACAACATCTCCAATAGAATTAGGTTGAATGAGAATGACATGACACGCTATACCTGATTCTGCACACTGCTCCCGAACAATTGAACCACCTGCAGCATACGTGTTCTTATCAGCGACCATGACTACTTGCTTGTATGCTTTTTCCTTCAGATAAGGGACAATTAAATCTATGGCCTTGTTACATACGATGTTATGCATGTCGCGCCTGCTCCTTCAAAGCCTTCAACCGCTTCATCACATCATTCTCTCCACGGCCAAAATAATCATGCAACAGCGTATATTCTTGATACAGCTTCTCATATACAGCAACATTCTCAGGAATCGGTTTATACGTTTCCTTGCGTACACGTGCCATCTTCAGAGCTGCATCGACAATGCTATCATAACCACCATTCACTGATCCAGCAGCGACTGCTCCGAACATAGCTGCTCCGAGTGCTGGAGTTTGCGTTGAATCCGCAATCTTGATCTCACGATTTGTTACATCGGCATAAATCTGCATAAGCAAGGCATTACGCTGTGGCAATCCGCCACAAGCATAAAGCTCATCAACCTTCACGCCATTCGAATGGAATGCATCCACGATTTTCCTAGTTCCATAAGCTGTTGCCTCTAACAGTGCACGATATATTTCCTCAGGCTTCGTTAGTAGTGTACACCCAACGAGCAGACCTGTTAAATCTGTATCCACAAGCACGGACCGATTTCCATTCCACCAATCTAACGCAAGTAACCCCGTCTCACCCGGGTTGTAGGTAGCCGCTTGTCGCTCCAGCCATTCATGAACATTAATTCCTTCTTGATCAGCAGCCTCTTTCACATAAGCAGGCACTGCCTCATCCACGTACCATCCGAAAATATCACCTACAGCAGATTGCCCAGCTTCATATCCATAGTAGCCTGGTATAATACCATCCTCTACAACGCCACACATACCTTCAACAACATGCTCCTCGTCTGCTAATAGTAAATGGCAGATTGATGTTCCCATCGCCATGACTAATTTACCAGCTGTCACTACACCAACTCCAGGAACAGCTGCATGTGCATCAACATTACCAACCGCTACGGCGATTCCAGGAACAAGCCCCATGATTGAAGCCATTTCCTCTGTCAGTTCCCCAGCCTTTGTGCCTAAAGGAACAACATCGCCTCGTAGCTTCGTTTCCACTAAGTCCTCTAAACGCGGGTCAAGTGCCTTTAAGAAGGATGGACTCGGATAACCATCTTGCTTGTGCCAGATTGCTTTATAGCCAGCAGTACAGCTATTCCGAACGATATTCCCCGTCATACGGAAAGTCACCCAATCCGTTGCCTCAAGGAATTGATCTGCCTTTGCATAGATGTCAGGCGCTTCATTCAGGATTTGCCATACCTTAGCTAACATCCACTCTGATGAGATCTTGCCACCGTATCTAGGTAGAAATTGTTCGCCGCGTTGCTCTGCTAATTCATTCACCTTATTTGCTTCTTCCTGAGCAGCATGATGCTTCCATAGCTTTAACCAGCTATGAGGCTGATCTTTATAATCGGGTAGAAAACAAAGCGGTGTCCCACTTTCATCAATAGGTAGCATGGTACAAGCGGTAAAATCGATACCAATACCGATAATATCAGAAGGGCTAACTCCCGAAGCCTTTATAACCTCAGGAACGGATCTGCGTAATACTTCGATATAATCAGCGGGATGCTGTAACGCCCAATCAAATTCTAATTCTATATTCGATTCAGGCAGCTTCTCATCAATGACTCCATGAGGATAAGGTGTAACATGTGTAGCAATCTCCTCACCGTTGGATAGATCAACGAGTAGAGCACGACCAGACTGTGTACCATAATCAACACCAATTGCATATTTTTTAGTCATAAAGAGATAGACCTCCTAAAAGTTTTATAGTATTGGTTGTAAATAGTATATAGTTGATTGTTGATAGTTAATGTCACGATTGTCCATAATAGGCGTTCTTACCATGCTTACGCAAATAATGCTTATCTAACAAAGATTGCTCGATTGAAGAAACTGCAGGATTCAAAGCGAATGTGTGATAGGCAATTTTGGCAACCTCTTCAATGACAACTGCATTATGAACCGCATCATGTGGATTTTTCCCCCAGCTGAATGGAGCATGACCATGAACGAGTACACCTGGAGTACTGACCGGATCAATCTGATCAAATCTCTCCACGATAACAAGACCCGTTTCTAATTCATAAGCCCCATTAATCTCTGCATCACTCATCTTACGCGTGCAAGGAATGTCTCCATAGAAGTAATCTGCATGCGTCGTACCAAGCGGTGGTATAGCGCGACCAGCTTGTGCCCAGCTTGTTGCCCATGGGGAGTGGGTATGGACAATACCACCGATTTGTTCAAAAGCTTTATACAAATATAAGTGCGTAGGTGTATCGGAGGACGGCTTCATATGACCCTCAATAATTTCTCCTTCCAAATTCACAACGACCATATGCTCTAATAGCATATCGTCATAAGGTACACCACTAGGTTTAATAACGACTAAACCCGCCTCTCGGTCGATCCCACTCACGTTCCCCCATGTGAATGTCACTAATCCATACTTGGGTAATTCGAGGTTTGCCTCCAACACGGCTAATTTCAATGATTCTAACATTGCATATCCCTCCTGATTCTGAATACATCTCTTTCTCTATTATATACTTGTACGTACAAGTAAATCTATTTTTTTATTATAATCCCTTTGTTGATTCTCTAATAATTAATTCGGGTACATACTTCACTACTCCAACAGAACGACGATCTAGTTTCCGTTCCTTCATGTCTATGAGAATTTCTGCCGCCTTAATACCCATCTCTATCTTGGGATGAGCAATCGTGGTCAGCTTTACCTCGGTTGCAGTAGCTAAGAAAGAGTCATCAAAGCCAACAATAGATAAATCATCGGGAACCAACAGGCTAGCTTCTCTGATGATATCCAACATTCTTATCGCTAACTCATCATTATAGCAGACAAACGCCGTAGGTCGATTTTTCCGACTCAGCATAAGGGCTGCCATCGAAAGAGGTTTATCGGATTTTTCCTCCGTAGTATATGTGACTAAATTTTCATCATGAAATGGCAATTTATAATGCAGATGTGCTTGGATAAAACCATTCATCCGATTTACACCTTGCAAATCATCCGTTTTGAAAAATCCTGCAATTTGCCTATGACCCTCAAGAATCAAAAACTCAACTGCCTTATAAACACCTAATTCATCATCTACCTTAATACATGGACAATCTAACTCCGGATAGCTTTCATTAATCATAATATATGGAATACCTTGAGCTTCGAGCGCACGGTAATAGCTTTCATTAGGATTTCCCTCTGCACTCCGAGTTGGTTCAATAATTAATCCACTTACGGATTGAGCGAGCATCATTTCTAAGCTCTCTCGTTCTTTAGCTTTATCATTATCCGTACTGGCAAGAAGTAGCTGGTAGCCTCTGCTTCGTAACGCTGCCTCTGCTCCACGAACAATCAATGGGAAGATATAATCGGATATATACGTTGTAATTACACCGATTGTCGCTGTATCGCTCGGTCTACGAGTATTCATACCTGCGCAATAAGTACCCTTGCCTTGGATGCGATATAACAATCCTTCTTGAACCATCTCTCCAACTGCCTGTCTAACCGTCTGGCGACTCATCGAGAAAAGCCTCGATAATTCATGCTCAGAGGGTAGCTGTTCATTAGATTTGAAGCGTCCAGCGTAAATCCATGATTGAATTTCTTTTTTTAATTGCATGTATTTGGGCACACTTGGCTCGATCATTCGCTCACCTCGACACAATCATTGTTCATCACTCGAATTCACCATATGTGCAGCTACCTGGGTAAGCCGCACATAGAAGTAATCCCTGGCAGGACCTTCTAATTCAATTTCGTCCATCGCTTCACTCATACACATCAGCCAAGCGTTAGCTCGTTGGGGTGTGATCTCGAAGGGTAGATGGCGATATCGCATCTGGGGATGACCGAATTCGTCGGAATATAATGTCGCTCCCCCTAGAAATTGTGTTAAGAACATAAATTGCTTGCGTTTGATCTCATCAATACCATTCTGGAACAGAGGAGACAAGTCTGGATCTAAGGTGACACGGCTATAGAAAGCCTCAACAAGCTTCATTATGGTCAATTCACCGCCGAGTGCCTCATATATTGTTGCAGGATTTGATTCCGAACTCAATTTATTCACCCCATCCATTACTATGAAATTACGAATAACCAATTCCGCAAAAAACAAGGAACAACCGAATTAAAGCGTTGCGGTTGTTCCAGCGTAATTGGGCTATCTTTAAAGTACATGAGTGTATGATTTATTGCAAGACTAGTCGATCCAATCGTTCAATAGCTTCATAGCACGCACGACTATTATGATATGGGCATTTCCATGCATCAACCTTCATGTGAGTAAGGTCTACCTTCCTATCTCGGGATACCATCCAGAACCACTCACCATTGACTTTGTCACAGATGTTATCATCCGTAAATCTCCAAGAACGATACGCAGCCTCATAAAAGTGTCCTTGACCCGTCATTTCGTAAGCATTCAGAAACCCTACAATGGCCTCAGCTTGTGGCCACCAATGCTTATTATCGTCGAGATGTCCCACCCCATCTTGCTCATTGAATAATCCACCATCTATATCTATGCCCTTCTCATAAACCGCCTGGGCCATATGAATAGCCACTTGCTTAACACGCTCAGTTAGCTCGTGATTTCCTAACACCTCTGCCGCTTCATATAATAACCAGCTACCTTCAATATCGTGACCGAACGAGATGACGTCCGATTTCACCTGCCACTCTTCATTGAAGAAGAGATGAAAGTGGAAGGTGTTAGGATTAACAATATGCTTCATCGTCACTTCAATAAGCTCAGTGAATTTAAGCTTTAATTCATCATTCTTCCAGACGCGATATAAATTTGTATATGCTTCTAAGATATGCAGATGAGTGTTCATCGACTTCTTCTCATTCAAGTCAATATTACTTAAGCTATAGTTTTCTGTCGGGCCCCAGTTCTCCGAGCACGCTTCAAAGTATCCTTGGTTCTTCGTATCGTAGCTATGCTCTTCTATAAGATGGAACAGCTTCACCGCATAATCAAGCGCCACTTGGTTGCCAGTCGCTCTATAAAGCTCAGAGAATGCATAGATCGCGAAGGCTTGTCCATAAATCTGTTTTCTCCGATCTACAGGCTGCCCTTGATAGCTAACCATCCAATATAAGCCACCGTAGTTCTTATCCCAGAAGTTGTCTAGTAGGTAGGTAAATGCACGCTCTGCCATAGATAAGTCCGATTCTTGACCGAACATCCGATAGGCCGTTGCATAAGTCCAGAGTATCCTTGCGTTTAGTACTAATCCTTTATCAGCCTCCGAATGCACGACTAATGATGAGCTGATCTCCCCATAGAATCCGCCATTCGCTTCATCCAACGTTTCCTTTTTCCAAAAGTCGAGAATTCGTTCCAATTCTATAGCTATCTCCGTTCTCATCTGTAACACCTGCTGCTTCATCAAGTCATTATCTCCTCTTTCCAATAATTATTTTGTTATGTTTTTGTTATTATAATTATTCATATTTCCCACTTAAATAATACCACCGTCAGCATATTTATTCAATGGAATCTCTTTATATTCTGCCCATATTATTGATATACCTACTATTCCGTTAGTATTTCGTTAGCTTCCCTTCGAAACTAATATTCCTGTTACAAGACCGCCAACGACAATAGTAATTAAAGATAACAAGAAGGTCTCCATTGAGATTAGGATTCCCCCGATGCCAATGATCAAGAGATCCGTAATCATGATAATAAGTCCTACATTCAGAAACGTAATCCTCGAGATATATTGAGCTAATAAATCTGTTCCTCCTGTACTAATACCAAATCGTAGCATAATACCAATTCCCATACCTATTCCGACACCACCTATAATTGCACTCACCATGCCAGATAGTTCAAAGTAGTATAGAAAGTGATACTGTAAGGGTTCTAGTAAATTGATGAACATAGAGCTGAATATCAGCCCATATATACTGCTTAAGAATAAAGGTCGGTATTGGAACCAAGCTAGGATGAAGATTGGTGCGCTACATATAAGCATAGAGAATCCAACTTCCAGCCCCCAAATATATTTCATGATTAATGCTAAACCGATAATGCCCCCATCCAGCACTTTAAAGGGTATAAGGAAGAAATCCACTCCACATGCGATAAATAAACTACCAAGAACAAGAATGATTATTTTACGAATAACCTGTGACAAGGGGGAATCACCTCCCAAGAACCTGTCTCAAGTATATGCGTTTGATTGTGGCATTATCTCTAATGGTTGACTTATCACAAGAACAATAGTCATGAAAAAAAAGGGAATTCGAGTAAACGAATTCCCTTTCATAGGATAGTGCGATCATTATTCTAAACCGATATATCTAAATTCTGACCTATCTTTAGTGTGGCTGGAACGGGTATATTGGGATTTAGAGGTTGAGCGGCTGAGAAATCTGCTAGCATGGTTGCCATCTCTGCTGTCTCCATCTGTTTAATATTATTCAGCATTCTTAAACCTATGAAATGTTGAAGTAAAGATGAACTATCGACCGCTCTAAGGGCTGCACCAGCATCCATATTGTCCGCCTCCTTAACCTACTAATAATTATAACGGAAAAGCCTTTTTATAATCAATATTAAATTATATATTGCGAATTTATATTACGAACATTTGTGGTAAAAAACGAACATTTGTGGTACCCTTAGCTTATGTTCATATTAGCTTGATTAAATTATGGGAAGGATTGAATATGTAATGGAAATTCGTTATGCAGCAACACCCACGGATACACAAAAGTATGATACACAGCGCTTGAGGGATGAGTATTTAATAGACAATTTGTTCGCCCCTGATGAATTAGTACTGGTTTATAGTCATGTTGATCGTTATATAACCGGCAGTGCGGTTCCCGTGAAAGGTTCTATCAAGTTAGAGGCTTCTAAGCATGATATGGGGTCAGAGTACTTCCTTGAACGTAGAGAGGTTGGGATTATTAACATAGGCGGAGCCGGGCTAATTGTGGTCGATGGTCAAGAATACACAATGAGCTCCAAGGATTGCCTCTATGTTGGCTTAGGAAACAAAGAAGTCATTATGAGTAGTAATGATCCTTCAGCTCCAGCCAAATTCTATATCAACTCTACACCTGCACACCATGCTTATCCGAATCAGAAGGTAGATATCGCTGGTGCCCAACCTGTAAATCTAGGTAGCCCTGCCTCTTCTAACGAAAGAACGATCTATAAGTTTATTCATATAGATGGTATTAAGAGCTGCCAGCTTGTTATGGGAATGACCTTATTAAAGCCTAATAATATGTGGAACACCATGCCTTGTCATACACACAACCGACGATCTGAAGTTTATTTATACTTTGATATGCCTGAGGATGCTGTTGTGTTTCACTACATGGGCGAGCCACAAGAAACAAGACATTTAGTTGTTCGTAATGAACAAGCGGTGATCTCACCTAGCTGGTCGATTCATACTGGCGTGGGTACTAGCAACTATACCTTTATCTGGGGAATGGCTGGCGAGAATCAAACCTTTACTGATATGGATGCAGTTGCAATGAAAGACCTTCGATAATTAAAAAGCTTTATTAACGATCATAGTACTACAGAAAAGTGGTGGTGCAAGGAGTTACTCTTGCATCACCACTTTTCTATTCGCGCTGCCCTTAGTTGGGCTGCCAAGCGTACAAAGGGCCGTCCTAGTCTCTTAGACTTTGGACGGTCCCACTAATTATTAATCAATAACTATCTAACCATCCATCCGCCATCCACACACATAATATGACCATTCATATAATTGGATGCTTCTGAAGCTAAGAACACGATTGGTCCCTTCAAATCATCTGGAGTACCCCAACGCCCTGCTGGAATCCTACCCAAAATTTGGGCACTGCGATCCTCGTCCTCACGTAGTGCTTTCGTATTGTCGGTTGCCATATAACCAGGAGCAATCGCATTTACGTTAAGACCTTTCCCTGCCCACTCACTTGCCATTGCCTTCGTTATCCCACTAACACCGTGCTTACTTGCCGTGTACCCAGGCACATTAATTCCGCCTTGAAATGAAAGCATGGAAGCGATATTAATGATCTTACCATGTCCTCTCTCAAGCATTCCACGCCCAACTAACTGGGATAAGAAAAATACAGAGTTTAAATTGATTTGAATAACATCATGCCAATCCTGAGCAGAGTGCTCAGCATAAGGCGTACGTCGAATAATACCAGCATTGTTGACAAGGATATCGATATCCCCTATCTCATTGTTAGCTTGGGAAATTAAATCAGGAAGTGCCTTTTCATCACTTAGGTCCGCACAAATTGCTATTGCCTTGCGTCCAAGCGCTCTTATTCCTGCTAAGGCCTCATCACCATTGTTCTGATTCGATATGATAATAATATTAGCCCCAGCTTCTGCCAGCGCTGTTGCTGCAGCCTGCCCTAAGCCACCAGTACCTCCAGTTACTAGAGCATTCTTCCCCGATAGATTAAACATGAATGAACACACATCCCTTTCGTTCTATAATGTTTCTAAATGTTCGATAATGTACTAGTTATAGTATAGCCTATTTCCCGAACTCTTTCCAGTCTATTCTTTCACAATTTGATGCCCAAGCGCTTCATATTTCTCGATAATTCCAGGATGTAACCCACTATCTGTAATAATAAGCTTTAGATCAGTTAGAGGAGCTATAGTCATCAAAGCACACTTGTCAAACTTGCTATGATCTACGACAGCATACACCTCGGTTGCACAGCGAATCATCGCTTGCTTCTGTTCAATCTGAGCACTAGTGAACACCGTTAGTCCATGCTCAAGATCGATCGCAGTTGCGGATATGAATACCTTCTTAATATTCAACTTTTCCATAAACCCTATAGCTTCTGCACTAACTAGATAATTACGATTGCGGTAGCCTCCTGGCACAACCAACTGGATATTGTCTTTCTTCACAAGCTCGCTAATAATATACAAATCATTAGTAATGACGGTGAGCGGCATATTATCCAGCATTCTGGCGATTTCTAGTGTTGTACTTCCCCCATCAAGTGCGATTATATCTCTTTGCTCAATAAAGGATATGGCTGACTTAGCAACGGCCATCTTCGAGGTTTCATTCCGTGTATGGTTACTAGAAATGGGAAGTAATGTTGAGTTGCCATCCCCAGCTATAATGGCTCCCCCGTGAATGCGTTTTAGTAATCCCATGTTCTCAAGCTTTTCTAAATCCTCTCGAATAGTTTTTTCAGTTACATTCAATTGCTTACTCAGATTTGACACCTTCACCGAACGACTCAATCCTAACCATTCAATAATTTTCTCGTGTCGATTTATAGATAACATCCATGATCCTCCCACCGAAAACGTATGATAATGTGCGAATATGTCTATTTTATCATATTATTCGTCGCTTGAATCGTATTGTCTCGATACAATTTATTCTATTCATCCAATAAACGTAATAGCTGATCAGTAATTGTTAACGCTTCGTGAGATTCATCGGCGTTCCGATTACTCACCATAACGGCAAAAGCATACTTCGGGTTATGCGTGGGTGTATACCCAATAAACCATTGATTAACCTTGTTAGCCTCGCTGAGGTCCGTCTCAGCTGTACCCGTCTTACCCGCAACCTCAACGGGTGTCTTCATTAGGGAGGATGCTGTACCCGATTGAACCGTTAGCTTCATTGCATGGGTTAACCATCTTGCGGTTGCAGGTGAAATCTTGCCTTTACCAGGAGGTTTCGTGATCAAGTGCGCTGGAAATTGTATCATCGAGCGATTGTTGTGATGTCTGATTTCAGTTACAATCCTGGGCTGCTTTAACTCCCCATCGTTCAGTAATGTTACCACCATATTCGCTGCCTGTAGAGGTGATAGCCTGACATCTCTTTGTCCAATTCCTGTCTGAGCCAATACACCAGGATCTGTACGTGGTGTCCCACTATCGAACACCTGCCCTTCTTGCTCACCATCCAATTGACGGAAGGATTGGATACTACCAGAAGGATACTTTAGAAGATCAGTAGACCATCCAATACGATCTAGAACACCAAGTGATTGTGCAACCTCTTCTAATCGTCCTGGTTTGAGCTTAGCAGCGATTTGTGCAATGATTACATTACACGACTGAGCATAAGCCTGCTCTAGCGTAAGAACCCCATGTCCCTCTCTAGCCCAGCATCTCAGATGGTAACGATCCCATCGTCCAGAGCAGTAAAATTTCTGTTTAGGTTTTACGACGCCATCCTCAAGGGCAGTAGCTAAGACGACCGTTTTAAAGATGGAGCCTGGTATCGCGGCTGACACTGCTCGGTTCCGCCAATTACCTAATTCCGGTAGTACTGAATTGGGGTTGTAATTGGGGCGGCTAGCCATAACAATAACATCTGAATTCTTTGCATCAAGAACAACAACGGCGCCCTCTCTCATAGGTATGTTATCCAACATCGCTTCTGTTGCTGACTGCAGCGTGCCGTCTAACGTTGCTTGGAGCTCGAGGGGGTAGAATGGATTGTCTGAAGTGATCAATCCATCCGTCAACCCTGCAATAGCATCTGATTTACCATCAATGAAATGAATATACTGGGTGGAAGTAATCCCTTGCAAAAGTTGATCAAACGATCTTTCTATTCCTGCAACACCGATCAGACCATTCTCTTGCCATATTCCCTGCTGCAATTGCTTCGAATAGTTTTTATTCATTAACCATGGATTCTGAGCAAGATAACCAATAACATGTGCAGCAATTGGTGTATCCTTGTACCTTTGTATATAAGGAACCACTCTAAATGCACTAGATTGCATGTGCTGTAATTGTTCCATTTGTTCGATTGAAAGAGCAATTGGCGTTTTTTGATTGATCGAGTAGGCTAGGAACGGTTTGTCAGCCCTCTGAACCTGTACAGCTAATATACTTTGCTCTATGTTAATAATCTCTGCAATCTGCTTCATGAGGGCAGGGTTATTCCACTGAGGCATTCTTGGAATGATTAATAACGAACGAATTTCTTCACCGGCTAATCGCATACCATTGCGGTCCACGATACGCCCTCGACCTTGATCAAGTACGATACTCTCTCGACGCTGCTCCACTGAACCATGAGCCAGATTTCCTTCCACATCCCCCTTAATAACGGTGAGCGTCTGAATCCACAATAATCGAATGAGCAGCATGCAGATTAAACATACATAACAAAGCAATAGTATAAATCCACGTCGGGTTATCAGCTTTCATCACCTCATTTCACAGGTTGTATCATTATTCTCCAACCGAACACAAAAATACCTATTTCGCCAAATTAGCGAAATAGGTACGTAGAGACAATTAAATTATTTTATACAGTGAAGCTGCTAAGTGATTTCTTCAGGTCATTAGATAATGCTTCTAGCTTCTCAGCAAGCTGAACAAGTCCTTGGCTAACATTCAATTGCTCTGTGCTTAGAGATGCTACTTCCTCAGATGTTGCTGAGGATTGCTGTGATACCGCACTTACACTGCTCATCGCTTCTGATAATGTTAATTGAGATTGTTCAAGCTGTTGGATGGACTCGGTTACACCATCCAATTGATTGATGAAGACACCCATATTGCTCTGAACATTCTTAAAGATTAAGTCAGCTTCCTTCACAGAAGCAATCTGCTCCTGGAATAATGGGTATGCTTCTGAGAGAACATCAACGGTTTCATCAATTTCTAATTGAATGGTCTCTGTAATCTGTCCCACAATACTAATTGATTGTCTAGATTGATCTGCTAGTTTACGGATTTCATCGGCAACAACCATAAAGCCCTTACCGGCTGCTCCAGCTCTAGCTGCTTCGATCGTAGCGTTCAACGATAGAATGTTCGTTTGCTTGGATACGTTACTCAACACCTCAAGAATCTTACGAATGGAGTTCGTGCTATCCTTCAGCTTGTCTACCTTCTCTACCATTGAACGTGTCATTTTCTCTGTAGAGCTAGTTTTCGAAATCAGCTGCGACATATACTCAATGCCTTGTTCACTAACTCTACGCATTTCTGAAGCCGAAGTACCCATCTGAAGATTCGCATCAACAACCTGTAGCATTTGCCCGCCGATATGATTTGTTAAGTCATTGCCTCTCTCCGCCTCTACAGCTAGCGTCGATGCTCCACTTGCGATTTCCTCGGTCGCTACGGATATCTCTTTCGCCGAAAGAGCTGTTCGCTTCGAGGAATCTAGTAACACCTCCGCATTAACTAATACCTGCTGAGCAGAGTGATTCGTCTGTTTAACCAATACCGTAATTCTCTCCATCATCTCATTGAAGCTCTGGCCCAATTGACCAATCTCATCCTTACTACGAATATTCGTCCTTACTTGAAGGTTGCCTTGCTCTCCCTCTTTCATTAAATTTCGTAGCTGAACAAGGGGGCGTCCAATCATTCGTGCTACAATAAATCCAATGGCTACAGCAACTAGTGCAGCAATTAATGCAATAATAAAGGTTTGATTCAAGATTTCTTTTGCGTCCTCAACCAATGAATCAACAGGATAAGTTCCTACGAGATTCCACTTTGTGATCGATGATTCATTAAATGCAATAAGGGCATCTTCACCATTCTGACCTGAAGCCTCATAATAATCTTCATCCCCTTTAGCAGGAAGCTTAATTTTTGATGGAACGCTAAGCAAATCTGGGTTATCAGAATAAGTAAGATTCTGATCACCATCTAATAAGAAGATATGATTATCGCCCTCACCAAGACCTAATAACTGCTCACCTAATGCCTCAGTTTTAATTTCGATCAGTACAGTTCCTATTTCAACAGTAGTGTTAGGATTAGTAAGCTTGCGAGCTAGTGCAAAGGAAGGACGCGCTTTGGAATATCCTTCGAGGGTTGTAGGTAACCAAGTAACCTTGCCACTATTCTCCTGCGTTCTTATGTGCCACGGCATCTCTTTAACTTGATCAAACGTAGATAAATTACCTCCAGTAGAAATCACCTTGCCATTTGAAAAGTAAAATTGAATAGAAATGAGATTATTGTCAGCGAATAAGTAATTATTCAATGAGCTTGTAACTGACTGCTGATTGAGAAGCTGTGCATATTCATCGCCTTCATTCTCAAGTATCGCGCTGTACAAATCATTCAATTCTGCATTAAGCATTAATTGAAGACTTAAGCTTTCGTACGTTCTTAACATTAAATCCAATTTTCCATTTGCTTGTTTAATGGTTTCTAATGAGCTTTCCGCAACCTTATCCTTAATGATATTCTTCGAGGTATTGTAGCCTAGAAGCCCAACAACCAAGACGAAACAAACAATACTGAGGAAAATAATAAGGAATAATTTGAGGCCCACTGACTTTATTGGATTCTGCATCCTTACCTGAGAAGCTTGTCCTGAAGCATTCTTAACTTTACTCAACATCGATCCACCGCTTTGTTTGATTTTGTCGAAACGGTTTGCTTTCATACGTTTCACCGTCCTATGTAAGTTTATAAATCTGCATATATTATTATTGTATTTTCTTATTTCGACATTATTTATCATAATCCTTTGATTCATTTAAAGCGATTACATTATTTTCGCGAATCCAAAAAAAATATTGTAATTATACCCATTTCCGCATGATATCCATAGCTCGCACTTCATAATCTACTTTAACTTGGATGATCTGCAGGGGATGTCTAGCTACGGTTATGGGAGTACCCTCCTCATCCATCATTTCGACTATTTTCTGCTTGAATTTCACTCCCTCAGGTCCGAAAAATTCAATAATCTGACCCAGCTTAAAATAGTTGCGTTGTTCAATAATGGCTATTCCTGTAGCTGACTCATAATTTAAGACAATACCAGAGAACTCAACCTCCATCATTCGATCTTCAGCATTGTATATGTGATCGTCATGATCAGGGGTATCATAATAGAAACCTGTAGTTAATGGTCGGTTGGCCGCTTTCATAATTTCGGTAATCCATTCTGGCTTTGTCGAATAGTGCGTTGGATCTTGTTGGTAGCTGTCCATAGCCTGTCTGTATGCATGTGTAACCGTAGCGACATAATGGATACTCTTCATTCGGCCTTCAATTTTAAAGCTGTCTATTCCAGCTTCAATTAGCTCTGGAATATGCTCAATCATCCCCAAATCCTTGGAACCCATTGTGAATTGTTCCTCCTCAAGCTCGATCGGATGAACCTTGTGATGCTCTTGATCATACAAATCATATTTCCACCTACAGGATTGAGAGCATCCTCCGCGGTTGGAGTCTCGATCCGTAAAGTGATTAGATAATACACAACGACCCGAATAGGAAGAACACATTGCCCCATGAATGAAGGCTTCAATCTCAACATCAACCTCTTGCTTGATTTGCTTTATATCTTCCAAACTAACCTCACGGGCAAGCACAACACGAGGGAGCCCTTCCTCACTCCAGAATTTCACCGTCATCCAGTTCATTGTCGATTGCTGCGTGCTCAGATGGACCTCCAATTTTGGCGCTACCTGCTGAGCAACACGAATAATAGCAGGATCTGCTGCTATAATCGCTGATATCCCAACACGCTCCAATGAAATCAAGTATTGTGCTATTCCAGCCAAATCTTCATTATGAGCATAGATATTCGTGGCAACGAATACCTTCGCTCCATACTTGCTAGCAAATTCTACGCCTAGTTCCATCTCTTCAAAAGAAAAATTATCCGCATTTGATCTTAAGCCATAATGCTGTCCACCGATATATACAGCATCCGCTCCGTAATGAATGGCGAATTTCAATTTCTCCAAGCTGCCAGCAGGCGCGAGTAATTCTGGTAGGATTAGCTTCTGAGTTGTATGCTTCTGTTCTTCGATCACGCTAGTTTCCACGATACTCATGACAGCCTCCTGAAATGTTAGTTTTTAGTAAACCTGCTCTTTATAGAAGAAACCATAGGTCAATTCTCGCTTTGGATCCTGTAATTGCTGAATGGATAACAACCATTCCTGGTCTTCTATGTACTGAGATGGATCCTTCATATATTGATCTATTGCCGCTCGATAAGCCTTTACGACAGTCTCATTATATAGTGAGGATTTTAGCAGACCCTCAATCTTAAAGCTTTGAATACCACTCCGAATGAGCTCAGGTAGATTTTCTATCATACAAATATCATCTGCACTCATGATATGAGTGCCGTTATGATCCTCATAAACAGGATGATGCAACTCCTGACGCTCTTCTTCTATCAGATAAAAACCTTTATTCAGCCCATAAGCTGAGCATTCATAAGGGATAGATTGACGCTCCAAGTAGCTTCCTACTAGATGGCGACGGGAATGATAAATGTTAGTTAGTCCATGCACTTGTACTTGGATGTCAATCTTACAATGAAGCTGATAGTCAACAATCTGCTCCATATTAAGCTCTCTTGGAACAATAACTCGAGTCGCTCCACGATCTGCCCAGAAATTAGCCGTTGCGTAATTCGTTGCCGTCATCTCCGTACTCCAATGGAGCGCAACGGAAGACTCAATTTGTTTATGTATGAATAATATAGCTGGATCTCCGAATATGATCGCATCCACCTGGAACTGCCCAAGAGCCTTCAGATAGTCAGGCAGGCTCTTGATCGTTTCATTATCCATAATATTGGTAACAGCCACATAGATTTTTGCGGCTCTGTCATGTGCTAGGATAACCGCTTGCTCAATCATGTCCAACTGAAATTCTCCGGAAAGCCTCATTCCATAACGTTGTTCACCAATGATAACGGCATCCGCACCAGCCTCTATGACTCGTTGTAGCTCCTCTAGAGAGCCTGCTGTTGTTACGAGCTCTGGTTTGTTCATTCTCATCACCTCTAGATTAATTACCTGTTGTTTCCTTCGCTTTCTTATTGCTTAGAGCGATATTATTGAGATGCTGCTTGTAGGTTTCAGCGAACAAATGTCCATTTGTTCCGTCCTTCTTAGTTACATAGAATAGATATTCCGTTGCCTCTGGATAAAGCGCAGCTTTAATTGCATTGATACTCGGACTTGCTATCGGCCCTGGCGGGAGCCCTGCATTCTGATAAGTATTATAAGGACTTTCTGTCTTCGTATCTACAGTCAGAAGTCGTTCTTTATGTTTGTCTAAGGCAAATTGTACAGTCGCATCGATCTCTAGTGGCATCTTCTTCTTGAGACGATTATAGATGACGCCTGCCACCTTTGCACGTTCCTCATCAAGAACAACTTCTCTTTCAACTAAAGAAGCAATCGTCATTAGTTCATGAAAAGTTACACCATTCTTCTCCAATTGCTCTGTCCAATCTTCTGGCAATGTACTTAATTTATTGGATAATTCCTGCAGTAGTCTGATTACTACTTGCTCTGTGCTGCTCTCGATGCGAATTTCATAGGTTTCTGGGAACAGATAACCTTCAAGTTTAAACTTCATGCCTTCATTTACTGGAATTTGCTCTACGAAAGGAGGAATAACCGTCCCCTCCACAGACTTTAACTGTGCAGGATTATTGGCTAATTCCAAAAGCCTTGTGCGATCAATTTGCCCCAAATCTCCGATAATATCCGCAATTTGAATAATAGTTAACCCTTCAGGAACAGTAAATTTATAGGTTTCTGGTACAATAATTTCCCCGTTATTCATCATCTCAATAATCCGGTCAACCGTAATTCCAGGACTCATCGCATACTCGCCTGCTTTAAAGCCTGCACCTTCTTTTTTGTATTTCAAATAATAGCTAAACACGGTGCCGCTCTGGATCAAACCCTGATCCTCAAGAATATTAGCGATACGAGCTGAACTCACTCCCCTGGGAACTACAAAACGCTTCTCTTCGTTCGATGCCTCAACCGGAGATAATGTATGACCCAAATAAAGTAAAATACCTCCCGCTGTCCCTGCCATAAGACAGATCAGAATTAGGAAGGTCCAGAACGCCATCATTCTTTTGTTCTTAGCGGTAAGCTTAGTTGATGCTAGTTTTTGTGGCTGTTGGGGCTTGTCCAATTGAGGATCAGTAAGTCCCTTTTGCCCAGAATTATCCCCATTATTTGTATCCATGTTACTCCCCCTGCAAAAAAGGCGACGAATCGCCGCCCTTATTCATATCTCAAATGTCAATTCATCATAAACCTCAGCAACTGCTTCCCATTCCTCATCATCGTCGATGGTTTCTAGGGTCACCACACTAAGTGCATTGCGGACTACTCGGAATATGACATACTCCTCATTCTTGGATAGCTTGGGTGAATGCAGGACAGCATAGATCTGTTCTCCAAGACGAAATTCCTGTAGAACTTTGTAAGCTGATCCATCCTCACCATCTTCACTGAGGATAACTTCCTTCCCAAATGCTTGCTGAAGCAAGTTTGATTCCAGAGCATCCTTCGCTTCATAATACATTTATTCAGTAACCTCTTCATCTTCTTCAAGTAATGTGTTGAATGTTTCCTCGACTAGCTTCCACTCTTCTTCATCTTCTATAGTAAAGAGCTTAAGATCATCGCCATCCTCTTCATAACGAAAAGCAAAAACCTCATCCTCTTCCTCTTCGCTCTCCATTGGAACAACCATCATATATTTTTTCTCAGTGCCATCCATTTCGAATTTCATAACCACTTCAAATTCTTCTTCATTGCCTTCTTCATCTGGAATATAGATGATTTCTGGCTCATAATCGTTATTATCCACTTCATTCGTCATGCCTTAGGCACCTCATTTCGTTGATATAGAATTTAAATATCCTTGAAGGATAAGTGAAGCCGCTAATTTATCAATAACCAGCTTGCGTTTCCTTCTGCTTACGTCTGCTTCGATTAATGCCCGTTCTGCGGAGACTGTTGTTAAGCGTTCATCCCATAAGTGTACAGGTAGATTAAATGTCTCACGAAGTGATTGAGCAAATGTCATGCAGATCTCTGCTCTCGGTCCTACTGTGCCATTCATGTTCTTAGGGAGCCCAACTACAAATCCAGTAACTTCATACTGGTCCACTACTTGAGTAATTCGAGCTAGCACAGTAGCTGCATCCTTGTTGAGAATAACCTCCAACCCCTGAGCAGTCCAACCAAACTCATCACTTAAAGCTACACCGATTTTCTTATCCCCATAATCCAGTCCCAACAATCTCATGCTTAGTCACGAAGAGAAAGACTCTCTTACCTATCCTTTACTGTGTATTTGCAAGTACGCTTTAACTAATTCTTCGATCAATTCATCTCTTTCTCTCTTACGTATAAGACTTCTTGCGTTGTTATGACGCGGAATATAAGCCGGATCACCAGATAGTAAATATCCTACAATCTGATTGATTGGGTTATAGCCTTTCTCATGAAGGGCGTCGTATACGGTAAGGATGATTTCCTCTGGTGATGTTTCAACACCTTCCGCTTTAACATTAAACTTCATTGTGTGGTCCATAGGATCCATCACCATCACCTCCCGATTTAACGCAATATCAAAGATATAACCTCATCTTACATCAAAGTCCCAAATTTATCTATCCCTTCACAAAACCTCAGTGACAAACAAGAGGTTTTGTGATGGCCGACCTGTGTCGGAGAGAAGTAAATCTTACCTCTAAGCATGCTAAGTGAGTGATGGCCGACCTGTGTCGGAGAGAAGTAAATCAGCGGCATTATTCCCTCTCACCAAGTAGCTTCTCTCCATATGCCAATGCTTCTGCTAGCTTACTTGGCTCCTTGCCCCCAGCCTGTGCCATATCCGGTCGACCGCCACCGCTACCACCACAGATAACAGCAATTTGTTTAATCAGGTTGCCCGCATGAAAGCCCTGTTTGATTAAATCTGGCGTAACAGCTGCAATCAGATTTACTTTATCATCACTGATTGATCCTAAGATGATAATAGCTGTTTCTAGCTTTTCCTTCATCTGATCAACGATTGTACGTAGTGCTTCCATGGATGGGACCTGCACTTGTGCAATTAAAGTCGGTACACCTCCAACCCGCTTAACCTGATCGATTAATGATCCCGCTTCAATACGATTGATTCTACCCTGCAGAGATTCATTCTCTCTTGTCACTTCCCTAATCTGCTCAAGCATACCCTCAATTCGTTTTGCAAGCTCTGTAGGAGCCGTCTTGAGTGCAGATGACGCTTCCTTCAATAAGGTAATTTGATCATCCAAATATTGATAAGCATACCGCCCAGTTACGGCTTCAATTCTTCTGACGCCTGATCCAATTCCGCTTTCACTAACGATCTTGAATAGTCCAATTTGTGCTGTGTTCTGTACATGACAGCCGCCACATAACTCAAGACTGTAATCCCCAACCTTCACAACCCTTACAATCTCGCCATATTTTTCTCCGAATAACGCCATGGCTCCCATCGATTTAGCCTCATCTAGTGATTTAAGCTCAATATACAGCTCCGTGTTGTTCCAAATTTGTGCGTTGACTCGACGTTCTACATCTGAGAGCTCGTCAGCACTTATTGAACCAAAGTGAGAGAAGTCAAACCGCATCCGCTCAGGCTCCACTAGAGAACCGGCTTGATTAACATGATCACCAAGCACCTCCTTAAGTGCCTTATGCATAAGATGTGTTGCGGTATGGTTTTTAATCGTATCCTCGCGCTTTGCTCGATTCACTGAAGCCTGTACTTCATCTCCAACTGCGAAAGCTCCTGTAAGAACAGACGCTACTAGTACAAATTGACCGTTAGGCGCTTTGAATACACCTTCTATCACAGCCTCTGCCCCAGCCTTGAATACTGTCCCCTGGTCACTTACCTGTCCACCACTTTCGGCATAGAAAGGATTTCGTTCCAGGATAAGCTGTATTTGATTTCCAGCCGTTACTGCGTTAACAAAAGCATCACCCAACACAATGCCCGTGATTATTGTAGAAGTTACCAAGTCAGTATAACCAACAAATTCACTTTTAATCGTAAAATCACCTAGGGGACCGCCCTGTACCTTCATACTCTCACTCTCTTGTCTTGCGGAGCGAGCGCGTTTGCGTTGCTCTTGCATGGCCAATTCAAATCCATCACGGTCCACGGTGATGCCATGCTCCATTGCATAGTCCTCTGTCAGATCCAGAGGGAAGCCAAAAGTATCGTAAAGCTTAAAGGCATCAGCACCTGATACCTCTTGAGTACCCTTACTTACTGCCGCTTCAATCATCTGGGATAGAATAGTTAGACCGTCAGATAAAGTTTCGTGGAAACGTTCTTCCTCCGTTCGAATAACCTTCTCAATGTAAGCCTGCTTCTCGACAACCTCAGGATAATAACCGCCCATAATTTGTCCAACAATGGGAGTCAATTCAAATAAGAACGGTCGGTCCATACCGATTACTTTCCCGTAACGAACAGCACGACGTAACAATCGACGTATGACATATCCTCTGCCTTCATTCGTTGGAAGTACACCATCCCCCACAGCAAATGCTACAGTACGAACATGATCTGCGATTACCTTGAGCGCAACATCTACATCAGCATTTTCTTTATAGACGACTCCTGCTTTGACACATGTTGCTTGAATCAGCGGCTGGAATAAATCGGTGTCGAAATTCGAATCCACATCCTGTACAATCGAGGCAAAACGTTCCAGTCCCGCACCAGTATCAATATTCTTGTTAGGTAAAGGTGTATATGAACCATCTTTATTGTGATTAAATTGAGAGAACACCAGATTCCAAACTTCCAAGAAGCGCTCATTCTCTCCACCCGTAGTGCAATCAGGGTCAGACAAATCTCCATAAGCAGGACCACGGTCATAGAATATCTCCGTACAAGGACCACAGGGTCCTTCACCAATATCCCAAAAGTTATCTTCAAGCTTAACAATTCGTTCAGCAGGAATCCCAATCTTCTCGTTCCAGAACTGATAAGCTTCGTCATCCTCGGGGTGAATGGTTACTGATAACTTCTCAGGATCAAAACCAATCCAACGCTTGTCAGTTAGAAACTCCCAAGCCCAAGTAATTGCTTCTTCCTTAAAGTAATCACCTATTGAAAAATTACCTAGCATTTCGAAGAACGTGTGATGACGACGGGTTTTCCCAACATTCTCGATGTCATTTGTTCGGATACATTTCTGCGAATTAGAGATTCGTGGATTCTCGGGCTTCTCACTTCCGTCGAAATAACCTTTAAGCGGTGCCATCCCTGCATTAATCCAGAGTAAGGAAGCATCATTGTAAGGAACTAACGACGCACTAGGTTCAACCTTGTGACCTTTGGATGCGAAAAATTCTAACCACTTCTGTCTAATCTCACTAGCTTTCATGAATAATACCTCCTGAATTGTCATAAAAACGCACAAAAACGCTCAATAAGCAGGGACGGATTATTCCGCGGTACCACCCTGATTATTAAGCGTTCTATCTTCCGAACGTTAATCTCCTCATTTAAGCCTGTAACGGGACTTTCCCGGTGAAGTTCATTCACACTCCATAGCCAGCGTTCGTCCATTCTTCGTTATTAGACTCTTCCAGCCAATCAGGATTCACCTAGATATGTGGTGTAATTCTTCATGGAGTCTATTCTCTGCAACAAAGCTCGCATCGATTCAAACGATACACCTTGCAAATAACGGTCTACGGTCTACTGTAGCTACATCATAGAGATCATCATATCAAAACGTTGATTCATCGTAGAAATTATACTCTCCACAGTGAGTACTGTCAAATATAAGGAGTGCCCTGAATCGTCATGTTGTATCAATTTCCGCAGCAGCTCTATTCTTATAATAAACCCACATGTGATGGATGAGTACCTTCAGAGCTGCGAAGAAAGGAACGGCCAATATTAAACCCACAATACCCGCAACCTCACCACCAATTAATAACACAAAAATGATTAGTAATGGATGCATATGTAAGGTGCGACCAACAACCTGTGGAGAGATGACATTCCCTTCAAGAATTTGCACACACAAATTTACAAGAGCCACTAATAGCATCATCTTCAGAGAGATCGTTGAGGCCATCATGATTGCAGGAGCCGCACCGAAGAAGGGGCCTAAGTATGGAATAATATTAAATATCATCACAATGCTCGCTAATAATAGCGGATAGGGCATATCGATAATCCAATAACCAATATAGGCAAGTATTCCTACAATCACACAAACGATAAATTGACCACGAATGTAATTCCCTAGGGCTGAATCTATATCCAAGATTAACTTGATCATATGTTTGCGATGTTTTCTCGGAATAAAGGTCAAAGCGGTCTTCTCCATTAATCGAAAATCCTTCAATATATAAAAAACGAGAAAGGGTATGATAAAAGCGATGAAGAGGAAATTAATGGTATTACCAATACCGTTCACGAAATTACTAACTCCCCGAGCAATCCCATCCTCCACCTCATGTAAAGCATGATTTATACCTTCGCTTACACTGTCAGGCACCCAGCTACTATTATTCATTCCTGATACTAAGCTCTGTGCTTTCATCGTTAGCTGTGGCATATGCTCATTCAATTCGCGTAGCTGCTTCAGAAACATTGGAATTAAATTCATAACAATAACCGTCATGGTTAGGATGAATACAGCATAAATTAATAAAACAGCAGCTGTTCGGGGAACCTTTCGTTGACTCAACAAGCTGACTATAGGATTAAGCACATAAGAAATGATCATTGCTACTATGAACGGACCAAGTATTGCTTTCAAGAAAGTAAACACATAGCTTATTAGTGGTTGGATGAGCATAAGCATATAAAGCAAGACTAGAACAATTAAACTATATAGAAGTATCATTAGTATTCGATTCTGCAGAAGCCGTTTCATTCCTAAGGGCACTCCTCTCAGCATGCATATATATAGTTGTTACTCTTTGTTCCCTATTATATGTACAACCTTCGGAAATAACCCACCGTCTACAACAAAAAAAACCGGATCTCTACCTAGTTTTCCAGGTTTAGATACGGTGTATTCTTTTGCTATCCATAAATCATTTTAGCCCATCTGAATTTGCGGCATTTCATCCTCGAAGAACAAATCATCCAACGAGCTCAAGGTTCCATCCTCTTCAACTTGAAAAACGGATACCTTCTCTCCATTAATACTCCATTCTATAAAACAGCTCCAACAATAAAATTGGTGCGAACCGATTTTACCGATATCTTTAGATTCACAATTCGGACAACGACACATCATAAATCACCCTATTCTCTCTTTTATTTTTATATCTTTACTTTTACCCATAATGGGGTGAAATTAAACGTAGTTAAGCTAGTTAGTTTTACGTAATCGTTTTACTATGGTTCCGATTTTCTTCGTAACATCGACAACAATTTCATTCGTAGTCTCATATCCAAAGCTGAAGCGGACTGAGGACTTCATAATTTCATACGGAAGTCCCATCGCAACAAGAACATGTGAATCCTCTAATGCTCCCGAGGTGCATGCAGATCCTCCAGATGCAGCTATACCCATCAGATCAAGCTTCATTAATAATGTTGCCTTATCTATTCCTGGGAAGCTTACATTAAGAATATGTGGCAGATGATCATCTGGATGTCCATTCACACAGAAGCTCTCATTACCAACCTCAACGGATAGTAATTTCTCGAATAACAGTCGCAAGCTTGCCACATGCTGTCGTTTCTCTGCTTGATAGCTCGAAGCAAGCTGAACAGCTTTAGCAAATCCAACAATATTAGCCACATTCTCAGTTCCTGGTCGCCGTTTACGTTCTTGATTACCTCCATACATCTGGGCATCTAGGAGATATTCTTTGTAGCAATATAACAGTCCGCAGCCCTTGGGTCCATTAATTTTGTGTGCTGAAAAGCTAATCAAATCTACTGTCATCGCAGACAAATTCATGGGTATAATACCTAGCGCCTGGACCGCATCCACATGCAGTAGAATGCCATTCTCTCGACATATGACACCAATCTCTTCGATTGGTTGTATGGTTCCTACTTCATTATTCCCATACATAACACTCACCAATGCAGTTGTCGGACGAAAGGCAGCTTTCAAGTCATTAATCGATACCCTTCCGTAAGCATCTACCGGAAGATAGGTAACCTCGAAGCCTACCAATTCCAAGTGCCTACAAACAGACAATACGGCTTGATGTTCAATCTGAGTAGTAATAATATGTGTCTTACCACGAGATTTTAATGCATCCATACTTCCAAGTATGGCTAAATTGTCGCTTTCTGTTCCACCACTAGTGAAGATAAGCTGCTTAGGCGAACAATTAAGATGCTCTGCAATCTGATCACGGGCCTCGGTAATTGCCTGCCGCGCTCTACGTCCATAAGCATGTAAGCTTGATGGGTTACCAAAGTTTAACTCGAAATAAGGCAGCATTGCCTCAAGAACTTCTGAGTGCAAGGGAGTCGTTGCGGCATGGTCCAAATAGTGTTCATCCATTAAGTTCACCTGCTATATATAGAACATATAGTTATCATGTAGTCCTTCATCCCTAAAGTTAATTAGGTTAGCTAATGTAGTTGAATCCAACACAGATGCAATGCTATCTCGAATACGAATCCATAGATCACGCTTTGCAGGGTCATCTTCTTCAGTGAAATCCACAGGACTGATAGGACCCTCAAGCACACGGATAACCTCACCTGCCGTTATAGTATCTGGTTCATTATTGAGAATGTATCCACCATATGCGCCTCGTATACTCTTGACTAAGCCTGCGTTACGTAGGGGGGCAACAAGCTGCTCCAGGTAATGCTCAGAGAGCTGATGCTTCTCAGCAATACTCTTTAAAGAGATCGGTCCTTGGCCATATTTGAAGGCGAGCTCCATCATAATAGTTAGGCCGTACCGTCCCTTTGTAGAAATTTTCAAATTGGCACCTCATTTATCGGTTTTATTTCCTTGTTGTCGTTATCCATTGTAGCCTAGGATAGATTAAGTTAATACGGTGTATCCCTATATTATTTATATGGTATCACATCATTTCTTGTTATGGTACAAAAATCATGTCATAATTATGAAAATAATATATACACAAAAGGATGAAACGGCATGACCCCAATAACCAACAAGATCATAGCTTCTAAAGCCATAAAACCCATTACCTCTACACGAGTAGTTGTAGGCATGTCAGGAGGTGTAGACTCCTCTGTAACTGCATTACTCTTGAAGCAGCAGGGCTATGAAGTCATAGGGATTTTCATGAAAAACTGGGATGATACCGACGAATTCGGCCATTGTACAGCTGAGGATGATGCTGCGGATGTAGCTCGTGTATGTGCACAGATTGGAATTCCTTACTATACCGTAAATTTCGAACAGGAATATCGCGAGAAGGTATTCAATTATTTTCTAGATGAATATCGTAATGGTCGCACACCTAATCCAGATGTCATGTGTAATCGGGAAATTAAATTCGGTGAATTTCTTAAGAAGGTAATCGATTTAGATGCAGACTACTTGGCTACCGGGCATTATGCTCGATTGGATGAGGTTGATGGTACGTACAAGCTATTAAGAGGTGTGGATACGAATAAAGATCAAAGCTATTTCTTGAATGCACTCAATCAAACTCAGCTTTCTATGGCGATGTTCCCTATTGGTCATCTACCCAAGCCTCAAGTCCGTGCAATTGCATTAGAAGCGGGACTCGCAACGGCGAAGAAGAAGGATAGCACAGGTGTTTGTTTTATCGGTGAACGAAACTTCAGAGAATTCCTTAGTCAATATCTACCTGCTCAGTCAGGTGAGATGCGCACACCAGATGGAACCGTGCAAGGTACACATCATGGATTGATGTATTATACACTAGGACAGCGTCAAGGACTTGGGATTGGGGGCTCCGGCACTGGGTCAGGTGAGCCCTGGTTTGTTGTGGACAAGGACTTGAAGCGGAATATCCTCTATGTCGTGCAAGGTGATCACCACCCTGCTCTAATGTCCACTGGTTTGATTGCCCGAGGGATGAATTGGATTAGTGGAGCAGCACCGGTTGGCGAGTTTGTATGCACAGCTAAATTTCGTTATCGTCAGCCTGATCAAGGTGTGAAGCTGTTGCAGAACGATGATGGCAGTTGTCTCATTACCTTCGACCAGCCACAGAGAGCTATCACTCCCGGACAGGCTGTTGTTCTTTATACAGGTGAAGTCTGCTTAGGTGGCGGAACGATCGACGAGGTGCTGAGGCCGCATCCGATCGTAAGATAAGAATTGCAACCTTTTGCTCACACGTCCTCCTGTAGAGGTCATTGGGGACTCTAATTCAAAAAAATGGTCTTACTCCCAATTACTTCTGTTCTTTTCTCCGACGCTGGTTGAGACGAATTTTCTCTTCCATTCCTTGCTCGGTTGCTTGATAGAAGGTCGTTCGCTGCAGATTGCTAGGCAAATATTGTTGAACAACATAGTGTCCCGGATAATCATGTGGATACTTGTAGCCTACGTGCCCAAGCTGCCTCGCACCTGCATAATGAGCATCGCGTAGATGGATTGGGACCTCAGCCTGCTTCAGCTGCTCTAGCGACTCCATTACATTACCTATGGCTACTGCTACAGCATTCGACTTAGGGCTTTCCACCGCGAACAGGATCGCTTGTGAGATATTATATTTGGCCTCAGGCCAACCAATATTCTGATGAGCCTCCATAGCGGCTACCGCTTGCACCATAGCCTGAGGGTTTGCCATCCCAATATCCTCGCTACATGCAACGGTCAGCCTACGAATGAACACTCGTGGATCCATTCCAAGCCTCTCAACCGCATACAGAAACCAGAATAGAGCTGCATCGCTCGAGCCTCGAATACTCTTATGAAACGCTGATAAGATATCATATTGTGTGGACTCATCTGCCTTGATGGTTGGACGACGAATCGATTCCTCTGCTGCCGACAAGGTAATTCTAATAACCCCATCAGCATCTGTTGGAGTTGTTAGCGCAGCAAGCTCCAACGCATTAAGAGCCCTGCGAATATCGCCTCCGGCCATGGAAGCAATATGTCGCAAGGCCTCCTCTTCATATTCAAGCTTAAGAAATCCGAGTCCTCTATCCTGATTCTCTAAAGCATTATGCATCGCAATGAGTGAATGCTCCTCATTGAGATGCTCGAGCTGGAATAACGTTGATCGTGACATTAAAGCCCCATTCACATAGTGAAATGGATTCTCCGTAGTAGCGCCGATAAAGATAATTAAACCCTGCTCCACCGCGGGGAGCAAGGAATCCTGTCGAGCCGAATTAAATCGATGTACTTCATCTAGGAACAGAATTGTCTTCTTATTATATAAATCCATGTTCGTTCGAGCTTGCTCAATCACATCTCTTACATCCTTGACAGAGGCCTCTACAGCGTTCAGACGAAAAAAATGTGCTTGTGTTTGCTGAGAGATAATATGAGCTAATGTCGTTTTGCCGGTCCCCGGTGGACCATATAACAGGATAGAGCTGACCTTATCCGCATCGATCATCCGTCGTAATAGCTTCCCTTGCCCAACGATATGCTCTTGACCAATAAATTCATCCATATTCCTCGGTCTCATTCGATCGGCTAAAGGTACTGGCTTATCATCATTATTAGCAAACGAGAATAAATCCATCTTCCCACCACCTGTCCAATTAGCTCTACATAGTCAGTATAGTCAGTCATTCTCTGTTCAGCCCACTTAAACCTCTACTATATGGTTGGTACGATTACTTGATTCTTCGCTAATAAATCCTTCACAACAACACTACCCATAATCAGTCCAGCCACAGAAGGAACGAATGCATTACTAGCAGGAGGCATCTGAGCTTTACGAATATCCATGGCGTTCTCGGGTACAATCCTTTGTGTAACTTCTTCTATGGGCTTAACAGGAATCTCAGTGGAGAACACTACCTTAATCCCCTTCTTAATTCCTTCCTTTCTTAGCTTCTGACGAATTACTCGAGCCAGTGGGTCGACAGAGGTCTTAGATATATCAGCTACCTGAAACTTAGTCGGATCCATCTTATTCGCTGCTCCCATGCTTGAGATAATTGGAATGTCTCGTTGTAAGCACTCTTTCATGATATGGATCTTATACGTCACTGTATCTGAAGCATCTACTACATAATCAATGGGATAAGCAAAAAGCTGTTCGTAGGTTTCTTCCGTATAGAACATCTTCATCGCAATAACTTCACATTCTGTATTAATTAATCCAATACGATCACGCATCAGGTCAACCTTTGGCTGTCCAACAGTTGTTAGCAAGGCAATGATTTGGCGATTGATATTAGTGATATCTACAACATCCTTATCGATAAGAATGATGCGTCCAATACCCGTTCGAGCCAATGATTCGGCAGCGAAGGAGCCGACCCCACCAACACCCAATATAGCTACTGTACTTCGCTTCATCACATCCAAGCCAGCCTGACCAAAGGCTAGCTCATTCCTGGAAAATTGGTGTAACATCAATTGTACCTCACTCTCTTAACCTAGGCTTGTGGCTGCTTAAGTGCTACACGGACTGACAGATCCTCTAGCTGCTTGTCGCTTACCTCTGAAGGAGCGTTCATCAATAAATCTGTTGCACTCGCAGTCTTAGGGAATGCAATCGTTTCGCGAAGGTTAGTTCTACCCGCAATTAGCATCACAAGTCGATCAAAGCCGTACGCGAATCCACCATGAGGAGGAGTTCCATATTCGAATGCTTCTAATAAGTAGCCAAACTGCTCATTCGCTTCTTCCATAGAAAATCCTAATGCTGCGAACATTTTTTCTTGAACATCACGTCTGTAGATCCGCATGGACCCACCACCAACCTCATATCCATTCAAGACGAGATCATAAGCTTGTGCACGAATCTGACCTGGGTCTGTATCGAATAGGGCAATATCATCATCATGTGGACGCGTGAAGGGATGGTGTTCCGCAACATAACGCTTCGCTTCCTCATCATATCCGAGTAAAGGAAAATCGATAACCCAAGCAAATTTAAATTCCTTTTCATTGATTAATCCTAAATCCTTACCAATCTTCAATCTTAATGCTCCTAAAACATCGGCTACTACCTTAGATTTATCAGCTGAGAATAACAATAAATCTCCTTCTTCAGCTCCTAGAAGCTCCCTTAGAGCAGTGAGTTCCTCTTCCTTGAAGAACTTCACAATCGGACCCTTCATCTCGCCATCCTTCATCTGTATCCATGCCAAGCCTTTGGCGCCATAACGGGAAGCATATGATCCCAACTCATCAATTTCCTTACGACTCCAAACTCCGCAGCCTTTAGCATTGAGTGCTTTAACTTGTCCACCCTTAGAAACAACCTGACTGAATACCTGAACACCACTGCCTGCAGCGATTTCAGATACATCGACTAACTCCAATCCGAATCGAAGATCGGGCTTATCGGAGCCGTATTTACCAATCGCATCTGCATAGCTTAGTCTCTGGAAAGGTGTTGATAGCTCTACACCTGAGGTTGCTCTGAACAATCGAACCATAAGCTGCTCCATCAAATCTAAGAGCTGATCACGGGACATGAAGGAGGTCTCTATGTCGACCTGTGTGAATTCTGGTTGACGATCCGCACGCAAATCCTCATCACGGAAGCAACGTGCAATTTGATAATAACGCTCTAGGCCACTGACCATTAGAAGCTGCTTGTATATTTGTGGTGATTGTGGAAGAGCGAAGAATTCGCCGGGATGAACACGCGATGGCACCAAATAGTCACGTGCGCCTTCTGGTGAGCTTTTGGTCAAGATAGGTGTTTCTACATCGATAAAGTCATTCTCGTCCAAGAAGTCACGGAATACCTTTGCTGCTTTCGAACGAAGCATTAACGTCTTCTGCATCTCCGGTCGTCTTAAATCCAGATAACGATATTTTAAGCGTAGTGATTCATCCGTCTCTACACCATCTTCAATAAAGAACGGTGGATTTTTTGCAGTGTTTAAGATTTCAAGCTCTGTTACACGCACTTCTATTTCACCTGTACTTAGATTTGCATTCACGGTCTCTGCTTCCCGTTCAACAACCGTTCCACGAACCGCAAGAACAAATTCATTCCTAGCCTTATCAGCAAACTCCATAGCTGCTCCAGAGAAATCAGGATTAAAGACAATCTGCACTAATCCGCTGCGATCACGCAGATCGATGAACAATACACCGCCGAGATCCCTTCTTCTTTGTACCCAACCGTTCAGAATTATAGTACTTCCGATATCGGACTTGCTTAACTTCCCACAATGGTGTGTTTTTAATAACATAATGTAATATCCCCCTAAAGTTTCTGTTTCTGCGTGCTGTAGAACGTTATAGACGTGCTATTCGGACTAGTTTCTATATTTGAGCGATTTAAAGCGTATTGGACGCTCTACTCAATAATACATTCTGCAAATCTACGAGCTTGATGGTTTCTTGCTCCCAATTCGACAAATTCTTCAAGCTGATCTCACCACGAGCTAACTCATCATCACCGAGAATCGCCGCATACCTCGCTTGCAAGCGATCAGCTGACTTCATCTGGGCTTTCATCTTGCGACCCTGATAGTCCTTATCAGCCCGAATGCCTGCCGCGCGGAGCTGGAACAACAGCCTAACCATCTCTTTCTCTGCTGACTCACCTAATGCGATCAGGTAGACGTCCAGAGGAGGAGTAGTAGGTATCACAACCTGCTGGGATTCTAGAATGAGCAGCGTTCGTTCAAGACCAAGTCCTAGACCAATACCAGGCTGATCCGGTCCACCGATCTGTGAGACGAGCCCGTTATAACGACCTCCCCCACCAATGGTATCAATCGCGCCTATCCCCTGTGCTTTATACTCAAAAGCGGTATGCGTGTAATAATCCAACCCTCGAACCATCCGTGGATTCACCTGATAAGGAATTTCCATAGCGTCCAAGTACCTACACACAGCTTGAAAATGTAACGTACACACTTCATCTAAGCTATCCAAAATTGAAGGTGCTCCAGTAAAATAAGCTTGGTCTTCCTTACAATCGAGTACACGTAATGGATTTCTATCAATTCGCGTTTGGCAATCCTTACACAGCTTGTCCCTCAAGGGATTTAAGAAAGCGAGCAGCTTCTCACGATAGACAAGCCGACTTTCTGGATTTCCAACAGAATTCACCTCAACACTGACATCCTTAATACCCAACTCACTATAGAAGGAATATCCAAGGCCAATGACCTCGGCGTCAATTGAAGGATCTTCAGAGCCGAATACCTCAATACCAAATTGATGAAATTGCTTATATCGTCCGGCTTGCTGTCTTTCATACCTGAACATTGGACCTATGTAGAACAGCTTATTGATATCAGGTTCACCGTAGAGCTTGTTCTCAACGAACGCTCTAACAACACCTGCAGTGCCCTCTGGGCGAAGCGTCATGCTACGCTTACCCCTATCCTCGAATGTATACATTTCCTTTTCTACGATATCCGTGGTTTCACCTACACCACGTTTAAAAAGTTCTGTGCTTTCGAAAATTGGTGTTCGAACTTCACTATAATTATACCTGCGGCATAAATCACGTGCTTTCTCCTCGATATATTGCCACTTCTCAACTGTCCCTGGAAGCAAATCCTGCGTTCCGGGTGGTTTTTGATAAGCCATAATCCAATCCTTCCCTTCCTATAATTTCAAGTATTCAATTTCTCGAATTCCTCAAATCAACAAATCAACAAATCAACAAAAAAAACCCCCATCCCTGGCCTATTGCCAGGGACGAGAGATTGTATGATTCAATCACCCGTGGTACCACCCACATTCAGGATAGAAAAGCATCCTGCTCTATAGCGGTTAACGCCGCAACACGCATAGGACTAATGATCATGATACCGTAAAGCAGCATGGGTTCATCCATATGTTCTCAGGGAGGTCTTTCATTACGGTCATCAGCGGGAAGCTTACAGCCTATGGCTTCCTTCTCTGTGGCTGTGGGGCCCAATTACTTGTCCCATCAATGAATCAAGTTAAAATTGGAATACAATTGCAATATCAACGATTGTAATATGCGAGTCACTGAAAGTCAAGACTAAGTCCCAATCCATCAATGGACAGAAAGAAACCTACAATATAAATTGTAGGTCTTAAAGGGTTATATATTATTTAAAAAGGGGGTCGACTATTATTATATCTAGGTTATGTTAAGGAATAATGATAATCATATTACAATTATATTACAATTAATAAAGCGCTTTAAATGTTGTCATAGATTTAATAGGACGAGCATATATTTTAATATAAGGCTTGAGCCTTAAATTGGATTTGGAGGGATTTACAATGACAGCAGAAACAAATCAAGACCAGCTCGATGTGCAAGCGGACTCTATTGAAAGTGTAGAAGAAGAAGTAATAGAGATTATTGATGCATCTCCTGCAATATCCGATGAAGCTTCAGAGGAAAACTCGGAAGAGGCTGAAGCCGCAGAAGAAGTAGCCGCAGGAGAAGAATCAGATATCGAGGATGCTGAAGAAGCTACGGATGAAGCTGATGAGGAAGAAGCTAGTGACGAAGAAGCTAGTGACGAAGAAGCTAGTGACGAAGAAGCCGCTGATGATGCTGGAAGCGACGAAGCTAATGAAGATTCCGAAGCAACGGATTAATCCAATATTATTCCTAAGTAGCTGCTCGGATCTTAATTCCGGGCTGCTGCTTTTTAATGACTTTAATATTAATTCTTATGCCATACATGTGGGGATTGTATAGGCTGATGTGCTGTCTCCGCATTCAATTCCTCGGATAGCTCCACCCTAAGCATCTGAGTCGATTCATGAACATTATTCTGTAATAAGAGGTGGCTGGATTTCTGTAATAACAGTTGCTTAAGTGAGCGATGCATAGTGTTCTCCTAAAGGTTTGGGATGGGTTAATCATTATAATATCCATCATTCCCTAACGAAGCCCATACTATGTTCATCATCGGGCAGGACTATCCACAATAAGTGTTACAGGTCCTGAGTTAATTAATGTTACATCCATCATCGCTCCAAATTTACCCTTCTGTACCTCTATCCCCTGCTCACTTAACAAATCATTGAATCTATGATAGAGGGGCTCAGCTAGATCCGGTTTAGCCGCTCGTATAAAGCTAGGTCTTCGACCATGATTACAGTCACCATACAGTGTAAATTGGGAGATAGATAGAATACTACCACCTATGTCTTTCAAGGAGAGATTCATTCTGCGATTGTCATCTTCAAAAATACGTAGATTCACAATTTTCTCCGCTAAGTAGCGAGCATCTCTCTCTGTATCTTCAAGGGTAATGCCTACTAGTAATACAAGTCCCTGATTAATCTGACCAATAACTACACCATCGACGGTAACATGCGCTTCCTTACTTCTCTGGACGACAACTCTCATTGCATAATCCGTTCTACGGTATATATATCTTTCGTTCGTTTAATTTTGTCTATCACGGTTTGAAGATGGTCGGTATTACGAATAAGAATAGTACAATGCATAATTGCCATCTTATTCCTATCTGTTCGACCTGAGACTGCAGCAATGTTCGTTTTACTCTCAGAGATCGCCTGAAGCACCTCATTCAACAAACCTCGTCGGTCATGGCCAGTAATCTCAATCTCCACACTGTAATTGGCTTCAACCGTCTTCTCCCACTCGACTTCGATAATACGAGCGGTATCCTCATCTTCAGACCACTTAAAATTCGTGCAATCCTTACGATGAACGGAGACACCTCGACCGCGAGTAATATACCCTACTATGTCGTCTCCTGGAACAGGATTACAGCAACGGGCAAATCGCACGAGCAGATTGTCTATCCCCTTGACCTTGACACCATTCGTCGGTGTCTTCTTGATTGTCTTGGCCTTGACCTCTTTGACTTCTTCAGTTAGCTGGAGCATACTTGCTTCTTCGTTTTCCTTGCGTTGTTTATCCGTTAATCTTGTACATATTTGAGCCGCAGTAATGCCATTAAAGCCGATGGCAGAAAGCATGTCCTCGATATCGTGGAAGCTAAATTTATTGGCAACCTCTAACATCTTATCATCTGTCATGAAAGCGGAAGGCTCAAGTCCAAGCCGTTTCAGCTCACGCTCTAAAGCCTCTTTGCCTTTCTCCACATACTCTTCTCGCTTATCCTTCTTAAACCATTGACGGATCTTCGACTTCGCATGAGAAGATTTCACAACCTTGACCCAATCTTGACTAGGGCCATAGGAATGCTTAGATGTCAATATCTCGACAATATCACCAGTCTTTAGCTTGTGATCTAAAGGAACAATCTTGCTGTTGACCTTCGCACCTATGGTACGATTACCAATCTCAGTATGAATCCGATATGCAAAATCAAGCGGTACCGAGCCAGCAGGAAGCTCAATAACCTCACCCTTAGGTGTGAATACAAATACAAGATCGGAGAAGAAATCCATCTTCAGACTTTCCATGAATTCAGATGCATCAGATGTATCTTCTTGAAGCTCGATCACTTCACGAATCCACGTCATCTTCTCCTCGAAGCTGCCATTAGGCACAGATGAGCCTTCTTTATAAGCCCAGTGCGCGGCTACACCATACTCTGATGTACGATGCATCTCCCATGTTCTGATCTGAATTTCTAGTGGCTCCCCATTGGGGCCAATGACGGTCGTATGCAGCGATTGATACATATTTGCCTTTGGCATAGCAACATAATCCTTGAATCGTCCAGGCATAGGCTTCCATAACGTATGAATGACACCCAGAGTAGCGTAACAATCCTTTATATTATCGACAATGACGCGGATAGCTAATAAATCATAAATCTCATTAAATTCCTTATTCTTCGTAATCATCTTGTTGTAAATGCTGTATATATGTTTAGGTCTCCCTGATATATCTGCATCAATACCTGTTTCGGATACCTTATCACGAATCGTTTGAACGACATCATGGATGAATTCCTCACGCTCACGACGCTTCTTCTGCATGAGGTTCACAATTCGATAATATTGCTGAGAATTCAGAAAACGAAGAGATATGTCCTCCATCTCCCACTTAATCGCGGACATACCAAGACGATGTGCAATTGGGCAGAAGATTTCAAGCGTCTCTTCCGCAATCCGACGTTGATTTTCTTCGGATTGAAACTTTAATGTACGCATATTATGAAGTCGGTCAGCTAATTTAATAAGAATAACTCGAATATCCTGCGCCATAGCAACGAACATTTTGCGGTAATTCTCATTCTGTTGCTCTTCCTTGGATTTGAAACGTATTTTCTCTAGCTTCGTCAATCCGTCGACAATCATGGCACAGGGTATGCCAAATTTTTCACGAACAATATCAAGCGATACGGTTGTGTCTTCGACAACATCATGTAACAATGACGCTATAACAGAGGTTATATCCATCTGCATATCTAATAAAATTTCTGCAACCGCAAGCGGATGAAGAATGTAGGGTTCACCCGATTTGCGTAACTGCCCAATATGAGCTTCATCGGCGAAATCATAGGCTTCACGAATACGCTGCAGATCGATGTCTTTCATGTATGTGGCTGCTTTTTCTAACAACTGTTCGATGCCCATAACCCTATCCTTTCTCGCTAAGCGGGATGATTATCTATCTAATAGCAACCTTTAACATCAATTTTTGATTTATTCCTCTAAGTATACACGCTCAATCAATACTTCACCAAGCTTACTACATTATCGATTCCCTCGAGCTTATCGCGTCCGTTTAAATAAGTTAACTCGATGAGGAAAGAAGCACCGATTACGTTCCCACCCAGTTGGCGGATCAGCTGAATGCACGTAGCAATGGTCCCCCCTGTGGCTAGAAGATCATCAGCAATCAATATGTTCTCACCTGGTTTAACAGCATCCTTATGCATAGCAAGCTGGTCCTTACCATACTCCAAATCATATCCAACCGAAATTGTTTCTCCAGGTAATTTACCACTCTTGCGAATTGGAATGAATCCAACACCTAAAGCATAAGCCAATGGACCCCCAATTACAAAACCACGCGCCTCTGGGCCAGCAATTTTGTCGATCTTCCAATGCTGTACTAGCTCCTTCATCTGATCGATGCTAGCTTTATAAGCAGGTCCATTGTTTAATAAGGTCGTTATATCTTTAAATCGAATACCCGGCTGTGGAAAATCATGAATAACGCGAATGTGCTCTTTAAAGTTCATTTGAAATCCTCCAATTCGTATAGACGTATCGTATATCAGTTATTTGAAACTGCCTGCTCACTCAGAATGGGCTCTATACACTGAACAATCCACTCTCTAAGCTCTAGGGCATTCGAATAGATAAGCTCTCTCTCTACCTCTTCGCGATGTAGCTTCTCCTGATAGCTTCTAGATGCTTGTAGCTCCATCTTAGCTGGAGTCATACGTACGTGTAAGATATGACCTTCTCTTGCCAAGAATAACAGTTCCTCGAAAACTGTCAATATAAATTGAAATGTCGAAGCTGTGATTCCTGTATGTCTTTTAACTGCCGATTCTAGTAAGCTGATGTCAACTGCCTTATCTCGCATTAATAAGCGATATACTTGAATAAATTGCTCTCTTGTCGGGACGGGACCGGACATATTAGCAACCATATCCTGTAGTAAGCAATAAACACGATTAGCTTGTAAGAAAATCGGCAATATTGATTCAATTCGAGAGAGATTAGGTGGCATAGAGAGTATGAGTAAATCATCAATCTCATCGGGATTAGTTATCTTAGCAAAGTCATTCATAGGGACGAATGACTCAAGTTCTTCAGCTAACCAAACTGCAATTCCATTACTCATGATCATTTTTTCATCAAGCTGCAACCATTCCTCTTCTCGGAATAACAGGATCGCTTTCTTCCCGCCATCCTGCATGGAAGAGCTAAATCCTTCCATCCACTTTATTAGCAATGAATCGTTAAGCTTCTTCCCGCGCCAATCGAATACTTGCCTATCTGGAATGCGAATGTCCTTCATGATGAATTGAGGTCGTCTAACTCCATTCCACTCATTCACACTCAGCTCACCTATCATGTTAATCTGATCATTCGAAGAGATAAGAGGAGCCCAATTTGCTTTACCAAAGGCTAGTGCTTCTATTGTTATATGGTTCGAGTCAAGTGCAGGACATAATAAGAGCTTTATATGCTGCTGATCCTTACCCATGATCTTGATTTCCTTCAGCTGAAGATCATTCAATACAAACCTTGGAGAAGGATTCTTCATGCCATAAGGAGCTAATAATTCTAACTGATTGATCATATCTACAGTTACATCTTTCGCTTCAATCTCCATATCAACATGTATCTCGGGAATGAGTAAGTCGGCAGTTAAGTGATGTACTGCATAATCATTCAAGCTTCGATGGAAATCGATAAGTCGATCACAATGTAATGTCATCCCTGCAGCAGCTTGATGACCTCCATAATGCTCTAGAAGGTGATTACAGCTCGTTAATGCCGCATGAATATCGAAGCCAGATATAGAACGTGCGGAGCCCTTCGCCAGTCCAGTTGCAGGATCGATGCTAAGAATAATAGTGGGTCTATAATAGCGCTCAAGAAGCTTCGAAGCAACTATTCCTACGACACCTACATTCCATCCTTTCCCTGCAAGTACAAGTACATTCTCCATAAGACCATGTTCAACGAGCTCTGCTGCCTGTGCCATTGCTTCTGCAGAGATCTGTTCGACAATGAACTGCCGTTCTCGATTCAACCGATCCAAATCGAATGCTATATGCTCCGCTTCCTGCTCACTAGTAGTTGTTAAGCAATCAACTGCAATACCTGCATGCTCTAATCGTCCGCTTGCATTAATACGAGGTGCAATCGAAAAACCGACATGTCCAGCATGAAGATCCTTCTGGTCGATGCTTGATACACCTAATAAAGCTCGAAGTCCAAGTGAGCAGTTCATTCGAAGACGTTCAATTCCCAATCGAACAAAAACTCGATTCTCATCCACAAGTGGCATCAAATCAGCAATTGTACCTATTGTTACAAACTCTAACAATTCATCAGGAAAGCGGCCTAGGATAGCTTCGGCAAGCTTGAATGCAACGCCAACACCCGCAAGCTGCTTAAAGGGATAGGGACAGCCTATTTTCTTCGGGTTAATAATAACATAGGCCTCTGGGATAACGTTTGGTGGTTCATGATGATCGGTTACAATGACCTCAATGCCAAGCTCATGTGCATAGGCTATCTCATCTACTGCGCTAATCCCCGTATCGACAGTAATAATAAGCTTAGTCTCCTGCCTCTTGGCGAGTTCAATTGCATTCCGATTCAGACCATACCCTTCAAGTAAACGATTGGGAATATAATAATCATAATCTGCTTTTAGCTGTTGCATGAGCGTGACCATGAGTGCTGTACTACTCACGCCATCCGCATCGTAATCACCATAAATCCGAATTTTCTCGTTATTGTTCAGAGCAGATTGAATTCGATCCACAGCGCGTTGCATCCCATCAAGCAAAAAAGGATCATGAAAAAGATCCTTTTTGCCATACAAGAAGCGCCTTGCTTCCTCCACCTCATTCAATCCACGGACCGTCAACAGACGGGCCAACAAAGAAGTTATATTCAATTGTTGACTCAGTTGTTCAACTGTTGCTGTATCCACATTCGGGATTGACCATCTGGCATTGGATTGAAGCACTGTGAACCTCCTGAACGAGCAGTATTGGGAATCGTTTAATGTAACATATTAGGTAAGCTATTCTCTTCTGAATCCGTATTGATTTTATATGGATAGCCGGGATCATAAGGGTTAACGTGAACGAATACATCTGACACATGGGTGAATCGTTCCATCAAATTGAGCTTGACGGCTTTAGCTATATCGTGCCCTTCGAGTACAGTGATTCTTGGATTTACACTAATCTTCACATCAACAATAACATAATGACCATGCTCACGTGCTCTAAGGTCATCAATGACAATTACACCCTTAGTCTTCAATACAGCTTTTAATAATTCCTCAGAATCTTCATCATGAAGAACATGATCCATTGTACTATGAATCGACTGCATAACAAGCTTGTATCCAATTATAATAACTAAGCCTGCTACTAATAAGCTCGCGATTGGATCCATGTAATACAACCAAGGAATATCCCAGTAGCCACCAACTAGCGCAGCACCTACTCCGACAAAAGCTGCAACAGATGAATATACATCAGATCGGTCATCCCAAGCATTAGCGATAAGCGCTTGACTGGACAACTTTTTACCCAGATGATATTTATATTGGAACAATGCTTCCTTCGCTACAATGGAAACAGCGATAGCTACCATGGCATACCACTTAGGAGCTTCAGTAACTCCGGCACTTATTGACTTAATAGCACTAATAGCGATCTCAATACCAACCAGCATGAGTAGAACGGATACAATAATGGCTGCTATAGATTCAGCCTTACCATGCCCATAAGGATGATCCTTATCTGGTGGCAATTGTGCAGCACGAATGCCTACTAGTACAGCGAAGGAGCCTGCTACATCTGAAGCTGAGTTCGCAGCATCGGCTATTAACGCCTTACTTCCTGACATAAAACCAACGGTACCCTTCATTAATGCAAGGGCTACATTCCCGATGATGCCAATCCATGCGGCTTTCTCCGCCTTCTTGTAACGTTCTTCCTTCATCAAGCCACATCCTTGAATTAATATTCGTATTCTTAAGGCTTTGCGATTGGAGTTGGACTCGTTGCTTTCTTAGCATTCAACGATTTATTCTTAAGCAGCAGCCAAATTGGACATGCGATAATAATCGACGAATACACACCACACAATAAACCGATAATCATAGCTAATGAGAATAATCGAATGGCTTCACTCCCGAATATGAACAATGCAGCTGCAGCGAACAGCACGGTTACAACGGTATTGATGGAGCGCGTCAACGTTTGCCATATACTACTATTAACAAGCTTTACTAGATCTCCGAATGTCTTAAGCTTGGCGAATCTTACATTCTCCCGAACTCTGTCGAAGATAACGATTGTATCATTAATCGAATATCCGATAATAGTAAGCACCGCTGCAACAAAAGGTAAATTAACCTCAAGCCTGAATATAGAGAAGATACTTATCGTGATAAGTGCATCATGCAAGAGTGCAACAATCGCTGCAACTGCAAAACGCCATTCAAAACGAATACTCACATAAATAATAATAGCTATACTTGCATAGAGTACGGCCATTAAAGCTTTCTTAGCTAACTCCTTAGCCATCGTAACATCAACGGTGTTCTCTTCATACGTTACCTGTTCGCCGAATTTCTCCTCGAAGGCTGTAATAACCTTATTGGACTCCTGTTGAGTGAGAACCTTATCAAAGCGAGCGGTCACACGTTCATTATTACTTCCTAAAGTTAGGATAACATCCTTCACTTCCGGAAGTGTCGTACGGATGATTCCCTCTACATTAGCTTTTTCTACACGCTCACCTATTGTAATATCCAATGTCGTTCCCGCTTTGAAATCCACACCGTAGTTCATACCGAAGATAGCAATCGTAAGTATACCTACAATCGAAATGATGGATGAGTACAGGAAAAATTTCTTGTAATGCTTCATAAAATCAATTTTATAGTTCATTGACCTCACCCTCCTTAACGCCAAAATAACTTAGCTTCTTCACTATATTACTGCGCACCAGCAGGGAGAGTAACAGTCTTGAGAAAAAGACATTCGTAATCATACTAGCAAGGATGCTCACGATGAGCACAAGTGCAAAACCTTTAATCGCACCTGATCCAATATTGAACAATACGGCTGCAGCGATAATCGTTGTAACATTCGCATCCAGAATTGTACGCAAGGAGTTCTTACTGCCTGCCTTAATGGAAGAGAGTATACTCTTCCCACTCCGTATCTCATCTTTAATTCGTTCATAGGTAATAATATTAGCATCCACTGCCATACCAATACCCAGTACAAACGCTGCAATGCCAGGCAAAGTTAAAGTCGCGTTCATCCAATTAAAGATCATGAGGAGTAACCATGTATACATACAGAGGGTAATCACTGCTATAATTCCTGGCACACGATAGAAGAATAGCATGAACAATAGAATGAATGCCGAACCGATCAAACCGGCGAATACTGTCTTGTCTAATGAAGATTGTCCCAAGGTTGCATCTACGACCTGTGTGTATTTCTCCGTAAGCTTTACAGGTAGGGCACCTAGGTTGATCGTAGCAGCAAGCTGACGGGCTTCAGCTACGGTATATCCACCTTCAATTGTTGCTTGATCACTATTAATTCCTTGAGACACTCTAGGGCTATATAACATCTCCTCATTCAACCAGATCTCCAGTACATTATCCGGTGCTGGTTTTTGTGAGATTCGTTTTGTAATTTCGTAAAATTTCTCTTGACTCTTTAATTGTATCGAAATAATCGGTTCTTGTGTTGTTGACTCGAACTGAAGAGATGCAGCATTCTCAACAAAATCATTACCTCTAAGCTCTATCGTGCCATCAGAGGATCGAAATGTTAGGTCAGCTGGCTCCTTTAGTGTTTCTCGAATTTTCTCAGGGTTTGTTACTCCAGCGATCTTAACCCGGATCCGGTCTTTGCCCTCAGGCGTAACCTCAGGCTCTTCTGCGCCGTTTTTGTTAGCTCTGTCTTCAATACTTTGGGCAGCCTCAATTAACACATCATGAGTTAATTCTTGTGTTTCATCTAAAGGCTCTACAATGTATAGAACCTCAAACCCACCCTTCAAATCTAACCCTAAACGGACGCTTTTTAATATATCGGGAGTCGTCCAACCGATTAATCCAAAACTCACAATAACTATTAGTAAAAAAGCAATAAAACGTTTGTAATTCATCTTGATTATAAGCTCCCCTCAACAGTCAATATTCCTATTATACTCACGTCGGAAATACGAGTCAATTTATCGAACACATATGTAATTACAATAAAAAACCTTCTAAAATATAGAAGGCCCTTTGTAAACTACTGTCATGGTCATCCAATTCATATATTGAGTCGCTTTTAATGAAAGGATATCGTTAACTACCTGATGTAAGAGTGGCATACCCTTCTTATAACGATCACTGATACATTCCCAAATTTCTTTGCCAGTTACATTCTCATAACCCAGCATGGAGAATTCCTCTGCTTTACTCATACATAGTTCCTCAACAATTTTATTCAATTGTTTCTCAGATAGTGCTTCTTCATCGCGATCCGCATCAAATTCACTCATCTCATCTGCCTCCGTTCTTAACTATTCTGTACTCTTCTGATTCGGCATAGATGTTTGATTCCCTGCTTTTTGAAGCAACTGTTTATTAATTTGGTATGAGCCTGACAAGCATTCGCATAGGTATGTAATAGCAAATAGATTGCTCAAGAGAGTAGGTACACCATGGTTAGACAATCATTTATCAAAGGAACCATCATCCTTCTAGCTGCTGGCATCATTAATCGAATTCTAGGTTTCGTGCCTCGTATTGTCCTGCCAAGAATAATCGGTGCAGAGGGTATTGGTTTGTATCAGATGGGTTATCCTCTATTAATTGTAATTCTCACCCTCATTAACGGAGGAATACCATTAGCTGTAGCCAAGCTTGTTGCTGAAGCAGATGCAGAAGGGAACCACAGCAAAATCAGATTGATTCTAAAGGTGGCTCTTTATATTACTGTTTCTTTAAGCATCTGCTTCGCTATACTCTGTGTTGGGTATGCCGATTGGATCACGAAGCACTTATTTACAGATGACAGGGTATATTATACTTTCTTGGCAATGAGTCCAATTATTCTGATTGGTGGCATATCGTCTGTATACCGAGGTTATTTCCAAGGACTACATAACATGCTCCCCACAGCGCTTTCCCAAATTGCAGAAACGGCAATTCGGATCGTGACCGTCCTTACCTTCTCCTATATGATGTTACCGTACGGTGTTGAGTATGCTGCGGCAGGTGCAATGGCTGGTGTCGTTGTAGGAGAAATCATTGGTTTGCTCGTTCTCCTCACTCAATTTAGATCTGATCGCAGAAGACACCTATTGTCGAATAAGGATAATAGCGAGAAGTTGACTCAATTCCGCAGGCTCTTAGCTGTCAGCATTCCGGTAACTGCAAGTCGACTGGTTGGTTCCGCTTCTTACTTCCTAGAGTCTATCCTGATTATTCAAAGTCTTGCCATTGCTGGAGTTGTCACAGCAGTAGCAACTGCACAGTACGGTGCCCTTCAAGGAATGGTCATCCCTATTCTATTGCTCCCCACAGCACTCACATATTCATTATCCGTCTCTCTCATACCCTCCTTATCGGAGGCCGCTAGCAAGAATGACATGGAGACGGTTCACAAGAGAATGCATCAATCGCTCAAGCTGAGCTTGGTCACTGGTGCTCCCTTTGCTGTATTCATGTTTGTACTTGCAGAGCCTCTCTGTATGCTTGTATATAATAACGCTGAGGTTGGGGCAATGCTAAGAATGATGGCCCCTGTTGCAATCTTCATCTATATACAAGCACCCTTACAGGCCGCATTACAAGCATTAGACAAACCTGGCAAAGCACTTCGTAATACTTTCATTGGGGCTAGTATCAAGCTTACTCTTATCAGTCTGCTGGCTAGTAATCCGAGCTTTGGCATATTGGGAGCCATCTTCGCCATTAATATGAATATCGCAATTGTAACCATCCTACACTGGGTAAGCGTTACTCGAATATTAAAGCTTACTATGCCTTCCATTGACTTCTTTAAAGTAGCGATAGCCATCGGAATAAGTGGGGTTATATGCCAGTCACTATATAGCTATACATTAACCGATTATCCGATAGCACGTTTAAGTGTCGCATTATTATGTGGATTGATAAGTTACTTCATATGCTGTTTGGGATTAAAGTTAATTGATCGCGAGGATCTTCTACGGGTACTGTGGCTGGGAAAGAAAATAGTAAAATGATGCATCAAATCAAATCATATCAACGAATATTCTTCCTCGATGATCAATGGTGCAGAAGAAAATTTCCTTAAAATCCTTAGCACCTTTGAATTGGATTTGATTTTTCAACCAGAATCGATCCCGACCAATTTCCTCCAGGTTTTTGTCTAATACTTTTCCATCCATGATGAGAGGCAATGGTAATCCTTCATAACGTATACCATGCTCTTCTTGTCGACCGACTAATTCTTCGGAGGCTTCCCATTGTAAATTATTCTTATTCGGAAGATCGTAATACTCGGAACGATTACCGTAAAAGTCCTGCTTCTTTACCACCGTCAATTTCCCAGTTGTCTCCAAAATCGCAAATGCTACATCGGCGATATTCGTTACATGGTTCTGTCTAAGCTGCAGCATCAGATCACTTAGATTGTAACGTTGGCGCTTCATCTCGTCACGTTGGAGCTTCCCATGATCAATAATAATACTGGGAACACCATCTATTGCTCGACGTAACCATAGATTTTTCAATGTAATATAGGCAATCAATATCTGGATTCCAACTAAAGTAACCATGGGAAGAATCCCGTCTATGAGTGGTTTATTGGTGTCTTCAATAACGAACACGGCAATCTCAGCTATCATAATGGAGATCACGAGATCGAATACAGACAGCTTGCCAATCTCTCGCTTACCCATCAAACGAAGCATGATAAACACGACAAAATAAGTCATGATCGTTCGTAAAAACAAGTTCAACAAATCCATTGAAGCTTCCCCTTTCGAGAAGAAGTTTGCAGTATAGATAGGTTGACCTTGGATGAGTATATACATGCGGATGATTATTGATCAATTGTTGGTATTTACTTCTATCCCAATTCCTTTAGAGTAGAAAAACCAACAAACTCCTAATTGTGTACCCATCAGTCCATGTACTATTCTTATCGGCTTGGCCATACATTATAATAAAATCTATTACATTGGAGTGATTATGATGGGTCCTATTGTAAAAACGGAGAGCAGCAGTACGCTATCTCCGTTGTTCGCTGGTTTAGTTTATGCGATGATCGTTGCCGTAACTGCAACGATTATTATCTCTCTCCTATTAGCAATGACAGGCTTGAGAGAACAATCCTTACCTTTATACGTGTATATGATTCATGGAATCGCAGTATTTACAGGTGGATTTATCTGTGCAAAACGTGCAGGAATCAAGGGCTGGTACCGTGGCGGGATACTAGGAATCATCTACGGCTTATTAGTAACGTTAATTTCATATCTTGGTTTTAGTGCAAGAGTTGATCTGGATTCACTTGTATTCCTTGTTATCTGTATAGCTATTGGTGCATTCGGAGGAATACTAGGTATTAATGCTAAACGGTGAAGCATTTATTTCGTTGCCCGCTCCCTACATTAGTGCTATAATAAATCAGTTATATTACTATGTACCATGGGAACGAGGAGGGTTTTAAGATTATGTTTCAAATTCAATCAATGACTCATGTAACTATATATATCGCTATTACTGTAATTTTGATTCTCTTATTTGCACTCCGAACAAATCCATTAACTATTACAGGTGCGTTCGTACAAGAGATTTTTAGCTCACGCAAATACCTCTATCATCTTGCAGCAATGCTCTGCATATTGTTCTTTAACAAGATTCAGCTCTACATCGAGAATAAAATAAAAAATCCAGATGATTTTACACCGAGTATTTACAAATTCGAAGGCGATATCGTCGCATCGATCCAACATTTTTTCCAGAATGATATCTTAACTACTTTACTTACCTTCTTCTATGTTGTTGTATTCACATCTTTATTAGTAGCTTCACTTTTTATCTACACCCATTCCAAGGACAAAAAGCTCTTCTATGCCTTATGTTATGCTATGATGATCAATTATATGGTCGCAATACCTTTCTACTTCTTCTTCCCAGTGAATGAAGTATGGTTTTTCCATCCAAAGGTAGACTTATTAATCTTGGAAGTATTCCCGACATTCGAGCAGGAATATCGACCCTTATCAGGATTGAATAATTGCTTCCCTAGTCTTCACACTTCCATATCAGTAACCTTAGCAATGATTGCCTTGCGATCTACCAATGTTTTCTGGCGACGTTTTGTTGTAACCAGTGCGTGCATTATTATTTTTTCCATATTCTACTTGGGCATTCATTGGTTGACAGATATGGCTGGTGGTGTACTTCTAGGTCTTATCGCTTCTCAGGTGGGCCTACGTGTTAGTGAAGGCTCGAGAGTATATAATGGTAAGCTTCAAGTCTCCATGGACCGAGTAAATAAGAGAAACGTTAAGTACTAAGGATCGGCTAAAGTATTACTTCCCACTTTTGTTGGCAAAATACCCGCGGTTTCGGGGTTTTTCCTAGCAATTTAGTGGAAGTTATATTTTAGCCGATCCTAGTCACTTGCGTTTCTTTTTTTGCCGACAATCATAAGTCAGTGAGGTAACCTATTTATTATGAAAACCTTAATTATTGCAGAAAAACCAGATATGGGACGGAATATAGCTGCAGCAATTGAACCCCAAGCGGTGAATCATCGAAGCTATCTTGAAGGACCAACCTTCATCATTACCTGGGCTATTGGTCATCTTATTAGCTTGGCCGAGCCCGATAAATATGATGACAAATATAAGAAGTGGAACCTTGGTGATCTTCCAATCATCCCCGAGGTCTTTAAGCTTCTCCCTAATGAACGGACTAAATCTCAGTTAGATGTCATTGCTGAGTTATCAGGGAAATGTGATCATTTGGTGAATGCATGTGATGCTGGACGAGAGGGCCAGCATATATTCTCTCTTATTCAGCGACATCTTAAGCTCGATCAACCTGTAAAGAGACTCTGGATATCAGACCTAACACCTGAGACCATTCGTAAAGGCTTCGATCAATTAAGAGATGGTGCGGATTATGAGAATTTAACCAAGGCTGCGAAAGCTAGAAGTGAGGCAGATTGGTTGGTTGGCATGAATGCGACTCGAGCATTCACCTCTAGACATAATGTATTGCTCTCAGTTGGTAGAGTTCAAACTCCTGTCTTAGCTCTCATCTATGATCGTCAGCAACAGATCGATGGATTCGACTCGAACACCTATTATGAAGTTGAAGCTACCTTCACACAGGATACTGTTACTTACAGAGGAAGCTGGCAGGGAGAACGCATGACCAAACCTGATCAAGCCACTGCAATCGTTGCAAAAGTTCAAGGCAAGGAAGGCTCGATCACCTCTTATGAGGTTAAAGATTCCAAAGAGCATCCATTTAAGCTCTTTGATCTTACCCTCTTGCAGCGTGAAGCAAATGGTAAACTGGGTTTTTCCGCTAAGAAGACGCTCGATCTGGCGCAAGCCCTCTATGAGAAGCATAAAGTCATTTCCTATCCACGGACAAATTCTAACTATGTAACAGAGCAGAACATTCCTGAGATGCATCGATCATTAGACGCACTTAGAGGAACACCTTATGAGTCCTATATTCATAATGCGAATAGAAATCTGGTGAATAAGAATAATAAGAGTATATGTAATCCGACTAAGGTTGAGGATCACCACGCCATCCTGCCCACACATAAGAAGGCTACCAACCTTGCACCTGATGAGCAGAAAATTTACGATTTAATTGTGCGGAGATTCCTCTCCCATTTCTATCCCCCTGCTGAATATAAATTACATACGGTGTTCACTGAGGTTGAGAAGGAACTATTCAAAACCAATGTAAAGCAGCTATTAGATTTGGGATGGAAGGTTATCTATCAAGGGCAGACTCAAGATCCGGCCAAGGAATCAATAAAAAGCAAGAAAAAAACGAACGACGAAGAGGACGAGCAAGAGGAAGAAATCAATTCTACTTTCTCTGTTGATCCTTTATTAGCTGTTGATTGTCTAGAGGCCACAATGAAGGAGAAAGAAACACAGCCTCCTAAGCACTTTACAGAGGGAACACTTCTAAAGGCAATGGAGAGCGCTGGTAAACAGGTTGAGGATGATGAATTACGCGAAGCTATGAAGGATGCTGGACTTGGTACACCTGCCACACGAGCTGCAACGATAGAACGATTAAAGCAGGTTGAATATATTGATATGCAAGGCAAGAAAATTCTAATTACATCCAAAGGAAGAACTGCCATTAAGCTCATTCGTAGTGCTGGAGTTGAGCTATTAACATCACCCGAGATGACGGGCCATTGGGAGCGTCGTTTGAGTGAGATCGCCAAGGGAATCGCTTCCGATACTACATTCATGGACAATGTAAAGAAATTTACTGTTCTAATTGTTGATAAAGTTCGACTTCAGCCACGAGCGGCCAAAGAAGCCTTCGAACGAGTGAATAAACCGGCAACTGGAAAAATCGCTGCAAATAGAACAGCTGGGAAAACCACTGGAAAAGTAAAAGCTGAGGTGACAGCATCCACTAAGATTACGACTAACTCGCAGAAGCTCACTAGAGAAAGCGTTGCTCTCTGCCCACGGACAGGCTGTGGAGGACAAATTTTCATGGGTAACAAAGGCTATGGCTGTAGCCATTACAAGGAAGGCTGTTCTTTTGTCATTTGGAAATCGAGCTTTGGTAAATCACTTACACCTACAATGGTGAAAACCTTGATAGAAAAAGGGTCTACGAATAAATTAAAGCTTACGAATGAAGCTGGAGAACTGATTGATGCTAAAATTTTATTAAAGGATATAAATACAGGACAGCTTGTCATTCAATGATGGTAAAGCTCCTTAAATCTCTGTGGGGTTGTCCCCACCTGCTTGCGAAAGGCAGCAATGAAATGACTCGTATCCCGATAGCCTGACTCCGTCGCTATCTGTCTAATGGTTAATTGAGATTTACCAGATAGCATCTCCTTGGCTTTACTAATCCTGAATGAAATCAAGTAATGATATGCGGATACACCAAAGGCTGAGTTGAACATACGATTCAGATAACGGGTGCTGACCTCGGCAATGCTCGCCATATGATCCAAACCTATGCTAGGATCCGCATAATGATGCTCTAGCCAGTTCACAACCATCCCAAGACGCTCTAAGTGCAATGAAAGCGAAGCTCGATCATCCATTAATGCATGCTTCTTGAGTCCAGTCAGCAGCTTGAATATATGAGCCGATCCGTCAAGACCCGTTAGATTGCCCTCCTCATCCATGTCCTCTATCAATTCCCACAATGCCGAAGAAAGAGGAACCACCGCTGCCCATTGAAATGATGCAGAGCGTTCCATACCAAGCTTAATTAATATTTCAGCTGCTAAGGAACCATCGAAGGTCAAATACAAGGTTTCCCATTTAGCGGTTACTGCTTCATACGTATGCGAAATTCCCGGGAATAATAATACTCCACTGTGTACAGGCAAACTACAAGTACGACCACCAAAGCTGATGATCCCTTCGCCCTCTTGGGTTTGCAGCCAGTGATAGCAAGGATAACCAACGGGTCGGCTTATCTTCTCTTGATTGTGGTTACGACCACTCGTCTCTACATAGAGAGGTAATCTTCGATCAGCGATCGGGAATTGAAAGCGTAAATGCTCTTCCATTGTTATCCTCCAGTTTTAGTTCCATATTGTTATATTCTATTACATCTTTATTATATATACTGTCACTTTATAATTCCATACAATGGAGTTAATCTTATACGAGGAGTGAGGTAACCAATATGATTAATGCAAAGCTACCAAAAATTTGGTACGGTGGAGACTATAATCCTGATCAATGGGACAAGTCAATATGGCCAGAGGATATGCGAATGTTCAAGTTAGCTGGAATTGATGTAGCAACCTTGAATGTATTCGCTTGGGCATTAAATCAGCCTGATGAAGAAACGTACAGCTTTGATTGGTTAGATGAAATGATGGATTTATTATATAAGGAAGGTAAATATGTTTGTCTTGCAACAAGTACAGCCGCCCATCCTGCTTGGATGGCAACTCGTTATCCAGATGTACTCCGCGTTGACTTTGAGGGTAGAAAGCATAAATTTGGACAGCGCCACAACTCCTGCCCGAATAGTCCGACGTATCGCAAATATTCTAAGTTAATGGCAGCTAAATTAGCTGAACGGTATAAAGATCACCCTGCACTTGTTGTATGGCATGTATCGAACGAGTATGGCGGAGAATGCTATTGTGACAATTGTGCTGAGGGCTTCCGATATTGGCTTCAACAACGCTATGGTACATTAGAAAAGCTCAATCAGGTTTGGAATACAAATTTCTGGGGACATACCTTCTATGCATGGGAGGAAATTGTCCCACCTAATGCTTTGTCCGAGGCTTTCTCACATCGAGGAACGACATTCCAAGGCATTTCATTGGATTATGCTCGATTTAACTCCGATGGCATGCTAGACAATTACATTGCAGAATACAACGAAATTAAGAAGCATACTCCAGATATACCTATTACTACGAATCTTATGGGTACTTACAAGCCACTTGACTACTTCAAATGGGCGAAGCATCTGGATGTTATCTCATGGGATAGCTATCCTCGTATCGATACACCTGTAGGTCAGACGGCTATGGTGCATGACTTAATGCGTGGTCTGAAGGATGGTCAACCCTTCATGCTTATGGAGCAGACACCGAGCCAACAAAACTGGGCTCCTTATAATGCATTGAAGCGTCCAGGTGTCATGCGTTTATGGAGCTATCAAGCAGTTGCAAGAGGAGCGGATACCGTCATGTTCTTCCAGCTTCGCCGATCCGTTGGCGCATGCGAGAAATACCATGGTGCAGTTATCGAGCATGTTGGTCATGAGCATACTCGCGTATTCCGTGAATGTGCGCAGCTTGGCGAAGAACTAGGCCAATTGTCAGACCAGCTTCTTGATGCTGTGGTTCCATCACGTGCTGCTATTGTCTTCGATTGGGAAAATTGGTGGGCTGTCGAATATTCCAGTGGTCCAAGCGCCTCTCTACAATATGTGGATGAAGTCTACAAATATTATCAGGCTCTATATAACTTGAATATACAGACGGATATGGTTGGTGTGGAAGCTGACCTCAGCAAATATGATGTTGTTATCGCTCCCCTGCTCTATATGACTAAGCCTGGTTATGCAGATAAGGTGAAGCAGTTTGTAGAACAAGGTGGTACTTACTTAACGACATTCTTCAGTGGAATCGTCAATGAGAATGATATTGTCACACTTGGCGGTTATCCAGGCGAGCTTCGTCCATTACTAGGAATTTGGGCCGAAGAAATAGACGCATTGATGCCTGGTCAGACGAATAGAATCGTCATGAATGAACAATTAGGTAACTTGCGTGTAGATGGAGCGTACACCTGTGAGCTCTTATGTGACCTTATCCATACGGAGGGTGCTGAGGTTATAGCGACCTATGGTGACGAATTCTATAAGGGTATGCCTGTCGTGACTAAGAATGTATATGGGCACGGTCAAGCTTGGTATGTTGCATCTAGTCCTGACCCATCATTCCTTAGTGGTTTGTTGGAGTCCATCTGTGCAGATAAGAATATTACCCCTACGCTTAAAACTCCTGAGGGTGTGGAAGCTACAAGACGAGAGAAGGATGGGGTTTCCTACTTGTTCCTTCTCAATTATACAGCTCAGGATCAGATTGTAGACTTAGGTAGCATCAAATATATGGAACTGTTGGCAGGTTCGTCATGTTCAGGATCAATTTGTATAGAATCTAATGGAGTTAGAATACTAAAGGGTTAATAGTAATGGATTGTATGTGATACTGGACGGTTGAAGTGTATAGTGATAAATCACAAAGGAAAGGGATGTCCATATGGACATCCCTTTCCTTTGTGATTTATGTACCTGAATAATTAATTATTCTTCAGTACTTGCTACTACTGCACTTGAAGTCACATTATTAATCGATGCACGATCAAATGTTAGCTTCGTTACATCATTCACACGCAATACAATGATGTCATCTGTAATTTCTGTGATTGTGCCGTGTAAGCCGCCAATTGTTGTAACTTTATCGCCTTTTTTCAATGAAGAAAGCATAGAGTTACGAACTTTTGACTTTCTTTGCTGCGGACGAATAAGTAAGAAGTAGAATACGGCAAACATGATAATGAATGGCGCCAAGGTGATCAATATGTTGCCACCGCCACCTGTTGATCCTGCTGCATCTGCAATTAACATCGTTATCCCTCCAATCCTTAGAATTCACATATGAATTATCGAATAATTAGTTGCATGCAAGCGATTATTCGATTGTTCCATACTACCCTAGAAGCCTCGATCATTGTGATCCAATCCATATTGGGCAAAAAAATGGTTGCGGTAATCAAGTAGACGATCCTCAAGTATAGCCTTCCTAACCTCATGCATCATCTCAAGCAAGAAATGAAGATTATGATTAGTCGTCAGACGCATACCGAACATCTCCTCAGCCTTAATGAGATGGCGGATATATGCCCTGCTATAGTTCTTACATGTGTAACAATTACAAGCTGGATCCAAAGGGCCGTAATCTCTTGCATATTGAGCGTTACGAATATTGAGTCTACCCTCACTACTCATAATTGTTCCATTACGAGCAATCCGTGTAGGTAGTACACAATCGAACATATCAACACCTCGAATCGCTCCATCTAATAGAGCATCCGGGGATCCAACACCCATCAAGTAGCGAGCTTTATTCGCTGGTAGCAGTGGTACGGTAGCCTCTAGCATCTCGTAAAGCAGTGGTTTAGGCTCTCCAACGCTTAGTCCTCCAATAGCATAACCCGGAAAATCCATTGAAGTCAAATGCTCAGCACTCATTTTTCTAAGATCCGCATACATGCCGCCCTGAACGATACCGAATAGCGCCTGATCCTTGGGTCGCTGATGCGCCTTCATGCATCGTTCAGCCCAACGAGATGTGCGTTCAAGCGATTTAAGACAATAGTCATGGTCTGCAGGATAGGGGGCACATTCATCGAATGCCATAATGATATCTGCGCCAAGCGCATTCTGAATTTCTATTGAGGTTTCAGGTGCGATGAATAGCTTATCACCATTCAGATGAGAGCGGAATTCTACTCCCTCTTCTGTGATTTTGCGAGTATCCGCAAGACTGAATACCTGAAATCCTCCACTATCCGTTAGAATTGGACGGTCCCAATTCATGAATTTATGTAGTCCCCCAGCTTCCTTCACGATATCGTGTCCTGGTCTCAAGAAGAGATGATACGTATTACTAAGGATGATCTGCGCATCCATTACCTTCAATTCCTCTGGACTCATCGTCTTGACGGTTGCCTGTGTTCCTACTGGCATGAAGGCGGGTGTATCTATTGTTCCGTGTGGGGTGTGTAAGCGCCCAAGTCTTGCACCCGTTTGTTTGCATACCTTGATCAATTCATAAGTAACAGCCACAATACATCTCACTTTCTATATGCATAATATCAATATAATAACATAGCATCCCCGAAACTGAAAAATCGATAACGTTCATCAATAGCCTCTTGATAAGCTTGTTGGATATGCGCAGTTCCTGCGAATGCACTTACTAGCATAACAAGTGTCGATTTAGGGAGATGAAAGTTTGTAAGTAGTACATCCACGATCTTAAATGTATATCCAGGATATATGAAGATATCAGTCCAACCCTCGCATGCTTGGAACACACCATCATATTTAGTGGCAATGGATTCTAAGGTTCGGCAAGAGGTTGTCCCTACAGCAATGACCTTGCCTCCTACTCGTCGTGTCTCATTCAACAAGTCCGCAGTAGCTTGGCTCATCTGGTAAAATTCTTCGTGCATGTGGTGCTCTTCAACCTTATCTACGGATACTGGGCGGAAAGTGCCTAAACCTACATGTAAGGTGACGTAGGCGATCTGAACACCTTGATTCGCTATTTCCTGTAAGAGCGCTTGGGTAAAATGTAAGCCTGCAGTTGGCGCTGCAGCTGAACCATTATGCTTAGCATAAACCGTTTGATATCGTTCCTTCTCCTGAAGCTGTTCTTTGATATATGGAGGTAATGGCATATGTCCAAGACGTTCTAATATCTCAACGAAGATACCCTCGTACTCAAATCGAATGATCCTGGCGCCCATCTCTCCTTCACTTTCAATGATAGCAATGAGGTCTGGCTTACCTTCATCTCCTAGACCAAAATCTATAACAGCATCCGTATGTAACTTCTTCCCTGGCCGAACAAGAGCTTCCCAACGGTCTTCATCGATGTTCTTGAGTAAGAGTAGCTCAACCTTAGCACCTGTATCACGCTTAACCCCGAACAAACGAGCGGGAATAACCCTCGTATCATTCAATACTAACGTATCTCCCGGATTCAGGTGTTGCGTGATGGTGTGGAATTGACCATGCTCTATCTCACCTGATGACCTGTTCATCATCAATAGACGTGAAGATGCCCGATCCGTTAGTGGGGATTGGGCAATTAATTCTGTAGGTAACTCAAAGTCGAATTGATCGACGTTCATAGATTCGTTCATTCCTTCACGATGGTAACATCTTTATAGTAGTGTTGTATGATGCTCAGATAATCATACCCTTGTTCCGCTAAAGCTAGCGAACCATATTGTGACAATCCAATACCATGACCAAATCCAAGTCCGACAAAGCGGAATTTTGGTTCCTTCGTTACAGCTCGGACCTGTTGGTCTGCATTCATAACATAATACTCAGAAAGTGAGAGTTCATTAGCCTGTTCTCCCGACTGAATATGAATTGCGCCTGAAGCTTCGGGTAATTGTCGTGTCTTACCATTAGCACCTAGTATAGTGTATCGTCCAGTTTCTTCTACGTCAAATCGTGTACTAGGCAGACCATTCATCGCTCCACGGAATGTGTCTGCATTCGATAAGTCTAGAACCTGCCCATTCGCTGTCATTCCGATAACGCGCTCCGACACACCCCGCTCTGTAATCTCGAGGGTTTGTAAACTTCCTTGGATCTTCGTCTTGACTCGACCATTAATTGACGTTTTCAATACATCAGCGGAGTAAGGACCACGAATCCAATTATAGGCATTTGATTGAATATCTTGTCCGATCCTGACATAACGTTCACCTATATTTACCTTCGTGATCGGAGCATTCTCAGTTTCATCAACACGTGGTGCAACTCGAACATTAACACCCATTCCAGTTACTTCAATATATGGAAGGCCTGCTGGGTTCTTGTCCTCAGTTAGATTTGCATAATCGGAGCTAATATATGCGGATCGACCATCGTCTAACATAATACGATACCATAATGGTTTATCCCTCTGAGCAATCTCATCCGGGCTTGTTACACTCTCCACATAAGTAACTGGGTTACCCCAAGCTTCTATGACTTCAGCTGTAATTCCGCCACTATTGGATGAATAAAAAGGTATAATTAAACCTGTAGCATCCATGATGACTTCTCCACGAGTTGCTTCGACAGCAGCCACAGCCTGTTCAAATTCTCTATTCTTCCCCATATAGGCTTGATCGAAGGTCGTGTCTGAGATATGAGCAATCTTGTATTTCATACCTTGTTTAATGGCGTACGTGCGTGCTGCAACTGCCTGTGCCTTGAGTGCTTCTAATGGCCATGCGGCGCCCAATTCCGAGCTTACTACTCCATAAAGATATTGTTCAAATGAGACCTGATTAATAAGAGCTAGCTTACCATTATAAGAGGTTATCTCCAAACTGCCACGATAGCTTCGAGCGAAGCGTTCGTTGACCTTGATGACAGCTTCATTCGCATGTACCCAGACCTTCTGATTCAATGGATTATAAAGATAATGAATGATAGCAGGCTCACTTGAGGATTGAATGGAAACCGAATACCGCTTTAACAGATAAGGTAGCGCTTCGTCTATAGGTTGGAATACTAGGCCCGGCATTGCTTTAATGGCTTCAACCTTCACAGCCTCAAGCTGCTGTGCGCTTGTTACTTCGCCTACCCATACAGAATATACGATGACACCTGCATGATTAGGATGTATTGACGTATAGGCGGCTATGCCACTCTGAGCTAGCGCAAGCTGATGATTGTCAGCAGCAGCTTCAGTCTCATAAGTACCAACACTGGCATAAAGTGGACCCAGGGCTTCTAGAGAATTCCGATCTGGGGTTGCATCTGCAGGGATTTTCTGTCGAGCGGCTAGAGCCTCAGCAGCAGTTAAAAAACCACCCAATCTAACCTGGTAGACTGGCTTACCTTTATTCGTATTCTTGAATAGAAAAGGATTTCCCAGTAAAGCTATCTTACTATATGAACGAATTGCTGCATTATAATCAGTGGTATCTAGCACTTTGAGCGTGTATGTATTCATACCAAACCTAATCGGCTCATTTGCCGGAGTCTCAAACCATTGAGAGGCCCCCTCACCCTCACGGACTCCTATTGACAAGGAGTTAACTGAAGACAAGGTAACAGCCGGAACCGTGCCTCTGCTGTCGATATATAACGCAACTCTAATCTCGTCCAATTTAGGGACATTCGCTGCATAAGTAAGTGAATGAAACGTCGGCATAACGGTCATTGCGAAAACGATGATGACAGTTAATAGTATGTATATCGTTCGATCCTGCTTGCGTATTGTACTCATATTCTGATTGTACCTCCTGAAGTAACCTCAGAACATTAGACTCGAATTTTGGCGGAAAGTTGCAAGATTCTAGAATGTCAGTTGGATAAACTACTTCATTCCAGAATACTCTACCTATTTAGAGAAGCGTCATATAATGCTCTTGCGCTTCATAATAAAGAAATTCATGCTTGTCAGCTATGGATTGCGATATAATTCCAGCCGAAGGTCTTAACTTAATCTCATGCTGATCATTTAGGAAAAGGGCCTTTACACTATGCTCTCTCTTCATTCGTATTACTCGATCTAATACGTTATAACACCAATCTTCACTTTCCTTTTGGGAGAACGGAGGGTTTTCCCAACATATTCCATCAAGATATGGTGCAGTTTTCACGCAAAGTTGTTCAAGACCATTATTCTGAACAATCAGATGGTTTTGAAATGACTCTCGAAACCGCTTTACAATGTGGGTAGCTTGATTAATCTGAATATTTCGTTCAACAGGTGGTAGAAAATATCCCTCTACATCTCCGATGGTATCCATGAATATTCCATCATAACCTTCATTTAATAAAAGATTTCCGACATGATGATGTAACAATCCCTGCCATCTCTTCGATTGCAAATTTAGAATGTACGTATCAAAAGCTTCTTTGTATACTCTCTTTCCATTCACCTTTAGGAAATCATCTTCATCGAGCATAGAATACATGGAATGAAAAGATCCTAATTCCATAACAGTTACATAAGCTATAATTAGTGTGTTTGATTCCTTCATCACTCGAATATCATCGACTGATTGTGCACTTGGCTCTACTATTGCAATATCATAACGAGAGAGTTTATGGCCATTTCCTTGTCCATAATAAACTGAATAATTGCGAGCTTCCTGGAATCTCTCTCTTCTAGTCCTTATATCTAATCGCATGACAACCATCCCTCCAAATATCCCGATCAATGTATCTTCAATTCATTTCTCGTCATATACTCTGTCTTCACCACGCATGTGTTGCAGCTCTTACCATGTGCTAAACACTTATTATTGTCAACCTCCCAGCAAGGTAAATCCTTCTGATGATATACTGGACATTCCTGACATATTCCTGAGGGAACACAAAGTAGCTCCCAACATTTTCCGAGCGGGCGACCGGTGATCATTGGGTTTAATCGTTTATCTGTATACCATTTAATAAAGGTCTGTACAATTTCTTCATCTAATTGCGCACCAGCACTCGATTCAAGTAGGTTCAGTGCTTGATCGAAAGCTAATGGTTCACGATATTTTCTCCCATGAATTTTAGCAAGAAATGTTTGAACCACTGCAATAATTCGAGAACCAATCGGAATTTCTTGGTCTTTTAATCCATCAGGATAACCATTTCCATCCATTCTCTCGTGGTGGTGCATAATATAAGATGATATTCTATCATTTCCTGTAGCCACATTGACGATTGAAGCACCTACCTCGGAATGCAGCTTCATTAGCTCAAATTCTTCATCCGTAAATTTACCTTCTTTCTCGAATAGAGAATTGGATAATCCAATAATTCCAATGTTACATAGATACGAAGCAAGTGCTATGTCCTGTACCTGCTCCTCGTTTAGCTCTAATTTTCTTGCTATACTCACACAATACCGGCTCATCATTTCTGAATATCCAATCGTGTAGGGATTTAGATTATCAACAAGCCGAGCCAACAACTTTAGAATATCCAGATAAGCGCTAGAAAAATGTCGTAATCCCGCTTGATATCCAATTACAACTCTAACCTGATCAATTATAGTTCTCAAAGACATCTTCTTCTCATCTTCTTGTATACTTCGTCCTTCATCAAACCATAAAACAAATAAACTATCCTTCAAGACATCTAATCGAATTAATGAGAGAGTACCCATTCCAGCTACAGAAAAGTAAGGAGGTAAACGATAATATTCTGCATCAGTTTGCTTTAAAAAGAAAAATTCTTCATTCTCCACATAAGAATAAAGCGATTCTAACGTTTCAATGTCATCATTCAAGGAACGTAATGTTGCACGATCTAAGCCCACTTGTACAGCAATATTGAAGCCTTCTTCCCTTTGTATGAGAAATCCACCGGTTGCATCAATGGACTGGATACATAACTTAATCATCATCTCCATCATCATTTTCCAATCCATTGAAATATTGCTTATTTTCTGAAGTGCTTTCCCTGATGCAACTACAACCTGTGCCTGTGAACGATTTTCTTCACTGACAATTAAACCTTGCAACAAATAACTCATTTGTTCGCATAATAATTCTAATGACTGTCTCTGTTTGCTCCTAATATGTTCAATTGGGCCAATAAGAATCAATCCCATTCCCCCCACAGGGACATAAAATATGGGGATTTCACCTTCAACGACCTTCTTGACTTCATAGACTCGTTTAGATATAGATATGGATAGTGGAGGCATATATGTTCTTTCCTTATAGGAGGTCAATCCACTATAAGAAGGGCGCACACTTCCAAAGTCTTCTGATTTATAACGAACAGACTTCAACATATACTGTTGACCCTTCTTATCTAAGACATAGAATGTGTATGTGGAAGCATCTACTAAATCGGATATAATTTCCAATAAACGATCCAAATTAGATTCCAGTCCTTTTTCCGGCTCAATAGCTTGATTTATTTTTTTGACTTGTGTAAATTGATCTTCCAATCTGGAGAGTATACTTCGTTTGACTCCATACATAGTGATCAATATAACAACAAGTGAAGTTAATAGTGTTAAAATGATATTCATTTCATTCATTTTGTTTGCTCTCCCCATATATCAGTTTGTATTTCATCCAGATCCTGAATGCGTTCAAGATAATAAATCACTAGGTGAACATCTTCATAATAGATTTCTATTTCACCGTTTTCTGATTCGTACTTGTCCTTCCAAGACATAAATGCTTCTCTATCCCGACGCCAGGTTTCATATAAACTAGTAAGCTGTGCATATTTGGATTGATTGAAGTTCTCATCTCGAAATTCTTTTTCAATATAGATAAATACATGAGGGGCTATATTCAAATTCGGCTCACTAGCATTTATTAATGTCAGGTTTTTCTCGCTTGGCGTATAGTTATTTACCAATTCTTGAAAGTTCATATGATAACCTTTTCCTTGAACAATAGATGAAAATGTTTCCTTAGAAACAATCATCCACGTTCGAGGACTAAAATCCTTGGAAATACCTATATATTGATCTACTGATGAATCCCAGTCAATCTTAATAGGTTCGATTGGCTTCAGCACAGTGAAGAACATGGCTGAAACGATAACGATAATAAGTAAAGCTCTTTCAATGAAAGCTTGATAAGGTATACGTAAGATGTACTTAAGAATTACGTTCCACGAAAAACCTATAAGAATACTAACAATCAATGGAAGCAATGTTGGAGTTGAGGACAGCATATACGTTGAGATGTGTTCAGATTGAAACATCTGGACGAATGAAATATGAAATCCTCTTCCTAGGAACAACCCTATAATAAATGGAATAATCGAGAGAATAAAAGCGAATAGCGATAAAAGTAGTACCCTCGATATTGAGCTGCCATCTTTCTTCCACTTCGCAATATAGAATACTATGCTGATTAAACATACCCCAATCACTAGATAAAGGTAGGAAGTCGGATGAATGAATGCAATAACTGTCATACCTGAAAATAAGGTATAAAGGGCATTCATATCAAAGTCCCGTAAATATAAAATTAAAAAGTATAGAACAGGTAGCATGAATATATGAGCAAATGTCCCCGAGTCTGCTTCCACTTGCCATTTCCAAAAATCAGAATCTATATACCCACCTAGCATTGCATAAATAATCATTCCCACAATACCGCTTACTAGATTTCTGGTCAAACGAGAAATCACAAAATAGATGCCTAGGATAATTAGAATTTGAATTAATGGTCCGGTATATTTAGCCATATACAGGACATCAATTCTAGTAAACTCTTGTATTGTCGCCCAGAATATATGAAGCCCTTGTGGGTATATGCCATCATTAAACATTTCGTTCCCACGTATATCCTTGATCCATTTTATTGTTGTGTATCGATTACCATAGGATGGTGATGCTAGATAAAGCACATTGTAGACACGTATATATATCGCGAACATTAATATGAAGATTATGCTTATTGATGTAACCATGTTTTTAGGATTCAAAAATTTATCTTTAAAAAATATTTTAACACTCTGTATTCTCGTTTTGAAATATAAGTTTATGGCTTCTCTTAGCTTAAATTTCCCATCAAAAAAATCATACATTAGCGCCTCTAACTGAGAAATTGATTCTTCTAAGGTAGTTGATTTCCTCCGAAATTTAATGATACGAATTCCAACAAAAAACAGTAGAAAAACAACAGATATAATTTCGAACAATTGAAAGATTAATAGAATATATCCCAATGAAATGAGAATACAGCTCATCTTAATTGCATCTGAAAATATTTTCTCCAAATTATCTTTATAAAGACTATTCAAAAAAAATCTGGGTAAAATAATCAAAATTAGGACAATTGAAAATAAGTAATGAAAAACATGTATGAATTGATCATTTAAATGTACATACATTACCCTTCCCTCCAATGCTATGAAGCTGCATAGATGTAATAATCGAGCTTTCTAAGTACACCAAACACCTGTAAGGAAGAAATAACTACAAAAACTAATGAGCCAACAAGCAATCCAATAACTGCGTACTGGTAACCAAACCAACGACTTAGAACAAATCCCAAAATGAAATTAATCATGATAGCTGGTATAATCGCTTTGATTACTTTGTTAGGTTGTGATAAAGAAAACAAGGTAACTGCATTCATTAGAGCAATTGCTAAAAAACCATATGCAATCAATGATGTTAAAAATACGAAATGGGTCAGGGGATTATGATAAATCACATCTCCCATTTCTGGATTGAAAATATTCATAAACCATTCAACGCTAATATATAACACAACAGCGCTTACTACAGATACGATGAATATAAATATTACTCGAATTGAATATTCTTTAGCGTACTTTCGATTCATTAATTCAATATCTTGACCAGAATAACTTTTCTGACCTTTCTCAATATTAGTCATTAGTCTGGATAAAACTACCTCATTAATGCCCATTGGTATAATTAGAACGAGAAGTGAAAAGTCCAAGCCTAATTCATAATCACCTCTAAACCAAATTAGATAGGGTAAGAATGCTGTATCCACTGACCAAGCCATAATCCGGTCTAGGAACAAGAACGTGAAGTACAAAAGTCCATAAATAAAATAAGGCATTGTATTAAATACTGTTACTGACATTCTCGGAAGTTTAGGTTCAATTCCTTTTTCTGCCTTTGCTTCAGCTTTTCTAAAATAATAAACAGAGAGTCCAATGCCAATAAGCGAAACAATCAGTAGTGTAATTAACTGAGACACAATAATATTGATTCCAAATAGAACAAAGAGTAAATAAACGATACCTATACCAATGATAATTAATGCGGTGAACAGGAGTTCCTTTTTTAGAATATACATGACAGTTACAGATAACCAAATCGTATTCAGAAAAAAGTAGTAAAGAATAATAATGGCAATCATATGAAAAGGAAACAAGTTAATTAGTAAATTTACTAACAAAATTAAACCAGAAATAATAATACATGCAATGGTCCCAATTGTTATGAAGTAAAACGTGACCTTCCGTGCCATTCCATAATAACCTTGTATGATGTAAAAAAATCCACGTCTTGCAATGGCTTGTGTAAATCCCCCTACAGTTATAAAACTAAGAATTGTTCCTATTGCTATACTCGTTGCTAGTTCTACTGTTAAATTTTCATAGGACCAGAGTGAAAATCGCAATGTAATCATGGAGAATACAGATACAGCCATCGGTAGGGCAAAGATAGCTCCCCTTAAAAAATTAGTAATTATGGAGTGAATGATCTGCGTCAAACGAAGAGGTTCTTCTTTGTTAAATGGTGTGAATATGATATTGGATTTACTCATAGCCCACAATTGATTAGCCAATTCAAATATGTTGTCTACTCCAAATGTATTCGCCGCAAGCGTATCCGTCCAACCCATAGATTCGAGTAATGCAGCTATTTCAAATCGATCCTCTGGTTGAATCCGACGTTCTTGGATCTCTGTAAGTAGCTTTCTCAATTGCTCCTGCTGCTCTCCTAATTTTTTTTTTGTGGATACAATTTCCATTAATTTAATCTCCTAATCCCTGCGCAATCATATTCACTATTAATTCAGTTAGCTTTCCTTCTGCTTCTACTTTTTTCAAAATTTCATCCGTAATAACTTTACCCTTTGTCGCTATAGAGTTCCCCCTATTATCTCTTATTTGTTCTCCTACAATTTTGCCTACAATATATTTTCTTCTCAGATCATAAGCGTGATTTTCTAATGCTAGACTTTTCTTAGTCTTAACATCCATCATAACCTTTGTGTGCATTTCACTTGAATTAGAATTTTCTTGCACGATTGTATTCCATTGCTGCTGTGGGAATAATAAATTCTCAATATCCTCTTCCCAAAAACTCGAAGCATCAATTGTTAATCTCTGTTGAATAACCATATCATTCTGAATCAATCCTTTATGTTCAGGCACAGGCATTGAGCGAAAATCCCTCTCTCTTATCTGCTGATTCATCAAAATTTGCTCAAGTCGTTCTCTTAACTCGATAATCCAAGGTTCTCCATATCCACTAATCAGTTCTTTCTTTAATTGTTCGATAATATCATCTCTAAGTCGAACAGTTACATCCTCATGAGATTGATGAAGCTTTTCTATCACTTTTTCTTCCGCTACTTCCTGCTTGGTGATCGGTGTTTCTTCCCACTTCGTTACTGCTGTCATTTGTTCAGTTTGAGTAACTTGATTCATATAAGAAGTGATCTTCAATAAAAGCTTTTTTCGCTCTTGCAGATCCGAATTAATCATCATATATATATTTTCTAATTCTTCGTCTTGTTTATCATTCAGATCTTTTATATATTTATATACCCTCCGTTTTTTTAACCCAAAAAAACCTTCTTTTAATTTCTCTGTATATGGAGATCCTTGAATCACAGTATTAGGTTCTGATAGATCTTTAGCTAAGTGAGCATTGACTTTATCTATATAATCAATCTGAATATGGGAAGGAGTTGATTCTAAAACACTAATAACAGATCGAATTTCTTTAATATCTGCTTGAATTTCAGTTGCTTCCAGAAATAGATTAGTTCTTTGTTGCTCATATTTTTTTTCTACGACAGCATGATT
>DFZX01000009.1 GCA_002383695.1 Caryophanales bacterium UBA4045
ATATGGTTTATATTATATAATATCTTTCATTATTTGGGAATAGATATTTTCCAGTCCGATTGTACATATTATTTTTCTATATACATTTCTGATATCATATTTAGAGAAGTACTTCCTAGATAGTCAGCAAATCTACCATAACCCAATCATCACATTTTAAGAAACTCTCCATATCACTCCAACTAGGCATGGAACATCCTTGCTACCGCCTTAATATCGTCTTCTAACAGGACACGCAAGACATACGGGGCATGTTTATGCCGATTCGGGGTATTGTAGTAACGCAAATAATTGTCTTCATATTCAATAGCGTATTCCACAAGGTGTCTTGCAAGCTCAAATCTGAGTTCATCGTGAGTTAAGGCATCCCCAATGATATCCTCAATTTGTTCAATGGATCCAGCATACCGACCATCCTCATCTTGCTCATACTCGAAAGTCAGTTCATATACAGACAACAATTCCTTCATTGGAAAGGTGTAAGATTATTTAAAATCTTTTCTATATAGCCTAAGAGCATAAATTGCACCTACTAAAAATACAATTCCGTGGAATAGAATGAGGAATTGGCGGAAGTATTCGATATTACGATCCACAAATGAAATAAAAATGGCATTCATAATGAGTTGTGTACTAAACATACAAGAAATGATTTTGAGATAAATGGCATTTGTTCTTTCATCAGGCTTACCAAATTTATTGCCAATATACAAAAGTACTAATAGTGACCCTGCATATAAGACCATCGTTAATCCCACAATAACATTGAAGTTTTTTGAGCTTTCTAACATCCAATTATTTAGTACATCAATCATTGTTATCATCCTCTCTCACATATGAAAATATTTCATTAAGATCTACTTCAAAATAGGTAGCTATTCTAAACGCTAATACAAGAGAAGGCGAATAATTATTCTTTTCCATTACAAATATGGTTTGCTTAGAAACTCCAACAGCATCAGCCAACTCCTTTTGAGACATTCTCCTTAACACCCTGTGTTCATACACTTTATTTACAATAGAATCTCCAAAGTCTTCTTTCACGGCTCACCTTCCTTTTTTTATTATACACTCATAATATACTTTTATTTTATAAAAGTAAAGTAAACTTTACTAAAGTATATTAAATTATATATAAAATATAAGAAGTACATTGCTTTCTTCGATCTCTTCATCCAATCACCCTCAAAGACAAGACGGCTTCAAAATGAAAAGTGTTTAAGAAAAAGCGCGGAAAAACCATCCGCGGTACTTTAATGTGCTAATCCAACCTATAGTGGAGGTGAGCGGGAATGGGTATGGGGTTCCACCGCAGTTGAAGTCGTGTTCTTCTGAATTAATTATGTGGTAATATCACGAATTCAAAAAGCGGCCATCGCAGAGCGGTCTTTCCACCCATGCGCTCACTAACATATGGACGTGAGGATTGAAGTTTAATCGTGAGCCGAATGTATGTAATCCCGCTATGATTCCCGGTGTTACTTTATGTTTCTTCTCAAAGTACTCTTTGATGATTCGAACCGCTTCGTCCATATACACCTTCAGCAGTTTTCGATGCATGAGAAATACGTCCCACAATCCCTCATCAATCGTGAATACCACGTGCCGATGATAGACCTGGAATACATCCACGGTCACGCCACAAGAACATGTTGTGCAGATCGCCCTTTACAGCGATACGGAACACGGTGAAGGTCATGGCACCCTTCACATACCAGTAGCTTAAATCCATTTTTCGGATTTCCGCATTGGCGGAACTTGTCTACTTCCTTAATCACGTTAGGTCGGATACGTTTCCCATACTTCTTCACAAACGCGTCCCAATGCTCACGATGGTGTATAGTAGTATTCCTGTATTAACTTATGACATTAACAGCTAGACGGAGTTTCTCACTGCCTCTAAGCCTAACGCCAATGCTCCGCACAAGCCGGCATTATCACCTAAACCTGGTGGTACGATATATGAATCCATTTGGTTCAATATCGCATCAGAATTAACATATCCGTGAAGTTGCTTCCTTACTTCGTCTCGGATTATAGGGAACAAGTGATTCTGGTGCATGACTCCACCGCCTAATATTATCTTCTTAGGCGAAAGCATCAGAATTGTGCTGCTTATTGACTGACCGAGGTAATATGATTCTATTTCCCATGCAGGGTGGTCAACAGGAATCTCATTCCCTCTCATATTCCAACGCTTCTCAATTGCCGGCCCAGCTGCCATACCTTCCAAACAATCCCCGTGATAAGGACAAGTTCCTTTAAACGAATCATTAGGGTGACGTCTTGTCATCACATGACCGCCTTCTGGATGAACTAACCCATGAATAAGCATTCCTTCAGCGTAAACACCTACCCCGATTCCGGTGCCCACAGTATAATAGATGCAACTGTCCAGACCTTTAGCCGCGCCCCATGTCGCTTCCCCGAATGCGGCTGCATTAACATCCGTATCCCAACCAAAGGGAATCTCAAACGCACCCTTCAATGAACCGAGAAAATTAAAACTAGACCATCCTGGCTTTGGTGTTGTCGTCACAAATCCATATCTTGGACTCATGCGATCGATATCGATAGGACCGAATGTTCCGATTCCAATAGCCTCCACTTGTACTTTACGGAAATATGCTATAACGTTCCCTAGAGTCTTCTCCGGGCTTTCCGTCGGAAAGCTTACCCGATCCAGTATCGTACCCTCTTCATTTCCAATACCGCAAATAAATTTTGTTCCTCCTGCCTCAATAGCACCAATACGCATATATGTGATTCCTCCTCGCGCTTGAGTTTTTAATATTATTACTTGATTAAACGATCATTATCTTGCACTATAGTATTAGACTTGGTTTTTAGGATCCGCACGATTTTATAATCAAGTCCCTAACAAAGGGTGTGTTAATGGGTTGCTTACCACTGCCGTGGATTAAGCCCGTTTCACACTCTTTCTCTCCTCATTTTTAGAAAAAAGGCAGTCTATAATACAGACCGCCTTCATCTTATAAATACCGCCTTATCTGCCTAGCTTTTAGATCTCCGTGTAAATGGATTTAAGCGGGTAGACCTTCATTGAACGAATTAGTACTTCTCCACCTATAGCAAACAGCTTCATGCTATTGCTTCTCGGATCTGGAAAGATAAGGTCTGTCATTACCAAAGCCCCATTATCTGCAAAAACTTCTACCGATGAATGGTCCACAAAGATAGAAAATTTAATTCGCTTGTTCTCAGGGTGGAGCATCGCAGCATGCTTACAGGCAAATTGCTCGTGGAAGCCCACTTCGCCTGATCTCGTTCGGTCAATAAATAAGTGTTGTTCATCTACATTATATCCAATTATGGTTTTCTCTTGCTCAGACGCTCTCACGATAATGCCAAACTCCATTGCGTTACAGAGCTCAAACTCCACTTCGATTTCTAAGCTAACACCTTGGAGAACCTCAATCTCTCCAGAATCTACACTCATATTTCCAATATCTATTTGGTCTTGACGAAGAGTCTTTGCTTCAATAACTGGCACTTGGATGAGCCTTATTCCAACTTCTCTCGTCTGGAGCGTCAATTCGCGGGGCAACGTCATAGCGCTTCTCCATGTCACTGTTGGGGTAAAATTCGCATATTTCCAATTGCTCATCCAGCCAATAAGAATTCGTCTTCCATCGCTTTCTGGAATATCGGACCAAGTTACCCCCGCGTAATTATCTCTACCATAATCGAACCAGAGCACCGTTTCCTTCGAATGATCGCTAATAAATTCAATACCATTAAATTCACCAATGAAATATTGAGTTCTTGACCCTTCTGGAAACTCAGGATTATCACCAATACTGACGATGAGCACCCACTTCGTATTCTTACCTCCATCAATTGTTAATTCAATTAAATCAGGACACTCCCAAACCCCGTCATGTGAACCAAACTCCGCCCCGAATTTGCTAGCAAATTCCCACTCCTTCAAGTTAAGTGAAGTGTATAAACGCACATGATCCCCTACTGCTATTACCATAACCCATCTATTAGATTGATCATGCCAGAATACTTTGGGATCACGAAAATCCGTTAATTGGACATCTGATAATACTGGATTTCCCTCATACATCGACCAAGTTCTTCCCTTATCAGCACTGTATGCCAAACTCTGTCGTTGTCTTGTCTGATTGCTCTCAACATACAAATCCTCTTGTGTCAGGATGGCGACAAGCCCTGCTCCTCCAGAGAAAAACCCACTGGTATCGTTCCAATCCACAACAGCGCTTCCGGAGAACATCCTTCCATTGTGGTCAGGCTTCAACGCAACGGGGTAATGCTCCCAATGGATAAGATCAAGACTTACAGCATGACCCCAGTGCATAGGTCCCCAAATTGAACTGTCTGGATGATGCTGATAGAAGAGGTGATACTCTCCTTCAAAAAAAACTAAACCATTCGGATCATTCAACCAATTTTTTGCTGGTGTGAAGTGGAATTGCGGGCGAAACTTCTCCTGATAGCCAATTGTCATTGTCCCATCACCTCTTTAGATTCAAAATATTATTTTGTTATTTCTATTCCACTTTCAAATGCTGGCTTCATGGACCATATCTCAAGTGAAATGATTTTCAATGGGCTATCAGACAAAAGTTGCAAGCCCGTTGCATCTAGTCGAGAAGGATATGTCCGCGTGGTCAGACTCTTCAACCCATTAGCGTATACTTCAATCAGAGATCGATCAATGAATATGCGTAATTTCAACGAATCCCCTCTTAGACCGAGCACTCCACCCTGCACCCCATCCGGACGTTCATCTGGGTCCAAGGATGATTTACACCTGTTAACGTAGAGTAGATCTTTCTTAGTGTCGTAAAGCAACAAAGTTTCTTCTTCTCCATTAGGTGAACGTCGCAATGCTACACCATATTGTGCTGCCGTAATCGGTTCGAATTCGACTACAACCTCCAGCATATCCCCATTTACATGAGTCAATTGTTCATTGGCTACTTCTATATCCACATTGAAGATCGATAAGAGTTGCTTATTTCTTAGCGTCTCAATTTCTTCTATCGGCTCCACATTCAAACGGCCATCTTCTCTCAGAGACAAGGAAACTGGAAGCCCCCCACAATGCGCCCAACCACAATCATAATCGATTTCTGGGGTTCGCTCTCCCTGAGCAATCGTAAATACGATGGTTCTTCCCGTTTTTGGATCTACAAATCCACTTGGTCCTGTAAAATGGAAATCGCCAACGTCGATTAAAAGTGGCTCTTCATCATCCGGTGTAAAGCGGAAACTGTTCTGATCAAATGTACCGATCCAATACATAACCTCTACCTTAGCTTCGGGCCCCCAAGGGCTAATTAAGAAAACATATTTCTCCGAATCTATCCCATTGCTCGGAAGAGGTAATAAAACCGGAAGCTCCCAAGCAGTTCCCAACTCCGGATATTTCACGTAATCACTCATATAAAGCGGGCCCTCATACTGCCATTGTAAACAATCAACAGATGAATATGTGGCTGCCGTGCCGCCTTTTCCTTCAATACCTGTTCCAACCAGCATGAACCATATGCCTTTCTCTTGCCAAACAAATGGATCGCGAAATTCTCCTAGCAATCCATCTTCTTTTTTCAGAGTAACAATTGGAGTGGGATGTTTGGTCCAGCATTCCAGTTCGTTATCACCATCGTACGGAAAAGTGCTTCTTGCAATACCGACGGTTTGATTCGGAGACCAGTTATTATTCCCCGCGGTAAAGAATAATGCAGGATACCCGTTTTCATCTAGGCAAGCGCTCCCTGACCAGACCCCTTCTGGATCAAGATGTCGATCTGGATAAAGTGCTGGCGGAAGATCTCGCCAATGAACTAAATCTTCACTAACCCAGTGTCCCCAGTGAATCAAGTGCCAAAAGGGTCCATTTGGATTTTTCTGATAGAAGAGATGGTACAAACCATTAAAAAATATGGGACCATGAGGTTCATTCATCCAATGTCCTCTAGGACTTAGGTGATATTGAGGACGATGCCGATCGTTCGCTAATAATGTCCTCGGAAGCATTTTGTCCTCCCTTAGAATATCGGGCACCTTTCCACCAAGGGTCTGGAGATTAGAACGATAAACCATGGCAATTTCTTCGCTGTTCAAGGCTTTATCATAAATGACGAGTTCATCCATTAAACCGCCATAATTATTCATTGTAAATGACTCCGCGAGAATAACCCCTTGATTGTTACGTCCTACTAATAAATCCGCAGTACACGGCGAAATTCCGCCTGAACCAGCAATAATTTGTGATGTGATTTCTTCTCCATTCAGATAAAGCTTTGCTTCCGACTTTTTGGAATCATACGTAGCAGCTAAGAAGGACCACTGATTCAGAGGAAGGGGATCACTATTAGACGACCATATCTCTACCCACTGATTATCAACTCCTAATTGCAAAGACCAGTCCCCATAACGATTGAGACCTAATATATACCCCTCTCGGAGCTCTCTGTTATGCTGATTCACAATACATGAAAGACGTTGCTCAGCGCCGTAATCGAATGTCCTTGGGGCAATCCACACCAAGATTGATAATTCAAGCCTCGGTTTCTTTATTTCATTAGCCGATTTACGAATATAAGTGGAATAGCCATCAAAGAATAAGGCTGTTCCAACGATACCTTCCCGCCAGATTGGATTCTGCGGTGATTGAAATCTTCCTTTATTCAAAGCATATTCAATTTGATCCTTGCAACCCGTTATCGATTCTAATGCCATGTTTCCTTGACCTTCATCGAAAGACCAATGGGCAATAGGTGCTTTTAATTTATTTGCTATCTCGTATGGTGACATCCTTCACACTCCCAATAGTTAGAGCAAGTAATGTAGACAAGTCAGAACAGCGTGAACCGCTCCGACTTGTCTCTTGCAAATATAAAAACTGAAACTTAACTATTATTATTTTTGCGCTTCCAAGTAACGATCATAAGCAGTTTGATGCGCTTGAAGCAGTTCTTCTATACCCATTTTCTTAAGTGTTGCTTGGAATTGATCCCACTCTTCTTGTACTCCACCGGTCAATAACCATTTCGCACGTGTACTATTAACGTAAGTAGAAATATCCAATTTCGTTTTATCAATCACTTTCAGTTCCGCTTCCGTGAAGAAGATGTTCGGGAATTTTTCTGCTTGCATTTGCGGTACATAGACCTCAACACTGTCATTGATTCTTTCTAGTGCACGAGGTTCAGCATATTCAACCATATCCATGTGTTCCTCTAAGAGAAGCCCAATCCCATTAGTAATTGAAGAGGACTGTCTGAACTCTCCTGGGTTATCAACTTTCCTCTGTGTAAGCTTGCCGTTCGCATCTTGGTCATACCAGACACCAATGGGCCCGAAACGAGCTTGAGCTGCGAATGTTGGTTCATAGAATGAATCTAACCACGCTGCTGTGATCTCTGGATTCTTGTTAGCACTTGTGATGGTTACGCCATCTCGCCCAAATCCACCGCCATTGTTCCATTTCACAATCATGTCCTTGAAAGGAGGGACAAGAACCCAATGCTTCCCTCTCTCTTCACCAGCAACGTCGTTTTTATCCCACCAAATCATGGCTCCGATGGTTTCATCTTCCGTTTTTCCTCTTGCAAAATAAGTATCGTAATCATGAGTGAAAGCTTCTAAATCTACTAACTTATCTGTAAACCATTCGTGAATGTAAGATACTGCCTCTTTGTAGCCATCTTGCATCGGTGCGAATTGTATTTCACCACTGACTACATTCAAGTGATCGATATAGGATGGATTATTCGGACGGTGAGTCTTATCCGGCACACCAAATGCCCCGAACAGAACCCCAATATCACCAGTCCAGAAATTATCTATATAAGTAAGTGGAATCTCATCGGCTTTATTGTTACCATTCGGATCTTTGGTCTTAAACGCTTTTAGAACTGCTGTGAACTCATCCATTGTTGTTGGCATTTTCAGTTCAAGTTTATCAAGCCATTCTTGGTTAATGTACAAGAAATCTGGGTTGGCACCGATTTCGTTTTGACCTGCACCAAGTTCCTCACCTTGTGGAAGAGAATATATTTTACCGTCTGGTGCAGTAATTTGCGCTTTAATATCCGGACGAGAGTCCAAAATCGCTTTTAAATTTGGCATATTGTTCTCAATTAAATCATCTAACGAGATAAGAGTACCGTCAGCTGAGTATCGCACTAGTTCGGAATCGGAAAACCGACCGCTAAAGAAGAAATCGGGCAAGCTTCCGCTAGCGAGCAATAAATTACGTTTCGCAATATAATCCGCTTCTACAATCGTGTCCCATTCGATATGCACATTCGTAGTCTTCTCAAGTTCTTGAATCAATGGTTGGTCATTGAAATCAGTTGGTGCAAGTGGCGGTCTATGTGCTACCGCTTTAAGTGTTACTTTCTCCTTCAGTGGAAACATGAGTCCCTCATCTGCCGATTGATTTGCCTCGTTAGTACCAGAATCATTCGTTTCATTGACCTCATTCACATTATTGCTGCATGCTGATAACACTAACGTCAATGTTAATACGATTGCGATAAAGATAGATGATTTACTTTTCATTTGAATCAACCTCCCTGGATTTACTTACTAGGATCCGCACGTTAGCTTGCCATTAGACAACATGGCCTTGCTTACTCAATCACCTCCCTTAATGAGTATCTATAAACGATTCGGTCTCAACCTTTGACTGAACCGATGAATACACCTTTAACAAAATACCGTTGTAAGAAAGGATATAAAACTAATAGAGGAAGCGCAGCAATAACAATGACTCCATACTTAATCAGTCCAACAACACGTTGCTTTTCTAATGCCGTTTGAATATCATCCACCATATTGCCAGAGGGTTGGTTCTGGATCAGGATATTTCTCAGTATTAACTGCAGCGGATACTTATCCCCGTCATTCAAATAAATCAAAGCATCAAAAAATCCATTCCACTGCCTAACCACCGCGAACAATACTAAAACAGCAATAATCGGCTTCGATAAGGGAATTACAAAACTGCTAATATATCTCAAGTTCGTACACCCGTCGATAGTTGCCGCCTCATGTACCTCCTCTGGAAGTCCTTCAAAAAATGTTCGAGCGATAATAATAACAAAGGCATCCACGACCGAGAGAAGAACAACAGCCCAAATTGTGTCAACCATATGAAGCTTCTTCACTAACAAATAGGTAGGTATGAGACCTCCATTAAAGAACAATGTGATGATAAAGAAAATAGTAATGATCTTACGGCCATATAGATCCTTACGCGATAAAGGATATGCTGCCATAATGGCAAGAGCTGTACCAATGAATGCTGCAAGTGCTGCATATAATATTGAGTTTTTGTAACCATTCCATATCGCTCCATCATTGAAAATACGCTGATATCCTTCAAAAGTAATATCTTGTGGTATAAGCCAAACTTCCCCCGCACTTATCGCATTCGGATCACTGAAGGAGGCGATTAAGATGAAGTAGAGCGGATACAAGATCATCAATACGAATCCACCCAAGAGTGTGTAATTGGTAATATCAAACAGAATGTCTGCATTCGATTTTCCCTTTATGGTTTGCAATTTAGGTCACACTCCTTCCTTAGAATAATCCATTACCGCTTAGTTTTTTAACAATTCGGTTAACCAGAACAAGCAGAATCAAATTTATTACTGCGTTAATCAAGCCGATTGCTGCTGAGAAACTGTACAACGCCCGTTGAATACCCATTTTATAAACATAAGTAGGAATGATTTCGGAAGTGCCCACATTGATATCGGTTTGCATCAAGAAAGCCTTCTCAAAACCGATGTTCATTAGATTACCGACCGCTAAAATAAATAAAATGAGAATGGTAGGTACAATGCCAGGTAAATCAATGTGGCGCACACGTTGCCACTTATTCGCTCCATCGACAACCGCAGCCTCGTGTAAGTGCGGATCAACTCCGGCCAAAGCCGCAAGATAGATAATAGATGCAAAGCCTGTATTCTGCCAAACTTCCGTAAATACATAGATAGGCCTGAACCACTCCATCTTCGCCATGAATAGAATCGGATCACCGCCAAGAGCTACGATAAGATGATTTACAATGCCGCTATTAGGAGAAAGAAAGACATATACCATACCAATTAGAACCACTGTAGAAATGAAGTAGGGTGCATAAATGGAGGTTTGCATGAATTTCTTGATTTTTTGATGAGCCACTTGGTTTATCATAAGCGCAATGATGATAGGAATAGGAAAAGCAATTACAAGTAGTAACAAACTTAGATAAACGGTGTTTTTTAAAATTTGGACAAAGTTATATGAATCAAAGAACTCGATAAAGTGCTTAAATCCTACCCAGGGGCTACCCCATATACCTTGTGTGGCAGCAAAGTCTTTGAAAGCAATTAGAACACCGTACATCGGTAGATACCTGAAGATGATGAAATAAACGACAGGAGCGATAAGGAGCAAATAGAGTTCCCAATTCCCTTTAATCTGCTTCCATACTTGTCTTTTTGATTTAATCAATAAATTCGCACTGTTTATTTCCATGATGTTCCCCCAGTTCTTACAAATAAACGTTTACGCAAACGTTTTTCTGAATTTTAAAAAAATAGGTCGTACTATACCATTAGCACGAGCCTCTAATAACCAATTCCGTTTTTAATCTGTGTTCCTTATAACTAGAAGTGTCCTTATTAATCCTATTCATAATGACCTCAGCTGCTTTCATCCCAAGATCTAATGATGGCTGCCTAATTACCGTTAATGGTGGAGTCGTTATCTGAGTCCAATCATAATCATCAAAGCCAATTACCGCCAAATCAGACGGTATCTTAATTTTCTCGTCTTGCAAGAATTTCATAGCACCCATTGTGAGTACGTTATTCGTAATGAACAGGGCGGTAATGTCTTGGGTAGACAATATCTCCTTGGCGCTTTCGAACCCGCTCTCGAAGCTAGAGCCTGAAGTGACTACGCGAGTATCGTTATAGGCGATTCCATTTTTCAAAAGTGCTTTCTTATATCCTACAAGTCGTTCGTTACTTGTTGTAATCCCCAGATTACCGGTGATAAGTCCAATCTTGTTGTGCCCTTTATCGATCAAGGATTGGACTGCATGGAAAGAGCCACCAACGCTGTCCGAAATAATGCAATCTCCTTTATAACCCTTCGGTTTTCTATCAATGAACACAACCGGATAATCCGTTGCTACAATTTCATTCAGATAACTGACATCTTCTGAGATAGAAGCTATAATAAGCCCATCGATCTGTTTAGAATTGAATAGTTTAATTTGTTCCTTCTCTTCCTCAATTTCTTCTGTGGAGTTATTACTAAGTAATAAATGATAACCATGTTTATGTAGTACCTTTTGAATCCCTTGGGCCACTGTCATGAAGAAAAAATTGGAGGTATCTGAAGGAAGAATTGGAACAATCAGACCTATTGTATTTGAACGCTGGTTTCGTAAGCTTTGTGCCGCAGAGTTTGGGCGGTAATCAAGCATCTTCATTGCATAAAAAACTTTTGCCTTAGTCTCTTCTGAAACAAAACGAGTGTTATTAATGACATGCGAGACTGTTGAAGTGGAAACACCGGCCATTCCGGCAACCTGTTTGATCCCTGAACGCATTGTGACCACCCCTCTCTTCTCTTAGGAAAACGTTTTCTTTATCCAGAAAAACGTTTGCGTAGTAAATATAACCCCTTTTAATGCAATTTGTCAATACACTATATCCGTACAGATCATCAATATTCTTATCAGTTCATACATTTACCAGCAGCCTGGTTTCGATTATATGCATAATCCTTAGTTAGTATATTAGCGTCTCCTTAAATATTTATGGGTTATTATTTTTTTGGAGCCCACCTTTACTTCTAACATTCCATCTATCATCTTTTCGTCCATTTGTGGCTCTTCCAGTAGATTCGTTTGCAGCATGGTGCTATACGAGCCTGCTATCTTAATGGATATATTGGATTCTTCCGATTCCACATTGTACATTCTAATGACTGGACCTCTTTGATCTTCCGCCCATTTCACTGCTGATATAAGTACATTTCCTGTTAGTTCTACAAAGGAATCCTTACGTTTAAGCTTTGGCTTAATTTGGTTAGAATCGGGTCTAGTAAACGTTCCTTCTAAATTGGAGTCCTGAACCCAGGCTCTGCCCTGCCCCCATCTCGGATCATCTACGGGTTGTAATTTGGTGCGTAAGCTCTGATGATAGAGCTCCGCCTCACTATATAACTGGGTGGCCGACTCAGTCGCAAAGGGACGAATTGCTAGTTCAATCCTGTGCTGCCCCAAACATTGCCCTTTCGGTTGGGTATCGCTCTCAAGCTCTATAGGTTCTCGAATATTAATGTTTTGAACACAACGCAGTAAGGTTACAGCTATACTCTTGCCTTCATCGACCATCTCATATTCATGTATTCCTTTGCCGAATACGGCTAAACCTCCTTCTGATTGCAGCGGTGCAACCCATTTCCAGAATGGCTGAGCATTACAATCACGTTTAAAGCCGCTCCCATTATTCCATTTTCGACGTACCACATCAAACTGCCCTCCAGCCCAAACATCATTTGCCTTCTCCGGAAGAGAACAAATAAAGCGAATTCGATGGTCCTTCACCTGATTATCTATGTTTACGTTTATCTTAATATGGGTCGACACTTTGTCCAAGCGTAGGGTTACTTGAATGGAGCAAGCTGCTAAAGCCTCGTTTCGTTTTGTATAATCGTGGTTTAAGGAGATTGGAAGCTGCCAAACCAAGCTATAGGTGCATTCATCATAAAGTTCATTTGAGATTTGACTCATAATTTCCACATCGCCCCTCCACTTTTGTTTCTGTTCTCCATGAACAGAAGTATAAACGTAGAGATCCCCACGGTCACCAGAATTCTCAAACTGACCCGCATTTCGATACTGAGTCCCTGTATGCTTATCCGTAATATGAAAAGACCCATTGGTCTGAATTTCAACCTTTAAATTATTATTTTCTAAAATCGGCAGCGTACTTTCTGGTAAGGATAATGAAGGATTATCATTAATTGTATTACCTTTCTGACTAGATATGACGCGATAGGTAACATAACCCATGGGGGGGACTTCATTTTTAAGCTCGATATCAAATCGTTGTACTTGGAGAATGCCCGGTAAATTGATTGGACTGATGACCGAGATTCGACTAGCTCGTGATGAAACGATCCGATATGGCACGGAATTGCCGTTTTCGTCTTTAATACAGAAATCAGTGACGTTATCCTCCGCCAAAAAATATACGGTTATGGCCAGTACTGCACGGCTAATGACCTGGGATGAATTTGCAATGAACAGCTTCTGATCCCCACTCATATATCCGTCTGTATTAACTTGCCTTGCTAACAACTCTAGTTTTTTCTCTATAATCTCATTTGAAATTTCCTTTATCGAGGCGTATCTATCCATCATATGATCATGAACAGAATCCTGACTGCAGCCACAAATGCTGTCATGCGGATGATTTTCCATATATAGCTTCCACAAATAGCGGAAATAGTCCTGGTCATATAAGTCAAGATCTTGTGCCGCGCACCAGACAGAAAGCGGCTCCGCCCACTTTTCAATTAAGTCGTGACACTCGAGATTTGCTTGTTTGATATAGATTCGACTGGATAAGGTACTGCTCAAGATAGCATAATCATCCTGCTCTCTCAATTCACCATGAATGGTTGGAAGCGGTATGGAAGGATGTTCAATTAAATACTTCTGAACCGTTTGCACATAATTGGGTAAAGTATCATGTATAAATTCGTTCTCATCTCCAAAAAGCATTCGAAGCTTGTCTAAAGCGGAGGACAAATTCTCTTGTGCCTCCAGATGATCAACCCCGTTCATCATTAAGTAGTGAGGTACCGGACCCACTTTCTCTTCCCGAGCCTTCATAATCTGAAATGTTGTTTTTAACTGTTCTGTATCATCCGGTATACGCTGTGCATTATTGTACCAGTGTGCCATTAGAATGCCGGTAACTTCACTGCCATCAGGGGACTCCCACCGTATGTATGGACTTTGATGCAAATCATATTCATATCCGCGTCCAAAAACAGTATTATCGATACCCACTAATCGGAAAATTTGCGGCATCTGTCCCAATAAACCAAAATGATCCGGCAAATAACCAATTTTCATTTCTCCACCAACTTCTCTGGACATTCGAATACCTTCCATCAGATTGCGTACGGTTGATTCCCCGCTTGTTTGAAATAAATCATTTTGTTGGTACCACGGACCAATCAAAATTCGCCCATCCCGAATGAAGGCTTCGAGCCTGGATCTTTGGCCTGGTCTAATCGCATAATAGTCTTCCACCACAATGGTTTGTCCATCTAAATGAAAATACTTAAAGTTAGGGTCACTGTCTAATAAATCCATCAAATTATCAATCAATTGAACTAGGCGAAATCGAAAACTTTCAAAAGGTAAATACCATTCTCGATCCCAATGCGTATGTGAAATAAAATGATATACTTTATTCTTATTGTGTGTATCCATAATTCTTCCTCCCTGGCTTCTCTCTACTCAACTTCTATAATTACGGGCATACGTTCAATGTGAGGACTGCTTAGCTGTTATCTTCCTAACTTTTGTCCACAAACCACCTACGGCAAACTCTTTACCCATCAAACCGCCTTCATATCCTCGATTACTGACATGGTTTTTCTGCCATGCTACTTTCTTTCTTATGTTTATTTAAAACATTTAATGTTTGTATATCACATATGTTAGGTTACTTTATAATATTTGTCTAGCTTTAAATAGAAATGGTATGTCCATCTGGTCTTTCAGTATACCTAAACTGTTCTCAAAGAGATTTAAGCCAGCTACGCGTAAGATCTGTTGACCATGACCTTACTCCATGATTTTTGAACATACTGCGCAAAAAGACACCATCAAGGTGTCTCATCACATAGTATTGGTGGAGGCGAGGGGATTTGAACCCCTGTACATGGCTGAAGTTACACGATGTCACCCGAGAGTCGTTCTGTAACCGACTACTCGTTAGGTCAGCCTGATTGTCTTCTTCCGTTCGACCCCAGGCGGAGACCAAACAGCGTATCCCACTATAGCACGCCCTTATCCCAGTCACATGGCTAGGTAATTTAAGTATTTTTTTTCACGCAAAAGATGTATAATTGTTATAACAGTTGAATAATATATTAAGGAGGATTCTAAATGGGTAAGGTGATTGAAATGGAACGTAGGGTAACAAAATTTGGTAATAGTCTTGGCATAACGATGACTGAAGCTTTAAAACAAATCGGACTTGAATTGGGCGACACTGTCCAAATCGATGTAAGAAATGCTGATGGGGAAATAGTTATTAAGAAAGCAAACAAAGTAGCATTGCCTTCTGGAATTAGCTCGGAGTTTGTAGAGGCACTCTCGCAGGTTATGGAGCAGTATGATGAGACATTGAAAGGTTTAAAGGATCGATAAATGAAAGATATCCGTTACTTAACCGTCCAAGAGGTAATCGCGATCAATGTAGCTCTCATTCAAAAATACAGCCCTAGAGAACAAATCGGTGTAAAAAGCAGCAGTTTGTTAGAATCAGCCGTCCATCGTCCACAATCGTCCGCATTTGGTGAAGATGCCTATCTATCCATTTCCGAAAAAGCTACAGCCCTATTTGAATCAATAGGACAAAATCATTCTTTTCAAAATGCTAATAAAAGAACAGCATTCACCGCTTTGGTCATCTTTTTACAATTCAATGCTTGTCACTTTATTATGAGTCAAAAAGCTGCTGAGGACTTTACAGTGGATATGGTAAATCACAAGTATTCATTTGAGGATCTTTCACAAACGATTAGCCAACATTGCAAGAATGCTAAAGAAGAATAGCATGAAAGAACCCGACCTCACGAGGTCGGGTTCTACATAGTATTGGTGTAGGCGAGGGATTATTCTTCTGCTGTGCATTCACTTTATTCTCTGCCACATTCACCAACACCTGTTATTCGTCTGAGTTCGTCATGACATCCTCATCGTTCTGTATCATCATAAATAGATTCGGTATCAATAGAACGGGTGCTTTGTAATCTGTTTTTATTTATTTACAATCGCCCAAAAGCCCGGCTTCGGTTCATGCTGATCATTGAACAACAGTGGCCATGTTCTACGTTCTTTCCCTGGAAAGTAATCAAGCCAAGTGTAATCGTCTGCCGCCCCCCAGAACGTAATACCCGTAATTACGTCTTTGTATGAGCGGAACAGGTCGAAAATTTGTTCGTATCGTATCTGCTGTAGCTCGACCATTTCTTCGGATGGTGTCTTGAGATCCGTACGCTTGTCATCATTCTTGAACATCGAAACATCAAGCTCAGTAATCTGCAACTGAAGACCTAATGATGCATACCTGTCAATGGCTACACGGATTTCCTCGATGGAAGGCTCGTAAATGTTCCAATGCGCTTGCAAACCAATACCATGAATCGGCGTTCCCCGATCGAGCAAATCCTTCACAAGACTATAAATCCGTTCGCGTTTGACCGGAACTGTCTCGTGGTAGTCGTTGTAGAACAATATAGCGTCAGGATCAGCTTCATGTGCAAACTCGAAAGCTTTCTGGATATAATCGTCGCCGACGAGCTCCAACCAGCGGCTTCGACGTAGCAGTTCCCCATCTCCATCATTAATCGCCTCATTGACGACGTCCCAGCAGTATATAGAACCGCGGTACCGACCAACGACGGTATCAATGTGCGATTTCATTCGCGACAGCAGCATCTCTCTGGAGGCAGGGCTGCCCTTAACGCCATCAAACATCCAATCCGGCGTTTGATTATGCCATACAAGCGTATGCCCCCGCAGGCGCATCCCATGCTTACGAGCGAAATCGGCGATCACATCAGCCTTCTCGAACGTATAGTGGTTTTCCTGCGGTTGAATTTCAACAGGCTTCATATGATTCTCAGCTGTCAGGCTGTTATATTGGTGAGCTATGAGTGGCCCTGTTGATTCCAGTACAGCTGGATTCACAGCTGCTCCTATCGGGAAATATTTAGATAGCGCTTCATGTAACGATGGAATCATATTGTAACCTCCTTCTCTTATGGAACGGTTAGCCTTTGACACTTCCCATTACAAGTCCCTTCATGAAGAACTTCTGCAAGAATGGATAGATTATTAGCACCGGCAATGATGCTAGGAAAACCTGCGCCGCCTTGAATGTACGGTCTGACACTTCATTCATATCCAGCAATTCATTGCCTGAGATTGAGTTAAGATCTGGTGTAATAATGACCGTCTGCAAATAGCTTTGCAATGGATAATTTTCCGGAGAGTTCATATAAATTAAGCCATCGAACCAGGAATTCCAATGACCGACCACCGTGAACAATGTTACTGTAGCAATCGCTGGCAACGAGAGCGGGAAGAAGATTTGCCATAATATTCGCCAATGCCCAGCTCCATCGATTACGGCTGCTTCCTCTATTTCCTTAGGTAAATTACGGAAGAAATTCATAAGCAGAATAACATTGAATACCGGAACCGCGCCAGGTAGCACAAGCGCCCAGATCGAGTCGAGCAGCCCCGTTTCTTTGATTGTCATATAAGTTGGAATCAAACCGCCATTGAATAGCATGGTAACGATGAAAAACCAAGCGTATATATGCCGGGTTCGGAGTGCTGATCTTTCCTTCGCAAGCGGATAGGCGGTTAAGATCGTCAATAGCATGTTGACGACAAACCCAAGTGTAACCCGTTCAAGCGAAACGATGAACCCATCTATAAATTCCGGCTTCGCGAGCGCATATTGATACGATGCGATCGTGAAATCGACCGGCCACAGCTTCACATAACCAGCAGCGGCCGCAGCTTTCGAACTAAATGAAATCGCCAGAACATTTATAAGCGGCAGTATGCACATTAAGGCAGCTATGAACAATACTACGTAGTTGACTATGAGGAATACTTTGCGTCCCATCGATGATTTGTGCATGCTTATCCCCCCTTAGAATACCCGGTAGCCGGCGTATTCACTAGCAAGCTTGTTCGACAATACGATCAAGCCGAATGAAATAACCGATTTAAAAATTCCGACCGCTGTTGCAACGCCGAACTGCGCTTCTAACAAACCGATCCGATAAACGAATGTGTCGATAATATCGCCTGTACTATAAACCATCGGGCTGTATAAGTTAAATACTTGTTCGAAACCCGCATTCAGCACGTTTCCTAGACTGAGCACAGTCATTAGTATAATGATCGGCATCATGCCAGGCAATGTAACGTACAATGTCTGTTTCCAACGATTCGCTCCGTCGACGACTGCAGCCTCATACAGACTTTGGTCGATGGCTGTTAACGCAGCCAGGTAGATGATCGTGCCATAACCAAAGTGTTTCCAAGTATCTGATAGCACAAGTGTATATGGGAACCACCTATCATCACCGAGGAAGAAGATGGGATTGATTCCAAAGAAACCGAGTACTTGATTGACGATACCGCTTGAGGGCGACATGATATCGATTAGGATGCCTCCGAGAATAACCCACGACAGAAAGTGGGGGAAATAAATGATGGTCTGCACCATCCGCTTGAAGAATTGACCAGCCAATTCATTAAGCAATAGTGCAACTATAATCGGTACGATTAGACCAGCAATAATTTTCATAACAGCAATAAACACAGTGTTCCACAAAATATTTCCAAAACTCGGCATATTCAGCATATACTCGAAGTTTTCGAATCCGATCCACTCGGAGTTAAATACACCTTTGGCCGGTTGGAATTTTTGAAATGCGATTACGATGCCGAGAATTGGCACGTAGCTAAAAATCAGAGTGAGAATAACACCCGGTATTAACATGATGTGCAAGGGTGATTCCCGTAGAAGCTTCTTACTTAACATAATGGCACCCCCTGCTTTATTTCCAGATTGAAGAAGGGAAAGCTATTGAACGCTTCCCCCATAGCGCGATACTAGATATACTATCGATATAGCGAATAGATTACTGTTTTGCAGCCCATTCATTGACTTCTTTTGTAATTTGCTCTCCACCAAGTTTCAGCCAGTCCTCGACCAGCTTGTCGAAGGTATCAAGAGATTCACCCATGATAATCTTGGTGAACACTTCTTCTTCCATCTTCTGAAGAGAAGCAAGCTTCTCGACCATTGTTGGTGTTGAACCACCGTAGAATGCGTCTAGCAGGTAATTGTCTTCCAGCACATACTCGTCGATGACATCAAAGCTGCTTGGTGTTCCGAAGATGCGATCTTGTCCCCATTCAGCACGGTTACCAGATCGGTGATCAACGATCCTGTCATAGTAGCCTTTTTCTTCTGACGACAATTTAGATGGATCATTGGAGTTGAGTGCTGCCACTACATTGCGATGTGCGTTTAGATTCTTCATCGCCGGCTCTGGTCCAATAAAGTTATACAGGTAAACTGGAATGCCGCTTGGGCTGAATCCGAAGCCCGTATCTGCCGGAGCATCTGGTGCAAAGCCTTCCATACTAAAGTTGAGTAATTTGATAATCGCTTCTGGATTCTTGCTCTTTTTACTAACTGCATAATATAGCTGAACCGGTACTTTGCCCATCGGCGTAGCCTTTACTTCATCAGCGGATACAAGCGAGAACGACTTCCATTCAGCATTCGGATCATTCGTCGCATTGTCCTGGATAACTGCACCTGGAGACGACATTCCGCCGTAGAAGATGCCAAGCTTACCGCTAACAACCGATTCTGCTACTTTGGCGCGATCCTTAACACCAAACTCTAAGTCAAGTAACCCTTCCTTATACATATCCTGTAGTAATTTTAACGCTTCCTTGGCGCCAGGTTGAATACTTCCGTATACCACACTACCGGATTCGTCCTTCACCCACTTCTGCGGATACGCATGGAAGCCTGCGAAGAAGCCTGCGGAACCGAAATGATTGTCCTTCATGAATGTCTTAGTCAGTCCGAGACCGATCGTGTCAGCCTTGTTGTTGCCATCTGGATCTTGCGTAACGAATGCTCTTGATATATTCACGATGTCCTGCATAGTCTTCGGTTCCGACAGCTTCAGCTTCTCCAGCCAATCCGTACGTACATGCAGGATCGGCAGCCCGTCTACCGCCGAGGCTGTCTTTGGAATCGCCATTAGACGGCCGTCGATTTTCGCTGTGTCGAACGACTTCTGATCTTGCTGTAGAATCTCCTTAGCAAGAGGTGTTGCGTGTTGTTCGTATATGTCAGTTAAGTCATAGAGCAGGCCGGTATCAGCCAAATCGGTCAATTGTTTATTCGTCAGCCACATGATGTCAGGCAAATCACCAGAGGCGATTGACACATTCATCTTCTGCTCGAACTGCTCGATCGGTACTGTCCACTTGTAATTCAGGTTAATCCCCAGATCGTCGCTATATGCTTTTGTGTAAATATTTTCCCCAATGGATTCACCATTCTCATACTTGTAGGTGGATTCCGTGTACCGCCAAGCTGTGACATCGATAGCCGGATCGTACTTAGCCGTTATATCCACTTGCTGTTCGGAGGCGTTGGAATTTTCGCCCGAAGTGGCCTTATTACTATTTCCCTCGTTGTTCGAACTGTTGTTTCCACAAGCCGATAGTACCAGCGCGAAAACCATGATCAAAACAAAAGCCAAATTGGTTTTACGTTTCATCTTGTAGCTCATCCCCTTTGTGTGTGAGTTTGGTATGTCCTGCAATGTAATGATAGCTCGTCACTGGGGCGTACAACAATATTCAATGCTTGACATTCTGATCAGATGTTTACTCCTTTACTAACGATGCTCGATATTCTTGGGGAGTCATATAGATAAGCTTACGGAAAGAACGTGTAAAGTTCGTCGCGGTGCCATATCCAAGACGGTCAGCGACCTCTTGTATTTTCAGATTCGGATCCTCCAACAACCGCTTCGCTCTAGTCATGCGGGCATCCGCTATATACTCTGACAAGTTAATTCCGGTCTCCTGCTTGAAAAGTCTTGATAAGTAGGAAGGGTTAAAGTACGACAGGTCCGCCAGTTTAACAAGCGAAATCTCGTTGGGATCGTGTATGTGGTTTTGGATATGCTTCTGAATCATCGAAACAACAGCATTCGCTCTTCGCTCTTCTTCTTGGTTCTGAAGCTGAAACAGTACGACCCCAAGCTTTCTTAAGTACGTAATCGCAGCAGCCCATGATTCATGTTCAACAGGAAGCATCAGCTTGTGCAGACCCACTGCATCATTCGCCTCTTCTGACAGCTGCCACCTGTTCATATAAGAAAGTAAAATGAGCGCTATGGAATAGTATAGCTCCTGTGCTTGAATATGATGTATCGTATCCAATTCCCTCAAGGCAGCGGTCGACTCGTCGAACGTTCTGGTAAACTCATCCTTCCTTCCATGCTCAAGCTGCTCGGTAAGCAAATCGAGCACAGCCGGTCTAATGCGTAGTCTATTCGATCTTTGGATCTCTATGTCCTTATCTCGTCTTGCAGCCTGTTTGTCGAGCAGAAGCCCCCTCGATTGGCCAATCCGATAATTTATCAGCATATTGAGCTGCGCGAATCGTTCAGCAGCATCTATCCACATAACCGGGCCGTCATCCAAAACAAGTGACAAATCCGCGTCCGTCGCTTCCTTACAGGCCACCTGTACCAGCTCCAAACTGCCCTTGAGATACGTCAAGAGCCTCGTCCACGAATCCTGATCTGCCTCCACATATTCTTTATTTCCCTGCATCGGCTGGACCAACCAGATGAGAACATCTTGCTCATGTACAAGATCGATGAACGTCGTATTTGATACTAAATAAGAGCGGGCTACGGATCTAACGCGATAGAGCTGTCTGACTTTATCAGAATACGTAATTCCATCAGATAACATACTCACTCTTCCGAGCAAGAGCAGCGCAGGGGCTTCCGCACAGAGTGGAATATCAAGCTCCGCAAAATGCTCCCTGCTAACTTCCCCAGCATCAATACGTCCTCTCAACACTCCGTACAAAAAGTCCCTGCGCAGTAATTCTTTAGCTTTGTCGGACTGTTCCCTCGCTTGTTCCAACAGCGTCTCTGCACGCCACTCCTCTTCAATATCAGCAACGGTCTGAATGACCGTTTGAATCACCTTATCGTAACCCTCGGTCTTTAATAAGTAGCTGACGCATTCGTGCTGAATTGCGGTGTACACATACGAGAATTCGTGGTAACCGGTCAGGAAGATCACACGACACTTCGGCCACATAGCCCGAATCTCCACCAACAGCTGTAACCCATCTATGTCCGGCATCCGGATATCGGTCAGCACGATGTCAAATCGTGTTTTGTCGAACAGCTTGATAGCTTCATACCCCGAATACGCTTTATACACATCAAGTTCAAGACCCGGTACACCTTGTAATACTTCTGACAATCCGTCTGCAATGATCGCTTCATCATCGACAACAAGCAACCTATACACGCTCATCCTCCTCCTTCAGTTATTTCGAACGTAATTGTCGCTTTCACACCGCCCCATTCGCTACGTGTCAATGCCAGCCCGCTGCCAGACCCGAACTTCAGAACAATCCGATGATGAATGTTGATAAGCCCTGTCATCTCCGCTTTATTCATCCCTAAATTCTGATTGATCCTTTCGATACCTTCTTCGTCGAGCAGCTCACCGTTATCTTCAACGATTAATCGGAATATATGATCTTCTTTCTCGAATCGAACGTCTAGTCGACCACTCGATGACTTCCGTTCGAGACCATGCTCGAAGGCGTTCTCTATTAACGGCTGCAGAATCAACCTTGGAACCATCACATGTCCTGCATTATCTGGCAGTTCACCGAATGAAACCACAATGCGGTTGGCAAACCTCATCCCCTGTATATCTGCATATACCCTCGCATGCTGCACTTCCTTGCCAAGCGGTACCTCGTCTGAATGATTGCGTGTCACAAACTGAAAATATTCGCCGAGTTGATTGGCAAAACGTTCCACCTGATCATAATCCCCAAGCCGAGTCATCGTATTCAAAATAAAGAAGCTGTTGTATAAAAAATGAGGATTAATCTGAGATTGCAGTTGTTTAAGCTCCGCCTTCTGGGTCAGAATCTGTTGCTTGTATACCTGGTCGATCAGTGATTTCAAGTTATCGATCATGGCATTAAATCGGGTATAAATATATTGAAATTCATCTCGGCTCTCATGATTGATTTGAACGCTGACATCACCTAGCTCAACCTTACGGAACGCCCTGACCAACCGATTTAACGGTTTGTGTATATATTTATATAAATATAATGAATAAATGAGGATAATCATCAAAGAGACTGCCGCAAACAGCAGGAACCAATTCCTAAACTTCGTAAGCGATTGAAATACGGCGTTCTCCGGCACATACTTGATCAATAATGCACCAAAGAAGCTTGATGTTGTATTGACGGTCAAGTAGCGCTGTCTCTCAAAGCGAATCTCCTGAACGGTGTCGTCATTCTCTTGACCCAGTTTGACTTGTTGCACAATCTTATCGTTCAGAACCTCGTAGGGACTCGTCACCAGCGTAAACTGCGGGCTACTAAAGATCAGCCCCTCTTCCGGCGAGTTACGCATGCTATGCAACGCTTCCATAAGCTTATCCAATGACAGCTCAATGGCTATAATAAAGGTCGGTTCTCGCTTACTCTTCGGCAAAAGGTAAGGATAAGCTGTAACCATATACATGCTGCCTCGGAAGTTGACCACCTGTGCATCCTGTAATGCCGAGAGGTTCATGAGCTCGACATAAAGTTCACGGTCGAATTCAGAAACAGCTATTGCGGACAAATCTTTCTGAATGGACGGAATGTAGGCATGCACTTCTTCAATATATTCACTGCTGTTGCGAATCGCATCGAGTCGTTGTTGCAGGCTCAACACTTTTTGCATCTTCTCGATCTCGTTAAGGGATTCCGGAATAGCTGCGAGCGTATTCAAGTTGTGATCGACTAAAAAATCAAGCTGCAAATCATGAATACGGCTGAACTCACTCTCTAATTTCTCGGAGTATTGAGATACTTGCGAAGTCATTGAGTTAGAAATTTCTGTTTCCAACGTTTGGATACCCCAGTTATATATAACGATCGCCAGAATATAAAGCGGTAGCAGTATACAGATAAATGATAAGATTAACCGATTAAGCGCGATCATCTTCCACGGACTGATCAACTTCATGATGAGCGCCTCCAGAGATAGTATTGTTCAATCAACGTGAAATCTTCCATTCACAGTATAGCCAATCGCCATGTGTGGCGCAATTAATTACGGGTAGTCATAACTCATATCAATATAACGTGCGTAAATACAGGTGTTTTTTACACAATATAAAACAGAGCCCACTTTGCTACTTAAGCTGGCAGCTCAGCCCTTATTTTAATGTAATAATTAAACAATTGCTTTCTACAATTTATGAAATATAACTTTATTCACTATGCTTGAATAATCGGGAGTGAGAATGAAGGATATGATGTTGCCGGATTATGCGAGTAATGCAAACAACGAAGTTGTGCAGCTGAATAACGATTTATTGAAGTTTTTAAGTCAAAATGATGTCACACCATAAGAACGAAAACAGATATATGTTTTTTGACATTAGTTAAGATTTCATCCGTTCGGCCCCAGGCGGAGACCGATTAGCGTATCCCACTAGTCGAGTCCTTATCCTAGTTATTTGGGCGGTGTTAGGTAAGAGTTAGCTTCGCTCTTACCTTGTCGAGCTCGTCTAGCATTGCAGTCGTCAATCTGGCAGGTGCACTTGAAGGATGCTTCTCACGTGGATTTAAACTTGTAGGGGTGTTTTTCGTATTAAAGATAAAGGAATTAGAGTAGGGCATTCTATTTATATAAATTAAGACTTTTTTAATAATTTCACCATATTTATTTAGAACTTATGAAGCATAGTAAAAACAAATCGGTGGGAGGTAAAGGCATATGAGCGGAAACACGATAGTGCAAATTAAAAATTTGAAAAAAACAATAAATGGAAAGCCTATCATCAAAGGTTTGACATTTGACATTAAACGTGGTGAAGTGTTCGGTTTTCTTGGACCTAATGGTGCTGGGAAAACAACAACCATTCGATTAATGCTCGGATTGATGGAAATGACAGAAGGTGAAGTATGGATTGAAGGACACAGCATACGAACGGACTTTAAGAAAGCAATATCCTATGTGGGAGGAATTATTGAAAATCCAGATCTGTATAAGTTCATGTCCGGATATAAGAATCTTCTTCACTATGCAAGGATGGTTTCGAACGTCGACAATAAGCGTATAGATGAGATGGTGAAGCTAGTCGGGCTTGAGGATCGTATTCATGATAAAGTTCGCACCTATTCACTAGGTATGCGGCAGCGCCTCGGACTTGCCCAAGCTATGCTTCACTCCCCTGCGCTTTTAATTATGGATGAACCGACGAATGGTCTGGATCCAGCGGGAATCCGAGAAATTCGTGCATACATTCGCAAGATTGCCATAGAGGAGAATATCGCTGTTGTGGTTTCAAGTCATCTTTTGTCTGAAATCCAGCAAATGTGTGATCGGATTGGGATCATCCAGTCTGGAAGTCTTATTAGTGTAGAAAGTGTTAGTGACTTTATGAAGAGTGATGAAACCCAACTAGTGCATATAGAGGCAACACCGATTGAGAAAGCAAAAGAAGTTCTGCAAATCATTTTTCCAGATCATCAGATTCAGGTGAAGCAGAAGCTGCTTCACATCAGCCTTGAACGTAAAGATATTCCGAAGGCTGCTGCAGTCTTGATCAAGCATGAGATTGAGCTGTTTGAAATCCAATCGCAATCCAAAACATTAGAAGATCTATTCTTGGAAGCCGTAGGAGGTCATGACCATGTTTAGTATGATAAAACTTGTCCGCAATGAGCAAATGAAAATATACAGCCAATTAAGCAGTACAATTATGATTGTCGGACTGATTCTAGTTGTCATTATCATGGGAGCGGTAATGTTCTTCATGCAGGATACAGAATCAACCACCGATTGGCGCACGACGTTGGAGAATCAGAATATTCAACTGAACCATCAGCTTGATAATGAACCGATTTTAGATGTAGTGGCCAAGCAATACAGACAGGATATGGCGATCAATGAATATCGATTGGAGCATGATATTGCTCCTCCCGTCTCGGAGAATATGTTCAGCTTTGTTAAGACTTCAGCAACACTGACCGTGCTTGTCTCCTTGTTTACGATTGTTATTTCCGCTGGAATTGTTGCTGGCGAATTCACTTGGGGAACGATTAAGCTGCTGCTTATTCGTCCCATTACCCGTTCAGGGATTTTGCTATCCAAGTACATTGCTGTACTTCTCTATGGATTAACGTTGTTGGTGATTCTATTTCTAACCTCTATGGTAGTGGGTGCTGTTTTTTTCGGATTACAGGACATATCAGTCCCATACTTAACTTATATAAACGGAGATATATATGAAAAAAGTATGTTCGGACATTTAATATCCACATATTTGCTCAATTGTATTGATTTGCTTATGATGGTCACCTTTGCTTTCATGATTTCTACTGTTTTTAGAAGCAGCTCTCTTGCAATAGGATTAGCCTTGTTTCTCATGTTTACCGGTCAGCAGTTTGTTCAACTGTTAAGCAAGTATGAGTGGGTAAAATATATTTTATTTGCAAATACCAATTTGACGCAATATATTGAAGGGACACCTATCGTTGAAGGAATGACCCTAAATTTTTCAATTGTGATTTTAAGCCTATATTTCTTGATCTTCAATCTATTAAGCTGGTATGTATTTAATAAGAGGGATGTAGCAGCGTGATGTGAATGGGTAAACTTATGACGAAGGGGGTCCTTGGAAGTGGAGGAAGTTGTTCTCATTGTGGAGGATGAGTTGGAAATTGCCCAGCTTGTCAGAGATTACTTGAAACGCGAAAACTACTTACCAATTCTCGCCAAAGATGGGGAAGAGGCCATACGCATTTTCCGCAAAGAGAAACCCAGCCTTGTTTTGCTTGATATCATGCTTCCAAAAATAGATGGAATTGAAGTGTGTCGAATTCTACGGGCGGAATCTAATGTGCCTATCATCATGATGACCGCTAAAGAAAACGATACGGACAAGATTATTGCTCTTGGAATTGGTGCTGACGATTATGTCACTAAACCCTTTAGCCCTGGGGAGCTTATGGCTCGAATCAAGGCGCAGCTTCGAAGATACAGACATCTTTCTGGAAGTGTTAAGGAGCAGCAAGACATTCTTCGATTCGGTTCATTGGAAATTGATCCCCTTGCTTATCAAGTTCGAATAAACGGCGTGATTGTTGAATTCTCAAACAAGGAATATCAACTACTGCAGTTTCTTGTCAGCCATGCTGGCCAGGTATTCTCCAAGGAACAATTGTTTAATCAGGTCTGGGGTTATGATAGCTATGGAGATCTAAATACGGTAACGGTTTATATCAGCAAAATTCGCGATAAAATCGAAGTTGACCCTACGCATCCAAGTATGATCAAGACGGTTTGGGGAGTTGGATACAAGGTCGATAAGGTGCAAGCACTATGAGAATAAGATTAAAAGGATTAAAACCGCGTCTGGCAGTGTCCTTTATACTTATCATTGTCATTCCTATTGTTTTTACTCTAATATTATTGTCCGTACAGCTTGGAAGCTTCGATGGTGAAGAATATGATACCACGAAGATTCAACCGATTATAGATTCATTTAAGCAAAAGATAAAGCACAATGAAACTTGGATTAAAGAAGATGAACAGATATTATATGAAGAAATCAAACCTTTGCTAGATCGTTATAAGATTGGGCTTGCCCTATTTGGTCCGAACGAAGAACTGTTATTTGACTCTGATTTCATAAGCGGAAAAACAGATAGCATCATGAATCGATATTCATTTTCGACTATGCTGTATGATGAAGTGCATAGGGCTGAGCTGTTGATTCGATATGACTCGAAAGCCCCATTTGATACGATAAGCAACTTGATGAAACGACTATTTCTTAGTATATTATTAGGTCTTATTGTATTAATTAGCTTGATAATTTTGCTCACATGGTATATCTCGAGAACGGTCCTTCATCCACTGAGTAGAATCTATAAGGCAACAGAGGAAATGAGAGAAGGTAATTTAGATTATAAGGTTGAGTATAGCAAGCAGGATGAAATTGGCCGATTTATCGAGAATTTCAATCTAATGCGGCAGCATCTGATGGATTCTATCGCCAAGCAGCAATATCTTGAGAATTCACGCAAGGAATTGATTGGCAGTATCTCACATGATCTAAGGACTCCATTGGCTTCAATTCAAGGCTATGTCGAGGGGCTACAGGATGGAGTTGCAGAGGATGAGGGCATGAGAAAGCGCTATTTGAGTGTAATTCTTTCGAAGACAAAGCAGCTTGACCGCATGATTGGTGACTTATTTGAATTCTCAAAGCTGGATATGAATCAATTACCCATGGATATGCAAATAGTAAACAGTTCAGTGGTATTTGGTGAAATTGCTATTGAAGCGATGATGGAGGCCAAGAACAGGGGTATCGAATTTCTAGCGGAATCTGATCTTCCTTCTGTCTCCCTTAACATGGACATCCAGCGAATACAGCAAGTTATATCTAACCTGTTGGATAACTCCATTAAATACGGCGCCACTACAATTGAATTGCTCATAGAGCAGAAGGAACGGGTTTTAGAGGTCTCGATCATAGATAACGGTAAAGGTATTTCTGAGAATGACCTTCCCTATGTGTTTAATCAATTTTACCGTGGTGAGAAATCCCGTTCACGCCAACATGGAGGATCCGGTCTTGGATTGGCCATTTCTCGATCTGTTATTGAGGCACATCATGGCGAAATCTGGGCGAATAGTAAAGAGAATTTAGGATGCGTAATCACTTTCACACTACCATTGTATTGATTAGGAATGATATCAACACTACACATATAGGGAAGCAAGCAATATCCCCAAGCTCTCTTGATATATCTGTTCAAACTGTGATAAGGGAAGTGGATTAGTTCCTCTCCCAACTTCTATCGTAAAGCCTGGCCTTCTCCAATCTTGAATGAACCAATCTTTGAAGCCAGCTGAACTGTCTGCATACACAATTGGCTGATAACCGCTCACTCTCTCGAATTCATTGACAATTATTACAGATTCAGGCGGTTCAAGTCCTTCAAAGCCCCAATATATAACAGCTCCCTGAGTATGGAAAGCTAATACACGACTAAAATTACTGTTGCTCGTTAAATTGGCTATCGCTTGTGATTCAGGTTCGGTAAGCGGACCCGTCCCCGCATAATCACGAGAAGCTGGTGATCGTGGCCCTCTTGTCGCTTCGCGTTCCCATAATGCAGGGAATTGGTTGTTTAAATCTACGCCCTGAATGTTGGCTTTCCAACCACTGAAGTTGCTGCTTCCATCATTTATAGCTAACACATTACTTCGATAAGGCTCCACGCTCGGCAGTCCATTCACGACTAAATCGACTCCATCTGGGTTAACCATTGGAACAAGTGATAAAGTGGTCATCTCATATAGCGGATTCATCACAAGACCACGTATGCTGCCGTTGTTTGTCAATGCCAGTAAGTATTCATTTAAAAACCGAATGAGTACAGGTGTCGTAATCCACTCATTTCCATGAAATGAGGCATTTACATGAACATGCTTAGCACCTATACCAATACGAATTTCGGGAATCGCTTTACCCATGACCGAGGTACCAATCGACCTGTGCCGAATAAAGGGATAAATATCGGCTAGACGGTTAATATCCTCCTGCACATTGGCATAGTCATAATTTCTTAACGTTTGCACAACTAAGTAAGTGACCCGATTGGCAATACGAATAATCTGACCGACACGAAGCGAATATACTTGTATCGATGGATTAAGCAGTAGTAAGGTGTCCTGTGGCACACCGAATGTCAAAGCAATTTGCCAGATCGTATCCCTTGGAGCAATCTGATATTCTATCGTCACATAACCAGGTATTTCAATCGTTTGGCCTAACATTAATGACTGAGGATTGAGGATTGGATTTGAATCAATCAAAAGCTGTAGCGGAACCTGAAATAGCTGACTGTATGCCCATAACGAATCACCGCGGCGTACCGTTACTCTCATGTTGATATATCCTCCTTAAAGTTCTGCATGGCATAACTTATTCTTTTTATTGTATGTTTAAGTTATGTTGATAGACGAAGAAACAAGAAAGCAAATAAAACTACAGAAAAGTAGAAAGTAAATAAAACTACAGAAAAGTAGACAGCAAAAACCCGACCTCACGAGGTCGGGTTCTACATAGTAATGGTGGAGGCGAGGGGATTTGAACCCCTGTCCGAGAATAACGCCACATAAGCAGGTCTTCGACATGGCTGAAGTTACATGATGTCACCCGAGAGTCGTCCTGTAACCGACTAATAGTTAGGTCAGCCTCATTGTCTTCTTCCGTTCTACCCCAGGCGGAGACCGATCAGCGTATCCCACGATAGTTGAGCCCTTATCCCAGTCACATGGGCGATGCTAGGTAAGAGCACGCCAACAGTCTCTTAGGCTGCTAAAGCGTAGTTGTTTTGTGATTTGCCATTTAATAGGCTTTAGCGTTGATGAAGCGGACGCTCCCCACTAGCTACTCTCTAGGATCTTCAAACCTATAATTTCATCTACTTTGATGTCAACCGAAAGTCATTACGTAGCAACGGTTAACGTTGATGAAACGATGCTATTTCTTAGAGTTAAAGTACTCTTTATCTAAGCGTAATTGTTGCTTCAATATCCGACTAAATAAACCTTTGCCGATTTCACCAGTCCCTTTAGAAACTGCGGTTCTTAGAATCTCTCCATTGGGTAGTGTCTTCTCATAAATCTTATCTCTGCCATTCTGCCGTACCATAACCCAATTATCACGTTTCAAGAAACTCTCTAAATCACTCCAACTAGGCATGGAACATCCTCGCTACCGCCTTAATGTCGTCTTCTAACAAGACACGCAAGACATATGGGGCATGTTTATGCCGATTCGGGGTATTGTAGTAGCGCAAATAATTGTCTTCATATTCAATAGCATATTCCACAAGTTGTCTTGCAAGTTCAATTCTGAGTTCATCGAGAGACTGGGCATCCGCAACGAGATCCTCAATTTGCTCAATGGATCCAGCATACCGATCATCCTCATCTTGCTCATACTCAAAAGTCAGTTCATATACAGACAACAATTCTTTCATTTGTTGCTTAGAGAATGCCATAATTACATCTCTGTTACGTTTAATTGCTTGAGGTTTTTCTCGAACGATGGTATCGATAAAACCACCAAAGTTCGCTCTAACATCCGTTGCATTAAGAACTGTTTGCATATTCACCACTCCTCACCTCCATTGTATATGATAATGTACATTCTGTACACTATGCAGTTTATTCATTATTAGCGAGAAATATTCTTAAAAATGCAAAAACCCGACCTCACGAGGTCGGGTTCTACATAGTATTGGTGGAGGCGAGGCTCCACTGTCGAAAACCCTGTCGGTTTCAAACATTGAGAAGCCACCCTCCTCATAGATATCATTCCATATTCTAATCCTGCATCATTAGATATATAGTGCTGTGAGTAGCTTGTTAATCATTGTAGCCGCTTCCGCTCTCGTAGCCAAACCATCAGGGCGGAATGAACCGTCCGAATACCCTTGTATGATATGATGCTTGGTGGCCGAATTTATTGCATCTCTAGCCCACTCAGATATACTGCTCTGATCCCTGAATGTAATGTTTTGGTGTTGGTGTTGGTGCAACTATGCTGACATCAACTGATTGTATTTCTTCCAAGTTGCCCACCACGTCTGCACTTCGGTATTCCAATTTATGAAGCTCAACAGCTGATAAAACGATTGGGGCGTTATATAACAGCCATTCTCTTCCTGATATCCGGTACTCTGTCTTCTCAAAGGTAGGTGGAAAATATTGATGAATCATGCCTGATAATTCATCAGTAACGCTAAGTGTAATGGATACATCAGTGGTATATTGCGGTTTTTCTCCATTCACACCACCCGAAGTGATCATTCTGCTCGTTATTGGTGCTGTTCTATCTATTCCGAATGTGTGGCTTTGTATTGCTTCCGTGATTCGAATAATCTACACTGTAATACTCTAGTGTGTACTCTCCTTCTTTAGTGAATAATATTACACCTGCATATGCCTCCACTCACCGGAGTTTATTCGATACTCGGTGTAGGTGTTGCCTATTGCAGTAAGTGTTACCCCGACAGCATCTTCCTTGGTGTATTTACTATTGTGATTTCCGAGCTGAAAAGACACAGAGCGACGTGTACTAGGAGGATCAGGTACTATACTAATATCAACCGCATGAATCTCCTCTATGTTACCCACTGCATCTACACTTCTGTACTCAAATTTATGTATCCCTGTTGTTAATACAATCGTAGAAGTATATCGTATCCACTCCTCCCCTATTAAACGATATTCAATTCTTGCAGCACTAGGGAAATAACCAATCATACCAGATAATTCGTCTACCGAACTGAGGATGATGGTTACATCCGAGGTGTAGTTGGTTTGTTCTGCGTTAACACCTTCCGAGGTGATCAATCTACTCGTTATAGGCGCAGTTCTATCTATTCCAATTCGAATACTCTTAAACTCTTCAACGTTCCCACTTTCATCTACACTGTAAAAATCAATTGTGTAATTTCCTTCATCTCTAAACAATACTGTTCCACCGTTATAGACCTGCCAAAGTCCGAAATTAATTCGATATTTGGTCTCGATCATCCCAGTCATATTATCTGAAGGAAATAGGGTCACCTCGACATCCTGAGCAATATGTGAAAGATAATGATTTCCAGACATGTAGGGCACAATATGACCGGTGATTGGTGGAGTTTTATCAAGAACTTCCTCATCATCACCCTCTGCTCCCCACACACCACTAGGCGGAAGTATGAATAGAACAGCTACGAGCATCAATAATATTCTTCCTTTTTCACAAAAAAAATCGCATACTTCATATCACTCCTTCATATACAGCATGTATATGACTCAAGTCGTATTAGTATGCTAACTCACCCACTCGGATATCAAACGAATCCAATCAGAGACCCAGACGTATTTCAATGTATGATTCAACGCCTCAACATAAGCTCCTTATGTATTAACCAATCACACGCGGCTCCTCAATCGTTAATAAGGCTTCTGCCTGTTGACCTAATTTATGTCCCCCCATTGCCACATCCGCTGCAATCCTTTCTCTTCTTGATTGTTGTTGTGGAATATGCAGTGAAAAGGTAAACAGAGCATACTGCAAAGGGAATATCACTGCTGATTTCTCTTCGATCGCCATCTTCCAATGTTCAGGTAGAACCAGTTTAATGACTGCTTTTTCTTTAGAATGAAATGGATTTAATACTTTTACTTGAACATCGATCTTATCACCCGGTGATCCTGATAATTGGTAAGGATTTATCCACGCACAAAATCCTTCTGCCCCGAGATTTATTACATCCAAAGGTAATAGACAATGATGCAGCCTTTCGAGTTCACTGCCCTTCTCCTTTAACATCTCTAAATATTCCGGTTCTACCTTAAGCGGAGACCAATGACCTGATAAAATAATATCGGGGTTAATGGCCAAGTATAAATCCCCGCTCTTTTTGTAATCGTCCATTTGAAACTTATTCTTATATATATAGTTCCAAATATGACCATCATTTTCTTGTTGGTCACCTATAGCAAGGAAATGCTTGTTATCTGCTCGAAAATTTATCGCGACTGCATACAGGGTATGCCCAGGTTGTTCATGTAAAGTAAATTCATATTCTTCCCATGTTATAGATTGATTTAATGGAAGCTTCCGATCTACTTTTATCGGGTCATACCAGATACATGGTAAATCGTAATAATCCGGGTTTTCCAAGAGATCCGAAAAATGTTCTGCCGCCCATACGGATGTCCCTTCAACTTCCCTCAACAAATTAAATCCTGCCACATGATCATCGTGATAATGCGTTGGCATAACTACATCAATCTTAGTAACGCCGTAAGCTTTCTTCAACTTATCTATGTTATATAGCCATGGCCTTCTTGATGAACGGTCATAGCCCGAAGCCATACCAACGTTAAAGTCATAACCATAATCAATGATTAAAGCTTTACCGCTGTCCGATAATATGACATATGAGTTAGCAAAACATGTCTTGTTCCAGAGTACATGTTCCGTTATTTGTTCGAATGGTTGTTCATACAGTTCTGACAAATTTTTATATTGATTTCGCAAGTGTAATAATTCCTGAAGATTTTCGATGAGGCTGTTCATCGCTTGGGTGGGTTCATTCATTAAATCCCCGTGAGATGGCAACAGCAGATTCGGATTCCGAGATTGGAGATCTAATAGTGAAAGAATACTTGCTACGATTCCTTCTGCACCATTGTACGTCCACTGAGTGGCTGCAAGGGACCAAACTTTCCCCGGATGTGATATTAAATCCCCGGTAAATGCCAATGAATTTCCGTGACCATTCACCAATATCGTAACTGACCCAACTGTATGGCCTGGCGTTGGTATAACTTCAATTGTAAAAGAACCAAACTTGTGCTGGGAATAGTCCTCTAAGGTTCCATGAATTTGCACCGATTGCAAAATAGAAAAGCGGTCTTGTCTCACATTATAATTATTAACAATTTCTCTCGCTTGCCAGTGCTCATTCACATGTGCAAATAAATCGTACTCCGTGTGAGGAACCCAGATACGAACTGACTTTTTCACCATATTGAGCCCCTGCGCCTGATCCCTATGATGGTGCGTGATCATAATATCCGTGACCTGCTCTACACCGATCTCATGTAGGTATTTAAGGACTTCCCCGCTCCCATAATCAATTAGTATTGCCTTATTCCCCTCGCGGAGAATATAAACATGACATGTATCCTCGAAAAAAAATACTTCCTTCGCTACTTCCTTAAACATGATCCCACCTCCACATTATTGATTTTCGCCATCCTGTTGTATCATGGTAATTTTTCAGTTGAGCGCCATAACCCTTCTTGTAAACAGCGCCCATGTTCAAAGTATAACGATTTGTTCTTAAGGCGATGCATTACCTCCTGAACGGCGACGGCAGAGGCGGCCTCCATCGTCTGCAACCCGAAAACAGCTGTAGCATCCTGCGGGGCAAGCCTTCCACCAGCACCTACGATCTTCTCCCCCTTAGGAGGCAACAATGTAAGATCTACCGTATCGGGATAAAGCGCCATTAAATGAGAGGTTTCCCATCCTCCTGCATGGTCGCCTGCACAGTCAAATTGATCACTGACCAACAGATGATCTACAAAGGCCCAGGCTAGCATTCCATGCCTTCTGCTGGATTCCCTTTGATTATATTGAAGGACTGCCGCACGTGCATGATCGATTAGCGGATAATGTCCGGCCACAATCACTCCTATCTCAAAACCTAGACTTTCAACCTCAGCCAAAATATGAAGCAGCAGTTTCTGATAGTTTACCGCTTGTTCTGTGGCTGTGAATGGATGGCGTTCAGGTGAAAAGTTGCTTGCCGGTAAGCTCATAGCTTCTGCAATGGATTCCCTGTCATTGGAATTAGCCTCCATCAGTCCCTCTACACGACTTTCACCGTAATATAATGGCGGAAATACCAGACCTCCTCCCTTCTGAGCACAGAGCAAAGCTAATCCTTCGGCTTGCAATCCATCCGCCCCAACCGGGTTATGCAAACCATGCCACTCAATTGTCCCTATAGGTATGTAGGCAATGGGGCACTCGTTTCTTCTTTTTAAGATTTGCTCTGGCCGAAGCATGTGATATCTTGTTTCCATATAGAATCCTCCCGCTCAATATAATCGTCCTGTACTTACCCTTCTACCCTTTCAATGAACCTGACGTAATCCCCTCAACAACATGTCTTTGCAATAAGAGGAAGAATACAATGATTGGTGTTATTCCCATAATCAATGCTGGCAGAGCAAGATTCCATTGTTTCGAATACTGTCCGAAGAAACGTGTAATTGCTAATGGTATAGTTGTTAAATCCTTATTTCCTCCAATAATTAATACAGGAAGCAAATAATCATTCCAGATAAACAGAGTATTCAGGATGATCACCGTGACGATAATGGGTTTCAACAACGGTAACACAATTCTTCCAAAAACACTGTAAGTGGAGCAGCCGTCAATCACCGCTGCCTCTTCAATCTCAAGAGGAATTGATTTTATAAAACCATGAAAAAGAAATACGGAGAATGCCAAACCAAACCCTAAGTTGCTAGCTACAATCCCGAACAAATTCCCTCGCAACTCCAAAAGACTTGTAACCCGAACAAGCTGCAGCATAATCGATTGGAAAGGTATAATCATAGAGGCAATTAGTAAGGAAAAGATCAGCTTATTAAAGATAGAAGGGTGTCGGACAATTCGATATGCGGCCATCGTCCCTACAATAACAATAGCTGCGACGCTTGTTGCAGTAATTAATGAGGAATTGAATAACACTTTCGGAAATTGAATAAAACTCCAAGATTTCTCAAAGTTACTCCAGATATAGGCTTCGGGGAAACTGGCTGAATTAACCAATATTTGTCCCAATGTCTTGAAGGAATTGACTATTACAAAGTAAAAAGGAGATAGGAATAGCAAAGCCAACAGAATCATGATGACTTCAAGCCCAATTAACCATACGTCAAATCGATTCTTTACCATTATGCTTCGACCTCCTTACGCTTTGTAAACCAAACCTGTGTAATAGTGATTAGCGATACAAATAAGAAGAAAAGCATCGCCTTTGCAGTGCCTAGCCCGTACCGATTATTAATTAAGGACTCTGCGTATATATTGTAGGCCAACGATTGAGTAGAAGTGCCCGGCCCTCCCTTTGTCAAGGATAAATTCAGGTCAAATATCTTAAAAGCATGCGATATCGTAAGAAATAGGCAGATCGTAATTGCCGGCATGATCAGCGGAACAATGATATTTTTTAGGACTTGAAGATATCCTGCCCCATCCATATGTGCCGCTTCCATCAAGTCTTTGGGCATGCCCGCGAGTGCCGCAATATAAATCAGCATCATATAGCCTGCAGTCTGCCACACAAAAACAATGACAATTCCCCAGAATCCAGTTGAAGGCGTCCCTAACCAAGGAAGCTGAAATATACTCCACCCTGTCAAATCCCCAATTGTTCGAAAACCATTGGTAAATATGAATTGCCAGATGAAACCTAATAAAATCCCGCCAATAACATTAGGCATAAAGAATACCGTTCTTAGTGCATTCTTAAATTTCAATGGCTTGATTAATATGAGTGCTAAACCTAATGCCACCCCATTGGCTATTACAACAGCACACAAGGTGAAACGGATAGTAAACCAGAACGCTTTCCAGAAATTCTCGTCATGAAATAAAATCTTTTCGATATTATCGAAGCCTGTCCATACAGCGTTCCCGATATCCAATCCATTCCAGTCTGTGAAAGAGAAATAAAACCCAAGTAAAAACGGTACTAACACAATCACTGAAAAAAACAGAAGACCTGGACCAAGAAATATAATCTGTTTCATCCATTCCGTCCTATTTCCCCTACTACTCATCTCGTCCTCCTAGTTAAACACCGTTCAGAATTCAAATCTAATTCTGAACGGTGCCCTATTTTCCGTTAATTTAAAATGTCTTTAACAGCCTTATCTAGCTTTTCTAGTAATTGTTCACGTGTAATTTGCTTTCCTTGATACTCCTGCATAGCTGCTCCGAACCCCTGGGTAACACCATTAGGGAAACGATCCCAATGCCATCCGAGTGAGCGATCGGACTGTTCAATTATAGCTGCAGCGAGTACTCCGATTTCCTCCTTCGGGGCATCAATGTTGTTGAATGCAGGCATAAACTGGAATTCCCTCGTCATGTATGTTTTACCTTCATCTGAATTAACCATCCAGTCCAGAAACGCAAGTGCTTCTTCCGGATGTTCTGACTTGCTGTTAACGATCCAGTTATTCGGCACCCCCATAAATACATGACCCGGCTGATCATTGATAGAATACGGAAGTACGCCCATATTTAAATTTGGATCGATTGCATCGAGGTCCGGCTGCATCCAGTTACCTTGTGGCAGCATGGCCGCTTCACCCATAGCGAAGTGCGCTACTTGTGTGGTGAAATCCGTGGTAAGCATATTTCCTTGTGCATTTTCGAAGATAAGATCAATTAAATCCAACCATTCTTCGAATACCCCATTGCCTTTAATCGTTGTTCTGCCTTCCACTAAATCTGCAACAAATTGTGCAGGATCTGGTTGATTGGCAACTGCTATATTGACAAGATGAATCCCTAATGACCACCATTCATTAGTTGCCGAGAAAGGAGTGATGCCAGCTTCTTGAAGCTTCGAAACAGCATCTTTTAATTCCGGTAATGTTCTAGGCTCTGTTGTAATGCCAGCTTTGGCAAAGAGATCCTTATTATAAATAATTCCGTAGCCTTCCGTATTCATTGGCATACCATATAATTTACCGTCAACAGTCGTATTAGCCTTCGTCACTTCTATTAAATTTGATACCCAGGGTTGGTCTGTTAATTCAACCGTTCTGTCCATATACTCTGTCAACGATGAAAAACCACCGTTGTTATAGATCTCCGGTTCGCTACCTGAAGCAATCTCGGCCTTCAGCATAGCGCCGTAGTCTGCACCACCGCCATGTGTCTCTATCTCCACTTTAACACCCGTTTCTTTCTCGTATATGCCTGCCAATTCAGTAAAAGCATCTACAAACGGTCCGACCTTAAATTGAAATACTTTAATGGTTACATCTTTAGCCGGAGTTTCTGCATCTGCTGCTTTCTCTCCACTAGCCGGTTGATCTGAAGAACCAGCATTTTCAATTGGTGTGTTGCCGTTACTACAAGCTGCAATAACAAAAACCATACATAATACCAACAAAAACATAAGGACTTTATTTGCCTTCATTCAGTCAAGCACCCCTCTCAAGTATGAAACTGGTGAAACACATTTGATTTGTGTTTCTTTACTCATAGTACATGGACACGGGATGACCATGAAGAAACAAAGTTATCCTGATAGCTTGTAATATATTCTCCTTCGACCAGGCAAATATAAAGACGCCTATTCGGATTTTTTCCGTAATAGACGTCTTTTCTAGTATTTACTTACGAGTCAGTGAACCAATAGCTTGCGCTACATCCTCCGAAGGAGGATGACCATGATGTTTTTTATATAGCTTACTGAAGTAGGAGAAATTTGTTATGCCAACAAGCTCTGCCGCTTCTTGAACCAAATAACCTTGTTCAACTATAAGTGCTTTAGCCTTCACCATCCGGATCGTCGTTACAAACTCATTTAGCGTACATTGATAACGTTCTTTAAATATTTTACATAAGTACCCTTTGCTGTAGTGGAACCGCCGTGATAATTCCGTTAATGATATGTCCTGATGGTAATGGTCGCGTAAGTAATCTGCAACATAATCGATTGCATTGTTTTTATCTTGATCACTATTTATAGTAACGATTTGATCCACTGCCATTAGGAGCTGGTCAGCGATACCATTAGGCGACAGGGCAATTTCCAGGAAAGCCTCCTTGTGAATAGGAATCCAATCGAACATCCCCTCTTCCATGTCAAGCTTCTGATACACGGCTTTAATCACTCTCATCCATTCTAAATACTCTGCATATACCTGCTGAAGTGTAATATTGGGCTGCGTTCTACAGACATATATCCATTGATCAATGATTAAACTACACTTATCCCTGCTTCCATGGTGTAATGCAAACCCAAACTCCCGAAGCATTTCGTGGTATGGATATACAACCGTTTCGCCCGTAGACTGTGAGGTAGGATGGTCTGTCAATCGAACGTACGACTTTTGCATTAAAGTCTGTTGCAGACGCTTATATGTGCCCGGAATCTGAATCGGATGATTCATTGGCAGACTTGCAATTATTTCGCATCTTACACCCAAACTTTCTCTAATATCCGTTTGAACAGTTTGCATATCAATAGTGACCTCTGGTACTAAAGATTTCAGAATGACGACAAACTCAGATTTTCCTATTGGGCTATGAATTACGGCGGGTTGTCCATAAGGAGCATATAGTTCTGTCAATGCGTTAGCCATAATAAATGAGAATAAATTCGCATCCCCACCGAAACGTTCGAGATGCTTACGGTAATCAAGAATGATGACGTAAACCAATTCTGAATCCCCCCACCCCTCCCCATCCGTTTTCTCTATGTCTGCCGAAAGCCTTCCTTTATTAAATTCGTCCGCAGTCAGCATCTGCCCCAACAAATCTCGCAGATGTTTATCTCGTTCGGACACCACCTTATCCCGAATTTCCTCTGCCGCCTTGCGAAGTGCCGCGTTAAGCTCTGCTCGTGTAATTGGTTTTAACAAATAATCGACCACACGATGTGCAATAGCTTCCTTGGTGTAATGGAAATCGTCATGTCCGCTTACGATTATGAATTTGCATGGCATCAGACGCATATGACGAAGAAGCGCGACACCATCGATAATCGGCATATTCATATCGATGATCATCAAACCGGGATTCAACTCTTCTGACAATGCCAGTGCTTCTTCCCCGTTCCTTGCTTCACCGACGATTGCCATATCATATCGATCCCATTCACCAAGTAACCGAATAGACTTTCTAGAATACACTTCATCGTCTACGATTAACACGCGTATCATGCCGATCCCTCCAATGCTGCTATCGGCAGAAGGAAGCGAATGGTTGTTCCTTCTCCCAACACACTTTCCATGTTGAATATAGAACCGCTGCCGAAGTGAAGATGCAGTCGTTCTTGGATGTTAACCAATCCCATACTGTTCTGATCGAAACCGTTTCCTCCCGGTTTTTCAAGTAGTTGCAAGAGATGCTTTAAGCGACCTTCTTCGATGCCTTCTCCATTGTCTGCGATTGTAACGGCGATATATTCCCCTACTTCACTTGCCTGGATAATAATTATGCAGTCATGCATTTTATTTCTAAAACCGTGAATAATCGCATTCTCTACTAGAGGCTGAAGGGTAAGCTTCGGTATTTGCGCTTTCTTTGCACTCTCTGAAATTAAGAATTTCGTCTGCAACTGTTCGAAACGCAGCTCCTGTATTTGAATATAATACTGCAAATGCTCAATTTCCTCCTTTAGCTGAACCAGTCCTATGTCAGGTTGGATGCTATACCGACAGATTTTGGAAAGTGAACTGGTAATTTCATTGATCTCTTCTACCCCTTGTTCAATAGCAATCGACCCAATTACTTGGAACGTATTATATAAGAAATGGGGGTTGATTTGCGCTTGCAGTGCTTTAAGCTGCGCTTGCTGAAGGTGAAGCTTGTTGCTGTACTCCACCTCTATCAATTGGTGCAGCTGCCTCGTCATCTGGTTAAAGCTTTCTGTAATATAGACCATCTCACGCCCCTTGGCTGTAGGAAGTCTAAATGCTAAATCTCCTTGCTTGACTCGATTGATCCCTCTTACTAAGATGTGCAAAGGCTGATACAGCCAGATTGACAGCAATAAAGCGAGCAATAGACCGGTGACTGTAAATGCGGCTTGAATCGCTACACTAATCCCGATTGCAGAATGTAACCTCTGACCAAGAGCTTTATTGGAAATCCCTTTGACCAAGGTCCAGGGAGAGTGAGGAAGTTGCGCCGATAGAACTAGCTTAGTGTCACCCCCCATATCGTATTCAAACTCGCTTCGGCTTTTATTGGCTAGGGTTTGGAATAAATTGTTGCTCGCTGAGTCCGACCAAGACGCCCCCGATTTATATATAACCGCTCCCTGCTCATCGAAAAGAAGAACAAATTCATCGAGATCATTTTGCAAGTAGTTCATAATATTCATGAGTTTACTACCATTTATATCGAAATACAGGATACCGAGATACTCGAATTGATCATATATACTCCTCTTCAATGTAAACCTGGAATTCTTGCTACTTATTGCACCTTCCCCGCTATAATAATTTGGAGTGAATGTAGGGGAATTCCACTCCTCTATGTTAAAGCCGTGCTTATAGGTGAACAATTTATCACCAAGCCACTCTGAAGGGGGGCCGTTTATTGTTCGCTTGAATTCAGTCGAGACGATGAATAGCTTATCCCAACGATCCGCATAGAATGACACGCTATTAAGATCGGAGCGGGTGAAGAGCACTTGGCTTAATACTTCCTCCGTGGATACGTTTCGAAGATACCCGTTTGAATCCGCCCACTCACGGTGCAGGTCTCGCAAAAAGGCTCTGTTTGAATATGGGAAATCAGCCGTCTTGATAATATCCCCAAAATAGTTGTCTAGCGTATCCTCGGCAAACAGCAACGCACCTCTGGTATCCTGCACATACTGTTGCTTCAGTGCTTTAATGGAAGCAGCATTCGATAACGAGATACTTAAAATCGGAGAGGCTATGGATATAAGAATAACGAGTAAAACCAACTTAGTTCTTATACTTAGAGCATTAATCCATCCCAATACAACGCCCCCTAATATGTATTCGAAAATTCCATGGTAAGAAGACGTCAGTCAACTTTGTCTCGCCACATCTGATCCAGCATATCGAACACCGTGTTCTGCTCAATCTCGCCTGCGTAGTAAGATTGGAGAATCTCCCCGGCCGCCTCACCAAGACCGAGCGGGTATTGCTGGTACATCCAAGGAATGATGCGGTTGGATTGGTACGCTTCTTCGAACGTACTATATGTGCCTCCCAGAAGAGGCTTCTGGTCGAAGGGCATTGCAGGTTGCGTAGAAACGTCTTTGGTATAGTGATGCATCCATCCTGTCCTATCTGAATTGTCACTGATATAATCTAAGACTTGCAGAGCTTCTTTGGGGTACTTCGTATTATGATTCAAGACGATCACAATCTCTGTATCAACTGCTAGAATTGCATCATTGGGGTTATCAGACACTGGCAGAGGGAACAGGCCAACTTCAAGGTTGGGATTGATTTTAAACAAATCGGCCACCGCCCAGTTTCCATTATGAATCATGGCCGCTTTCTCCATAGCCATAAGCTGAATCGAATCATCATAATCGCTTTCCAATGGATTTACATTCGTATTGCCGCGAATCATATCCAGTACATCAAAAATTTCGCCCACATCACGGCTTCGGAATGTTCCGCTACCCCTATCCATCGAAGAAATCCAAGTGGAAGGCTCCTTAACAACTGACCCTTGCAGGGTACTAAACAGGTGCTTAAGTGTCCAATGGTCTTTAAAGCTGGAGGCGAATGGGGTAATACCCAATGCTTTAATTTTCAATACTGCCTCCTTAAATTCATTAAGTGTTTGTGGAGAGCCTGTAATCCCCGCGTCACGGAAAAGTTTTTTATTATAAATCACACCAAGAAAACCTATCGACATCGGATAGCCATATACTTTTCCATTGTAAGATACACTTTTTCGAGTCAGGTCAAATACGTTATCAGTAAAAGCCCGTTCCGAAAGATCCATCAGCATACCATTCTTTGCATAGACCTGTACCTCGTGATAAGGGGTTAAAAAGAAGAGGTCTGGAAGATCGTTCGAAGCCGTTTTGGCTGCTATGTAATCACCGTAGTTTTCTTGCATTTCAATGGTCAGTTCGATATGAGGATGCTTATATCGAAAGTCATCTTGTATAGCCCGATAGGTATCGTAAGCTCTGCTGCTCCAGACGACCAGCTTTATTGGAACCGGACCATCCTTCTCCTGAATCGAATGCTCCATTATTACCACATCCCCGCCGCATCCCAATAATCCTAAAAGCAGCAGTGAAATCATTAGAATTGTGATCCATCCTCGATTCATAGCCAATTACCTCCATCCTAACGATATGAATATCATATCACTTAGCGAATTCACTTACTTGTAGAATATTCGGATAATCAGTAGTAATATATTCACGTTTCGGTACTAGTTGCATCTACAGGAGTACAAGTCATCACAGACGGTCACACTGCATATAGAAGATGTTGAGGATAAACGATGAATTGATTAATGCTCTGGATACGCACAAATCCAACAATACTAAGGCTTCACTAACCACAACGGTAGAGTAGAAAGCTGAGTTTTTCATCGGAGGACGTAAGTCCTCCTTTTACTTATCCAGCTCCCCCTGCATCAAACCGGACTTGAGGTTTTCCCTCATCCGGCTTTCCGGTGTTCTTCTTTCTTCCGCGTTACGGTCTATTCCTAGCCTACAAGTTTCTTTAATCCAGAATAGCCAGCCACAATGCCCGCCAGTCTGTAATTACCATGCTTCTTACGACGATTACGTTTCTTGTTCCAAAACAGCATCAGTCTCTTTCGAATGTACCAGTCGATTTTATTCAGAAATTGATCGGCAAAGGAATCCATGGCATAGAAGTTTCGCCATCCTTGAATTTTTGGATTGAGTTCCTCGACCATCCTGTTCATTGTCCAAAATAGTCGGTTTCTTGGCTCTGTGGCTTCCCTTACCTTCTCTTTCATCTTCTTCATGGCTTTCTTCGAGGGGTAGCTTCGCAGTATATAACGATCTATTCCCTTGAACTGTTTTGGGATTTTCCGGTGATGCATGCCTAAGAAATCGAATCCCACCTTGTCGTCCCATAGGTTGATCAATTTGGATTTCGTTGTATTCATCTGCAGTTCGAGTTTACCGAATACAGCTTTCAATACATCTATTGATTTCAACGCTTGCTCCTTCGTTTTACAGAGGATGACCAGGTCGTCCGCATAGCGGACGTATGTACCAAGTTCAGTGAATTTGTTCTCCCATATCGTATCGAGATGGTTTAGGTAAATATTCCCAAGAAGTGGGCTGATGACTCCACCCTGTGGACTTCCGAGGTCAGTTTCGTAAAACTGATCATCTTTTACGTACCCCGCCTTCAACCATTTCCGTATGAGTTTGAGCACTCTTCTGTCGCTAATTCTCTGCTCCACAAGCTTCATCAATTTCTCATGCTGGATATTGTCAAAGTATCCCGTAATATCTACGTCCACCACCCAGTAGACACCTTTCCTCGCCGCTCGTCGAATATGTCGTATTGCTCCTTTGGCATCCCGCTTTGGGCGGAATCCATAGGAACTGTCCTTGAAGTCCGTTTCAAAGATCGGTTCGATCACCATCTTCGTTGCCATTTGCACGACGCGGTCAATGATTGCGGGTATACCTAACGGGCGAAATTTTCCGTCCCCTTTTGGTATTTCTCTGCGTCTTGCTGGCAGAGGGTGATACGTACCTGTGATCAGTTTGTCACGGATTTCCTCGACGAATAGTTCTTCCCCATACTCGTCTACGATATGGTCGATGGTTATCCCATCGACGCCTCCGCTGCCCTTGTTACCTTTCACTCGTCTCCATGCTTCTCGAAGGATATCTTCCCGATAAATCTTGTCGTAAAGTGCATGAAACCTTCGCTTCGGATTTTCCTTGGCGGTAAGATATAGCTTGTCTTGAAGTTCTTGAGCTTTTACTTTGGCGTAGTTAGCAGGTTTGACTGCATTCACTGCTCTTACCTAGTTGTCATGTTTGTTGCGGAAGCAACATCATGATCAACCTCCTTAACTTGCTTGAACAAAGCAGGGGCTCTTCCCTCCATGAGGTTTTGTTGTCCTCACTTCATTGGTACTACTGCCCCCTCCGACTCCCTTCCCGCAGCTCGCCACTTCACCTTTCGGGCTTATAGGTCCGCTTCTTACGAGCATTTATGCTCGTGCGGGTTAGGGTCTCCCTAGTTCCAAGCACAACTTTCACAACATGCCGATCCCCTTACACCGAAGAGTTCTTCCGCGTTGCACTTCCAAGGGCTTCACGCGTTCCATGGTCTTCGCCCAAACACACAAGGCTCGACTCTCTCTTGTCCTTTTCAGGTCTTTTTTGACGATGCGGCAGGATTCACTTCATGTTACGGCCTGTTGCTTTGCTCGCTCCCCATTCGGGGCTACTTTGTCACAGGGCTTCAACCTTAGGATCTCTCCACCAGCTGCCTGATAGCTACGAGGCGACTTGGCTCTTACCTCGACCGGACTCGCACCGGCTAGTTGTGCCTAGCTTGGCTAGGCGCGCTATACAGAAAAAAATAGACACCGCTTGAGGTGTCTGTTCTGATAATATTGGTGGAGGCGAGGCTCCACTGCTCAAAACCCTGTCAGTTTCAAACAGATAATGATCCCAAGGAATAAACGCCACATAAGCAGGTCTTCAACATGGGTGTAGTTACAGATTTGATGTCACCCGAGAGTCGTCCTGTAACCGACTGATCGTTGGGTCAGCCTGATTGTCTTCTTCCGTTCGACCCCAGATGGAGACCAAACAGCGTATGCCCTTATCCCAGTGGCATGGGTGATGCTAGGTAAGAGCCTGCCCTGAAAGGAATGCAGAGATCTAGCAAGGCATTCCTTTCAGACCAGCCTATGCTGGAGGTGAGCCAACAGTTTGGTTAGGCTTGCTAAAGCGTAGTTGTTTTATGTCTTTCCATTTAATGGGATTTAGCGTTGATAAAGCGGACGCTTCCCCACTACCTACTCTCTAAGGCCTTCAGAGTTTATTGTCAAATACTCGGGTGGAATAGTTTCGAACATGCTTTTCTCATCCGCAGCCCTCTCCATCTCTTCCCAGGTAATCCCATAGGGGAATCCCCAGTTTGTATAACCAGCTATTTAAGCATATGTTTCGTCTGATTCCGAATAACTACCATCTTCTTGCTGCGCCTTCTCAAGAAGCTTATTCTTTCGCGCTTGCTTAGCTAATTTGCGCTGTTTTTCACCTGTGATGGCTTGATCAATCTCACGTTCAGATAGAATAATTCCTAGCAAACGCAGTTCGTGTATTGCGCTCACTACATTAACTCCATAATGCTTTCTATACCCATTAATAATACTTTTCCCCGTATACGTGGGTAGCCAATGCTTCGCTGATTCCAAACGTGAAGTCTGCTTCATTCTTTTTACACGCGGTACATTTGATTTCTTCTTGTTCATTACAGCATTCTCACCCGTTCCAAGTTCCCGTTGGTATATCTAGACCTGTTCTTATTATTTCATCTACAATCCCTAATCGTTCGTCATACTCTTTACTTGTAAATGCAATTGGTTCCAAGTCTACATTATATTCCATCGCCTTTGATAGCAAAAAAGATATTCCATCTGTTCTCGTCATTGACTCAAAGTGCTCCGAAAATACGGCAACATCTATGTCACTCTGTTCATCGAAGGATCCTTTTGCATAAGAACCAAATACCACAGCTTTCCTTACTGGTATTTCTTTGCTGAGTTTTCCGATAAAATCACTTATGATCATTTGAATTTTGCTAGGGATTGGAGCCATGCGAATACCTCCTCTGTTTTTTCTAAAACTTCTTCCGCCAACTCTTGATTAATTGTGCTAGATAATTTTTCGCGATAAGAAGGATATCTTTCCGATATATAATAAGCATGAAGTTGAATAAAGAAAGATGCGTATTCAGATTGTCTGGCAATTGCATCAATTAACGTACTATCTTCAAACAGACTTCTAAAAATCAAGTTAATGTTATGTGTCCGAGGTGCTTCTTCTCCCTTGTGAAGAACAAATAATCCCTTTATTATTTTTTCAATGGACTGCTGACACATAAAAACTACACATAGGAAACGACCTGAGCTTAACATCGCTTTTGCTGTTTCTAAATCATATTGAGCGATATCTTCCCAATGTTCATGGTTATCCATTGATATCATATCTTTATTATACAATCTAACAGAGAAGAAGAAACATGCACAAACAAACAAAAAAGACACCGCTTGAGGTGTCCATTCTGATAGTATTGGTGGAGGCGAGGGGATTTGAACCCCTGTCCGAGAATAACGCCACATAAGCATCTACGGGTGTAGTTACAGCTTTGATGTCACCCGAGAGTCGTCCTGTAACCGACTACTCGTTAGGTCAGCCTGATTGTCTTCTTCCGTTCGACCCCAGGCGGAGACCGAAAAGCGTATCCCACTATAGTTGAGCCCTTATCCCAGTCACATGGGCGATGCTAGGTAAGAGCACGCCAACAGTTTCTTAGGCTGCTAAAGCGTAGTTGTTTTGTGATTTGCCATTTAATAGGCTTTAGCGTTGATAAAGCGGACGCTCCCCACTACCCGCAACTCATGCTCGTACTACCCCCGTCGAATCCATAACGCCCCCATGATTGGCTGTGAATCAACAATCAACACAAGCCAAGAATGAAGCCATGGACTAGCTCAGGTATGAGCGAGAACTGTTCTTACATGTATAAGTATATCATAATCCAAGTAACTTCGCCCTGAATAATGATGGAAAACCTTCAACCAATTTTCTGCAGTAGAATACCTAATGAGCAACCTTCTGTTTCTCTCGCAATACGCGACGGATATCACGTTCAGCATCCCGCTTCGCATCTGTAGCACGCTTGTCGAATTGTTTCTTACCCTTACCGACACCGAGCAAGAGCTTAGCAAAGCCGTTACGGATGTAAACCTTTAATGGTACTAATGTATATCCCTCTCGCTTGATCGTACCTAACAAGGTATGAATTTGCGCTTTCTTCATTAGCAGCTTGCGCGTCTGAGTAGGATCGCTAGGATTACTACGATTCCCATTCTCGAATGGACTAATATGCATGTTATGGATGAATGCTTCACCATTCCGAATGGTGGCAAAGGCATCGCCAATGTTCACCTTACTCAGTCTCACCGATTTAATCTCTGTACCTGTAAGCACAAGGCCCGCCTCGTAAGTTTCCTCAATGAAGTAATCATGGGAAGCTTTCCGATTTTGTGCAAGTGCCCCGCTATCATTCTTACGCTTCGCCATGGTATTCCTCTCCCCAAATCACTTACTGACTACTGCTGTTCCTGAGCACTCATTGTAACAACTTCATTATCTGAAATCAAGGTAACACACGAATATAATCAACTTATACCCCTTATTACCTTTGATTCATGCCATTATGGTTTTATGGTTTTTTCTTGAAGAAGCGTTTCTTTTTCTTCTTGACCATTGCACCTTCACCGACAGGATCGCCTGCACGAGTATTTGCATCACCATTCGCATTCACTTTAGAAGTTTTCACATTCTTCAGCCCACCGTTAGCACCGCCCTTGCCAGCCGCACCCGAAGACACGCTACCTGTGGCGCCTCTGTGCTTCTTCTTGCCACTTCCTGCAACTCCAGCCTTGCCTGATTTACCTGCGAACGGACTTCCAGCCTTACCACCCTTACCGCTTGCACTACGTCCAGAGGAAGGCTTCCCCTTACCAGAATCTGCAGCCTTCATGTACTTCTCACCACGACTCCTACCATTGAAGCCACCAACGAAGCTCTGTGATTTATCCCTTGGCTTCATATCGACCAACTCGAAATCAATCGTATGATCATCCATATTCACACGGGCAACTCGAATCTTTACCTCATCCCCAAGACGGAATACCTTTGAAGTCCGCTCACCAATTAAGGCATGCTGCAGCTCATGATGATTGTAATAATCGTCAGTCAGATCACTTAATCGGATCAGACCTTCAACGGTGTTCGTTAATTCAATGAACATTCCGAAGCTTGTAACACTGCTGATGATACCCTCGAATTCCTCACCAATCTTATCCAGCATGAATTCTGCCTTCTTGAGGTCGTCGGTATCTCGCTCGGCCTCAACAGCTGTTCGCTCACGCTCAGATGACTGCTTAGCAATATCAACCATTCGCTCAGCTAAGTATTCATGACGCTTGTCCGATAACTTGCCAGTCAACAATATCTCACGAATCACACGATGGATGACTAGATCTGGATATCGACGTATTGGCGAAGTGAAGTGTGAATAGAATTCAGCTGCTAAACCGAAGTGTCCTGTGCTCTCAGCATCATACTTCGCTTGCTTCATCGATCTTAGCATGACTGTGCTGATGACTGTTTCTTCTTTGGTACCCTTAATTTCATCTAATAGCTTCTGTAAGGTTTGCGGATGCACCTTTACACCCTTAATGCCTTTAATCGTATAGCCGAAATTCGAAGCAAATTCGACAAAGCGCATCAGCTTCTCACTATCAGGATCCTCATGGATTCGATATAAGAACGGCACCTTCATCTTATTAAAGTGCTCGGCAACGGTTTCATTCGCTACGAGCATAAATTCTTCAATGAGCATCTCTGCAACCGAGCGGTCACGTTTCACAATATCGTAGGGCTTGCCGTTCTCATCGACAAGAATTTTCGCTTCTGGGAAATCAAAGTCAATAGCACCACGACTCATACGACCTTGTCTTAATCGCTTGCGTAGCTCATCCATCAATTGAAAGTCTGCAACTAAATCGCTGTAGCGCTCCATTAATTCTGGATCTTGATCGACTAATATCTTACGCACGTTCGTATAGGTCATACGCTCAACGGTACGAATAACACTGCTATAGATGTCATGATTTACTACCTTAGCATTGCTATCAATTTCCATCTCGCAAGTTAATGTCAAACGATCCACCTGTGGATTTAAGCTGCATATCCCATTCGACAATCGGTGAGGCAGCATTGGAATTACACGGTCCACCAAATAAACACTACATCCACGATTATAAGCTTCCTCATCTAATCTTGATTTCTCACGAACATAATAACCAACATCTGCAATGGATACACGTAGAATGATATTCCCATTCTCCAGCTGTTCAACCTGAACGGCATCATCTAAATCCTTGGCATCCTCACCATCGATAGTTACTGTACGCGTATTCCGCAAATCTCTGCGACCGACGATCTCGTCTTCACTAATCGAGTCAGGTGCCGCTTCCGCTTCTGCTGTCACTTCATCCGGAAAGCTCTCTGGCAGCTGATGCTTACGAATAATCGAGAGAATATCAACCCCTGGATCATCCTTATGGCCTAGAATCTCAATGATCTCACCTTCGGCAGCAGCACGTACATCCTCTGGGTAATGAACGATCCGAACAACAACCTTCTGTCCATTCACAGCGCCCATCATCGATTTAGCTGGAACGAAGATATCCTTGTTGATTCTCTTATCATCGGCATGTACGAAGGTAAAGTTCTCTGTGCTCTCCACTGTACCAACAATTTGAGTGTTCGCTCGGGTAATTACACGAACTACCTCACCCTCTTGCTTACCTGAATTACTCTTACCTGTAACTCGGACGAATAGGATATCATTATTCATCGCACCATGCAGGTCATTCGCATGGATGTACACATCCACCTGCTCTTTGTTCTCAGGAATAAGAAACCCAAAGCCCTTCGCATGAGCTTGCAGACGACCTCGTATTAAATTCATCCGCTCTGGTACACCATACCGATCATTCCGGTTACGGTAAATCAAGCCCTCTTGCTCTAGCTCCATCAGCTCCCTGAGCAGTAGCTTAAGCTCTTGCTTATCCGTAATTTGTAGCTGCTCGCCTAGCTCTTGATAGCTCATAGGCTTATATGCGGTACCCCGCATGAAATCAAGTATTTCTAATTCTGTGCGCATGTCATGCACCTCTTTAATCTTCAATGTAGAATTCTGTGTGAATAGATCACACTCTTAGTATATACAAAAAACAGCAGGAACAATAACCCCTGCTGTTTAATCTCTTGTTAATTGTTTCAATTATTCAGTTACGATGTAAGAAACGATTAGAGAAAGGATGATGAATGAAGCAGCCAAACCCATCGTTAGTCGAGACAGGAACAAGTCAAGTCCACGAGCTTTTGTTCTACCGAATAAATGCTCCGCACCACCCGTAATTGCACCAGATAACCCAGCACTTTTACCCTTTTGTAATAGAACAGCAGTTATGAGCCCAAGAGAAGCAATAATTAACAATACGTGAAAAGTAAGTCTCACCAATGACACCTCCATAAAAGCTTAAGACAAATATTTATTTCTCATTTAAGACAGCATTTGTATTGTAACATACAGGCGGATTCTTGACAACAGCACGACGGGACGACTACATAAGTGCTTAGACAATTCCAAGTAGCTTCAAGTAATCCATGCTAATCTTAATACTCTCTAATGGCGGTCGTTCACATTGATCCTGTTCCACCAAGTAATACTTAATACCAATGGATTCAGCAATCTCGAATATGGCAGGATAATTAATGATTCCCCGACCCACCTCGGCAAAAAAACCACGTTCATCCGCTGTCATATCCTTTATGTGAACAATTGGACAACGTCCCTTATATTGCTTCAGATAGCTCTTAGGATCCAAACCAGCCTTCTTCACCCAATACAAATCAAGCTCAGCCTGGATTAAATCCGGTCCAACCTCATCAATGATATGATCAAGGATGAATTTATCATCAATCTTATTAAATTCAAATTGATGATTATGATAAACGTAACCCATTCCAGCACGTTGACACTCTTCACCCACATTGCGGAAAGCGTCCAAATAAGGCTGCAGCTCACTCATAGTGGTCATCTTGTCCAATGGGGCATAAGGAGTAACGATATATTCGCTACCCAATTCCTTATTATATTCAATTTGGTAAGCTACCTGTGATTTTAATTTCTCAGGATCCAAGTAAGATAAGCCAACATGACTTGAACTAGCTCTTAGTCCTAGGTCATCTAGCACCTTCTTCAATTCCTTCGCAGGAAGATCTCCATATCCAGCAAATTCAACGACTTGGAATCCGATTTCGGCTACCTTCTTCAAGGTTCCTACGAAATCCAAGCTTGTCTCATCGCGTAGTGTATATAATTGAATACCTACAGGAATTTTTGTCAAAATATATCGTCTCCTTATTGTTCACTTGTTGCTCAGTGCCCTTGATTATATCAAATTACCTGTGAATTGACATACAATTATTTTTTGAAGTTCTTCAGATTGTAGAATGCCTTAGCACCCGCATATTGAGCAACATCAGCCAATTGATCCTCGATGCGCAACAACTGATTGTACTTAGCAACACGGTCCGTACGAGAAGGTGCACCCGTCTTAATCTGACCAGCATTCGTTGCTACTGCAATATCAGCAATAGTCGTATCTTCACTCTCACCTGAACGGTGTGAGATGATTGCTGTATAACCAGCACGCTTAGCCATCTCGATCGCATCGAAGGTTTCAGTTAATGTTCCAATTTGGTTCACCTTAACTAGAATGGAGTTACCGATTCCTTCTTCAATACCGCGGGATAAACGCTCTGTGTTCGTTACGAAGAGATCATCTCCAACAAGCTGAACTTGTTTACCAAGCTTTTCCGTTAATAGCTTCCAGCCTTCCCAATCATCTTCAGAACAACCGTCTTCGATGCTGATGATCGGATATTTGTCTACCCATGAAGCTAATAGATCTACGAATTCTGCTGATGTGTAGGACTTACCTTCGCCTTCGAGGTGGTACTTGCCATCTCTGAAGAATTCTGTGGAAGCAACATCCATACCTATGAATACATCTACACCTGGCTTGTAGCCAGCACGTTCGATAGCGGAGATGATGATATTGATTGCTTCTTCATTCGAAGCAAGGTTTGGAGCAAAACCACCTTCGTCGCCTACCGCTGTGTTTAAGCCTTTTTCCTGAAGTACAGCCTTTAGGTTATGGAAAATTTCCGCGCCCGTACGCAATGCTTCCTTGAATGTTACAGCGCCCACAGGGATTACCATGAATTCTTGAACGTCGATATTATTATCAGCATGCTCGCCACCATTGATAATATTCATCATCGGTACAGGTAGCTGTTTGGCATTAAATCCACCTAGGTATGTGTACAATGGAACCTGCAAGGCTTCCGCAGCAGCACGAGCAGTAGCCATAGATACAGCAAGTATTGCATTCGCACCTAGCTTGGCTTTATTCGGAGTGCCATCAAGCTCGATCATCATGTTATCTACGCTTACTTGGTCTAATGCATCGAAGCCAATAACCTCAGGGGCAATAATTTCATTCACATTCTCAACAGCCTTCTCAACACCCTTACCTAAATAGCGACCTTTGTCACCGTCACGTAATTCAACGGCCTCGAATGCACCCGTAGATGCGCCTGAAGGAACAATTGCACGTCCGATATAACCGGATTCTAGATAAACCTCTACCTCTACAGTTGGGTTACCACGTGAATCCAAAACCTCTCTCGCATAAACATTAGTAATAATTGTCATTGTGATGAACGCTCCTTTTTATATGGTGATATTGTGGTGTTTGGTATTACAGTATTGAACGTCCGGTCATCTCATTCGGCTGTGTCAAACCTAACAAATGTAAGATCGTCGGAGCAACGTCAGCTAGAATACCATCGGTTCTAAGTGTACCATCTTTAGTAGTGACAATAAATGGTACAGGATTAATCGTATGTGCAGTGTGTGGACGATCTACTTCATCACGGACCAACTCCGCATTACCATGGTCTGCCATGATAATTGCCACGCCACCCTGCTCAAGCACTGCCTCTACAACAAGACCAAGGCATTCATCCGTAGCCTCAACAGCTTTAATCGTTGGCTCCAGTAAACCGCTATGACCTACCATATCAGGGTTAGCAAAATTGAGGATGATCAAATCATGCTTCTCCGCCTTAATCTCACTTACCGTTGAAGCAGCTAGTTCATAAGCACTCATTTCTGGCTGTAAATCGTAAGTTGCTACCTTAGGTGAATTTATGAGTATTCTGGTTTCACCAGGTAAAGCGACGTCACGACCTCCGCTAAAGAAGAAGGTAACGTGTGGATACTTCTCCGTCTCTGCTGTTCGGAGCTGTGATAATCCATTCTTGGATACCACATCACCTAACGTATTATCCAAGTTATTAGTTCTGTAGGCTACATACCCGCCCACGGATTCATTGAATAATGTTAAACAGACATAATGCAGATTACGCGGACGATCAGGTCCTCGATCAAATGCTTCAAACTCCTCATTCATGTAGACCTGAGACAGCTGAATGGCACGATCCGGGCGGAAATTAAAGAAGATAACCGCATCCTCAGATTCAACTAGTGCATTAGGCTCACCATTCTCGTCAACGATAACCGTTGGCAGCACGAATTCATCATACAAAGAGGAAGCATATGAATTACTGATCGCATGTACAGGGTCTGAATACTTAGGACCTTCACCATAGACCATTGCCCGATAAGACTTTTCTACACGTTCCCAACGCTTGTCGCGGTCCATCGCATAGTAGCGACCTTGAACTGTAGCAAGCTTTCCTACGCCTAGCTCATCCATCTTAGCAACTAATGCCTCCATATAACCTTTGGCGCTATCAGGGGACACGTCACGACCATCAAGGAAGGCGTGGATATATACATCCGCAAGTCCTTCCTTCTTAGCTAGCTCCAATAGGGCATACAAGTGTGAGATATGGCTGTGTACACCACCATCCGACAGTAATCCATAGAGATGCAATTTCTTACCGTTTGCCTTAGCATACTGGACAGCAGCTCGTAGCGTCTCGTTCTCGAAGAAATCGCCATCTCGAATCGACTTGGAAATTCTCGTTAATTCTTGATACACGATACGACCCGCTCCAATATTCAGATGACCAACCTCAGAGTTGCCCATCTGCCCTTGCGGTAGACCAACCGCTTCGCCGCAAGCGACGACAGTTGTATGCGGATACGTTGCCCAATATCGGTCAAAGTTAGGCTTAGCCGCCTGTGAAACCGCATTGCCCTGCGAGTCAGCTCGCAGTCCGAATCCGTCCAGTATGATCAATGCTACCGGTTTCGGTCTAAGCGTCTCCATATTACTGTGCCCCTTCCACCAGTTGGATATAAGAAGCAGCTTCTAAGCTAGCTCCACCGACCAATGCTCCATCAATGTCCGATTGCTGCATATATTCACGAATATTACCTGGCTTTACACTGCCACCATATTGAATAATCACCTTGTCAGCAGTCGAAGCATCATAAAGCTCTGCAACTACACTGCGTATGTAGCTTGTCACTTCATTCGCATCTTCGGCGCTTGATGATTTACCTGTACCAATAGCCCAGATCGGTTCATAAGCGATCACAACCTGTGCCGCCTGTTCAGCAGACAAACCTTGGAATAACGCTTTCGTCTGTACGGAGCAAACCTTCTTCGTCAAATCCGCTTCACGTTCTTCTAGCTTCTCTCCAACACAGACAATAGGCACAAGCGCATGCTTGAAAGCAGCGTGCACTTTCTTGTTTACAGTCTCATCTGTCTCTGCAAAATAAGCTCTACGCTCGGAATGCCCAATAATGACGTAATCCACACCAAGATCCTTCAGCATCACTCCACTGATTTCTCCTGTGTAAGCACCGTTATCCTCCCAATGGAGATTCTGCGCCCCTACCTTTAGTGATGTACCCTTCACAGCCTCTACTAGTGCTGGTAGCACGGTATATGGAGCACATATGACTCCAACTACACCCGCAACCTCAGCAGCAGCCTTGACCTCCTGTACGAACTGAAGTGATTCACTTACGGTTTTGAACATTTTCCAGTTACCTGCAATGATTGGTGTTCTCATAGAATTATTCACTCCTGATTTTTGATAACTGCACGAGCAGCCGTGAAAATTACCCTTACTTGTCGTTCAGTGCCACTACACCCGGTAATGCTTTACCTTCCATGAACTCCAAGGAAGCTCCGCCACCCGTAGACATATGATCCATACGATCAGCTAGATGGAATTTCTCTACAGCCGCTGCGGAATCCCCTCCGCCAATAATCGTGTAGCCTTCAGTCTCCGCACATGCAACAGCAACAGCCTTCGTTCCTTCAGCATATGCATCAAGCTCGAACACACCCATAGGACCGTTCCAAACTACTAGCTTAGATTCCTTAACAACCTTAGCGAAGAGCTCACAGGTTTTCGGTCCAATATCGAGACCTTCCCAATCGGAGGGAATACTGTCTATGTTAACGGTTTGCTTATTAGCCGATTCGCTGAAATCATCAGCTACAATAACATCAACTGGTAATAAGAATTGAACACCCTTGGCCTTCGCTTTATCAAGGAAAGACTTCGCCAGTTCAATCTTACTGTTATCTACAAGTGACTTGCCGATCTCATATCCTTGTGCTTTTAAGAATGTATAAGAAAGCCCGCCACCAATAATGATGTTATCTGCAAGCTCAATCAGGTTCTCAATCACCGCAATTTTATCCTTAACCTTCGCTCCACCAACAATCGCTGTGAATGGACGCTCTGGATTCGTAAGTGCTTTACCAAGAACAGAAAGCTCCTTCTCCATTAACAATCCAGATACAGCAGGCAAGTAATGAGCAATCCCTTCTGTAGAAGCATGTGCGCGATGTGCTGCTCCGAAGGCATCGTTAACGAAGATATCTGCTAGTTCTGAGAATGACTTAGCTAATTCCGCATCATTCTTCTCTTCTCCTGGGTAGAAGCGAACATTCTCAAGCAATAGAACATCACCATTCTTCAATTGCGCTACCTGTGCTTTCACTTCATCACCGATAGACTCATCCGCTTTGAATACAGGCTTACCTAGGATTTCCGCTAATCTTCCAGCTGCTGGAGTTAACCGTAGCTCTTCAACAACCTGGCCATTCGGACGTCCAAGATGGCTAGCTAGAATGACCTTTGCACCCTTGTCGATCAAATATTGAATCGTAGGAATGGTTTCACGGATTCTTGTATCGTCTGAAATCTCACCGTTCTCCATGGGAACGTTAAAATCTACACGAACGAATACCTTTTTGCCAGCAACATCAATATCTCGCACACTTTGCTTATTCATAAGAGAGCCTCCTGAATGTTAAATGATACTTACTTGGGAATCGTTTTAGTCATTCATTACATTGGGAAGAGGAGAATTGCTTCTCCTCTAGGTTAAGTTCTGATATGCAGTTTCTTAAAGACCTTTTTTAGCAACAAAATCGATTAAGTCAACAACACGGCTGGAGTAGCCCCACTCATTATCGTACCAGGAAACAACCTTCACCATATTGTCGCCCACAACCATAGTGGATAGGGAGTCAATTGTGGATGATGCTGGATCTCCGTTATAGTCACTCGATACAAGCGGCTCTACGGAATAGTTTAGAATGCCTTTCATCTTGCCATTAGCAGCCTTCTCGAAAGCGGCATTCACTTCATCAACTGTTACATTCTTAGCTAACTCAACAACAAGGTCAGTTACAGATACGTTAGGTGTTGGTACGCGGAAAGCCATACCATTCAGCTTGCCTTTAAGCTCAGGAAGCACAAGTGAAACAGCCTTAGCAGCACCAGTGGATGAAGGGATAATGTTCTCAGCTGCAGCACGTGCGCGGCGAGCATCTTTATGTGGTAAATCTAGTACGGACTGATCATTCGTGTAAGAGTGAATGGTGCTCATCATTCCCTTAACGATTCCAAACTCATCATTCAATACCTTTGCAAAAGGTGCAAGGCAGTTCGTTGTACATGAAGCGTTAGAGATAATAGTATGGCTAGCTGCATCGTATTTGTCTTCATTCACACCAAGTACAATGGTAATATCTTCGTTGGAAGCAGGTGCTGAGATAATAACCTTCTTAGCGCCACCCTTAAGGTGTAATTCAGCTTTAGCTTTATCAGTGAAAATACCCGTGGATTCAACAACGATTTCAACGCCATATTGTCCCCAAGGAAGGTTAGCAGGATCGCGTTCTGCGAATACCTTAACGGATACGCCATTGACAATAAGCTCGCCTTCGCCAACTTCAACCTTCGCATTCAATCTACCATGAGTTGTATCATATCGAAGCAAGTGAGCAAGCATCTTAACATCTGTCAAATCGTTAATTGCAACGATCTCTACCTCTGGGTTGTTAAGTGCCGCGCGAAATACGTTACGTCCAATCCGTCCAAATCCATTAATTCCTACTTTAACCATGTGTAATTCCTCCTAAATAATTTTTAGTTCATATATCTAAAAAGATTCCACACCATATTGGTGCCAGTGATGGTATCTTCAAGATGACAATCACATTATTCCCCAAGAATGACCTTAGCTGCGGCTTCATCTGTCACTAGTATATCCTCGTGACCAAACTTCATAATCGCCCTAATGGCTTCACCCTTGCTCCGTCCTCCAGCGACTGCAATGACAGTTTCTGTCTGTTGAATATCTTCAAGCCGTAATCCAACGGTGTGCATCTTATGTACGACGTGACCATCACGATTGAAGTAATATCCGAATGCTTCTGCTAAAGCACCCTCCTTCTTCAAATCATCAATCGTAGCCTGACCGAGCTTTCGCCGCTCCGCCATACGTACAGCATCCCCGATTCCATGAATGACAATCCGTGCTTGACGAATGACCGTTACAATCTCCTTCACATTAGGCTCGTTAATGAGAGACTGGTATGCATCCTCGCTTAGAAAATCGGGAACATGTAACAAACGGTACTGACCGCCAATCTTCTTCGCCATCGCCGACGCAATTGTGTTCGCTTGAAACTCCACACTTTCTCCTAACCCACCTCGAGCAGGAACGAAACATATTCCTTTCAACTGAGTGGTTGCATTCAGCTCGTTAGCGACCTGTGCCATCGTAGATCCGCCTGTTACAGCAACGATATCATTCCTCGCTACAGCCTTACGCAATGCATTGGCCCCAGCACGACCTAATTCCTTCTTAGCGAATGGTGAGATGTCAGAATCACCAGGGACTACGATTACACTCATTAGGCCAAATCGTTGACACAGCTGTGTCTCCAAAGCACTTAGACCGAATAGCTCCTTCACCATGGGCTCCATCGATAACAGAAGCTCTTCACCCGCTAAGCTGATCGTCATTCCACTACTGTCGGTTCTTAGGAGACCTTGCTCCTTCAGAAAATCGGTCTCAGCACGCAGCACACGTTCGCTCATATCGAGCGAGGCAGCTAATGTTCTTCGACCTGCAGTGCCCATAAGAAGGATGTGATTGAGGACGGTATAGCGTTTTTTCAATAGGTCGATTAGATCGGGAATGAGCTGCTTCTGAATGTTTAATACTTCCCTCATCTGTTCCACTCCATCTCCGAACCGTCATAGGGACTATAATTGTCCCAACAATACTAAATACGTCCCACTAAGGTCAAAAAAATAAAACTTGCTCATTCATTGTATCTAAAATCCCAATAAAAAGCAAGTCGTCTTCCCCCATAAGTATTTCATATTCGCTAGTCGTTCACTTGATTTTTAACTTCCCATAACATATAATTGCATTTGCTATCTAATGATGAACAACAGACCGTATTCCAGCAGGCGCTCGTAGTTAAACGGATATAACGTAGGTCTCCGAAGCCTGAGATCGAGGTTCGATTCCTCGCGAGCGCGCCATTTTTTTTGACTAATGTTTGACCTTTCTTGACCTTTGACTTAAGATGAATTAAGATAATAAGTAATTATTTCAGTAACCCCATCCACAAACCTATAGGAGGTATAAATCGATGAGCTTAATACCAATGGTCATAGAACAAACAAATCGCGGTGAGAGATCGTATGATATTTATTCTCGTCTATTGAAGGATCGTATTATCTTCTTAGGCACACCCATCAATGACATTGTTGCGAACACGATAATCGCTCAATTGTTATTCCTTGCCGCAGATGATCCAGAGAAAGACATCCACCTTTACATCAATAGCCCAGGTGGTTCGATCACTTCAGGTATGGCAATATATGATACCATGCAGTTTATTAAGCCCGATGTATCTACGATTTGCATCGGTATGGCTGCATCCATGGGAGCATTCCTATTAGCCGCAGGCCAGAAGGGCAAGCGTTATGCTCTCCCGAACAGTGAGGTTATGATTCACCAGCCGCTTGGTGGAGCTGAAGGTCAAGCAAGTGATATCGAGATTCGTGCTAGACGTATTCTCAAGCTACGCGATAAACTCAACCACATCCTAGCCGAGCGTACCGGACAATCCTTGAAGCGGATTGAGAAGGATACCGATCGTGATTATTTCATGAGCGCGAAGGAATCGGTTGAGTATGGGATTGTTGACAAGGTGCTCGAGAAGAGCTAAATAATGATTATTAACAAAAGCCCTCTGCAGTAGGAACCCTACTTGCAGAGGGCTTTTTCATACGAGGGTAGAGGCATAGAATGTCAAAAAGGGACCGCCCAAATTAGGGACAATCCCTTGTATGTAAGTACATTATTGATTTTCTAATTCTTCCTTGCTTACAAGTCCAACTAAAGCGTTTACAGCCTGATCAGCATCAGAACCTTCTGCACTAATGTAAACCTCGGTATTCGTACTAATCGCTAAGCTCATGATACCCATAATACTCTTGGCATTCACTTTCTTATCGTCTTTCTCCACAAAAACCTCAGAAGAAAATTTATTAGCCTCTTGAACGAATAAAGCCGCAGGTCGAGCATGTAAACCAGTCTTTAATTTGACGACAACGGGCCGTCTTGCCATTCATCAAAACCCCCCATACAATGTAACAGCTTACGCTGATATCCATCATAACACTTTTTGTATCTCATTATACCATTATTACTCTAAACACACTACCGCTGTTCTTTGATTTTTTCTGCCATTTCATCTATTTTCCTTAACCTATGGTTAACACCCGATTTACTGACCTTACCCCGAAGCATTTCTCCTACCTCAGTTAAGTTCATATCTGGATGCTGAATCCTAACCTCAGCCACCTCACGAAGTCGTTCAGGCAGGTTTTGAAGCCCTACCTCTCTCTCTAATAATCGAATGTTCTCAATTTGCCGCACTGCAGCTCCAATGGTTTTATTCAAGTTAGCCGTCTCACAGTTAACGATACGATTAACAGAATTCCGCATATCTCTCATAATTCGGACATCCTCAAATTTAAACAGAGCTTGATGCGCGCCAATAATACTCAGAAATTCAATGATCTTCTCGCCTTCTTTGAGGTAGAACACAAATCCCTTCTTACGTTCAATACAACGAGCATTTAATCTGAATTTATTAGCTAACGTACACAAAGCCTTACAATGCTCCTCGTACATTGAAGCAATCTCAAGATGGTAGGATGAGCCCTCAGGATTGTTCACCGAGCCTCCAGCAAGAAAGGCACCACGAAGATAGGCTCGTCGACAGCAAGCGTTCTTCACTATCTTCGGGTTAATATTAGTTGTGAATTGGAATCCCTCTGAGACAATATAAAGCTCAGCTAGAAGTGCCTGAACTCCGTCTGGAATCCTAACAATATACACATTATTTTTCTTCAATCGCATTTTCTTGCGAACGAGCAGCTCCACGTGTATGTGATACTGTTTCTTAATCAATGTATATATCCGTCGAGCGATGGCTGCATTCTCTGTAGAGATATCCAACATCATACGCTGCCGTGAGAGCTGAACCGACCCGTTCATTCTGATCAGTGCGGATAGCTCAGCCTTCTCACAGCACGGACCTGCTTCGACTAGGGTTAGCTCTTTTTTCGTCTGGGCTGCGAATGACATGTCGCTTCACCTCTTCTTTGCTCATCCAGTCTTTCACCAAATTGTTAATATGCTCGCTTAGCCTTCTAGCATCATGGCGTAAATAAGTTTGGAATAGAACTAGCTTATCGGCGAGAATTTGGTAGCCTAGCTCCGTTACCTTCTCCCAGTCTAATCTAACCTTGGTTGCTCCTTGTTCAGCATAACGTTCTACAACATCTTCAGGTATATCACCATTATTGACAATAACATAGTCGAACAGTCGACAGCCGACATGATTCTCAATGGCTAGCAAGTGGTCACTGACACCGAAATGGTCCGTCTCACCAGGCTGAGTCATTACATTACATACATACATCTTAAGTGCAGATGATTGTTCGATCGTCTTAGCCATCTGAGGAACCAGCAGATTAGGCAATATACTCGTGAATAAGCTTCCCGGTCCAACCAGTATCGCATCCGCCTCTCGAAGTGCATCCAAGGCCTCCTCCAGAGGTGTAGCATCAGCCGGCTCTAGGAATACACGCTTAATTGGATGCTTGGCCTTCGGAATCTGAGATTCACCTACGATAATCTCCCCATTGTCCAGCTCTGCTTTAAGCACGATCGCTTGACCAGATGCTGGTAACACTCTACCTCTTACTGCGAGCACCTTACTTAATTCCTTCACGCCAGTAACAAAGTCACCGGTTATATCCTTCATAGCAGCTAGAATAAGATTGCCCAAACTATGACCAGCTAATCCATTACCGATACGAAACCGATATTCCAGTACCTTCTCCAGCATCGGCTCTACATCTGCCAAAGCAACCAGCACATTGCGAATATCGCCAGGGGGAGGAATATTCAATTCTGACCTTAGAATCCCTGAGCTTCCGCCATCGTCTGCAACAGTAACTATTGCAGTTATATCGAGCGGCATCTGCTTAAGTCCACGTAGCATAACCGAGAGACCGGTTCCTCCGCCGATCACTACAATACGGGGTAAGTAATTTACTGCTTTCTTTGATTTCAACTGCTCATCCCCTAACTTACGCGCCAGCTCATCCTGAGTCGCGATCGGAATCCCGGTGGCTGACTCTTACGGTCTCAGACTCTCCTGTCTCTAAACGTTTTCCAAGGAATTCTGCTATTGCCACGGATCGGTGTTTACCACCCGTACAGCCTATGCCAATAACAACCTGACTCTTGCCTTCTTTATTATATTGCGGGATCAGGAAGTTCAACATATCTAAAAGCTTGGTTAAGAAAATTTGGGTTTCCGACCATTTCATTACATAGTCATAAACATCTTCATCCATACCAGTACGAGGACGTAGGTGTTCAATGTAATGGGGATTAGGGAGAAACCTAACGTCGAATATGAGATCGGCATCGATTGGCACACCATATTTGAAGCCGAAGGAGGTCACATTGATTGTGATTCCATTCGCTTGTCGATTGTTAAATCTTGAGATAATCAATTCCTTGAGCTTGTTTGGCTTGATGTCACTTGTATCAATTACTTGTGTAGCCAAGCCCTTCAATTCTTCTAACAGCTTGCGTTCTAGCTCAATACCATCGAGAGGTAACCCCTCAGGTGCAAGCGGATGCCGGCGTCGGCTTTCCTTGTAACGCTGCACAAGCACACTATCCTTAGATTCAAGGAACAGAATTTCATAGTTAATCGTGTGATTATTTTTCAGAAAGCTTAGGGATTCCGATAATGATGTGAAAAACTCACGGCCCCGCAGATCAATAACCAACGCTACCTTACCAATTTTCCCACTCGATTGATCTATTAATTCAGCAAATTTCGGAATGAGTGCCGGTGGCAGATTGTCGACGCAGAAAAACCCGAGATCCTCAAGACTCTGCACTGCAATCGTTTTTCCAGCCCCCGACATTCCGGTAATAATGACGAGCTCCGCGATACGTGCTTCTTCTGTCATCTCAGGTTCCTTCCTTTCTCTCTTAGCTTAAGATTGCCGCAAGCACAAACCAGCTGCACCAATAACACCAGCATTGTTGCCTAGCTTCGCGATCACAATGTCAACATTCTCTTGCGCTTTGAGTGGTGCAAATTTCTTAAATACCTCTTGTACTGGCTTTAAGATAATATCACCAGCATTTGAGACGCCACCACCAATAACAAATCGGTTGGGATTAATCGTCACTGAGATTGAGGCCATAGACTTCCCAAGATAGAACGCTGCTCGCTTCACAATACGATCCGCTGTTTCATCGCCCGCCTTAGCCGCATCGAATACATCCTTCGCTGTGATGTGTAGGACATCAACTAGCATTGTACGATCCCCACGCTCTACAGCATCATTAGCCATCCTAATAATACCCGTTGCTGAAGCCACAGTCTCTAAACAACCCATCTGACCACAACCACATTGAATGGCCTCTAGGTCAGGTACAATCGCCATATGCCCAAGCTCTCCACCCATGCCAGAAGAGCCTTGAAGAATATTACCATGGATGACAATACCACCGCCCACACCTGTTCCTAATGTGTAGCAGACAAGGATTTTTACGCCCTTACCCGCTCCACTCCATGCTTCACCAAGCGCCGCAACATTCGCATCATTATTAATATTGACTGTCTTGCCCAGCTTTTCTTCTAGAATCCTCTTAATAGGGACATTGGTTAGTGGTAAGTTTGGAGAGAAGTGCATAAATCCTTCTTCGAAATCCATAAACCCAGGAATACCAGCCCCAATACCCGCTACCTGATCCCACGAATAAGCAGAATCCTCGATAATTAGCTGTGTGCTTGCTGCAATATTGTTCAAGACTGCGTCTGTACCTAATTCAGTTTGTGTAGGAGTTTCGATGACCTTCAACAATTGACCCTCTTGGTCACACAAGCCCGTTTTTATTGAAGTACCACCTAAATCAACACCAATATAAATTTGCTCTGACATAGTTCACCTCTTATTGGATTTAAACAGAAAAAACCATCTTGTCCTTTGTCTGTCACATTAGAGTGATACGCTCCAGTCATGAACCATACTGCCCTCTAGGAATTTCTCACAGTCCAGCGCAGCCATACATCCACTACCTGCTGCTGTAATCGCTTGACGATACTTGTTATCCTGAACATCACCACAAGCGAATACACCTGGTATATTGGTTTCAGAAGTACCCGGCTTTACGATGAGGTAGCCAATTTCATCTGTCTCTAGCTGTCCGTTCAAGAATGCTGTATTAGGATTGTGACCGATGGCAACGAAAATCCCATCTGTCTCAATAATTTGTTCTACACCTGTTTCGGTATTCTTCACCTTTAAGCCAGTTACACCCTTATCACTAGACATGACCTCAATTGGAGTTAGCCCAAGTCCCCATGTGACTTTGTTATTCTCTTGTGCACGGTCTTGCATAATCTTAGATGCCCGTAATTCGTCACGGCGATGTACCACATGAACCTCAGTAGCAAATCGAGTTAAGAAGTTGGCTTCCTCCATGGCAGAATCACCACCACCAACGACAATAATTTTCTTACCCCGGAAGAAGAAACCATCACAGGTTGCACACGTACTAACGCCACGCCCCATGCTCTCCTTCTCATTAGGAATACCTAGTAGCTTTGCCGAGGCGCCTGTAGAGATAATGATGGATTGCGATACAAGCTCACCATGACCTTCCACCTGCAGCTTAAAAGGGCGTTCAGACAGGTCAATGGAATTGACCCAGCCCGTACGGAATTCAGCTCCAAATCGAATTGCCTGCTTACGCATGTTGTCCATAAGCTCTGGACCCATTATACCTTCAGGAAACCCAGGGAAATTCTCTACCTCTGTTGTTGTTGTTAACTGACCTCCAGGCTCAGGCCCTTCAATAATTAGCGGTTTGAGATTTGCGCGTGCAAGGTAGATCGCTGCTGTTAATCCAGCTGGTCCTGTTCCAATCACTATCGTTTCGTACATGTTCGTTTCTCTTCCTTTCTCATCATGTGAATTCTTAATTATTGTTACAGCTTCCCATTAAACCTAGGGAAGATGGCTTCCATCTTCTCTCTAAGACCACAAGCAAGATCAATGGTTTTCACATGCTTACTAATGGTCTGCACAGAAACGCCATACCTCATAGAAACTTCTTTATAGGAAATCTCGCGACGGTGCATCTTAGCCGTCAGGTATTCCAAGGCTGCGGCCCATGCCTCTACCTTACTTACGATCGGTATAGTTGGATACGAGCGAGTGAGAAATTCTACCCACAGCGTTTGTAAATCATGCTGTTGTATCATATCATAGCGCTTATCCATCGTACGCATGGCTGACTCCATGACCTTCTGCCACTTCTCTTCCCATAAGGGCAGGTTCGGTGCGATACGGGATGGATCAACTTGAATATGCTTACCCTCCAACAGAGCATGTATCGGCTCTTCGGTTCCCATCGTACGCAGGACGAAGATAGCTACCTTCTTCAAGTATTCATCTTCATTCGGCTCCAATAGAAACTGTAGTAATGCATGCTCAGCCTCACGGTCCTTCACCTTCCCGAAAGCTTGAAGCACCTGTAATTTGGTTTCGAAGTCGCCATGCTTCAGTGCCCAGAAGAACGAGGAGCGTACCAATGGATTCCGATCGGGCTGATCGCCTAGACCATCAGAGGTTCGGTCTGACATACGGATCTGATCCTCAAAGGGTAGATGATAATGGTAGTTAAGTGGTAAAGGCTCATTCGATTGCTCAACACGCGCAAGCTCACTTAGATAGAATCGTGGAATTTCAGATTCTGGATCCATCTTACCTGCTTTACGCCACAAGTGTTTAGCCTCCTCTAAATGCCCCGTATTATATGCAGCGACTGCCGTATAATGATACAAGCAAGGATCCTGCTCACCCTCTCCACTCTTCAACAATCTACGGAAGTGGCGCAATGCCGTCCCATGCTCATGAAGAATACCCATCGTTGTTGCTAATTTGAAGACATGCTCTTGGTGGAACGGATAAGTGCGAGATAACTTATCAATAAGACCTTCGAGCTCCTCCTTCTTACCGAAGTGCTGATAGAATATAGCCAAATTACACAGAGCGTGTAGATTGCCCTGATCGATATTCAATACCTCACGAATTTCATCAAGAGAACGTTCAAACTCACCTATATAGTATAAAGTTAATGCAAGATTATTACGCGCAGCCAGCATGTCGGGATGCTTCTTTACTAGCTTCTCAAGAACACGAGTAGCCTCTGAGAATTGACCGTCCTCAAGGAGAGTACGTGCTTTATCGTGCTCGAATAGACCTTCGCGACTTTTAATGTTCTTCAATTTAATCGGACGCTCTAGCTCGTAGCTAAGCAGCTCAATCATCTCTTCAGCCTCATCCATGAACTGACCCACTAAATCATGCTCTAGATACTGAACCAACACAACCTCTGCCGCCTCAAAATCATCCATATTCGCATAGTTGTTAGCCATATAGAAGTAGCATTCCGTCATCGTTTCATCAATCTGCTCAACGATATGCTTCAAGATCTTATTGGACTCTTCATATTGACTTAGCTCGCTAAGGATACCCGCCATATTACAGTGATTGACGGGATTATTCGGTTCGAATTCTACTGCTCTTCGAAAGTACTTCAATGCCTTCTCATAATGGAGGCGATCCAAGGATTGAACAGCTCTCTCAAAAAAGAAAGTGGCATCCATTCTAAGCGATATGACTTTAGGCTTCTGTTGTGGGCTTGCCAGCTTCTTCTTTCCCATTGGGTAAGGCACCTCCTATTCGTAAATCAGATATTTGTGACAAACCGTTATTCACTCTTCACTTTCCAAAAACAAATTTAATCTATTAGTATTAAACCCCACCGTATTTGAACAAGGTACTGATTGATCCACCTTCAACAATAATGCGTATCGCATCGGACAACAGGGGCGCCATCGAGATCACCTTGAAGCGATCCGCATGCGATTCTGGAAGCGCGATCGAATCCGTGACCACGACCTCTTTAATAGAAGGATGATCTAGACGCTCCAACGCTCCAGCTGAGAATACAGGGTGAGTTGCACATATATATACATCCCTTGCCCCTCGTTCCTTCAGCCCTTCGACTACATTAACGATCGTCGTTCCCGTATCGATCAAATCCTCGATGATAATCGGGGTCATCCCCTCAACTTCACCTATAATATGCGTAATAACCGACTCGTTATGAGCCGGTCTCTTCTTTATCATAATTGCAAATGGGGAGTCCAGGTTGCTCGCCAGTCGTTCAGCCGTAGTGGCTCGACCCGCGTCTGGGGATACTACAAGCGGATTTACTACATTCTTCTTAATAATATAGTCACTGATCAGATCTAGCGCCGTAAGATGATCAACAGGTATATTGAAAAAGCCTTGAATGGCTGGAGCATGTAAATCAATGGTTACTACACGGTCAGCTCCTGCGGTTGTAAGTAAATCAGCAACTAATTTGGCTGAAATCGGCTCTCGTGGAGCAGCCTTACGCTCTTGCCGTGAGTACCCATAATACGGGATGACCAGCGTGATTGTACGAGCAGAAGCACGCTTAGCCGCATCAATCATCACTAAAAGCTCCATAAAGTGCTCATTAATAGGATGCGAGAATGTTTGGACCAGGAATACGTCGCAGTTACGAACAGACTCTTCATATAAACAATAAATTTCTCCGCTTTTAAACCGGGAGAGTTTTATTCTTCCTAAGGGTTGACCTAGTTCATTGCATATTCGTTGTGATAACCCAGGATTCGATGAGCCTGAGAAAATTCGTAATCTGTCGTTATTCATAATATCCTCCCCGACGTTGTATCTGATCCTATTATACACAAGAGGAATCAGCTTCGCCATTGTTATAGGGGGGATAACATTCCCATTAAGGACCGGCTAAAATATTACTCCCACTTTTGTTGGCAAAACACCCATGCTTTAAGGGTTTTTGCCAACAGTTTAGTGGGAGTTGTTTTTAGCCGTTCCTACACTCTTTTTAGCAAATCTAATCGTAAGGGTGTGAATGTATCTAACAGTGCAGAAGGCTCAAGCGCAAGCGCCCCATGCTTCGCTCCACTCGGAATTACGATCGTTTCTCCTGCAGCAACAACCATCTTCTGGCCATCTACTGTAAATTCAATCCTTCCTCGCAAGCAATAGCTCATTTGCTCATGAGGATGACTGTGCTCATATCCCTCGGCTCCTTCTTCAAAATGTACCTCCATCATCATCAGCTGCTCCCCTGGCGCGAAAATTTTGCGTTTTACACCTGGCTCTGCGTTTTCCCATTGTATTTCATTGGTCATTGTCAACATCTCCTATTCTCTCGTTTTCCTATACTCACTGGGTGTAGCTCCCATCACTTTCTTAAACGTATTACTGAAGTATGCTAAATCCGCATACCCTAGCCGCTCCGCGATTTCGGATATACGGAGTGACGTTTTCTCCAATAGCCTTATCGCTTCTTTCATCCTTACCTTGGTGAGGTAATCCGTAAAATTCACCGAGGTTTGCTGCTTGAATAATTTGCAGAAGTAGCTGGGATTGAGATGAACCATAGCAGCAGCCTCAGTTAATGATAACTCAGGAATCAGCATAGAATCAATATGACGGGTAACCTGCTCGATCGGTGACAGCTCCTTCATATCGATCAATGGCTCAACAGGATCAACATGAAGCTCCTTCTTATGGTGCTTTATCCACTTCTGCAAGCATTCCTTCATATTATCAGCTTCTACAGGCTTCAGCAGATAATCGAATGCTCCAAATTGGAGCGCCCGTTTAGCATAGGTAAAATCGTCATGTCCACTAATAATGACTACAGATGTATGATGATTGCGGCGGCGGATTTCTTCCATATAATGCGAGACCATCCATCACAGGCATTCTAATGTCGGTAAGCACTAGCGATGTGGTGTGATCGTTTAACCAATCTATGGCTTCCATACCATTCGTTGTTTCATGAATAATCCGGAAGGGAAGCTCTGTCTTCTCGATCGTCTTCCTCAAGGCCGTCCGCACCCATCGCTCATCCTCAACAAGAAGAATGTCATACATTCAGCTTCCTCCTCTCCTCTAATGTCGGCAGTAAGGGCAATCGAATGCCGACAGTGGTCCCAGATCCAGACTGACTCTCGATAAACAGTCCGTAAGACTCTCCGAATATAAAGCGAATTCTCCGATGTACGTTCATGATGCCTATATGTTGACTGGTTAATTCAATCTCTTCATCATGCTCTAGCTTATAAATAAGCCCACTCATCTTCGATTCTTCTATACCTGGTCCTGTGTCCGCAATTCGTATTTCAAAAGTATTCGGCAGAACCGATCTGCTTGCTGAGATCGTAATCATAGTAACACCGGCGCTTTGCTCTAGTCCATGAACAATACAATTCTCGATGAGTGGCTGCAATGTGAATTTAACAATATTCTGTTCCATCGCCCATTCTGGGATATCAAATGAATAGATCAGCTTCTCTTCAAATCGGAATTTCTGAATACGCAAGTAGATTTCGCCAATTTCAACCTCCTGCCGAACGGTCATCTGCGATGATTCTTCCTTAATATTATATCGTAGTAATCTCGCTAACGAAGCAGCCATCACTGAGATTTCATCCATGTCACTTTCTAATGCCATACCACGTATAGTTTCTAATGAATTATAAAGAAAGTGTGGATTGATTTGTGCCTGCAGCATCTTCAGCTCCGTATCCTTCTGCCTTAATCCCAGCTCAGCCGCTTTCAGCTTGGAGAAATATATTTCCTCTAGCAATCTGGAAAGCCGATCCACCATCTTATTGAAGCCATGTGACAGCATACCGATCTCATCCTTGGAATTTACAGTAACCTTACCGGAGAAATCACCAATTTCTACCCGCTTGATATATTCATGAAGCTGTTTAATCGGCTTGACCAAGCTTGCAGCAAATCCAATTACCATTAGATAAGCGATAATCATAAATATAATGGTGGTGAACAAAATGGTCTTCCCGATATATTCAGTACCTCTCATTAGTTCATCGTATGGAATGGACGTTACTAGCTGCCACTTCAGAATGCTACTTCGACTAAAGGTCAGAAGACTATGGGGTTGTATGGCAGAAATAATGGAGCCACTCGTCTTCTCTTGCATGGCTTGCACATCATCTTCGTTGCCCTTCTGCCCAATTTTCTTGTAATCCGGATGATACACATAGTAGCCCTGCTCGTCGAGCATGAATAAGTAACCCGTTTCTCCAGGCTGAACCTTGTAAGCAACATCCTGTAAGCGCTTGTAATTCACATCAATGATAAGCATCCCAAATGGCTTTAACGTCTGGGGATTGACGATCCTTTTAAAGATGGAGATCACCGGCTGCTCATCTTGATCCTTCATAATCAGACGACTAATAATTTTCGGTTCCCCACTCGAAGGAATGGTATTATACCAATACTCATCCCTTAGACCTAATACGGATTGTCGGTCAGCCACATCAGCAGAATCAATCACTTGAATATCATCGAGGATGATGGTGATGTTAACAACATCCGATCGTGAATATGCGGAGTTCTTCAGTACGTTACGAATACGATAAACCAGATCACTTTCTTCTAATTGTTCAGGGCTTTCTATGCTGAGAAATTGTATCGTATCAGGATGATTAATAATTTTCAGAGCATTAATTTCAAAATCTCTTAAGTAATCCTCTACATAAAGCTGAACCTGATCAATAAGCTGTAAGCTATAATCACGTGCTTCTTCCTCTAGCACATTCGAGGATTCACGGTAAGAAACGAGTCCAACAAGCAACATCGGTAACACAACTAGGAGGGCGGAGAATACCAACAGCTTCGTCATGAGGTATCGATCCCGCAGCAACAAAATCCGGATGAGCCGTTGACTTCGATGTTTCCAACCGGACATGGTTACTCGACCTCCAAACAGGTTTACTCTAAAAGTTGGCAAAAGAGGCTCATATTGAGCCTCTCTTTACCTATTATTGATTATTATACTTTAACATACATCTGATTAACGAGCGGCATTAATCGCATCTAGCACAGCTTTGAACTCAGCCGTATTCGCTTCGATAACCGGTTTAACTGCATCCTGCCAAGGCTTCACATCAGCAACATCCGTAATCGTAGCTCCTGCTGCACGCACTGCTTCTTCGGATGACTTCTCATAGGCTGCCCACTCTGCGGCTTGATAGTAGTGGATTCAGTAGCAGCTTCCTTGATGATCGCTTGATCCTCAGCTGATAATTTATCCCAGGCTGCCTTAGACATCATAAGTACCTCAGGCACACGCTGATGACTATCTACAATGTAATGCTGGGCTACTTCATAATGCTTACTGGAGAAGTAGCTTGGATAGTTATTCTCTGCTGCATCTATAACACCGGTTTGCAATGCACTGTATACTTCTCCATAAGCCATCGGTGTTGCACTAGCACCCAGAGCATCCATAATCTCAATGTTCAGCTTATTCTGGATAACTCGGATTTTCAGACCCTTCAGGTCGTCAATTGAGGTAAGTGGCTTCGTGGAATAGAAGCTTCGTGAGCCCGAGCTATAGTAAGTCAACCCCTTAAGTCTTGAAGTTTCCAAGCTATCTAACAAACCAGTAGCTGCATCACCCTTCAAGAACTTCCACATGTGGTCGTTGTTATCGAAGATATAAGGAAGGGAGAAAACTCCAAAGTCCTTATTAAATTCACCGAGTGGCCCTGAGCTGATTCGAGTAAATTCGATGGCTCCTAGTTGAACCTGCTCAATTGCTGCCTTCTCTTCTCCTAATTGTGCGGAAGGGAATACTTCAATTGTAATACGTCCAGCAGACTTCTCTTTAACCAACTCAGCGAACTTCATATCTGCTTTAGTCGTTGGGTAGTCAGCAGGATGTGTCTCAGCAAGACGGAAATTGTACTTCGGTCCTTCAGCTGCTGGAGCGGCATCGTTCTTCGCAGGTTCCTTTGTTGGTTCATTGTTAGCATTATTAGCTTTATTGTTCCCGCCACATGCCGTCAGTGCCATGACAACAACCAGTACCATACACATTATACCGACTAGCTTTTTATTCATTGACATCTTATTGCCTCCCTTTTTATATCGTGCTTAATTGAACTACATTTAGTATATTGAAAGCGCATTCAAAGCGGTATGGGATAATCTTTGCTTTAATTTGTGTTATTTTGTGATCACCTTATCCTTCTAATTGCCATATACCAGATTTGGTAGGAACATTGTAATGGCAGGAATGTAAGTAAGAATTAATAGCACTGCGACCATCACGAAGAAGAAAGGCACGAGCGCTCTAGAGCCTTTTTCTATAGAAACCTTGCCAATTGCGCAGCCTACGAAGAGAACCGTGCCTACAGGCGGTGTGATTAACCCGATACCTAAGTTAAGAATTAGGATAATTCCGAAATGTACAGGATCCACGCCAAGTGCAGTAACTACAGGATAGAGAATTGGCGTCATGATTAAAATCAATGGAGCCATATCAAGAGGTGCACCTAATACTAGAAGAAGTATGTTAATAATTAACAGAATGACATATACGTTATCAGATATTCCTAATAGGAAGTCCGTTAGCAGAGCAGGAATCTTCAAGTACGTTAAGACCCAAGCGAATGCATTCGAGGAGGCAATCAGGAATAATACCATCGCCACAGTCCGAAACGTCTTAATAAAGATAACCTTAACATGCGATAAGGGAAGATCCTTATATACGAAGAATGTCAGAAAGAAGGCATATACACAAGCCATTGCCCCTGATTCTGTAGCAGTGAACCATCCGGATAATATCCCTCCTAGAATAATAACACCAGTCATCATCGATAGAAATCCGTCTTTCAGAATCTTCGGTATTTCTCTGAGAACGACAGGCTCACCTTTCTCGTAGCCACGTTTTCTTGCAATAATATACGAGGTTATCATTAATCCCGTTAATAGTAGTAAGCATGGTACAATCCCAGCTAGGAACAGGCTTGATATCGACACGCCTCCTGCAGCTAACGCATAGAGAATCATATTGTGACTTGGTGGCATAACCACACCTTGGATAGCAGCCGCAGAAGTAACAGCTACCGAATAATCTGCATCATATCCCTTCCTCTTCATCATTGGAATCATAATCGATCCGATAGAAGAGACATCCGCTGCTGCTGAACCACTAATATTACCGAATAACATACAAGCTACACAATTGACCATCGCGAGTCCACCGCGGATCGCACCTACTGTCAGCTGTGCAAGATTAATTAGCCTTAGCGCCAATCCACCCTCACTCATAATCTGACCTGCTAGGATGAAGAAAGGTATGGCCAGTAGGGAATATGAATTCATCCCTTGCACCATTCTTTGCCCGATTACAGCAAGAGGAATACCAAGGTACATCGCTGTGTACAAGGATGCTAACGTTAGTACCATAGAGATAGGAAAGCGAAGAAGAATTAAGCCGATGAAGCTAGCAGATAAGATAATAATAGCAATAGCGGTTGTTGTCATTCTCCTGCCCCCTCATCCAGATGCTGATAACGCACCGTATTGACACCGATTAAATCTAATAATGCATAAAAGCAAACCATTACACCTGTTATCGGCATGACCACATACATCACACTTACTGGCCATTCTGTCGCAGATAGCGTATTTGCATGCATCATCACAGTGAAGTCCCAGCCATAGACGACAAGATAGATACCGAACATGAATGTACAGCTACCAATAATCTTGTCCAGTACTTTGTTCCACGATGCCGGGAACCGGTTCGTGAATGCATCCATCGACAGGTGGAGCTTCTCACGGAAACCAATTGCAATGCCGAGAATCGCGAACCAGATTAGCAGTAACAAGGTAACCTCCTCCGACCAGAAGAATACGAAGTTAAATAGCTTACGCGTTACCACCTGCATCGTCACAATCAATGTCATAGCTGCCAGCGCCCAGACTGCAAAGCCCTCAACAATACGATCAATCATTAACGCCGCGGCTCTTATTGTTCTCCAAATTCGAATCATATGTTTATCCCCCTTCATGTAAGTCGTACTCTAATTGTAAAGGCTTACATAGGGAGTGAACATGGCTGAAATTTGAGTTTAATTTGTAATTTTTTGTGGTTGGTGTTAGTGAGATATTCACGATATATAATAGTCATTCGGAATTTAAATTTACCCATGAGTAACCCTATCCCCCCTCTCATATGTATGAACACATACTATAAATGAAAGCGCTACAATTTTATAAGGGAGAAATTTTGTTTATTTTTGTGTTATTTTGTGTTGAAAAATCATCAATATATTTGGAAATGTTAAGATTTTGTAAAGAAATTAGGCTATTTTTTGTCGAAATAGTTTATACTGTATTCGTTGCATTCATATCAGTTACATACTCAGGGAGGATAAACATGGATTGGCAGGATCTTATCTTTAAATTTGTCGGCGGTCTTGGTATTTTTCTATTCGGAATTAAGTACATGTCAGATGGTCTTCAGAAAACGGCTGGAGACAAAATGAGGAATTTGTTAGCTACCTATACGTCTAATCCAATACTCGGTGTGCTTGTTGGTATTGCAGTGACCATCTTGATCCAGACATCGACAGGTACTACAGTTATGGCTATCGGCTTAATCAATGCTGGTTTGATGACATTACGACAAGGTATTGGTGTCATTCTTGGGGCCAATATTGGAACGACAATGACAGCATTCATAGTGGGGATCAAGATCGAAAACTACGCATTACCTATTATTGCAGTAGGCGCATTCTTCCTCTTCTTTATGCACAAAAAATCACTTCAATATTTCGGACAAATTGTGTTCGGCTTCGGTACACTTTTCCTTGGATTAGGAACCATGGGAGGCGGTCTCAAGCCACTGAGGGAATTACCTATCTTCACAGACTTTATGGTGGATTTATCCGGTAATCCATTTTTAGGCGTTATCGTAGGAACGGTATTCACCATGATTGTTCAGAGCTCTAGTGCAACAATCGGAATTTTACAAACACTTGCAGATGAAGGCATTATTAGTCTCCGTGCATCACTACCCGTGCTATTCGGTGATAACATTGGAACGACGATTACTGCAGTTCTCGCTGCCATAGGTGCAACTGTGGCTGCCAAACGTGCCGCGCTCGTTCACGTCATCTTCAATATATGTGGCACAATCCTATTCACCATCGCACTAGATGTAGTTTATAATTTTGTACTGTGGTTAGGAGCAGACGTGAATATCCGTATGCAGATTGCCTATGCACATGGAATTTTTAACATTACGAATACGCTGATCTTCCTTCCATTAATACCTGCACTTGCTTGGATCGTCACGAAAATTATTCCTGGTACCATACAAGTGATTGATTTTAAACCCAAGTTTCTCGATCCACGATTATTGGCAACTCCATCCATTGCACTCGGACAAGCTCAGCATGAAATTCTACGTATGGGCGGCTATGCACGAGAAACCCTGCAGGATGCAACAAATTACTTCTTTACCAAGGACGATAAGCTTGCTCAGCTAGCATTGCAGAAAGAACAGCTGGTTAACGAATTAGATCGTAAAATCACAGCTTACATGGTGAGCATTCATCAGAATGGGCTACCTGAGAAGGAATCCGGTATTGCCTCTACCTTAATGCAGACGATTAATGATCTCGAACGAATTGGTGATCATGCCGAGAATATTGTGGAATTGGCCGAATTAGGTATTACGAAGAAGGTTGATTTCTCAGAGGATGCCATGCAGGATTTGAGAAAGATGCTAGAGCTTGCTGATAAGACCGTCGGGACTGCTCTATATGCACTTGAGCATAATGATACGAAGTCTGCCAATCTTGTATTGGAATATGAGTCAGAATTGGATCGTATGGAGAATGTGTATCGTAAAGGTCATATTAATCGACTGAACGATAATCAGTGCACAGGAGATTCCGGTGCGATCTACTTAGATATCCTTAGTAATCTAGAGCGTATAGGTGATCATAGTAAGAACATTGCGCAATATCTCCTATACGGTGAGTAAGAACGAGTTAGTTTCTCATAAGAAAAGGGGCTGTACTAAGTCATTTTGATATGACTGGGACAGTCCCTTCGTATTATTTTACGTATTCTCACTTATTCATATATTAACCATCATACGCTTGCCCGCCCTGAATGTGGCTAGTTGCTTGAAGCCGATCTCCTTCAGCAAGTCCACTGCTGCATCTAGATTCTGCGAGAGGCGAAGCGGTTGATGGGCATCGGATCCCACTGTCAACGGCACATTCTGCTCCAAGCAATAGTCTAAGATTCGCCGACTCGGGAACATTTCTTCACACGGCATACGAAGCCCTGAAGCGTTCAATTCGATTGCAAGATCATTGCTCTTAATAATGTCCACGGTTTTCTTTTCCACATCCCACATGTCCACCTCAGGCACCATACCAAACCGCTTAATCACATCTAGGTGGCCCATATACTGGTAAAAACCCGTACATGCTGCCTTCTGCACCATGGAATAATACTGCTCATACACTTCGGCCACATTACGACCCTCCCAGCCATGCAGCTGACGAGAATCCGAGATGTCCCACTCCCCAAGAAAGTGTACCGAGCCTATCACATAATCCCAAGGATAAGCGGTAACGATGCGCTCAATCTGCTCCTCATACCCCTCGATATAGTCACCTTCAAGCCCGATTCGAATATCAATTTGATCCTTATATTTTTCCTTTAGGTAAACACACTCTTCGAAGTAACGCGGTAATTCATTCATCGGCATAGCCATACCTGTATAGTAGGTAGCCGGATCTACATGTAACAAAGGCATATGATCGGATAACCCAAGCTGGTCTAGACCAATCTCAATTCCCTGAAGCACATATTCCTCCAAGGAACCAATCGCATGACCACAACGAACATGATGTGTGTGATAGTCAATAAACATCGTTAACTTTACTCAACTTTCTTCTTCAGATGTCGACTGCTTAATTCTTCTAATACAGCCTCTAAGGTCAGACCACTTTCACGCCAAAGCACCATCAGATGAAAAATAAGGTCAGAGCTCTCGTAGCGTAGCTCTTCAATATCACGATTTTTTGCAGCAATAATGACCTCTGCCGTTTCCTCGCCAACCTTTTTAAGAATTTTGTCGATACCCTTCTCGAACAAATACGTCGTGTATGCTCCTTCTGGACGAAGCTCGTTCCGCTCAGCGATTGTCGCTTGTAACGTGGATAGGATCATTGCGGGATTCATTGTTGCATCATCAACTAGCGTAGATGGACCACCTGTTGTCAAGTCAGCTTGTCGATAGAAGCAGCTTGTATGGTCCGTATGGCAGGCAGACCCTGTCTGCTCCACACCAATCAAGAGTGCATCCGCATCACAATCGTACCGTAACCAGCTGATTGTCTGTGTGTGACCGGAGGTAGCGCCTTTATTCCATAGCTCATTGCGTGAACGACTCCAGAACCAAGTCTGACCACTCGTGATCGATTGCTGCAAGGATTCCTTATTCATATAAGCTAGCATAAGTACATCCTTGCTCTTCGCATCCTGAATAATGGTTGAGACAAGTCCTTTGTCATCCCAACGTATGGTGGCGGCTAATTGCTCTAGTGTGAATAATGTCTGTTCATTGTTATTCTGATCCATTATCTAATCTCCACTCCCTTATGCTTCAAGTGTGTTTTCACTTGCTCGATTGTTAATTCTTTATAATGAAAGATGGTCGCAGCTAAACCAGCATCTGCATGACCTTCGTCGAATACGTTGTAGAAATGCTCAGCTGTTCCCGCTCCACCTGAGGCAATGACCGGAATCGTGGTCAGGTCAGATACTGCACGAGTTAGCTTGATATCAAACCCGTCCTTTGTCCCATCCGCATCCATGCTCGTAAGGAGAATCTCACCAGCGCCTAAGCGCTCAATCTGCTTCACCCAAGCAAGCGTACGAATACCACTTGGTGTTCGTCCCCCATGCGTGTATACCTCCCACTCACCCCATGCTTCATTGTACTTCGCATCAATGGCAACAACAATACACTGTGAACCAAATCTTCGCGCACCATCAGCTATGAGCTGCGGGTTATTCACAGCCGCAGTATTAATTCCGATCTTGTCAGCACCAGCTCGAAGTAATCGGGTCATATCATCTACATGTGAGATGCCACCGCCAACGGTGAAGGGAATTGTAATCTCACCTGCCGTTCTTTTTACAACCTCCACCATGGTGGAACGTCCCTCGACAGAGGCTGATATATCTAGGAAAACTAGCTCATCAGCGCCTTCCTGGTCGTATATCGCAGCTAGCTCTACAGGATCTCCTGCATCTCGCAGGTTAATAAAGTTAACGCCCTTTACAACTCGACCGTCCTTCACATCCAGACAAGGTATAATACGTTTAGCTAGCATTTGAACTCTCCTCTCGGGCTCAGCTGGTTACAGTAATCAACGACATCACTATAGGATAACTCACCACCGAATATATCTAATGCACTGCCAATAGTGACATCCAGTTTACCCTCTGTAAGCTGATTGAATAATTTCAAATCATCTATGGAACGCACTCCACCGGCATAGGTGGTTGGAATCCGGACCCACTCAGCTAACTGCAGTGCTAAGGTTTCCTGTACACCTGTGCGTTTGCCCTCTACATCAACAGCATGAATTAAAAATTCATCACAATAACCTTCAAGCTGACTAATATTATTTTGATTCACTTCAAAGTCGCTAAAGGTTTTCCATTGATTCGTTACCACAACCCATTTACCTTCCCGTTCCTTGCAGCTTAGGTCGATGACTAATCGTTCTTTGCCGATCCTTGAAACGATTTTATCTAGGTTCGCGCTATTTAGCTCACCATCCTGAAACACATATGAGGTAACGATGACATGGGAGGCTCCCATGGACAGGTATTGCTCCGCATTGTCTGCGGTAATGCCTCCGCCAATTTGTAAACCACCCGGATAGGCTTCGAGAGCTGCAGCTGCAGCAGACTCATTACCCTTGCCTAGCATAATGATATGTCCACCCTGTAGCTGATCTCGCTTATACATGGACGCATAATAACCTGGGTCCAGATCACTGACGAAATTCTCTATGACCTCTTTGTTAGCTACATTCAGCGTCTCCCCAACAATTTGCTTCACTTTCCCTTGATGAATATCAATACATGGTCTAAATCGCAATGGATATCTACCCTTCTAAACTTTATTTAACACTCGTTTCTACTTCATTGATTTAGGAAGTTTTTCAACAAGCACATACCAATTTCACCGCTCTTCTCCGGATGAAACTGCATACCATATACATTATCTCTGCCCACGATAGCAGTAACAGGCTGATAGTAGTCAGCTGTAGCTAGTAAATCCGAATGAAGCTGTACTTTCGCATGGAAAGAGTGAACGAAATATACATAACCTTCATCCAATCCCTTAAATAAGGGACTCTCCTGTTGGAAGGATAACTGGTTCCAGCCCATATGGGGGATTTTGTAGCTTCCTTGGAATCGAGTGACTTCACCAGGAAGCAGCCCCAATCCTTCATGGGTACCATGCTCTTCACTCTGTGTGAATAAGAGCTGCATGCCTAGGCATATTCCGAGTAGAGGTTTTCCAGATGCCGCATATTGTCGTGTAATTTCGTCAAGACCGCTTAGACGCAAGTTATTCATAGCATCACCAAAAGCGCCAACTCCAGGGAGGATTGCTCCTGCTGCAGACATAATCTGATCGTGATCTGCGGTAACGACGGCCTCATAGCCGAGACGCTCGACCGCTTTACTCACACTATGCAAATTGCCCATGCCGTAATCGATAATGGCTATCAATTCCTAGAGCACTCCCTTCGTTGATGGCACACCTTGAACTCGGGGATCGATTGAGGTTGCTTCATCTAGCGCTCTACCCAATGCTTTAAAGATGGCTTCCACCATGTGATGTGTGTTATTACCGTAGTGGACAATAACGTGAAGTGTAATTCGTGCCTCAAGCGCAAATTTCCAGAGAAACTCATGCACTAGCTCTACTTCAAAGCTACCGACCTGCTTAGAGGGGAATTCCGCGCGATATTCCAGATGTGGACGATTGCTCACATCGATAATGACCTGTGCTAGAGCCTCATCCATCGGTACGAATACACTTGCATAACGACGAATACCTCTCTTGTCACCTAACGCTGTTAACAAGGTCTGCCCTAGACATATACCAATGTCCTCTGTTGTGTGGTGATCATCAACCTCAATGTCGCCCTTAGCAACTACATCTAGATCGAATTTGCCGTGCTTCGTGAACAAATCCAGCATGTGATTGAGGAATGGTACATCCGTCTCTAAGGAGCTAATCCCTGTACCATCAACGTTGAAAGCAAGCTGAATATCCGTTTCATTCGTTGTACGTGATACAGATGATGACCGGGATGAATTCTCTCCGACATTCGACTGGTTATCCTTATTCGCCATTGTGATTTCCCTCTTCCTTCATACGGATTTCGATAGCACGGGCATGTCCTTCAAGACCTTCATGCCTAGCTAGTGTCATAATCGCATCGCCGCTTGTCATAAGCGCTTCCTTACTATAGTAAATCAAGCTTTGTTTCTTGAGAAAATCATCGACATTGAGTGGTGAGGAGAACCTAGCTGTTCCATTCGTTGGTAGAATGTGATTAGGACCTGCATAATAATCTCCGACGGCTTCAGCGCTATACGAGCCGAGGAATATCGCACCCGCATTCTCTATCTGTCCAACATAATCTAATGGTGAGTTCAGCATAATTTCTAGATGCTCAGGTGCAAGACGATTTATGACCTGAATGCCTTCCTCAATATCTTTGACGATTAAGATCACGCCGTTATTCTCGATCGATTGAGCGGCTATATCCCGTTTAGGTAATGTCGCCAGCTGCTTGTCGACCTCAATACGAACAAGCTCTGCAAGGCGAGATGATGGTGTGACCAGAACAGCTGAAGCCATCTCATCATGCTCTGCCTGTGATAACAAATCTGCGGCAATATATGCTGGGTTCGCTGAATCGTCCGCTAGCACAACAATTTCACTCGGTCCAGCAATACTATCAATATCTACAACACCAAATACATAACGTTTAGCTAAAGCCACATAAATGTTGCCTGGTCCCACAATCTTATCCACAGGCTTTATGGATTCCGTACCGTATGCTAGCGCGGCAACAGCTTGTGCTCCACCAATACGATACATCTCCTTCACACCCGCTTCAGCAGCAGCTACTAGAATATAAGGATTTATACCTTCCTTGCCTGCTGTAGCAGGTGGAGTAACCATCACAATCTCTGGCACTCCAGCCACCTGAGCAGGAATGACATTCATTAGCACGGATGACGGATAGGCTGCCTTACCACCTGGTACATAAACGCCAACACGCTGTAGCGGACGAATGGTCTGACCAACCATTGACCCATTCAGCTGAAGATCAACCCAGGAATTCCGCTTCTGCTTCTCATGGAATTCTCGAATATTATTAGCCGCTTGCCGAAGCGCTGTGAGGAAATTAGGATCTACCTGCGCATAAGCCGCTTGTAGCTCAGCATCTGCAACTCTGAATTCACCCAGCTTTACCCGATCGAATTGCTCTGTATAGGTTCTAACAGCAGCATCACCTTCGTTACGAACAGCTGTAATCATTTCTTTTACCGTAGCATTCTGCTCTTCAGTTCCATACTCAACAGCTCTTGTGAAGGCAAAATCCGCAGCCGACATTATCTTCATATCGCTTCATCCCTTCGTACACTTTGTCATCCATATTTATACCCGAATCGCCAATTGCAGACGATCACATAATGCTTGTATGGTTTCATTCTTCATTCTATAGCTAACACGGTTCGCAATCAGTCTGGAGGTTACCTCGAACATCTTCTCCATCTCTTGCAGTCCATTATCACGAATAGTCTGCCCGGATTCGACCATGTCGACAATACGATCAGCTAAACCAATCATCGGTGCTAATTCAATGGAACCATTCAGCTTAATAATCTCCACCTGCTGACCAATCTCCCGGAAGTAGCGCGATGCTACATTCGGATACTTGGTTGCAACACGCGGATGCATGACTGGCTTCCAGTCCGGCATGCCGATAACCGACATTCGACACCGTGCTATACCAAGGTCAATTAACTCATAGACCGCACGATCTTCCTCCATTAACACATCCTTACCCACAATCCCTATATCAGCTACACCATACTCAACGAATGTCGCTACGTCCGCTGGTTTAGCCATAATAAATTCAAGACCAGCCTCCGGCAATGGAAGAATAAGCCTTCGCGACTCATCGAAATCCTCGGGTATTGGAAAGCCTGCCTCCCGAAACAGCTTCGATGCCTGCTTATATATTCTGCCTTTCGGCATGGCAACCTTCAATATCTCTTGTCTCATCGTTAGGACACACACCCTTTATTCCTTGATAAATTAAAAACTACTACTCGCCAAAATAATGAATGATTTCCCGATAAACGCCACCCATATAACGGTATTTACCATCATCCGAGATATCCATCATCTCAGCAGAATCCATGCCCTCTATATAGCGAGTCTCCACCATATATCCTTGCTTTGCACGCAACTCCAAAGCCTTCCGTACCGCTGTTGCTCTTTGCTTACGGTTATATAAGATAAGCACCCGGTTTGGCGTGTCCTCAGGATCATCAAGCACTACCTGCATGATTCGGTTAGTTGCAAGAGCGAATCCTGTCGCTGTTGCAGGTCTGCCGAAGACCTCTAGCAGGCTATCATAACGACCTCCACTACAAACAGGGAAGCCTAAATCAGCAGCATATCCTTCGAAGATTAAACCCGTATAGTAGGAGAAGTTACCGATCATCGTTAGGTCGATGAGTACATGATCACTAACCCCATAATCAGACAGTACATCCCACACCTCACATAAGTGGCGCAATGATGCTAAAGCTTCAGGATCCTTCGTCATTGAGCCTGCATCATTACAAACCTCCTTACCACCGCGAAGCCTAAGAATCCGCTCAAGCTCGAGCTTCACCTCGTCACCAACGGGAACACTCTTCAAGCTATGTCGGTAGCCTACATAATCTCTCTTCAATAGGCATTCCTTCAATGTATGTTGCTCCTCTGGGAGATTATCTAAGGTGGAATCGAATAAGCCATTCAGAAATCCGATATGTCCGAGTGCAATCTTGAATTCTGTTACACCAGCTGCCTTCAAGCAAGCAATCGCAAGCGCAACAATCTCAGCATCAGCCTCAGCAGATCCGTCGCCTACTAACTCTACACCCGTCTGGAAGAATTCAGCCTCTCGACCCGCTTCCTCCTCAATTGCACGGAACACATTAGAATGGTGCGAAAGTCTTAATGGTAATGCTTCTTCCTTCAACAAAGAGGCAACCACACGCGCAATGGGAGCAGTCATCTCTGATCTTAATACCAGTGTAGTTCCCCGTTTGTCCAGCAGCTTAAACAGCTTCTCATTAGCTGTCGAGCTCGCCACACCGACCGTATCGTAATATTCTAGTGTTGGTGTCATAATCTGTCGATAGCCCCAGCTCTTCATGCACGCCAACACATTCCATTCAATTGTTCTAAGCTTGTTAACAGCCTCTGGCAGGTAATCCTTTACGCCACCTGGCTTTTCGAATACTTTAGGTTTAGACATCGTCAATTCAACTCCACTTATTTTTGAAAATACTTTATCGCGGTAACTTGTTACCATACTACCATACTAAATGCATAAAGGGTAGCCATTATTTTAACATATTCAGAAATTCATTGCCAAATAATACGATTAACAGCAAGTAACTCATCACAAGCTCTGTCACTCTCTCACCAAGTAACAAATCACTTCAAAGGAAAAAAGAAACTACGACAGCAAGATTAACTTATAGGTTTCGGTTGAGTAGCTTCAGGTAGTATGTTGCTGTAGAGTAGAAAATCGACTTAAGAGCATGGCTTGGGCGCTGGATTGGGTCTGTAGAGTAGAAAATCGACCTTAGAGCGTGACTTGGGCGCTGGATTGGATCTGTAGAGTCTCGAGCACTTCCTTCTTCCGCTGAGCCATGCCTGTTCATCTTACTGTCGTATAAAAGAAAAAAAACCATCACCGATGGTCTTTTGTGCAAACCATGTTCTAGGCTAGAGAGGAATTAAGACAAATCTGCTTTCTACTTAAACCTCCTCCTCCGACCTAGAAATGACTCGAAGAGGATTGCCTCCAACAAACGACCCTGCAGCCACATTCTTATGCACAATGGAGCCCGCTGCCACCACAGCACGATCACCAATTGTAACCCCTGGCAAAATCGTCGTATTCGCACCGATCATCACATGTGAGCCGATGCTCACATTACCCAAACGATATTCACCGATCAGATATTCATGGGTTAGAATCGTCGTATTGTACCCGATAATCGTATTATCACCAACCTGTATTCGTTCGGGGAAGAATACATCTACCATAACCATAAGGGCAAAGGCTGTGTTCTCTCCAACCTTCATCCCCAACAAGTTACGATAGATCCAATTTTTCATGGATAAGGAAGGACAATATCTACTGATCTGAATGCAAATGAAATTACGAACACCTTTCCATTTACTCACAGTTCGATAGATTTGCCATAATGCATTCGCTCCCTCAACCTCATACCGTTCAGTTTTCCTCAACTTATATCCCTCTTTAGACCAACGATATCGTACAAATCCCTCATATCATTCAACATCCAATCTGGATTATATACAGCGAGAGCAGCGGCACCCTTGAGCGACCACGCGACTCCAGCTGACCACGCTCCAGCTTGTTGAGCTGACAAGATATCAAAGGAGCTATCACCTACCATAACCGTTTCCTTAGGGTCAGCTTGAAGTGCATTGAGCGCTCTTTGCACAGGCTCAGGATGAGGCTTTGCATGTTCAACATCCTCAAGGGTTATTACTGCATCCATATAAGGAAGTAGATCAAACAGCTGCAGAGCCCGCTTGGTCGTTTCACGCATCTTCGTTGTTACTACACCCATCTTGATTCCCTGCTGTTCGAATGCTTGTACAACCTCATTTACATAAGGGAATACACTAACCATCTCATCATGGCGTGACAGATTGTACTTTCTATAATCAGCTACCTGCTTATCCACATCAACAAATCCGGTAAAATATCGAAATTGATCAACCAATGGTCCTCCCATCTGGGGGATCAGTAAATCTCGCGTAATCTCCAGAGCTAGCTTATCATTCAGCACGTGAAGGAACGACTCTATAATCAATTCATTCGTATCTATAATCGTTCCATCGAGGTCAAACAGCACATTCTTAATCATAGGAATGGTTTTCCCGGGCGAATTCGCTCTTGATGATTGGGCGGAGCATCCTCTTGCTTCGTAGAGTTAGTATTAGAATTAGGATTAGGTTCAATTTCATTCTGACCTTGAGTAGGTTGAACACCTTCCTGTTCAACGATAGTCGGCGGCTTACTCATGGCTTTCTTCCCCGAAGGTCCAGGTCCATTGTCGCCGTCATCATGACCTCCGAAGATGATAGGATCTGCATATCTTACTTCTGCATAGCCCTTATGTCTACGTATGTAAATCATAATAACAGCTGCAATAATAATGAATATACCGATCAGCTGTGCAATTCGCACATTACCACCACCATCTGGCAGACTACCCGCATCGAATACGAGCTTCATTGGTGACCATAAACCATTCACCATAGCTGCAAGCCAATCTGGACCATGAAAGGCCAAGCTGTCTGTTCGAAGGCCTTCTATATAGAAACGTCCGATCGAATACCAGATAAAATAACTAAGGAACAGCTCGCCTGCTCGTAAGAAAGGCCTTCTACGAAGAACCATTAATAGCACGAGCCCTAATAGATTCCAGATCGATTCATATAGGAAGGTAGGGTGATAGAATGCCGAGACTCCTTCATACGCGATTTCCATATGGTTTACGATCCAATTTGGCAATTGTAAGGTATCACTTAGAAAGCTGCGTTCTACGACACCACCATGCGCTTCTTGATTGATAAAGTTTCCCCATCTTCCTATCATCTGTCCGACGATTAGACCGGGAGCTGCAATATCTGCAATACGCCAAAAATTAACCTTTTTCATCCGGGTATAGATGAGCCCACCAATCACAGCACCAATCAGAGCTCCGTGTATGGCGATTCCACCATGCCATATCTTAAAGATCTCCATAAGGTTGTCCTGGTAATCCTCCCACTGAAAGGCTACATAGTAAATTCTGGCACCAATAATCGCCGAAGGCACACCGATAAGTACTAAATCCATGAAGAAGTCGGGAGAAATTCCAAAACGTTTACCTTCACGTATCGTCACTAGTAGCCCCAACAATGCCGCAGTACCTAGAATAATTCCGTACCAATAAATTTTTATACCTCCAATAGCTATCGCGATCGGATCTAGTGTCAAAGGTAGCATAGTATTGTACCAACCCTTCTATTCATAATCATCATGCTCTTCAGCGATCGATTCCGTCAATTTATTCGTAAATTGTAGAGCTGCATTATAACCCATTCGCTTTAATCGATAGTTCATCGCTGCCACTTCAAGAATGACTGCGAGATTTCGACCAGGTCTGACTGGAATGGTGACTAGCGGTAGATCTGTGTCAATAATTTTAGTTGTCTCCTCATCTAGGCCCAAGCGATCATATTGTTTATCCTCCTGCCAGGTTTCAAGGCGAACAATCAATGTAATCTTCTTCTCATTACGAATAGCACCTGCGCCGAATAGTGTCATTACATTAATAATACCTACACCTCGGATCTCCAAGAGATGCTTAATGAGATCTGGAGCTGTTCCATATAGAGTATTGTCTGCGGTCTGGCTAATTTCAACGGCATCATCAGCAATTAGGCGATGCCCACGTTTCACTAGCTCAAGCGCTGTCTCACTCTTACCAATTCCACTTGTTCCTGTGATGAGCATACCCACACCATATACATCGACCAATACACCGTGTATCGTCGTCGTCGGGGCTAACCTACTCTCAAGAAAGCCGGTTATCCGACTGGATAGTAAGGTTGTCGTACCAGTCACACTTCTTAGCACAGGAAGCTTCTTCGGTCCTGCCGCTTCTATTAACTCTGGGGGAATATCTAAACCACGAGTTATGATAATGCATGGCGTGGCATCATCACATAGCATCATCATTCGGTCTTTCTTCTGTTCAGGTAATAGCTGCTCAAAAAAGCTTAGCTCTGTCTTACCTAACAGCTGAACACGTTCCTTAGGATGATATTCAAAGTAACCGGCCATCTCTAATCCCGGACGGTAAAGATCTGCTACTGAAATCGGGCGGTTTAACCCCTCTTCACCCGTTACAACCTCCATCTTAAATCGTTGCACAAGCTCGGATACTTTTATTTTTTTTAACATTCCGTTTGACTCCTTTTTCTACTTATGTACGCACAGCTCGCACTTCATTCTCTCATGCGATATGCGGGCTAGATAGGTTGAAGCAGCATCTTATCAATGGTAATGCAAATTAGGGTTTTTATCAACCCATAGTAACCGGCTTCACTGCATACGCATATGTTAAAAAGGCTGCCCATGGGCAGCCTCTTCATTATATACAGCTATTAGTTGTCGAAGAATATTGTTTTTTCTGTTTCAACATCAAAGATGTGAACTTTATTCATATCGATAGCTAGCTTAACATTCGTACCTTCAACCATTCCTGAACGACCGTCTACACGAGCAATTACTGTCTCGTCAGAGATCCCATCAAGGTAAAGATACATCTCATGACCTAGGTTCTCGGATACTTCAATATGTGCATCAATGATGCTGTTCGGGGAAGCTTCTAAGAAAATAGGCTCTTGGTGAATATCCTCTGGACGAATTCCTAGAATAACCTCTTTCTTAGCATAACCACCTTCACGAAGAATCTTTGCTTTTCCTTCAGGAATAGCAACGTTCAGGTTTTTCGATTTGAAGCGAACTTCTCCGCCCTCATCGGACAAGTTACCCTTGATAAAGTTCATAGAAGGGGATCCAATGAATCCTGCAACAAACAGGTTAACTGGGTTGTTATAAACTTCAGATGGAGTAGCAGCTTGTTGGATGTAACCATCCTTCATAATAACAATTCGAGTACCCATTGTCATAGCCTCGATCTGGTCATGGGTAACATAGATGATAGTAGTTTCAAGACGTTTGTGAAGCTTAGCAATTTCCGCACGCATCTGTACACGAAGCTTAGCATCAAGGTTAGATAATGGCTCATCCATTAAGAATACTTGTGGCTCACGAACGATAGCGCGTCCCAAGGCAACACGTTGGCGTTGACCACCTGAGAGTGCTTTTGGCTTACGATCTAATAAATGTGTAATATCTAGAATTTTAGCTGCTTCACGAACACGAACATCGATATCAGCTTTCTTGAATTTACGTAGTTTCAAACCGAATGCCATGTTCTGGTATACGTTCATATGTGGATACAATGCGTAGGATTGGAATACCATTGCGATATCGCGATCCTTAGGCGCTACATCATTAACTAGGCGATCACCAATATATAATTCACCTTGCGAAATTTCTTCTAGTCCTGCGATCATACGAAGTGTTGTGGATTTACCACAACCGGAAGGTCCTACAAGAACCAAAAACTCCTTATCCGCAACCTCAATATCAAAATCAATTACAGTTGGAACTGGGTTACCTGGGTAACTTTTGTATATGTGACTTAATCGAACGCCTGCCATCTAGTTTTCCCCCTAAATTTTTTTTGATGACCACACGAGTGGTCGATAAGAATACTTCGTAAGCATAAGCTCTTTAATATATTCATATCATAACCCACACCATTATGATTGACCATACACATAATTCACAAAAAAATTACTTTCTTTTCGTTACTTTGTACAATTGCAAAGCCAGCTTGACATGAATGGCTTGATTGAAGGATCGAACATCGAGTCCAGTCTCCTGTTTGAATTTGTCTAAGCGATATAAAAGTGTGTTGCGGTGGATGAATAGCTTCTTAGCTGTTTCGCTCACATTACAATCTAACTCGAAGAAGGATTCCAACGTTTGCGTGGTCTCCGTATCCATGAATGGATCTACTCGCTTGAATATTTGCTCGATAAACGTAAGCCTATCCGCTAACGGAATTGGTGCTAGTAGCTGGTCAAGGTACAGCTGCCATGGCAGATGGATGTATTGACCATCGCGCTGCAAGCGCCCAATGTTAATGGCTTCACGCAGCTTCTTCACCACGGAGGGTAAGGTTTGGGCAGGGATCATTGGATAGTATGAGGACACATGATAATCGCCAACCCACTCACTCGACATCATAGTATGAAGTCCCGAGCATAACGATGCCAAAGCATCCTCTATGCTCTCCTCTTCTAGCTGCTCCTCCTCACGATCCGTCGTTATTAATGACTCTGGTCCCAGAATCAGCCATTCTTTGTCTATTAACGGTATTAATAACACATCTACATCAAAGAAGGTATCTAATAATTTCTTTAATTCATGATAATTTGCATTATTGTTATTCGCGTAATCGCAATAAAGTAACATTGGAATTTTCTTGGCATATAACGCTGATATACTCGATAATGGCTCCGGTGGCTCTGATCCTAATAGTGTGCTATCTCGAAGCTGCTCTTCAATCCAATCACGTATTGAAGAAGCTTGCTGTTCGTCATCCGAATTCACGCTGCGCGCTAAAGTTCTGTCAGAATTCCGAAGTGTATCAATGGCCAGAACAACCAATTTACGCTCAGAATCCGTGATCAATGCGTTTGTGGCAGCTAGAGCATGAACTTGGCTACCATCAACATTCAGCCGAAAATATAGCATACTACCCTTCTCCACCCAATCCACTAATTCCCCGATACGGCTTCGCTTATTGCGAGCTTCAGTCTGTCTTGGCCAATCCTGTAAAGGTATATGAGAGCTGCGAAATGGCGTATTTAATATGATCTCTAGCTGAGCTTTCACATGATCCACATTCATTCGGATCCCTCTCTTCCATCAATTTTACATTGTTACTATTCTAACATATCTACATACAGAATGGATAACCATGTCAATATGTTCATTCATGCATAACAGACGCTCTACAAGGGTAACTTGAGATTGTTAACACAATTGGAGAAGGACGGGATATCATCATGAGCAATGAGAAGAAGAAGAAATTAACACCGACTCAGCAAGAATATCAGCAATTAGCCAAAAAGATCGAGCCCAAACGACCAGTTCTCACAAACTGCCTAAGAGCATTCTTAGTCGGGGGCTTGATCTGTCTGATTGGACAAGCTATACAGATGTCCTTCGTAGAATGGGGTGGTTTCGATAAGAAGGAAGCAGGCAACCCTACAGTGGCTATACTAATTCTCATGTCAGTTATTCTAACTGGATTAGGCGTATACGACAAAATTGCTCAGTGGGCTGGGGCAGGCTCAGCAGTTCCAGTTACCGGCTTTGCTAATTCAATGGCCTCCGCAGCTATCGAGCATCGAGCTGAGGGGTTAGTCCTAGGGGTTGGAGGCAAGATGTTCAAGCTTGCCGGACCTGTTATTGTGTTCGGAGTCGTCGCAGCCTTCATCATTGGGATTCTACACTTAATCTTCAACCCAGAGCTCGCTGGTGGAGGTGGCAAATAATTATGCTTCGAGGAGCACAAAGCTGGAGCTTTAACAACAAGCCTGCTATTCTTTCTACCGCTGCTGTAGTTGGACCCTTCGAGGGACAAGGTCCACTTGCTGTAGATTTCGATCGTATCCATGGTGATCTCATGCTTGGACAAGAAAGCTGGGAGAAGGCGGAGCGAGCTTTATTAGAAGAGGCTACACAGCTCGCCTGCGAGAAGGCTAATATTCGGAAGGAGCAAGTGAATTTTCTGCTTGCGGGTGACTTAATGGACCAGATTACCTCAAGCTCATTCGCAGCAAGCACATTAGCTATTCCTTTCTTAGGTTTATTCGGTGCATGCTCCACCGCAATTGAAAGCTTGGCGCTAGCAGCACTTCTTGTTAACTCAGGTGCAGCTCATTATGCACTAGCAGCCACATGCAGTCACAATGCTACTGCTGAGAAGCAATTCCGTTATCCTACCGAATATGGCTCGCAGAAGCCACCTACTGCTCAATTTACAGTTACTGGTTCAGGGGCTGCCTTGTTATCGGATAAGGGAATCGGTGGTCCACATATCACTGCCGCTACAATTGGGCGAGTTATCGACATGGGTATTACAGACCCTTTTAATATGGGTGCAGCCATGGCGCCAGCCGCTGTAGATACAATTGAAACACATTTCCGTGAGCTTAAGCGTCAACCTGGTTATTATGACCTCATCGTTACTGGAGACCTGTCCAAGGTTGGACATGAAATAGCCGTTGAGCTACTCGACAAACATAACATACCGATGCAGCAGACCGTTTTTAAAGACTGCGGAATGATGATCTATGATTATGTGAACCAACAGGTACAAGCTGGCGGAAGTGGCTGCGCTTGTTCAGCAGTAGTAACGTATGGACATCTCATGAAAAAGTTATGGAGTGGTGAATTGAAACGAATATTAGTCGTGGGAACCGGAGCCTTACTATCTCCCATATCCTTTCAGCAGGGTAACAGTATTCCTTGTATTGCTCATGCTGTAGCCATAGAGAGCGGGGTGTCTTGAGTATGTGGATGGACTTTATGTGGGCATTTGTTATTGGGGGAGCCATTTGCGTGGTGGGGCAGATTATGTTCGACGTATTAAAGCTGAGTCCTGCCCACACCATGTCTTCTCTCGTTGTAATCGGTGCGATTGTGGACGGGTTAGGCTGGTACGACCCATTCATTGAATTTGCTGGAGCAGGGGCTTCTGTACCTATTACTAGCTTCGGAAACGCACTCGTTCATGGCGCGTTAGCAGAACTCAAATCACAAGGCTGGATTGGACTCATTACAGGTATCTTCGAGGTAACCAGTGCGGGTATCTCTGCAGCAATTATTTTCTCCTTCTTGGCGGCTCTCCTCTTCAAACCCAAGGGCTAAATGAACATATAGCATATTAAAGCAGCTAAACTACCGATCAATGCACCCACGAACACATCTATAGGATAATGTAAACCTAGGTAAATACGAGACCAGCCGACTAGGCAGGCAATGATGATTAATACAGGCGCTAGATAGGGGATTACAAAACCGATACTCACACAAGTAGCGAAGACAGCCGTTGTATGTCCCGAGGGGAATGAGGCATCCTTAAGTGGCTTTGCAATAAAGTGTACCGAATCCTCCACAATATAAGGGCGACGTCGGCGGAAGCTTCTCTTGAGAACCTGTACTAGAAGATGACTAGTCACAAGTGCAATGAGTCCATTTATTGGGAATTTATATATGAAGGTGAGTATAAGTAATAGGCAGACGCAGAAAGTAGCACCCCCTATGTGTGTAAGAAGCTTCATCAAACGATCTAATAAGGGTGAACGATACTTGCCATTCAAGATATTGAACACCCTTCGCTCCTGCTCTCTAAACCATTCGCCCCTACTCATCGCTGTCAACTTCCCCTTTCATGACCTAGACTTAGGCTTGAGTCATGCCAAAGACTTCATTGGAGGCTTTTCCTTCAACTTATATCCAACATTACGAATTGTGATGATATATTCTGGATCTCGTGAATTCGCTTCAATTTTCTCTCGCAAATGACTGATATGCACATCAACAATGCGTGTATCCTCGAAGAAGTGATAATCCCAAACTCCGTACAGTAATTGTTGTCTACTCAGCACCTTACCTCTATGTTTACACAAGAAGAGCAATAATTCAAATTCCTTCGGTGTTAATTCGATCCGATTCCCATCGACCATAACCTCGTGCTGCTCTGGATGGATACGGATAGAGCCTATCTCAATAGGATGCCCAATCTCCGTAACAGCAAACAGCTCGGCCCTCCGTAATATACTCTGAATCCGTGAGATAAGCTCTTGCGGACTGAAGGGCTTCGTCATATAATCATCCGCGCCATTATCTAATCCCACAATTTTGTCTGATAAATCCGCCAAGGCTGTCAGCATAATAATGGGGGTATGATTATTCTGAGCTCGTAGCTTCTGACAAACTTGAATGCCATCCATAAGTGGAAGCATCAGGTCCAGAACAATTAAGCTTGGACGGAAATCCTTGAGTGATTCGAATACAGCCTGCCCATCATACACACAATGAACCTCATAACCAGCTAGCTTCAAATTAAACTCTATTAATCTTGATATTGATGGATCATCGTCAACGACAAGAATACGCTTGCTCACATGAATAACCTCCTAGATATAGTAAGAATACTTCGTGTATCTTACCTTCATCATGAAGTTTCAACGTTATCTATGCATTAGGATTATGTAAAGTGGAGGTTAACTTTCACGGATTACAATTTACAAATCATTTACAAATGACATACAATTTGCACGTTCTGTTTATGCTATACTTAGAAGAATGACATTAATCATCGATGCCTTTATAAAATTTTAGGAGGTTAACCATTCATGCCGTCAAAGAAAGATCCACAAGTCAACCCAATAAATAATGTAGATAACGAAGATACTGCTCCTAGGATCACAGATGAATCATCATTAGTATTGAATAATGAAAAAGCTACTAAACCTGTATCCTCTAGAAGAAAATCTTCTCAAACTAGGACTGCTAAAGCGTCCAAAGCCATAACGGAGCCCGCAGTGACAGCTCCACATGTGGAATCCAGAGATTCCATTGACATCATAGAGCCAATTGAGGCAATTCATATCGAAACCACCGAATCATTGGATCCGTCAAATCCTATTGAAGCTGCAGATCCTCTGGAATCATCAAGTCCCACGTCTGATGAGCTAGCTGTATCCTCAACTCAATCCAAAGACAAGAGAGACAAGATAAGCAAAAAGCAACGCAAGGAATCGTATTCAAAAGAGAAGCTTTACATCCGCAACGATTTGCTTAAGCGAATTAAAGCACTTTCTAAATCCAATGGTAAAAGCTTCAAAACTAGCTTCATCAATGATGCCTTAGAAAAATCATTGAATGAGCTAGAAGCCGCCAAGGAATAACAGAAAGAGGCTAATCCCCAATTTGATGAACTTTGGGATTAGCCTCTTTTTAGTTATGTAACACTAATTAATCTCCAGCTGGTGGTGTAAATGAGCGTGCTGCAAATTCAGCATCTAGCATGAAGAATGCATTGCTATCCTTATCAATACGCTTCAGCTTATTAATAATCGTATCGAACATTGCTTCTTCCTCAACCTGCTCATCAATAAACCATTTCAAGAATTGCATGGTAGCATGCTCTCTGTCATTCAGAGCTAAATCGGATAGATGATAGATGCGACCCGTCACCATCTTCTCATGCTCGAATGCATCCTCGAAAACCTCTAAGATAGAGTTGAATTCATTATTAGGTGTATCCATACCCGCTAATTTCACTCTGATTCCGCGATCATTGAGATACTTGTAAATTTTCATGGCATGGAATCGTTCTTCCTCAGCTTGAACAATAAAGAAATTCGCAAAGCCATCCAGACTTTCTCCAGAGCAGTAACCTGCCAAAGCTAAGTAAACATGGGCTGAGTAAAATTCGAAATTCATCTGTTCATTTAATGCCTCGGATAATTGTTCGTTAATCATATTTGTTCCACTCCTCTGAATTTCTATGATATTCATCCATATTCAAATAACATTATACCATAGACTTCCACAGGATATTATTAAGCTAATTAACAGATTAGCTTAGCTAATTAATTGTTTAATCTGACCATAGAGAATCTCAGGTGAAGCCCCACATAAGATCTCTTTCTTACCAATCATTACGAAGCATTCCTTCGAACACAGCTTACAGTTACCCAGACAGTCCTTCTTCGCTTGCTTGATATCAGGATACTCTAATTTCAATGATTTATACACAGCTTTAGAACCTAGCTTCATGTTCTTGCAGCAGTATTTGATTTTCTTCACTGAGCATCGCTCCCCTGCTATGACTACTTCACGTCATAGCAATGATAATGGTTATCATTATCATTGTCAACCATCAATTGTTACCTCTTGTACTAGGACTCTCTTGTTTCCTCCCTCTTTGGAGAAAGGATCTACGAGGATATTTCCAGACTGTTCAGAAAATCAATTGATCGGATTCCGAGTGAAATATTGTCTTGCTCAGCTCAAACAGCTGGGTATAAGTTCCTTTATTATATAAGAGATATAGAGGATGGAACTTAAATCCCAAACTCGCAGCAAGCCAATATTTCACTCTCCATCACTACAATTTTGACTTTCTCAACAACCTGAATCTTCGTTATGAAGCAAAGCCCCCGCTTGATGTAGCTCCGCCTGTAATTCCTCTAATTGCACTTCAGATGGAGTAATGCCATGCTTAACCGCAAGGCCCGCTGCCGTCCCCGCTGCCTGACCAGTAGCCATACAGCTTGGCGTCAACCGCGTGGTTGCCAATGCTTCATGAGATGTAGATATACAACGACCAGCTACTAACAAATTTCCGATCCGCTTCGGAATCAGACAACGATAAGGAATGTCATAAGCTCCATCGCCCTTAACCCAAGCAGCTGTCACTCCTTTACCGGATGGATCATGGATATCTATCGGGTAACCACTACGTGCGATACAATCATGAAACACCTTTCCCTGTATAACATCATCTAACTGCAGCGTATATAGACCATCTATTCTTCTGGATTCTCGGATACCGATCTGTGCACCAACCGATGACAACGAAGCTTGTTCAAAGCCAGGCAAGGTTTTCATGAAATCCGCTACCATACGCACCTGTTTCCTGCCCAGAATCTCTGCTTCTGTCAAATCGTTCACATTCGTTGCATCAAGTCCCTGTACTCGTGTTGTATTGACTAACACTTCATCGGCACCCGGTCCAGTAAAGAACAGCACCTGATCCCGATTGATCGGAAGATCGGCAGCCTGCCAATGCTTGTAGTAGCCAAGTACTCCTGACAACGGAAGATCCTTCAGCTCAGCGAATGGTGTTTTCTTGTAAAATTCGTCTGGGTGATCAAGCATATATTGCTTCACCTTCTCCAAATTTACGCCACGCATTCTGAACTTCATCGTCATAGGCTGCGTCAGCTTATCCCCATCTCTACCTTGTAGGCACGGGGCTCCTGATAGATGGGCTAGATCCGCATCACCCGTTGTATCAATGAATTGTTTGCCCGTAATGTTGAATCGACCTGACTTCGTCGTAATTTCAATAGCTGAAATTCGATTATCAACCGTATGAACCTCATCCATGAAGCTATGGAGTAGTACCGTCACTCCGGCCTCTCGTAGCATATCGAAGATCATGATTTTATATACTTCCGGATCATAAGGTGTAATCGTATTTACAAAGCCAACCGTATCCCGTACATGACCAGGAGAAGCACCCTCAGCTTGTAGTCGGTCGACTATTTCTTGTGCGATACCAGCAATGACCTGCTTGCCCTCAACCGTATGAAAGGTCATCCATGGATAGACCAAGGCAATCGTGGACATCCCTCCAAGAAAACCATAACGTTCAATCAACAATGTCTTAGCACCGCTTCTTCCTGCTGCCAACGCCGCATTGATACCAGCAGGTCCTCCTCCGCAGATGACAACGTCCATATCCAACCAAGTGCTGTTCATATTTTGTCTCCTCCTCTTCGTGTCCTAACTAATTATAGTCACCATGATGATCTTTAATATAGTTTAAGTTTGGTTTAAAATAGGACTATCCCCGCAACATTATGGAAGGCAGTGTGTATATGGGAACCCGTAAATCATTCACGCTCACAGATTTATCGGACGATCTCGGAATCTCCATACAGACGATATCCAAAGCCCTGCGCGGCTTGCCTGGGATGTCTGAAGAGACACGTAGCCGAATTATACGAGCCGCCTATCTGCGTGGTTATTTAACGGTTAAACAAGCCCGCGAGATGGTGAGTCAGGGGATTACACCCTATCCAACCTTTCGCTTGCGCTTCGTCCTTGTTCAGTCCAGAGAATCCATGAACTATAATCGGCTATTAACAGCAGGATTGACGGAGAGGCTCAAGCAATTCGATCATCTGCTGGAGAACGATGTACTGGATGAGGATTTATCTGAGGAAGCCTTCGAGGCTTGGATACAGAAGCGAAATATACGTCATGCCGATGGGCTTATTATCGCCCCTCGTCTTATATCCGGTAGAATGGAACAGCTACTACTGGCCTTACCCCTCGCAAAAGTGCTCATCAACTATCCTAAGCCATTATCGCAAGTTGACAGTGTGGTCTGGGATATCTACGAAGCCATCTGCCAATCGATTGATCATCTTGCCCATAAAGGTCATCGCCGGATTATGTATGTTGGGGATATTCGTTCCCAGCGAGGGTATGTCCATCGATGGCAAGCCTTTGAAGAGATCATGTCGGAGCTAGGGATGCCTCCACTCTGGTCATCTTGCTCAGATTTGAATATAAATTATATGAAATATACACCTACAGCCATATTAGTAGGAATTGATGAGGATTGCGAGATCGTATATCGCGAGCTGGAAAGATTAGGTTTGCGTATACCAGAGGATTGCTCATTCGTTGGTCTGTTGAATGAACAGCCCCTAACACTTCCTATTATCAGCCGTCCATTGCTCTTAATCAAGGAAACAGGTTACCATGCGGCTGATCGGATCCTGTGGCGAATTGCCCATCCCAATCTATCGTTTGCACATACTCGCATAACCGGACAATTCCACAGCGGCGAGTCGGTGGCCAAGCTCATATAAGATTTTATTAATCGGGTCTCCAGAGTGAGCCGTTCCTGTAATCACCTGGTGTCATATTAACGAGCTGATGGAAGGAACGGTAGAACGACGCATGATTAGGAAAGCCGCTCTTTAGATATACCTCTGTAATCGGAAGATCGCTGCCGATGAGAAGTCGCTGCGCCTCCTTCACCCTCATTTTGATCAGATATTCCTTGAACCCGTCCCCAATAATTTCTTTAAAGAGATGATAAGTCCGTGATGGACTGAGCGCCACATGATCAGCTACGTCCTGTAAGCGGATATTGTCCTTCAGGTGTTCACGAATAAACTCGAGTGCAGGGAATATCCGATTAAACGAGCTGACAAGCGCATTCCACTCCCCTTCACTAAGCAGGGAACGATAATACCTCGCCAGTAATACACAGGATTGCAGCAGCTTGCTACGCACCTGACTCCGGAAGCCTAGCTCTCGTCGCTCAAGCTCCTCACCCATCTGTTGGATAAGGCGACCAAGCTCCTGAGCAACCGGCATCTCACCAGGTATTCGGTTACTTACCAGGAAGGGCTGCGAGTTAAAGGGTAATAATAGCTCGGGTTCATCCGTGTCTAATATGGATGGTCGGAAGAATATGAATAGGTAGCGGCACGACTTATCTGGATCACAATTCGCGATATGCGGCTGTGCTTGATTAACCACGAAGATATCTCCAGGACGAACAGGATATGTTCGATCCATAACATGGAACCAGCCCTCTCCAGAGATGCATAGCCCAAGCTCAGGAAAGGGGTGCCAATGCTTAGAAACCGTGTTGAATGTTATCGTTCGACGTGCCATATCCACGGGAAATGCACTATCTAGCTCCATCATCTCTTTACGCATGACAATCCCCCTCACTTGTTACTTAAACGCCAGCGCACGCATCGGAGCACCTGAGCCATGCTTTACTTTTAATGGAGCTACGAACACATAGGACTCACCGATAATCTCACTGAGCCGCGCTAAGTTCTCAATGATGTTAACCCCGTTGCCTAGCAGAGCATAATGCGCTGGTGCTTGAGATGCTGTGCATCCATCAATGGCTATGGCATCACAACCAACAACCTTAACACCGCGCTTCACCATAAGCTCAGCAGCCTCACCACTAATACCTGGCCATGCCTTGCTGAATTGTCGGCTGACCGTCCGTGGTAGCCAATATTTATCCCAGCCAAAATAGAAGAACACCATATCCCCTGGCTGTATCTGCTCAAACTCCCGCTCCCACGCTTCGATCTCTTCCACTTGAACAGAATCCGTCTCGGTATAATGAGAGAAATCTAAGGTTAATGCACGACCGAAAAACTGTGTTATCGGTGTCTCGTCCATATATTGATGTGCAGGATGTCCCTCTTGTATGAAATGTGCGGTTGCATCCATATGTGTGCCACAATGCTCATTAATAAGAAGCTGGTAGGCCAAGGCTATACTCCCTGTTTCGAAAGAATCTATTAACGTATGGTAATAACGAGTATGGGATTGAACAACCGGCATGTTCTCCTCTAGCGTATGCGATAGGTCGATCACATTCATCTTTGACATGAGCTCGCTTAATTGTTTAACGTTGGACATAGTACACCTCCTTTTAGCAAGCTATTCCGCTTCAATGTCACTATTACGTTGATTATATTTTCACTTTACGTCCTTCACGCAGACTACGCATGACACCATGCAGCATCGCTAGACTTTTGACATTATCGGTGCAGTCTGTTGCTGACTTACGCTCCGCATTCAGAGCATCGAACATCTCATCCAAGCAGCCACCATGCTGATCCTTACCCGAATAGGTCATCTCTATATCAATCCGCCTATGCTTGTTCTCGAACACGATCTCATTTGTCGGAATAACGACTTCTGCATAGGGCGCATGACGACCATCCCAGATCGCGGTACCTTGGGAACCAACTACTCTCCAGCTAGATTGCCAGGATGTCGAAGCTCCCTCGGCACAATAGCAGCCACGATAGGAATAACAAGAGCCCTCCTCATATTCGAAGGTAATTATAGCAGCCGCAGCGCCAGCAAACCAAGAACCAGCTGGATTAAAAGTGTGGCATTCCACGAATATGGGCTCCTTACCGGTAATAAACCGCGATTGATCAAAGGTATGAATCGACATATCCATTAGCAATGGATGGTCCATCGTCTCCCGATACGCACCATTATGAAGACCAAGGAAGAAATCTGAGGTAATAAAGCCAATCTGCCCAACCGTACCCGATTGCACGAGCTCGCGGAATGCGAACATCTCCTTCAGATATCGACGATTCTGCATAACCGAATACGTCTTGCCCAGTTTATCGGCTGCTTCGATCATCGCCTCTGCTTCCGCCATGGACGGAGCCATCGGCTTCTCACCGAACACATCACAGCCCTCTTCCATAGCTGCAATAACAACTGTAGGATGCGCCTCGAGTATAGTCAGATCGAAGACAAGCGTGGCACCCGTTGCCCGTATACTCTCTCTCAGATCTGTGAACACCGGGCAATCTAACCCATACTTCACTTTAGCTGCTTCCGCATAAGCAGGATGGATATCGACTAACGCTACGATGACCGCATCATCACGACCCTTAGCATATTCAATCCATGCCTTCGATATATTGCCACAGCCGACAACTACAATTTTATGCTTTCTCACGATTAAACCTCCTCCTTGTACCCGCTACTTTTGCCACCACTATCTCTCACACTCCAAATACAATGCACCATATTCACGAATAACCGGTATATGCAGATGAACGACAATGGAGCCATCACCGTCGGGCTCGGTCTTGATTAGCTCTATAGACGTATCCTTATATAAACTTCGATGCTTTGTGATCTGCGCTCCAGTGAGCCTCAACTGAATATCTAAGCCATGAACCGGAACAGCTTCGAGAATGGGCCGACGTGGTGTACTGGTCGTATTCACAACATGAAGCACATATTTACCCTGCTCTGCTCCGCTGTGATTTAGGCTATAATGCACACTTGAAGGCGCATTGCTATCCAACATTCGTCGATCACCCAGCATATAATCGATTGCATTGCCTAACAGCTCAGCGAAATCGGCATGACCATGAATCCAGACATTCCGATCAACACCATAAGGGAATAACAAGGATTCACCTTCCCCGAATGTGTTCAATAATGCCGTGGGATATTCAGTCTCCATACTTCTAAGCCAAGATCGTTCAGGAGGCTGCGGGAAAATCTGTGGCACATAGGTGATGATGGATCGTGCCGTATCCGTGGTTGCGCGCACGAGGTATTGTGGTCCCCAGCTTGCAAGAATGTCTGTATCCGCGAATCCACGAGTTAACGGATGCCGTTCCCGAATCAGCTGATAGCCATACGTCGAATTATCCTTCACCACACCCGTAAACTTACAGCCGAATACATCGCCAAGCGCATAATCATGACGTTCAACCCCATTGGGTGTACATAGTGATGTTCGATGAGTAGCTATTATTTTTCCACCTCCACGAACATAACCCCGCACAAGCTCAATTTCATCGTCTGATAAACATGCTGCATTTGCCAGCATTAATAGCTTGGTGGAGGCTAATGCTTCCTCGGTTAGCTTATCGTCTGATAGCAAGCGATACTGAATATGTCGATCCGTAAGCACCTGCTCAAGCCCCATGAGATGGCTCATATAACCATCCTTACCGAAGGCGATATTGGTGGCTCGAGAGTATAGAACTGTAACCTCCGCTGCTGTTTGCTGAACAGTTAATATATCCTCATGCTGCTCCATGAAAGCGTAGATATCCTCACAGAGGAATGCATTCCGTCGATCATACGTCGCATTCGGATGCTGTCCATTAAAGTTACAATTCCAGAACGACCCTCCTGCACTGATGGCCTCCCACATCCACAGACGAGTTTCCTGCTTCGGCGAAGAGACGTAACGTAGATTGTTATTCGTACCCAAGTGCCCAAACAGCATGACAGGTGTCTTGTCAGGAGATAGACTTTTGAGAAACTTAATGAGTGTAGTTGGACCATTCATAGGCTCATGATCAGCTGTGAATAATGGCGTAACGAGGAAGTCAAAATGGTCTCGAATCGCATACAAATCATGTCCCGTGGACTTGAAATGATCGGAGTATAGTCCGAAAATTTCTGCTGAGAATGCTTTTTCTTCCCCATACTTTTTCACAACAGCCCGACAGTCTCTAAGATGCTCTTCCACACAAGCCGCTTTCCAGAAGCGATATTCATCATAGTGGCTATCGAGGAACTCTCCACCACGTGGTAGCTCTTGTCCTATTTCCTTACGATAACGATCCGCACAGCTCTTACAATAACAAATACCCGACTGACTGTACGAATTCTCCCATATCCCGTCGATGTCATAATGCTGAAATAAGTAATCGATGAACGCATACGCGTGCTCATTCCGATACGTGCTCTGATAGCAGGGTTGGAAGATAGCGCTGTGTAATGGATTATCTCTAATCATCGGCTCACCTTGTGCGTTCATGCTGAACCAGTCCGGCCTTAGCTCATATATGCGTTTATCCACGCCACGGAAATCCACACGAACGATAACCTTAATCCCTTTCTCATGACACGCCTCTGTCAGATCCTTCAGCATATCCTCATCCGTCATGAATGGGTTTGGATTTGCGGTGACTAGATTGTGCTTGAAAAAATCTACGATACCACCACCGTTAATAATGATACAGTTCGCATGAATTTGTTCCAGATATTCAGCTACCGAACGAGCATCGTAATTAACAATATCCGGCTCACGCAGCACAGTTTGTAGAATGCGTAGTTGCTTCTGATACCATAGCTTGTTATCCGTCATGATTATTAAACCTCCTTGATATTACATATATTTAACCGTTCCAATTCGCAATCATAGATTGACCATTAATCCTGGCTATATATAGCGATTGTGCACGTCATGAAGACTTATTCGCCCTGCTAGATCGTCTACAATACTCGCATTGCTGAGGACAATTTTTGCATCCCTCATACCAAGAAGCGCCACATCGACATATGGATTGGACAATACAAATTGAATGAGCGCAGGTGTATAGTCGAAGGTATTATCTGGATTGACCATCTGGACCCAGCGCTGGAATGTACCAGAGGTTGGGGTTCTCATCGTCACGATGCCCATACCCGCCTGATCTGCTTCGAGTAGGCTACCGAAAGGGCGGCTCGGCTCGTACGGGTGCTGGAACAGGAAATTATAGCAAATCTGCATCGTATCGAAGACACCACTGCGGATAAATCGGAAAACTGTGTCATTATTATCCTCACTCGTAAAACCAATATGCTGCACCAAACCCTCTTCCTTCAGTCGATGCATCTCCTCAGCCATCCCACCATCTCGCAGGATGTCATCGGCTTGCTGCATGGTGATGGAATCTCCATGGATTTGCAACAGCTGAATGCTGTCTCTGTGTAGTAGCTTTAGACTATTTTCAATAGATTCACGAAGTTTACCGCGTTGGTTATAGCCTATCTTGGTCGCAATGAATAGCGGATGAGCACCACTTTCCTTCACACCTCTGAGCGCTTCACCGAGTAGCTGCTCACTCTGACCATTCCCGTAGGCGGGGGCTGTATCGTAATAGTTGATACCTACCGAGAGTGCGGTTTCAATGGATGTATAGATGCTTTTTCGGTCATCCTCATTGGTGGGGTCATAAGCTTCTAGATAATTTTTCAGTCCAGCCGTCGCACCACCGTATCCGATACGGCTCACTGTTAAGCCTGTTTTACCTAATATCGTATATTCCATTCCATTTGAAACCTCCTCGTAAATCATAGCTTCGTGCTTAACGTAAGCTTGATTTGCAGCCTAGAGTTATCTAGCGCCTCGTAAATCATAGCATTGCAGCAAATCCTAATTATCTATTGTTTCGTTCTCCATGATCTCAGGAGATAGTCCGACATGCTGTAGCCTTGCTCGAATTCTGGTGAACGGAGATAGTCATCAAGTAGCCGACTGTACTCCTCCGTTGCAAGCTCCAATCCCTTCGGGAAGAAGGTAACCTTTCGAGACCTTTGGAACTTCTGATCAATCCATTCAGGTATAACAACAGGAGCAACGGTAGGTGGATTCCCCGAGAAGAACAGCTCTACAGCATTACCGCCTACAACCTGGGCGAATTGCCCCTCGCTGAAAGCTCCGAGAAATTCACGGAATAGCTCAATTGCCGCATCCGCCCCCTCATTCCGCCACAGTAGAACGGGGTACTCGCTTCCCCATAACAGATGATCAGATCCACACTTCTCCATCACATATGTAATCCATGCCTTGAATTCGGAATGAGGATACGCCGAGCCACACATCCCTAAATTACGCACCAATATGCCATAAAACCGTGGGTGACCCATTAGCTCAGCGATCGCACCCCCCGCACGTTCACGATCAGTAGCAGAGAAATTCGGATACATAAAATGTGGCGCAGCAACACGAGCATCTGGATATGTCCCTAGCCAGTTCAAATACATGCCAGCAATCTGCTGATCTCGGCAAGCATCGATACCATAGGCCCATCTACCTCTAGCACCTACTGCATCTAGTAGCTCTAGATTCTCCATCGCTTCACGGTATTCAAACCGGATACCAAGAGCTCCCGCATCAAGCTGAAGCTGCACGGTCTCTAAACGCTCCTCCTTCGTTTCGCCGAAGGGAATGCCGACCATCCGTAATCGATCCGAATAGGTAGATGTCGCTTCCGTGACTGTTGCGATATCTGGAACAAGCGGGCCTAGCACGGCCACTGATCTTCTCACCTTATGAATGTCCATATATCTGATGAGCTGAGTAAGCGATCCGAATCGCGGTAGTCCAACATGAGCATAGGCATCAGTAATATCCCACATAACGTGAACCGACCTCCTCTGATTTTTATATAGCCTCTCGGCATTCACCGGGCAGATGGGACAAGGGTTTCCTTGAACCAACTAGCTTACTTGCCTTAATTTCTTAGGAGTTATTCATCCTTGGCGATATCTAAGTTCCAATATCAGATCCAAAGTTAAATTAGTGTCGTAATTACAATTAAATCAAGGGAATTTCTCACCCGAATAAGGAAATAGTTGCGAAACTATAATTAAATCTAGGTTAAGACAACCTTTTCAAGGTTTTTTCCTCGAATAAGTGCATATGGTTACTATTTTCACGAATTCCCACCTACAACTGGATTTAGTTGCATATAGGCACTATTTTCGATGATATACCATTCCATAAAACTTTCGTCTCACTGATTAGCCAACCTTATTAAATACCGAGAGCTATCTTAATGAATCGGACGTAGTTCTTATACTCAGTCCGCTCGTTTATATTGCAAGATGGGCTTCTAATTGATCTAACAGCTTCATCGTATTCACACTATCCGCTATGCTGGGTTCGGGGCTCCGACCCTCTCGAACACAAGTCAGAAAATAATAAATCTCATCCTCATAACCATGATAACTAAAGCGAGGATACAAACCGTGACTCATGTTCCAAGTTAATGAATCGCCACCGTCAGTCAGCGTGTATGGTTTGAATTTGTCTTTTGGCTGAGGGGGACGGTTGTAAACAAGACTCTTCACATTGTCGACGACAATGTTGCGACGATTTCCGATCAGCTCTAATCGTTCAATTGGATACATCTCATCGAGCAATGAACCCGATTGGATCGTTCCTATAGCACCTTTCTCTGATCGAATCGAGATCGTGTAACCAACCATCCTCTCATTCAAGGCGACCCGCTGTACATGTGTAATCTCTAATTCTCCTAGAAGGAATCGCGCGAGATCAAGATGATGGATAATATGATTGAGCTTGAAGAAGGCATCGTTACGGTAAGGTGAAGTGTTAAACTGCGATTGGTACATGAGTATGTCACCGAATTCTGCTCGCTGTGAAATTTCCTTGGCCATTGCATAGGAGGTCATGAATCTGCGATTGAAGCCAACCATCGTTGTCTTACCCGTCTGCTGCTGAATGAATGCTAGCTCTTCGGCTTCTTGCGTATTGTTACCTGGTGTCTTCTCTACGAAAACGTGGATACCAGCTAGCATAGCTGCTTTTGCAACTGCATAATGCTCGGTCTCATTGATAACTACTATAATGGCATCCAGCGATTCCTTTGCGAACATTTCATTGTAATCCGTGTATCTGCTCGGAATGCTGTACATGGCTGTAAAGCGATCTAACTTACTCTCATCGATGTCGCACACGGCTAATACCGAGACATCCGGTACCCACTTCAAGCAATTATATAGAAATTCATACATATGGCCGCCGCATCCGACGATGCCTATTCTTAATACTGTACCCACAACACATTCCCCCTCAAAATATTACGCTTTTTTCGACTAACGATCCCCACTTCGGTCACTTTCCAGTTCAGATCATCGATTTCTTCGACTAACAAAAACGGAGTACTAGCTACTCTACTGGATGTCTTGGAGCAAGCTCCGCTGCATAGCGGATTGCCGCGATCATGCTGCGGTCATCAGCGATATTCTGACCCGCGATGTCAAAGGCGGTGCCGTGATCTACAGATGTCCGGATGACTCCACCCTTTAAGCCTACCGTTATATTCACTCCAGCCTCAATACCGAGCACCTTCACCGGAGCATGCCCCTGATCGTGATAACACGCGACTACCATATCGAAATCACCTCTAGCTGCTCGGTAGAATAATGTGTCCGCTGGAAATGGACCGCTTACATTGATATGCTCAGCTCGAGCACGCTCAATGGCAGGAACAAGCTTCTCTTCTTCCTCCCCATTGCCGAATAATCCGTTCTCCCCTGCATGTGGGTTAATCCCACACACTGCAATGGACGGATGATCATATCCAGCAGCTGTCAATGTGTCGTGAGCAAGCTTAATAACTGTGTAAGTGCGCTCTGGATTAATCATCTCAATCGCCTTTATAAGGCCCACATGCGTCGTAAGATGGATCACCTTCAAATTTGGTGTAGCTAACATCATCGAGTAATCCACAGTGTTCGTCAGATGGGCTAGTATTTCTGTATGTCCTGGGAATACATGTCCTCCCTTATGCAGCGCCTCCTTATTCAGCGGGGCTGTGCAGATCGCATCAATAGCTCCTTCCTGTGCAAGCTCGACTCCCTTCGCTAGGTAATGGTAAGCGGCGTTACCCGCAGCTGCTGAAATTTGTCCAAAGGGCAAATCAGCTGGCAATAGACCCAGATCGAAGCAACCAACAGAACCTCGTTCGAAGCTTGCATTCGAGATATGCTCAATACTATGGATTGTAAGTGGAACACCCGTAATCCTAATCGCTCTCTCCAGTATGGCTAAGTCCCCTATTACCAGAGGCTGACATAGATCATACACCTCAGCTTTGGCTAATGCCTTGACGATAATCTCTGGACCGATTCCAGCTGCGTCACCCATCGTAATCCCGATAATTGGTTTCTTATTCATAACCGCGAACGCTCCTTTAACATAGTAACTGCATGTAGTAGAACCGCATCCGTTCCAAAGCTTCCTGCTTTTGTGACTGCAGGCAATTGTTTCCCACCACGAAGTAAACCAATAGGCACACCAGATTCCACTTCATCCAAGAGCTCGAACCGCTCGATTCCAAGCTGATTACATATCTGAGTCGCCGTATCTCCACCTGTCATGACTAAACCAACCCAATCCCCCGCGTGCATAAGATAAGCAATAATCTCTCCTATAGCTCCAGCGATGGAGTTGGACACATCAACCCTATCTTTATTGTGTAAGAGGCCAGCTTTTATTGCATGAGTAACCGTACTATCGGCAACAGGTACGTATACTACAACATGCTTGCCATTACGAAGTCCCTGAACTCCCATCTCACATGCACGACAAATTTCCCATTCTCGCTCTTCGGATTCTCCTATAAATCTTTCAGGCTGCAGCTCTATTCCTACCGTATCCTGAGAAGCTAGCAGCACTTGCAATTGGGTGTGAGACCTTTCTGTGATGCTGCCGACTGCCACCAGAACAGATTTAGAGCTTTCTTGCGCTAAACATTCTCGTTTTATCCTCGGGTGTTCTAAGCCTTCGGTTTTCCAACCATCCCTTAATCTCGGCCTTGGATTCATATTCCCTAATTCCACTGGCAAACATCTGGCTAAGCCAGCTGAGCCTACCCATACAACACGATAGCCACTTTGCACCACTCCCTCCACAAGTGCATATAAATCAGCTTCACTCTCCGCGTCGGAAATAACATACTGCACGCCGTCTGAATGTAGACGATCTAATCTTCTAACTAATAAGGACCCATCCGATCTTAATTCCGTTAATGAAATTAACCCAGTCAACCTATTGGTTTGCTGCGCAAGTAGCGCGGGTATATATGAATGGGTAACCGGGGTTATCCTATCTGCTCCGATATCCGTTTCATGCACTGGTATTCCATCCAGATAATGAACACCATGGATAGTCGTTCGTCCATTATCGGGATATGCTGGGGCAATGACTAGAAAATCTGGTTTGAAAACATCATACGTGGCATCTAGCTCCGCACCAATATTCCCACGTAATATCGAATCGATCTTCTTATATACAAGCTTAGTGGAAAATTGACTTAAGAACCTTGCCGCTTCTACAACCCTCATGTAGGCTACCTCACTGGAGCTGGCTCGACTATCAGTATTCAGAACAATTACATCTTGATCACTTACGGCTCCAGCATTCATCTCGAACAGTACGGATGTAGTTAGACCACGACGAGCAAGCTGTACACCACTATCATTCGCTCCAGTTAGATCGTCCGCAATGATAACAGCCTCCATATGCCTGATACCTCCGTTCATCTCAGCTTGCTAGAATGGTAATAAATTTCCTGCTTTATCGAATGCCATTGGCTCGAATGTTCCCTCTGCAGTAATTCCTGGTGTGGAGCGGATGCTCTCATACACGGCCTCCGATACATATAGATGCTCTAAGTGTAAGGTGCTGAATATACGTGCTAATCGTACTTGCTCTAGGGGTACGTTCCAGTTAGCTCGAAGGGCAGCCTCTAGCGCGACCCGATCATTATCCAGAACAATCGGGATAGCAGCGCGATGAAGGAATGTACTCGTAATTACATTCTCATTCATTATGCGTCGATCGATCTTATTCAAGAGCCTTGACGTTGTCAGGTCCGCCAACCCAATTCCAAGCGCATTACCATGTGATTCCTCACTGAGGTCACCAGCTATAACATATTTGATCCTCGGAGATTCCGGTTCAGGTGTACCCTGGATTCGCATACGTCCGATAATATTCGTATCCATGCCGGTTCCACTAAAATTCTTGCCTATCCAATCCACGAATAAGATATCCAAATCCTCTATAGGCAGCCAAGGGAATAGCTCTGCCGAACGCTTTAACAATACCTGCTCCCTCTCAAAAATCCTATCAGGCTCAATTGCCTCTAAGATCGCTGTCTCTTCAGAAGCGTTCTCAACAATGCCTAGCCCAAATACGATGCGCCCGGAATCTAGGACCACCTTCCCAACCTCTGGCATGATATCCCTAATACCATGAACACCGTAACTGTGCAGGAGTAACGCCTGCGTATGCTTACCCAAACCAATAGCTGCCATCTTAACAATACCGCTCTCAATCCCAACAGGTGACTTGAAATCAGTATGCAGCTTAATTCGTGCTACAAGAGCAACGCCATCAGCTTCATAAGCATTTCTATCCATATAAACAGGCATACCATCGGTTGTGGCACCTATCTCAATCGTTTCCATAGAACTCATAATGGGTACTCCACAATTAGCTTCGGTTATACCAAGGCTCTCCAATACTTCAAGCTGACCTTCAGCGGTTGCACCACCATGACTTCCCATAGCCGGAACAATGAAGGGTAACGCTCCGTACCGCTTCAGCTCGAATACAACTGCTGAGATAATTTTTGAGATATTGGCAATTCCTCTACTTCCTGCTGTAACGGCAATTCTCATTCCTGGTTTAATCCTAGTATGAATATATTCCTTAGCAATCTCTGCCTGAATTATAGCTTCGATGTTCTCCACTTTAGGTGCATGGTAGTGCCGGCGAATTTTTATCATCTTCGGTAGCATTCCACATCGTCCTCCCCTGACGTTATACCTACAGTATAACGTCAGTCTCCTCTCTTAATCATCACAAATAACTACGGATACTTCACAAAATCCGCTGCCGAAGGTCAATAACGTATACTATACGACTGTATACTTCATATTTTCTATGCATTCGTTCATACACGATACAAGCTCAGCTACTCTTTTTCAAGTTCATGATAACGACAAAAAGACCTATATCATTCAAGGTCCTTAAGTCACTATTCATTAACTTATAAGTAGTCGAACGAGTTCTATTATGCGGCTTCTCTAGATACCTTCCGCAGCAAAGAAATGCAATAGATCGCTGATATACCCACAAGAATGTATACAGCCCTTGCCAATACCGTGTCTACACCTCCGAAGATGGCAGCCACTAAATCCCATTTAAACATACCCACCAACAGCCAGTTTAATCCGCCAACAATCAATAGAACAAGCGCAATAGTATTAAGACCTTTCATTCGTATCCACCTCCAAACATTTATTGTATTGATAATCTTAAGTTCCCCTAAGAAACATTCTTTCATACTATTATTAATTCTTTAACACACAATACTGACCATATAATTTCATGTTCATTGTATAAATGAACCACCTTCTAAACATAATATGGTCTGGTGATCCACACCAAAACATATTCATGGAGGTTTATATGTATACAACTCAAAATTTGAACAACCAAATTCGACAATGTGAGCAAGTACTTCAACAGCTTGTTCAACAGACTCAACAATCCAATACCGTTTATCAACAGATGATTCAACAGGAACAACAAAATTCAGTTCAGCTAGAGCAATTAGCACAGAGAGAGAAACAAGCTGTTCATATGCTTCAGAGCTCATTACAAAACCATCAAGTCGCCATTCAACAGATGCAGCAGGCTATTCAAATGTGTAAAGAAATTGAACATACTGTGCAACTTTCAGGACAGGGACAATTTGGCATGATGCAATCCAGTATGAACAACCAACAACAGCAAGGTCAATATCGGGGATACCAATAATTTTAGATATTTCATATGTATGATTCTCCGAACTACACCCATGCTAGGCACGCCTCACCAAAAAAAGCCGACTCCAATGAGTCAGCTTTTCTTCCTACTTTTACTCGCTTGACTAAACCCTCATACAGAATAAAAATAAGCCCCTAGGACTTAAAAACCAATCCTCGAGGCTCACAGTTGACCCGATGCGCGTAGAGGGACTTGAACCCCCACGGTTGCCCGCCAGATCCTAAGTCTGGTGCGTCTGCCAATTCCGCCATACGCGCACAATATGAATTAACATATTCATTTTACCAAAAACATAGAACCAATGTCCACATACAGATTGAATAAATTCATCAAATAAAGTTCCATCTATTTATGACCTCTTCCTCAGCCCTTGACAGATGAAGTTAAATAAAATATGATTCACCTGTCTGATAGGTGAATAGGGAGCGAAGGAAGGTACATACAAATGACAAAAATTCAAAAGATTCATTTACATGAACAAGTATCTCAGGAAATACAAAATTACATTCAAGAGCACGAGTTAAATGAAGGTGATAAGCTACCGTCCGTAGAAAGCATGACTGAGTTGTTCGGGGTCGGGCGTTCTTCTTTACGCGAAGCTCTACGTTATCTTGAAGCTGTTGAGATTGTTAAAGTTGAGAATGGCAAAGGTATATTTGTAAGAGATGTGGATACATTTCGATTCTCCGGAAAGGTCAAGGTTGAGAACGAGAAAAAATCTCTACTCTCGATATTGGATGTACGACGGGCCTTAGAGAGTAAAGCAATTGAACTAGCTGCTATACATATTACCGATAAACAAATTAAAGAGATAGAGCTTTGTTTAGTTGAGTACCGCAAGCTGAAGGAGAGCAACAAGGATACCTCGATGATCGACCTTCATTTCCATAGACTTGTCATTAAAGCATCAGCAAATCCAATTTTAGAAACGGTTATCAACTCAATTTCGGATTTATACAGCAAATTTTTCAATGATCCACTTGGAAATAAACAATTATTTGATGAAACCTATAGCTTTCATTTTACTATGTTTGATGCTATATCTGAGCATGATGGTACGAGGGCTTTAAATGAATTTAATAAAATGATGAATTGTATTGAGAATATTATTAAATCCTACAAAGAGTAAACATACCCAAGCTGTGCAGATTTATTCTTGACGAATAAAACGCTTTCATTTAAGATTAACCTATCATACAGGATGACTGAATGATAGGTTAGCATACTGAGGGAGGACGGTTTACATGAATAAATCAGGCATTAAACACATGGGGGTATTATTAGTTATACTATCTTTACTTTTGGGGATTGTTGCAGGCTGTACAAATAGCGGATCGGAGAAGGATGTTACGCTTCAGATGATCGAAAGCTTAACAAGCCCTGCCAGAACAGCTGTACTTAATGAAATTATTGATCAATTTGAAGAGGAAAATCCAAACATTAAGGTGGAGCTTATATCACCGCCATTCGATCAAGCGGATAGTAAAATTTCTACGATGCTAGGGGCTAAACAAGATCTGGATGTCATGGAAGCAAGAGATTTAAATATTGGTGAATTAGTTAACAATGATTACCTAGAAAACTTGAATACTTACACGAAGGACTGGAGTGATTATTCAACAGTTAGTGGCACAGCTATAGAAGTAGGTTCGATTGATGGCAACCTTTATTTCCTAGCCAATGCCTTGTATAAACGTCAAATGTTCTATCGTGCGGATTGGTTCAAAGAGGCTGGAATAGAAGTACCAACGTCTTATCAAGAAATGTATGAGGCCGGTAAGAAATTAACAGATCCAGATAAAAATCGATATGGTTTCTCCTTTCGTGGGGGCTCTGGTTCAAACGGCACCTCCGATGCGTTGATTCTCAATTATAACCAAGCGAACGCGGACGTTGAAGATCCCAACTTCTTAAAGGATGGAAAAACGGTTTATTCCACTCCTGAAGCAAAGGAAGCGATGGAGTTATATGTAAAAATTTACGAAGAATCTTCTCCTAAGGATTCAATTAACTGGGGATTTGCCGAGCAGGTTCAAGCGTTCACATCAGGTGTAACAGCAATCCTACTTCAAGATCCCGATGCGATCCAAGGGATTCAAGAGAAGATGGAGCCTGATACCTGGGCAACAGCACCTATTCCAGTAGGGCCGACAGGTAAGGCAGCTGTATCTACAGGAGCAGCAGGCTGGGGAATGGTTAAGCATTCCAAGCATAAACCAGAAGCTTGGAAATTAATCGAATTTCTCTCCAGCCCAGAGCAGAATCTTAAGTTGGCTAAATCAACAGGTGTAATTGCTCTTCACACTACAGCATCAGAGGACCCTTTCTTCAGCAGCGGACCTTACCGAACATTATTAGATATGAGTGCTAAGCCAGAAGTATTCGTTAACTACAAGCTAGTAGCCTATCCAGGTGGTGGTGAGTGGGGTAAAATTTCTATGGATGCCAATCAGGCTATCTTACTTGGTAAAGCTACAATAGATGATACCTTAGCGGCTTGGGACAAATTCTGGACAGAGCAAAAGGCTCTTCAAAAATAATTAATGTTAGAAGGATGATGGGTGACCACAAAGTAGCCCATCATCTTTCTAATATCCTAAATAGTAGGAGGAGGTATATTCCGTGAAAAGTCTCAATCGATTTATCCTATTGAGCTTACTCCCGACCTTATTCTTGGTCTGTGTATTTACATATTATCCATTTATCAAGGGAATATTGATGGCTTTTCAAAACTATAAACTGTTTAATCTGAATGATATTCATTTTGTAGGCTTCAAAAATTTTACCGATGCTTTTAGAGACCCAATGTTTATTGGTGCTTTTTCGAATACAGCCTATTGGGTGTTTGTTTCTTTAATTAGTCAATTCGTATTGGGATTAATACTAGCCTTAGTTCTGAACAAACCATTCAAAGGAAGAGGCATATATCAGGGATTCGCTTTCTATTCTTGGGCATTATCTGGTTTTATGATTGGAATGATTTGGAAGTGGCTATACAATTCACAAATCGGAGTCATTAATGATCTCTTATTAAAAGTTGGAATTATAAATGAACGAATCGGCTTTCTTTCTGACCCCAAGTGGGCGATGAAGGCCATCATCGTTGCTAATGTTTGGTATGGAATTGCCTTTTTTGCGATTATGATATTGGCAGCACTGCAATCCGTTCCAGCTGAGCTTTATGATGCTGCGAATATGGATGGAGCTAATGGTTTCCGCAGACTCATAAACATAACGTTGCCCTTTATCATGCCGACCATTATTACGACAACACTCTTAAGAGCCATATGGATCTTTAATGATCCGACGATGATTTATGGTATGACTAACGGTGGCCCCGCAGGCAGCACACATATTCTCTCTTCGTTTATGTTGGATAAGGTTATATATGCAAGAGACTATGGGTCTGCATCAGCTGTTGGAGTAATTATGATTATCTTATTGCTATTGTATACATTATTCTATCTAGGGGTAACCCGCTCAGAGAAGGTAGGGGAATTCTAATGAAGGTACGTATACTCAGCGCTACAAAATTCATCTATCTTTCATTCCATCTGATTATAATGATATTCCCGCTATATTGGATAGTGATTACATCGTTAAAGCCTCAAAAGGATATTTTTAGTTTTCCGATTAAATACTGGCCAACTCAATTGACCTTTGAAAATTACGTGAATGTTTTCAAACTATCCAAGTTTCACGTTTATATAGGGAACAGTTTACTAGTATCGATTATTTCAGCTACTATAGTTTTGGCTATTGCTACATTAAGTGCATATGTATTGGCCCGTCATAAATTCCGTGGACATCAACAGATTATGCTTGCCTTTTTCCTAACGCAGATGCTTCCCGGATTTGTTTCCTTAGCCCCATTGTATTTATTAATGTCCAATCTAGATTTAATCAATACTCGAATATCATTAGTTCTCATGTATACAGTCGGATTGATTCCCTTCTCTACTATTATTCTACGTGGTTTTTTCCAGAGAATCCCGGTTAGCTTGGAGGAAGCAGCTATGATTGATGGCTGTTCCAGGTTTACTGCTTTAGTTAGGATTATTATTCCAGTGATGTTACCAGGCATTGCATCTACTTTTATTTTCGCTTTCGTACAGAATTGGAATGAGTTATTCTTGGCCGTCATGTTTATTGATAGCGAGGCTTTAAAGACACTTCCTGTTGCTATGAATTCCTTTATCCTGAAATTTGATGTAGATTGGGGCTCCATGTCCGCCGGAACTGTTCTATCTATACTGCCTACGATTGTACTGTTTGCATTTGCTCAACGATTTATTGTTCAAGGATTAACTCAAGGGGCTGAAAAAGGTTGAATATAAAACATCAAGAATCACGGTTTACTTCAGTGGCACACGACCCTTTAGATTCGAGGCATCATGGAGCTATCAATATTCCAATATATCAAACCAGTCTTTTTGCCTTTGAGAACCATGAAGGTTTTGAACGAGCTATGTTAAATGTCTTAGATCATCATGTTTATTCGCGAGGTAACAATCCGACTGTTGAATTCTTGGAACAGAAGCTTCTGGAACTAGAAGAAGGTGAATCCGCCAAATGTTTTGCCTCGGGCATGGCTGCGATTTCTGCAGCGATTATGTCCGTCATTCGAAGTGGGGATCACATTATTTGCACAAATCAGGCTTACGGACCCACGAGAGAGTTTCTTGGCACTTATCTAGAGCGCTTTGGTATTGAAACTACCTTTGTCGATGGATCATCCATGGAGGAATGGGTTACAGCTATACGCCCCTCTACTAAATTATTCTATTTGGAGAGCCCTACAAGTGGAATGTTCGAGCTACAGGACTTAGAAGCACTTGCACAGTTAGCCAAAGGTATTGGTGCCGTAACCATCTGTGATGGAAGCTGGGCGACACCCTGTAATCAGAGGCCCTTAAAGCTAGGCATAGACATGGTTGTTCATTCCATAACTAAATATATCGCAGGTCATAGTGATTGTTTAGGTGGTGTGGTGATTGGTAGCCATATTCTGATGGATCGCCTTAGCCAAACCGAATACATGCTATTCGGAGGTATAATGACTCCACAAAGTGCAGCATTGATTATAAGAGGCTTACGTACATTACCACTTCGCATGCAGAGGCATCAGGACAGCGGGTTAAGGGTAGCTAAACATCTTCAAGACCAAGCTTATATAACGAAAGTAAATCATCCAGGCCTAACTACACATCCACAGCATGAGCTCGCACTTCGTCAGATGTTGGGATTTAGTAGTTTATTCTCTTTTGAAACAAAAGAACCTGTAGAGAAAGTTAAGGCATGGGCTGATCATTTGCGTTACTTCAAAATAGGTGTTAGCTGGGGTGGCTTTGAAAGCTTAGTCACCGTTAAAGAAATAGATGATGGCTCTATAAAGGGAAAGTGGACTTTGGTCCGACTTTATATTGGCATGGAAAGTCCCGAGGATTTAATTCGTGATCTGGATGAAGCTTGGGAAGGGCTAGAATCCTCTTTAACTATTCGAATGATTAATACCCCAAATGTTTAATAAGCTCCCCATTTTCAAAATAACCCGTTCTTTCTTCTTTGCAAGTGAAGAGTGAATAGAAGGTTTGCCTGAAAGTTTTCGTAGAAAACTACTTCGGGAGCATATGCTTCTGAGCTTGGGTGAACGATCTATTCACTGTAACGAGACAAAACGAATTAATCGACACTCTCGCAATGTGGCATAGCATTATTATTAGCAGAAACAAAAGCCTAATATCTACAGGCAAAAGAAAAAGACCCTTGAATATCAAGGGTCTTCTTCAATGATGCGCGTAGAGGGACTTGAACCCCCACGGTTGCCCGCTAGATCCTAAGTCTAGTGCGTCTGCCAATTCCGCCATACGCGCATAAGACAAATGGTGAGACATGAAGGATTCGAACCTTCGACACCCTGATTAAAAGTCAGGTGCTCTACCAGCTGAGCTAATGTCTCATAATAAAAGTGGTGGAGGATGATGGATTCGAACCACCGAACTCGATGAGAGCAGATTTACAGTCTGCCGTGTTTAGCCACTTCACTAATCCTCCATAATAACTATGCCGTCGAGAGGACTTGAAC
>DFZX01000017.1 GCA_002383695.1 Caryophanales bacterium UBA4045
GCCCATGCTGGGCGACACTAAAAAGAAGTATGACAACAGTGTGTCATACTTCCTCATAAAGCTGGAGTGCATTTCTAAGCTGTTCTATTAAGATTCCTCGTAGCTCAAGAGGCTCAAGAACTTCAACCCCGCTACCCAAGCTCAGCAGAAACGACCAAAGCCATCGCGCTTCCAACGGCTGATAAACGGGAATGCGCATGATCATACTACCATCCTCATGAAATTGCTTATCCGCCTGGTGAAAATGATCCATCGCTTCCGCTAACGCCTTCGGGCTCACCCGAAACACCACATCACTCACCTGATCTTGCCATTCCTTGTTTGCTAATGCAGTCTCTATTGGCACCTCGTTATGCGGCTGAAAGGTTTCCTGTGTTAGGAGGAAATTCATCATCCGGGATAATCGGAATTCCCGATAATCCCGTCGCGTTCGGCAAAATCCAAAAATGTACCAATTGCTATATTTAAAATGAAGCCGCACCGGTTCGATATCACGGGTCGTTCGTTCATTCTTTGTATTAATGTAATCAAAACGGACGGTTCTTCGCTCCGTAATACCCGTGCGTAAATGACGAAGCGCATCGGGATCCGTACGGAGGGTTTCAAAGTCCACCGCTAAACTTGGAGTCTGTTGCTCCGTTCCAACCGTTTGCAATCGTTCAATAGTCCCTTGCGCACGCTCGTCTACAAACACGGTAGAGAGGCTGCTTAGCACAGTAATCAGGGAATCGACATCGTATGAACCGAGCAAGCTTTTATCCATTTTGTACCCGTCCATCATGCCATATCCGCCGTTAATCCCGTGATACGATACGACCGGGAAGCCAGCAGCACAGATCACATCGATATCCCGATAGATGGTTCTTGGGGAAACTTGAAATTCATCAGCCAGCATGGAAGCAGACAAAACTTCATTGTTCAGCAGCTTAAAGATCATAGCGATCAATCGTTCTAGTTTCATACGTATCCCCGTCCGTTATTTCAAATGAATGATGCTGCTTTTCGGTTCAGAGCCACTTGTATCTGACAATGCAATCTGTTGACCTGACGGACTCCATGAGATGCTAGAAATCGGGAGATTCACTGCGATCTGAGTTGACTTACCCGTTTGTAAATCATAGATATATAGCTCATCATTGGTGTTGCTATTGTCAGCTGATTTGATATTATAAGCAATCCTTCTCTGATCTGGTGACCAAGCTGCATCTCCATTATAGCTGCCCTCAACGATGGTTTTCAATTCATTTCCTTCAGCATCAGCAATCACCAAGGCCATAGTCTCAGGCCCTTTTTCTTTAAATAGCAGCACCTGTTTTTGATCCGGCGAAAGCTTCATACGGTAAACCTTTTTATCTCCTAAGTCTTTGATTTGTTTATTCACCAAATTCATCATATACAGATTCGAGCCCGTATTGGTTGTATACATAATATGGTCTTGCATTTTTATGGCATTAGATACTGCTTCGCCTTCTAATTCAACTAGCTCCGATAGGTTACCTTTAATATCTGCGACATACGCACTTCCATTATAAGAAGCACCCATTACATTCTCGTTATCCGCCCAGTGTGCTGTATATGCAACACCTGAGACGTCCCCCGTAATACTAAATTCTTTTAGGGTACTCATATTCATCACTGCATATGTGCCATCTCCAAGACTACTCTGATAGTACAAAATATTTTTCTTGTCTGGAGAAAGCTTTGCATCTACTAGGAATGTATTCTTAACGCCATAAAGTAATTTAGCTTCACGCGTATTCACATTATAAAGGTAGAGGCTTTTCGGGTAGTATTCGGATAGCTCTGCCAAGCTCATTTTGTCCATATCCGTATTTTCTTTCGAGATAACAACCGTCTCTTCGTCGAGCCAATCGGAAATATTAATGCCCTCGTAATGCTCGATTTTCTCGACTAAATCTTCACTCTGATCTGTTCCTGTATGCTCATTGTCGATCACCGTTATGGTTTTTCCAGGCTCCTTTATTACCTGTCTATTCGCTTCTGTTTCACTGCTGCATGCCGTAAAAGCAAGTAAAGCTGTCACAATTAATGATGCTTTCAATATCTTATAATTTCTCATTTCTATCATCTCCTTGCTTACAAGCATACTAAGCGTATACGTCCAACATATATATGTATGTTTCTAAATTGTAAACCTTTTATAGCTTTTCATTCTTTATACCTTGGAAACGATAATAGAAATTCGGAACCCTCGTCACTGGTTTCAACTAGCTGAATGGATCCTTGCTGTGCCTCCATCAGCTTCTTAACAAGGGAAAGACCCAATCCAGTACCGCCATTTTCTCGCGATCTATTTCTATCCACCGTATAGAAGGGCTGAAAAATTTTATTGTCAGCATCCTGTGGCATTCCAATTCCCGTATCTCGAATCTCCACATTTACCTTGGAATCGGATATATAGCTCCTAATGATAATATGTCCATTTGATTTATTGTACTTAATTGCATTATCCAACAGATTGATAAGAATAATAACTAAGCTTTCTCTGTCTACATCAATAAAAGCTTCCACCAGTTGAGTTTCAATTTTTATATCAAATTTATCCATCTTTCCTTTTAAACTACTGCAAACTTGAAGTATGATTTCCTGTATATTTATTCTTTCCTTGTTGTATTCGAAATCGTATTTTTCTAAGACGGATAACTGTAATACCTTTTCAACCATTTCATAAAGTCGTTCTGTTTCTAGTTTAATCGTTAGCTTGGCTTCTTCTAGTAATTCCACATCACCTGGATACATGTCTAACAAATCGATGTAGGCTTTGACGGACGTCAATGGCGTTTTAAATTCATGAGTTACATTCCCTATGAACTCCTTTTGTTGCTTTTCAAGCTGTGACAGCTTCTGGACGGCTAGCTTCAACTTTTCCTGCTCCGTTATCATTTCTTGAATGGTTTGCTTTATTTGCTTACTCATATAAAAGATACCTTCACTTAGGCTTCCTAATTCATCCTTCCTAGATAATACCTGTACGTCGTATTGGCCTTCTTTAATTTTATCAGTCATTTTTTTAAGCTTTAATATTCCGGTTGCAAAGGTATTAAAGTAGAAGTACCCTGCCGTGAAGCTTAGCATGAACAGCATAACGCCTATGTAGATAAAGAGCATTTTAATATTATGATAGAACTCGTTATTCCGACTTAAAGAATAATAAAATTGAACAACCCCAACCTGCTGACCACTTGCAAGCAACGGAGCCATATAATAGAGGGAATCCTCTGAAACCTGATAAGCAATTTTATTATTCAACGCATAATTAATAATATCCTTCAAATCATCATTCTCACTCCGAGCTAATGATTCTCCGACCTTGTCCCCATTGCTATCATATAATACGACCAGCTGACCACTGATTTCTCCCAGCTGCTCTGCGAGCTCTTTCCCCTTCACTTTTATATATTCTTCATGTGTAAACGTAACTTCAGCTAAGCTGGATTGCATTACATATAAATTTGCTGTTCTAGCCTGCTGATCCAGAAATTGTTCATATTGCGTCCGTTGATCCATTTCAATCCCATTGAGCACCATAATACTTAATAGGCCAACAGTTAGCAGTAAGAGGACGGCGAGGAAAATGCTGAACTTTATTTTTATACTCACATTACCCTCCTGTGGCCTTATAGCCTACACCGTGCACGGTTTGAATGATATAATTCAATGCTGAACCCAGCTTTTTCCTTAGTCTCTGAATATGGATATCCACGGTTCGTGTTCCTCCGATGTATTCCATACCCCAAATGAGATCTAACAGCTGTTCTCTGTCATACACTCTTTCCAGATTGGAAACGAGTAGTACTAGAAGATCGAACTCCTTAGGCGTCAAAGTTAGTTCTTTCTCCCCGACCATCGCTTTTCTTTGTTTCAGAAGTAGTACCAGTTCATTTAAATGAATTTCAGTTTGCTCACGGTCATCAGTTTTCTTTTCTAATCTCCTTAATAACGATTTTAATCTGGCCAACAGCTCCCTCATATCAAAGGGCTTCGTTATATAATCATCTGCTCCTAATTCAAGACCTAATACTTTGTTTACCATATCTTCCTTGGCTGTAAGCATGATAATGCCTACATTCCCCCTATGATCAAGCTTCTTCAGCACGCCATAACCATCTAAGACAGGCATCATCACATCAAGAATTAAGGCATCTGGTTTAAATTGTTCAAATTTATGGAGGCCATCCACTCCGTTATAAGCCATATCTACTGAATAGCCCTCTCTTCTCAGAGCATAGGCAATTGCATGGGCAATACTCTGCTCGTCTTCGATAATCAATATCTTCTCATTCATCATGTCACCTCATTATTCAACCCACTTTTCCCTGTCATTATATCACAATGAAAAAGCTCGCATTGTGCTTGAGCATGGCTCGTGTCGATCGTTGCTTCGTATGTTTATATATAACAACTAAATGTTCGTTATGAACAATTTTGTGATAATATTCACATACCAAGCCTATTCATTTTGTTACGATGGAGTTACAAAAAAAGTAGGAGTGATAACAATGGCATTAAAACCAATGAAGGAATTATTAGAAAATGCCCAACAAAACAGCAGTGCTGTAGCTATGTTTAACGTTTTAAGTTTAGAGATGCTAAAGGGAATTCTATCCGCTGCAGAAGCAGAAAAAACGCCTGTTATTCTAGCCATGGCAGAAGTTCACTTACCATATGGGGGGCTAGACTTATGGGCTCCGATTCTCATCAGAGAAGCAGAGCGCGCATCAATTCCGGTCGCCGTACATCTAGATCATGGTTTGAATATTAACGTCATTGAGCAAGCACTTAAGCTTGGTTTTACGTCTATTATGTATGATGGTTCAACCTTATCTTATGAGGAGAACGTTGCTAACACGAAGCTAGTTGTAGAACTGGCCAAGCCATATGGAGCGACGATCGAAGCCGAGCTTGGGCATGTTGGTGGAGGCGAAGGCGGCACCGAGGATGATCATGAGGAGATGTATACGAGTCCCGAGCAAGCAGTAGAGTTCATAAAAGCTACAGGCATAGATGCATTGGCTGTAGCTATCGGAACTGTTCATGGCGTATATAAAAAGAAGCCTCAATTAGATCTGGAGCGCTTAGATGAAATCAATAAGTCCGTGGCCCATATACCGCTTGTCCTTCATGGAGGCTCTGGATTATCTGATGCGGATTTTCTGAATTGTATAGACAGAGGAATTGCCAAAATCAATATATGTACCGATTTATTCCATGCCTCTATCGAAGGGCTGAATAATGGATTACAGCAAGGCTTATCATACCCAGAGCTATGTAAGCAAGCTGAACAATACGTGTACGAGGCTGCCTTGCGTAAGATCCGATTATTTCAAAATAACACAATTCATCAATCTTGATACGCACCATTCATTAATTTTAAAAAAGGGGTGCCTCCATATTCCTGAAGCGCCCCTCGTTATAAATGGAATGAGGTCTATTCGTCGTATGACATCACACAGTAATATAACCCAGTTTCATCGAAACACGGTCGGTAGCTTCAATAATAATTCGGGATAATTCATGCTCCCGTTCGATTAAATTAATGTCAGATAAAGGTCCTAAGATACTGATTCCTTCAATCACCTTTCCTGTCCTTCCCCTTACTGGAGCTGCTATGCAAGCCCTTCCCAATGCAAGCTCCTCAATTTCAGTAGAGAATCCTCGTTCTCGAATAGATTCAAGATGCTGCTTTAATTCCTGCTTATCAACGATCGTTCTAGCCGTGTATTTATGAAGCTCCTGATCATGTAGAATTTCATTCAACTCATCCATATCCAGAAAAGCCATAATTACCTTTCCTATCTCTGTACAATGCAATGGGTTACGATGCCCAACGAGGGTGTACATGCGAGGCGCTTTATGACTGTCAACGTGGGCAAGATAGAGCACTCCCGATTGTTCATCATTACGAATCCGGATAAGCTGAAGCATGTCACAAAATAGATTCGACTTGTCTGTATATGCGTATAAGAATATAGGATAAGGGAGAGATCAAAGTTGGAAAAACTGCTCGTTATTAATGCCCACCCAAAAGTGGATACCGATTCATCCGTCAGTCTGCAAGTGCTTCATCATTTTCTGGAGACTTATAAAGAAACGAACCCGAAAGCACCCATCGAACAAATCGATTTATATCGGGAGCATATTCCGTGCATTGATCGTACCTTTCTAAGCCTGCAGGAGAAAAAGGCGAGAGCTGAGCACTTGTCTGAAGAAGAACAGACGCTCCACTCTCGAATGTCGGAACTTTTACAGCAATTTAAAAGTGCGAAAAAATATGTCATCGCTATGCCGCTGCATAACTTTAACGTTCCATCTAAGCTAAAGGATTACATGGATAACATTCTGATCGCTAAGGAGACCTTTGCCTATACGGACAAGGGCTCGGTCGGTCTGCTAAGCGACAGCAGGAATGTGCTTGTCATTCAAGCGAGCGACGGGACTTATACGAACCATGATTGGTACGCGGAAGTCGAGTATTCTCTTACAAGGGCAGTTAATGTAGGTGATTAGAGAATTGTGTACATTTTCTGATCCTGTAATCGAATTAGCACCTTGCCATATCGGCCACTTTGCTGGACAGTTACTTTACCGGAAGGATACGTTTTCTCCAGATAGTCTGCTACTGTTGTCCGAATATGATCATCCGCTGGATGACCGTGAATGCTAAGTATGCTCATCATTTCCTGCATCGCTGCTTCGTTGGACAATTCTGACGTTTTCGTTTCCCTAGTTATTAGCGACTGATAGGAGTAGCCTTTTAGATACAATAAGTGAAGCAAATAGCCAAATTCCATGTGATTCTTATTGAAAGGCTTACCCGTGACGAGTGGCCAGATTTCATTCATCAGACTATGTTCTGTGGACCCCGCAAGCATACTGATATAACAAAATTCCTGTGCGCAATTCAGCACCTTCTCCACGCTTTCCCAATCCAGAATAACCGGACACATTGAGACGAAGACGAGATCGTATGCATGATTCCAGCCTCTGGCTAGTACGTCGATATCTTCAAACCGTTCGGGTACAATTCTCACCTGGTCATCGGCGAATTTCGCAATATTGTCCTGTAGCAATTCGATCTGTGGCAATGAGGACTCTATAGCAGTTACACGTGCCCCTCGCTCCGCAAACGGTACCGTAAACACTCCCGAAGCGGCACCGATATCCAGTACAGAGGCATTATCGAGTTGAACCCCTTGTCCTTCAAGCCAGTTGATGATTCGTCTGGTCCGTGCTCTACCCTCTTCATTGAATGATTGGTCATTGAAGGTTTTAGCCTTATTATCAAATGCTGTGGCTGGTTCTATTCCAGCCTTCTTCATCATGTTCACGACCGTATCACCATGATCCTTCCAAGCTTTTTCCCACAACGCTTCATTAAAAAAGTCACTCATTTGTTTTCCCCCAAGTCTCTGCATTCAGAACACTATTAATGACTGCCGCGGCCAGTACACCCATTGAAGCGGCTGTAATAGCTTGGTGCATCAGCGTTGTTGCATCCCCAGCGCTATAGATGCCTGGGATATTCGTCTTTCCCATGTTATCGATAACAACCGTTCCCAACTCCCCGATTTCGCATCCGATGGCTTGCGGTAAGTCCGATCCCATAGCCAAATCTGGCTTGAAGAAGATCCCCCTACATGGAATCGTTGTACCATCTTCAAGTACTACTTGACGTACAATTCCATCATTGGAGTCGATATACTGAATCTTCGAGTCGAATATAGGTACTTGATGCAGCTTAAGCTCCTCGCGCTGTGCTTCGGTGAGCTCATCAGGACCGTTCGTGCAGATGGTGAATCGGTCCGACCAACCGGATATTAATGGCGCGAAATGCATGAGCTTCTCGCCTTTGTTAATGATGACAAGCGGCTCGTCTCTTAATTCCCAGCCATCACAGTACGGGCATACAAATGCGCTTTTTCCATAGACCTCCATCAGCCCAGGAATGTTTAGTGGTCGATCTTTCATTCCAATAGCAAATAGCAGCTTTTTACATGCAAATGTATTTCCAAGTGCAGTCGTAATCTGAAAATGTCCATCCTTACCCATAATAGAAATTGCTGTATCAGCTACAAAAAAGATGGAAGGATAAGCGCTAATCTCCTCCTTCGCAATATGTCGGAATTCACTGGGGCTTATCCCGTCACGGGTAATAAATCCATGGGTCTTACGAGTCACAGCGTTGCGAGGCCGACCTTCATCGATAACAGCCACATTCTTCCTCCCCCTCCCCAGTACGAGAGCTGCATTCAACCCTGCGGGGCCTCCGCCAATAATTACCACATCAAGATGTTTTTTCATTATCATATCCATCGTCTGCCAACCTCCGTAGATCTATATTATCCATAATTGAAGCGCAAGAAGCGTATTACTTCTTGTTAACCTCATTGTTGCAACGATTGAAAGCTTCATCCAGAGTAGTTTGGATCGTATGTTCCCGCAAGTATTGGTACAGGTGTAGTTCCGCACCGTTCATCACCTTCTCGACCAAACATTGACAATTGTCAGAACGTTCCCGTCCTCGCTGTACTGTCCCATTATCCGCTAACAATGAATGCTGCTGCGAATTCGTATTGGAGCATTCAAACCATTGTTGTCTTCCTTCAATCACTTGAATTACTTCAAGAAAGGAAATTTGGTCAGCCGGTCTTGCAAGCTCGTAACCGCCATTCACTCCTGGGATGGCGCGCACGATCCCGTCCTGCCTTAGCTTAGACATAATTTTGGATAAATAACTTTCCGAAACGCCAAGTGTTCCAGATAATTCCTTGATTCCGACGTTGCCGTGACGCTCTGAGTGACCCAAATGTAATAAGGCATGTAGGGCATAATCTGTACTTTTGGAAAACTGCATGTATATGTCCGCCCCCATCTCAGGTGTAATTAATATAGATCTGTGATATCCATAATATACGATCTTATTCCAATTTGCAATGATAGAACAGACACTGAGAATATCTTTGTAAAAAGAATTCAGGTTCAGCTTGATGATGGCATAAGTATGGGAAATGCCTCCTTCGCTCTCTCTCCGTCTGCCGTAAATACCGATGGTCCGAAAACGGATTAATACGATGGTACCTCCTCGCAATCTCAAGCCGGCACTGATGTCTTGCTGCCTGTGCCGGCTTGGATTAATACCTTTTTGCTAATTAATTTTAATTGTTCAACAAATACCCAGCGTCCCGAAGCAAGTATTGAGCGGCTTGATTGCTGATATGCTTGCCGTCTTGCGCCTTCACATGGCTCACGAAAGCTTTCAACGCATTCTCATTCAACATGCTCAGCAGGCTTCTCGCAATGCCTGCGTTATCGATCCATCCAGCGTTCTCGAAACGTTCGACTAATTCCTTCAGAGCATCGATGCTGGTCATCGTCTCGAATGTCACCGTCACACTGCTTGTGTTCCCCGCCAAGTCGCTTGCGGTTACGATCAGGGTGTGCGAGCCAAGCGGTAGTGTATATAACGAAATGGTCTCACCCGACTGAATGCCGTACGTATCCAACGTGACCGTCATCTTGCTGCCATCGACTCCGGACAGAAGATCTTCAAGCGCAACGATTGGCGTGATATCCATCGAATCGATGTACGTGCCATATTCCAGACCAGTTGCCGTGATCGTCGGCGCTGTCGTATCCTGATCGAAGCTGATCGATTTGTCCGTCCCCACATTGCCGGCAACGTCCGTGGAACGGTAGCTCACGGTATACTTGCCGTCATTAGTGATCATGATCGGCTCCGTATAGGCTTGCCAGTTGCTGCCGTCTAGACTATATTCCGTCTTGGCCACGCCCGAGAGATTGTCGTTCGCAGTCAAGGAGAGCATAACCGGCTGCACGTACCAACCGTTCAGTCCGTCTGGTTCCGCAGGATCAATAGACGCCGTAATCCTGTAGATCAAGCTGTTCAGAGCTGTCTCCAGGCTGTCGGCGACCGAATCGATCTCTTCCTGAGTTGCAACGGGATTTACAGAAACCGATTCAGCTTGAAAAACTGCTGCCTGAAGCGCTTCTACACTCTCCTCTTCGTAAAACTCCGTGTTGACGACCGCAGCTTCTTCCAGCAGCAGCGTGAGCAAGCTATTATCAAACCATGTTGATGTTTTATTATAGATTACTTTGATTTCGTCAGCGCTTAAGACAGAGTTCTCAATGCGGAACTCGTCAATTTTGCCGTTAAACAACGGATCTGCAGAATTGTTGCTTTTGCCGATAAAGTTGTTTTTTGGCTTGAAGTCGCTTGGTTTGATTGTCAGGTTATTACTCTCAGCCTTTAGTTCGCCGTTCACGTACAGCTTCGCCGTACCGCTTCCCAGCGTTACCACCACATGCGCCCAGTCGCCTACCGGAAGCTGCTGCGACTCCAATTCCAACTCACTGCTTCCGTTTTTGATCTTGAAACGCAACTTCTTATCATCCCTCGAGCTTGGTGTCAGTAACAAGTATTGACTCGTGCTGTTTCCAAAGTCGAAGACCCGCTGCCACATTTCCCCACCGCCCCAGTTCACCCAAGCAGAAATCGTGATGTCACCAGCATCGGTCAAATGATGCTTCTGAGGAAGCGTGACATAGCTGTTCGTGCCGTTCAAATCAATGGCTTGCCCGATCTTTCCGGCCGAATAGGCAGTGGATCCGGTGACAGTACCGCCGTTTGACCCGAACGTATTGTTCGCATCCCCTTCGAACGAATAAAGAGACATTGTATAAGGAACAAGCACATTCTTGGCCTGATCGAGCTCAGCCGCAAGCCCGCTCGTATCTGCACCCGGTTCGCTCACAGCCGCTTTGATCCGCGCCACTTCCTTCATATACAGGTAGTAGCTGCCTTTGGTATAACCGTCCGGCGCCTGCACGATAGCATCAACGGAATCTGCATCATAATCCAGATCACCGTAGAATCTCACTTCCGCCATATTCCCGAACCAGGTATTCCCATTGGTAATGCGGATATAACGGTAAGGGGTATTGTCGCTAATCGTTAATGTCTGCCAGTCCTTCGTAGATGCCGCTAACGGTGAAATCGTCGTCCAGTTTGAATTGTCGTTGGAGCCCTGAATAACTGCACCCTTGATCCTAGTGTAATATCCGTCTTGCCTAGCTAGAAGCTCCACATAATTCAACTTCGCTTTAGCGCCTCGGAAGTCAAATTTGACCCACGCCCCGGCTCCGCTGCCATTCAAGCGATAATCGGTCACCGTACTCGGATTGCCATCGAACAAATTGTTCGCCACTGAAATCGCGTCCGACGGCGATCTGCCGTAGGAATCAGTCACGTCCGTTATTGACGTCACACCGCGGATCAAGTCCGATTCATCGGCCAGGGTCAAGGAAGATCCGTCGGTAGTAAATATTTTTGCCGGCCCATCCAACCCTTCGGACGTTTGGTAATTGATACTGAAATTGACCGGTCCCGGTGCTGCATGGGAATCCATCACCGCTTCCGCCGTCCAGTTGAGATTGTCTTCCGACTTGACCGTCGCATCTTGGCCCTGAATCTTCACGTTAACCGTATGGATCGGTTCCATTGAAGTGAAGGCCAGATTCACCGTGTCGCCGGTTTTAATCCGGTCGAGTAAGGCTTGCTCCGAGCTGATGGACACCGAGCTTATCTCCGTCAACACCTTGGACGTTCCGTGAAATCTCACTTCGGACATATTTCCGAACCAGTTATTTCCATTGATGATACGGATATACCGGTAAGGATTATTGTCGCTAATCGATAAGAACTGCCAATCCCGCGTGGAGACCGCTCCTGTGGAGAGGGTCTTCCATGTCGCATTGTCGTTAGAGCCCTGAATGACCGTTCCGTTGATTCGGGTATAGTAACCGTCTTGTCTTGCCAGCAGCTCCACATAGGACAATTCCGCATAACCGCCTTGCCCGAAGTCAAATTGAACCCATCCTCCGGCGCCGCTGCCATTCAAGCGGTAATCGGTCCCCGTACTCGGATTGCCATCGAACAAATTGTTCGCCACTGCGATCGCGTCTGACGCTGATCTGCCGGAGGAATCGCTCACATCCGTAATGGACGTCACATCGCGGATCACGTCAGATTCATCCACCAGTATCAAGCGAGACCCGTCGGTTACGAACAACGTTTCCGGGGCATCAATACCTTCCATCGTCTGATAATTTAGTTTAAATAACACCGTGCCGGGCTCCGTACCCGATACCATGACCGCTTCGGCCGTCCAATTCAGGTCATCCTCCGATTGAAAGATCGCGGGTACACCCTGAATCGTAACCTTCACATTCTGAATGGCTTCCGTCGATTGGAAGGACAATTTCGCCGTGTCACCCAGGACAATTCGCCCTCCGAAGGCCTGATCCGAACCGATGGATACCGATGAGATCTTGTTGATGACCTCGTAACGCTTCCCGAAGATCCGGAACTCGGACAATTCAGGCCAAGGAGCATCGTACGGCTTATTAATCATTTGGATCTTCAGAAAACGGAATTGCTCATACTGGAGTTCCGGCGACACCGTCAACGTGTGCAGATCTGCTGAAACGGGGGTCACCTCCGGTGTCAATCGGGTCCAAGTTTCTTGGTCATTAGACCCGTACATGGTTATGCCGCCGCCGCGTTCAGGAAAACCGGCCCGTGCCTGAATCTGGAACTTGCTAGCCGAAACCCGGAAATTCGGCCCCAGATCCATATGAACACCCAAATTAGTCGAACTATTACCGAACGTACTAGTGACACCGTCCAGAAAAGTCTTCGGATTAAAACCAGAAGATAAGAACATATTCATATAATTAATGCTGCCGTCAGTGTGCAACGGCGTGGTTAACTCAAGTCCTTGCACGGCGTCATGCAGAGCCGCCAGCTTCTGATAGAAGTCGCCATCCGTTGAGGTGGCAATGACACTCATAGTGTCGTCGTATACTTGTTTATACGTATCGAGCGTTGCCCAAATATAATCCGTATTGACGTCATAGGGCGCAATGACGGCATCCACCGCCGACTGCCGATCATTGGCGACGGTCACCGTGACATCTTTGGTCGATACCGTCGTGACGTCGGAAGCTTCCACAACGAAGGCATACGTTCCGGCTTGCGTCGGTTTCCAGTCAAATGCGCCGGTGCTTGCATCGAACACGGCGCCTTCGGGCAGATTGACGATCCGATAGGTCACAACATCGGACGTGCCTGCATCCGTTGCCGAGAAATCTAAATGGAGCGCCGCCTCGGACCCAACATAGGCAAACAGGTTCAAAGCGGTATTTCCTTCATTAAATACCGGCGGCGTCAGTTCATTGGCCGCGTTGACATTGATATGGTCGATATCGACCGTCGTTCCGTTGCCTATAATTGTGAAATAATTCATGGTCCGGAGCCCACTGTCTATCGGGAGATTATAATATACATATCTCCATTGCCCCAGGGTATCCGGCAGCGTGATCGTTTCGCCGAAGGCTTCCAGCTTCGCTTCACCGTTCGTCCGAATCTTATATCCGATCACTCGCGTACCGCTGTCGGATTGAACCAGAGCGATTTTGCTGCCAAATTCCGTTGCGTTGATGCGGACGAAGGAAACATCGCCCTCTTGCATGGCGGTCGAGTTGCCGTCCAGGTTGGTGAATCGAACCTCGATCTCCTTCCAATTCGGGTTCGGGTCAACCTTCGGGAGATTTGTCGCTCCCTCGACCTCGGCTTCCTTGGGGATGTACAGCCAATATTCCCCACCGGAATCCCGTGATGCCCAATGGTAATTCGTCCTTTTGTTGAACATCTCGGCGAAGTACGGAGCAACCTGCTCTATATCCAAGCCTTGCTCATATTTATAGTAATAGTACAGATCATAGGCATTGCCGCCGATTCTTCCCTGATATGCGGTATTCAATACGTGGTAAATGACAGGACTGCCATCCTCACGCATACGCGCCTCTGTCGGGATCCAAGGCGTATCATAGCCGTTCATATACTGGGCAAAATGATCGGTGCCCGCCAGAATGCGCTTGTCGAGAAAATCGTATGTGGTAACCGCGTTCTCCGCAATGGAAACCGTGCCGTCTACCTGATCCACCTTGGTTCCCTGGGCCTGCAACAGACGCGACACAATGGCGACATTGATGACGTCGCCGGTGCTGTGAGCCTGATCCCTGCCCATCTCTGTAATCTGTACCTGCGGGTTGTCCACCTTCTCGCCTGTCGCTGCATTCGTATCGACCAACCGGAACAGTCTCTTGATGGAACCGTTCACGTGTTGATCCACAGCCGTCTTGTTGACCGTGAACCACTCGACTGCCTCGTGATACCGCTCGACATTGCCGGTGAAGATATATCCGGAAATGGCTCCGATCAGCGGATAAAGATGCTGGTTCATGAAGCGGTGATTCGTATGATTGAACGTTTCGGTGACCGGAATGATCAGATTATTCGTTAAATCGGTCGTATCCTGGTCTGTCCATTCCAGTTCCGGCGTCTGCGTGCTGGTATACCTCATGATCTCCGCGGCTGTAACCATACGGTAGAGAGGAACACCCGTGTGAATGTGCGAATCGACAAAATACGCGTAATCCGCAGGGTTCTTCTGCTCCCAGTTGCGGAGAATATACATCGTATTGGCCCGATAAACCTCATCGCCCGTTATCACATACATAAGAGCCTGCGTATACGCTGTTAAGCCATCCCATACGAATCTTTCGTTATAGCCCTGGCTGCAAAAACAGCCTTCGGAAAATTTGGACGAGACCGTCCGGGTCGCAAGCGGGGTTCCCCATGGGTCAACCGACGCGACCATTTGGTCGAAATAGGTTTTCCAAGGCTCCTTCTGTGCCCTTACCTGCGTTTGCAAATTCTCGAGTAATTCCTTGGTTAGTCCGACACCCGGATGCTTGAGACCGTTTGCATCTATGGTCTCGTAAATCGTCGGCAAATAATCCGTTATAACCGATTCCGAGGTTGTTTCCGCCACCGCGGTTCCTGCCGTAAGGGGCAGGAATGCGGCTATCATGCTTACGATAACAAGTAACAGAAGAATCTTTTTCAATATTTTACTAGATCTTCTGTTGCGAACATTCATATTTTACTCCTCCATTTCAGTCAATACATCCGACTTGCGTTAGGTGAACTCGACGTCATGTGCATGGTCTCCAATCCGGATATTTCCAGACTCCGGACTGAGGATGTGCCGATCATTGATTCGCAAATTCCTGAACTTCACACCCCTTACAAATTTAGACTCATCGAAGCCCGCAATAAGCGATGGGTTATCGCAAGTTCCGTTGAACGCGATATTGTCGAAATAAATATTTTCCACCCGGAAGCCGGGGCATGGATTATATTTGGGATTAAAGAGCACACGGATGTCGATCAGCTGTCCAAGCTCGAATTGTTCGACCCGGATATTCCGATAGATCACATTCCTGACTGTATTGTTATCGCCGCAGTTAATCGAAAAACACCCCCAATAATAAGGCTGTGGCTCATGGTGCTCGAGCACATCGATATTCTCAAAAAGAATGTTCTCGATAATGTCACCTTTATCGTGATTGCCGTGCCCGCCGACATTCATCGGATGAGCCACGTCCGCCCATAAGATGGAATTTCGGACTGTGATATCCCGTGTGTCCCCCTGATAATCCCAACGGCTGCCGTAAACCGCGATGCAATCGTCGGACGTTCGCATGAACACGCCGTCAACGTCCACATGGCTGCTTGCCATCATATCGATGCCGTCCGACCACCCTCGAGTACTGAATGACTTGATATTGCGGATCGTGATATGCTCGGAACTCCCGATCATAACGGTATAATGAGGCGGATCAACGACAATAATTCCTTCGACTTCAATATGCTCGGAGAACAAAATCTCAACTGCACGGTAATATGTCGTCTTCTCGAAGTCGGACATATAGACGATCCCACGGCCCCGGATGGTCACATCCCTTACATGATCGCAGATAAATGCCCCATAGACGACCGATCCCCCGGCAACATAGACCGTTACACCGGAAGGCAAGCGGAATTGCGGCTGTTCCAGAACATGTATGCCGGCATCGAAATAGATGACTGATACTTCCTGCGTGATCAGACGCTGAAGATCTTCGGTCTGATGTTTACCTGGCGTAACGACTAAAACGCCCGAATCGTCCCGCATCGGCGCATCCTTCTCAATCGGATTAGCAAGAATATGCAAATTCTGAAATCGGTCTCCGTTCACTTCGATCGACAATTTACGGGGTCTGTCCATTGTGAACGTCACTTGGTTTCCTCCCACGACACCGTCAATCCCCGCTGATGAGGGGCGAATTGCCACGTCGCGAATCGCCACGTCATTCTTGGTCACTTCGACTTCAACCGCGCCGGCGCAATCAAAATAAACCATGGAGGCGTTCCGCACATTATGCATGTCCACCTTTACGTTATAGCTGAATAATTGCTCCCATTCACCTTTCCCTTGACGGACCCGAACAATAAAATCAGGATTTTCTTTCGCTCCTAACGGTGCTGGGTAAGTGATCAAATGATTAATCATGTTTGCTCCTCCTTCGAAATCCAAGTGCTTCTACATTTACGTTTACACCCTTTATTTTATAGCTTCTTCAAGCCTCTACAATTGTACAATCTTTCAAAATGTTATCATTTCTTATAAATGTGAGGAATTAGCTGAGTAGGCAACCCACGAGGTGGCAGAAACGAGCCAAGATTACCCAATTATGATAGTAAGCTGTACAGCCGAGCGAAGCTGAAAATCAATCCTACACCAATTCAGGAGAACGATTGCGTCCAACAATCAGCTACTTCTCAACGTTAACGAGCAGCCGGGCCTTTTGTTGAAAAGGGATGGCGAACTCTTTGGGGTTTTGTCCTTCAAATTTGACAGCAATTTGCGGCCTACCCGATTGTTCATCATTACGAAAACGGATAAGCTGAAACATGTCACAAAATAGATCCGCCACTTGTCTCTATATGCGTATCAGAATATAGGATAAGGGAGAGATTTGATGAAAATCCAGACGTATTTCGATACGATCAACGATATTGACCCGGCAGGGGGCATGAAAAGCCTGTATCAACTTATTGACAATATCCGCACGATCAAACTTCTGACACCAAAACCTTAAGCATATGAACCCCCCGCTTTATTCCCTATTATTTCTAAAAGTATAGCCTAACTTCTATCACAGTTGTCAGTCGATTTACTTGAATAGCATTGCACACATAAAGCTCATTGATCTCCCGTCCATAAATGAATTGGATCAGGCCGGTTACCTTCACTATACGCGGATGGGGCATATGCCACAACAGTCACATTTTGGCCTTGATACAACCGGTTCTTTCGCATATTGAAGAAGACCCTTCGCTATTAAGGGCCCTACTCGCCCTCTAAAGAAAGCGGTTACATTTATTTTACAGCCTCTTCTAGCCTCAAAAGTTGTACAATCTTACGAAATGTTATCCTTTCTTAGGATATGGGATCTACTGACCATCACAGTGGCCTTCCCATTACGGGATGGAAGTTCTCCGGATTATTCACAACCCCTAGTAAAATAAAATCAGGTATCCAAATATAAATTTGAATACCTGATCTCTCGTGTGTGGTGTCACAATTACAGAGAATATTGAGAAACGACTCGCAAGGGCGAAAATTCGACTTAGTCTATTTCATCAGCATGCTTATTTTTCCCGCTTCAGCAAGTAAATACAGCCTGGTTCCGTATCAAATAATACGTAATTCGCTGTGACGTGATGAAACTCAATTGGCTTACCATCGGTTGTTTCCACCTGTACTGTACCAGCAGTATATACGGTGCAGGGGTTACCTTCCTTCGAATGGATTTCGGCAGCTATCATCTCGCCTTCCCGCCAATTCAAGGCAACTTCAAACCCGCCTCTGGCTCGCAAGCCTCGGAACGAGCCTATTGCCCATGCCGAAGGAAGCGCAGGCAATAGACGTATTGCTCCGTCATGGCTTTGCAGCAGCATTTCTGCGATTCCCGCTGCACCTCCGAAATTACCGTCGATTTGAAACGGGGGATGATTATCGAACAGATTGGGCAGCGTCGAGGACTGGATCAGCTGCATGACATTCTCGTAGGCAAGCTCGCTGTCCTGTAATCGAGCCCACATGTTGATGATCCATGCGCGACTCCAGCCTGTATGTCCTCCTCCGTTCGCCAAGCGTCGTTCCAGCGTGATTCTTGCAGCCTTCGCCCATTCAGGCGTCCCGTCAACCGTAATCTGTTTACCCGGATGCAGCGCGAACAAATGTGAGATGTGCCGATGTCCCGGTTCCTGCTCTTCATAATCGCTGATCCACTCCTGGAGTTGACCGTACCTGCCGATCTTAGGCTTCGGAAGCCGCGCTTGCGTTGTTAGCAATTGCTGGCGGAACTCGGCATCGATTTCGAGAAGCTCGCTCGCTTCAATCAGGCTACTGAACAACGCGAACAAGATCTGATTGTCCATGGATGGACCAAAGCATAACGTCCCGCATTCTCCTGTTGGTGCGATATACGTATTTTCCGGCGAGACAGAAGGACAAGTAACCAATTCTCCTTCTGGACTTTCAATCAGAAAATCAAGGAAAAACTGAGCAGCTTCCTTCATAATGCTATAGCTTCGCGCTAAATGCTCACGATCTCTGCCGAAGTCATAATGATCCCATAAGTGAAGGCATAACCAAGCAGCACCCATCGGCCACTGTGTTGCGTGCAAAGAGATGTCCTGAGGAGCCGTATCGGCCCAAATGTCCGTATTATGATGGGTAACAAAACCACGGCATCCGTACATCCTTTGGGCAGTAATTCGTCCAGGCTCACGCAGCCTTTCAATCATATCGAACAAAGGCAAATGGCATTCAGGCAAATTGCACGTTTCTGCAATCCAATAATTCATCTCCGTGTTGATGTTAATCGTATATTTGCTGTCCCATCGCGGGGTCATTTCTTCATTCCAAATGCCTTGAAGATTGGCGGGAAGAGAACCCGGACGGCTGCATGCGATGAGCAAATAACGGCCGAAGTGGAAATAAAGTGTAATAAGCCCCGGATCCTGACCGCCTTGTTGGACTCGTCTAAGCCTTTCGTCCGTTGGAACATGCTCGTTGTTCAATTTCCTCACATCCTGCAGCTCCAAATTGACACGTCCGAAAAGCTCGCTGTAATCTTCAATGTGACGGGCACGAAGGGTATCGTAAGTTAGAACACTCGCCGATTGAATCGAGCTACCGCACACGGATAACGGATCCTTATGACGGAAAGTCGTTCCTGCCGCCAATAGAAGAGTGACGCTGTCTGCGCATTCCACGACAAGAAATTCCCCAATGGTTCGCATATGACCGCCTTCTGGAATCGCCGTTAGCTTCGCTGCAAAATCGGAGCCACCCGCTCCACCGCAATTGCCTTTGATTGCAATGGAATCTCCTTCTAAACCAGAGCTTTCCTCAAGGTAGCGTTGCCTTCCCCGAACAAGCCGTGCCGTAAAGGTAATGCTGCCCGGCTCACTTGCCGTCAAGCGAACAGCCATTACATGATCGGGATAACTGGACATATATTCTCTGGTGTACGTAATGTCGTTGGTCTTGTATTGGACGGTGACCATTGCGTTATTGAGATCGAGAACGCGGCTATAACCGGTTACGTCTTGATGATCGAATTGCAGCAACAAGTCGCCCAGAGGCGCATAATGACGTTGGGTATCGGGCGTACCCGAAAGCGCCATCGCCGTAAGTTTATGAGCTTCGGTCAGCCTGCCCTCCAAGATCAGGCGGCGGACTTCCGGCAAATGTTCGTAAGCATTGGGGTTGTTTCGGTCTCTCGGACCTCCGTACCAAACAGAGTCCTCATTCAGTTGAATGCGTTCTTTATCGGTATTACCGAACACCATTCCGCCCAGAAAACCATTTCCGATAGGAATCGCTTCATTCCAATCTGTTGCTGGCTTGTCAAACCATATCTTCTTTATCGATAACGACCTCCGCTTTTGTATTTCACTACCCGAACTTTATGCTATATGATCTCCCGTTTATAAGGAGTGCCTAGTAACAACTAAATAGGGCGAAATAACGATTCAATATCGATAAAAAACCCTCCCCTTGCTTCAATACCAAGAACATCTAGCGAAACTTGATCAATCGACAGAGGCTCTGGCTGAAGAATTACTGGAGTATGATTTAATCCAATCGATCCCCAGCTCTAAGAGTAAGCTGTCTTGCTTCCTCATCCTGCTCGACAATCCATTGCGCCTTTGCGGAGAGTGAGTATAGAAATCCAATATCATGATGCTCGAGCACCCGATTGTCCTCAAGTCGCGCTTACTCAATGGCTTCTTTCCATATAGACGTTGGAATCATCCCCTACTCTGCCTGTATTGCCCTGGCGTTATGCCTTCGTATTTCTTAAAAACTCTTAATAATGATTGATTGCTCGCAAATCCGCATTGTTCAGCAATATCTTGGATGATGTCGTCTGTTTCCGCGAGTAGTTCCTTCACCTTTTCGATTCGACGCTTATTAACAAAGTCTACGAGATTCTCTCCAGTTTGCTCCTTGAAAAATCGAGATAAATAAGTCGGGTTGATATCGAAGGCTAGGGAAATGCTCGTCAGGCTTATATTCATATCGTTCAGGTTATCCAGAACATGCTCTACGACTTTGCTTTTCAAGTCGGTATTGTGGCTCTTCTTCTTGAGCTGCAAATAATCGCAAACCATTCTCAAAAAGCTTAGAATTTCTTCTTCCATTTCCACAAGGGTTTCGCACTCTGTAATCTGTTTGATTAAATCCGATTTCTCTACCATGATTTCTTTCGTGCTCAATTGGAACTGTTCCACTGCTTTAAGCATAGTGCCTAGCAATTCAAACATGAGCAATTTGCCCATCTGTATTGAAAGCGTTCCCTCAGAAAAGTTCGTAATAAGGATGTGCTGCAAAACCTCTGCCGACTCGTCGTAATTTCCTACCGCCATATAATTAATCAATTGACGTTCAGTATCAAGCGGATAATAGAGCTCATTCTTCGGTCTTTTAATAGATTCATAGGAAATAATCTGATTTAATCCAAGCACAAGCTTATATTCCAGCGACTCAACCGCTTCTTCATAACACTTCGGAATGGATGACCACAGCGTATGAATATCGCTAACACCAACGGAAAAACGAACAAAGAATTTTTCTTGAATAAAGATTTTTGCATCCATTGCAACCTTGAGCAGTTCCTTCTTTGCTTCTTTCTCATTCCCTCGGACGTTTACTAGGCAGGCGATCATACCATCGACCTCTGTGAAGTATGCGCGATGGCTCTTATGCAGCATTTCCTCAAGTATGTTCGTTACGATCAGGTAAACAAATTGGATTTTCTTCTCTATATCGAATTCTTGATTCACCTCAAATAAGGGAGCATAGTCCTCTATCTGTAATAATAAAAGAGCAAACCGATCTGTCTCAAACCTTAGGTCGTAAGACTCGATGGCTTGTGAAAGTGCTGATCCTGTATCCACTCTTCCTTTAAGTAGTCGGCCCAGAAACTGGTAACGCATCATTAGATGTTGCTCCTGCATCTTCCGGTTTGTCTCGTCTTGGATCGCCACGCTTTCTGTCATGAACGATTGCAACACCGCATATTCATTTGGCATGTTCTTTATATTCATTCTGACCTTAGTCGAGATGAAATTCATCATGTTCTGAATAGGTGCATAATTTCTTCGTGTCAGCCAGAATGCGAAGAACCCGCCCAGCACGACACACAAGAGCATCGCAACATAAATCAAATTTTTCAAAAGCTTTACTTCAGACGAATACACTTGTTCAGGCAAAACTGAAATATACGTCCAATTCGTTGTATCCGACTTCACATAAGAAATCGTCACGTCATTCCCATCTATCGATTCAGTAATCAAACCACGTTTATTGTTCATTCGCCCTAATGGCAGTTGCGCTAGACCGCTCTCCGAGCCTGTCGTCAAGATAGGACGACCCTCGTGATCAAGAATATAAATCGTACTCTCAATTGCCAGTCCGATTCTAGAAATCGCTTGCTTAAGTCGATCCTGATTCATCAGCACCACAAGTGTCGCAGGGGAAGCCTTAATTTCTTGAATGGGTAAGGATTGCACGTAAACAAGAGAATTCACAGCTTGTTTAGCACTATTATTCAACGTAACGAATGTACCTACATGCCCCTTGCGAATCCATTCTGTCCATTCATTAAAGCTTTTCCCTGAGTGCTTATGAAGTACTGAATACAAGTCATCTGCTGGCATATATGTGGTTGTTGTTATCCCCGAGTTATTATTCTTGAGATAAATATAAGCATCTGTTATATCTCCGTTAACGAAGGTATAAGAATAAAGACTCGAGATAATCTCTATCGTACTAAATTTAGCTTCCACTGTATCAAACGTATCACGGTTTAAATAAACATTCATCTTAGGATCAAATGATAATTGTGTACCAAACCGGCGAATATCAGTCATCTGATTGTCCACAAATTGTCTAACCTGATCGAGGAGCGTATCGTTAGCTCTGCGAACTTCCTTGATAAGCATGCTTTGTGATTTTAGCAGGACGATCAAGGTAATCAGAATCGGAATGAATAATACGATCAAATAAGAGTACAACCAAAACTTATAAACCTTGCGTTTCATCTGTACCACCGCCTGAGAAGTATACTCAGAGTATATAACAAATTACTCCTTTACTGCACCAATCATGACACCCTTCGCGAAAAACTTCTGTAGAAACGGATAAACAAATAGTATGGGAAGTGTTGCAACCATAATCGTCGCATATTTAATGCTTTCCCTAATTCCTTGCTGGTCCGCCATCGCGTCACCGAGCTGCATGGAGCTCGTATCGTTCATGACTAGTATTTCTCGCAAAATGAGCTGCAAAGGGAACAATTCTCGGTTGCGAATAAACAACATCGCATTGAACCATGAATTCCAATGAGCAACACCGTAGTACAAAATCATAACCGCGATAACTGGCATGGACAGTGGTACAACGATCTTAAATAGGATGCCCATCTCCCCAGAGCCGTCTATCTTCGCAGATTCGATTAGACTTTCGGAAACTGCCTCGAAGGATGTTCGCATGATAATCAGATTCCATGTGCTTATTGCGACTGGCACGATTAACGCTAGCAAACTGTTGCCCATGTGAAGCCAGTTGTTAATTAACAGGTAGGTTGGGATCAATCCCCCACTGAAGAACATCGTGAATATGATGGCGATCATAATCGGCTTACGTAGTAGAAATTTCCGCGATAGGGCATAGGCTCCAAGCGCCGTAAAGAATAAATTAACAAATGTCCCCAGGAAGAGAATGATGAGCGTATTCCGATACCCGCTGAATATATTCGGGTTATCGAGTACGCGTGAGTAAGCTTCCCAACTAAATCCGAGAGGGCTGATTAACAAGCCTTGATGCGCAATCAGTCGATTGGAATCACTAAATGAAGCCATCAAGACGTGATATATTGGATATAGTGTGATGATGACCAGGATAAGCATAATTATAGTGTTTACTAAATCAAATATGCGATCAGTCGCAGAATTATTGTTCACTTATTGAATCCCCCTTACCACAATCGGCTCCCTGATACACGACGGGAAAACCAGTTGGCGCTGATGAGTAATATAAAGTTGATAACCGATTGGAACAAACCAACCGCAGAGGTAAAGCTATAATCCTGACCTTCTGAAAGACCTTTCCGGTACACAAAGGAAGAGATGATATCCGCAGTCTCATAGGTGTTCGGATTGTAGAGCAGGATAACCTTCTCAAACCCAATATCCATAAGTCCACCAATTTTAAGAATCAGCAGAATCATAATGATCGGGATCAGACCAGGCAGCGTAACACTCCACATTTGGCGAAATCTACCTGCACCATCTACTCTAGCCGCTTCATACAATTCAGGATTAATACCGCTTAGCGCAGCCAGGAAGATGATAGATGACCACCCTAGCTCCTGCCATATACCTGAGATTACATAAACGGATCTGAAATTTGCCGCATCACCAAGCAAGGTGGATCGTTCTCCACCGAAGAATTCGATCAATGTACTAATTACCCCGTCCCGATTCGTGAAGTCGAGAAGGAGACCACAGATTACAACTAGTGATATAAAGTGCGGCAGGTAGGTTATCGTTTGAATAACATTCTTAAACAGCTTTACACGAATTTCATTCAGTAGAATGGCTAGAAGAATTGGCGCTGGAAAACCAAATGCGAGCTGATAGAAGCTAAGCAGAAGTGTATTGCGCAGTACTCTCCAGAAATAAATACTTTCATAGAAATCCTTAAAATTCTCTAAGCCAACCCACGGGCTTCCCCAAACACCTTTAGGTATGCTGTATTCCTTAAATGCAATGATAGAACCGTACATCGGAAGGTATTTGAAAATAAAATAATACAGCACAACAGGAAGCACCATAAAATAGATGGCTTTATTCTTCACAAGATCTTTCGCTAGTGTTCTCACCATGGGTGCACGCTCATTTCTACCGAAATCGTTTTTTTGGAAAGAAACGAGGGGTTACCCCCCCGCTTCGATACATTTATCGTTTATTGAAGCGGTCAAAAGCGGCTTGTTGAATTTCTATCGCACGGTCGATACCCATTTTCTTAAACTGCTCAATCCCAGTATCTAATGTACCCGCATCTGCGCTGCCCATGACGATTTTGGTGACGACTTCCGCACGATAAGTATCTATATCCGTCATGATTTTGCCAAATTCAGCAGCTTCATCCGGTGTCAACGAGATAGGCGGAATCAGAACGGGAGCGGCATTATGCGCGTATTCGGCATATACCTTGACTGCCTCCTTCTGAGCATCGAGCGAATAATATTGGTCGTTGTAACGGTCATCATCAAGACCAGGGAACGGATAATTCGCTATAAAGTTTTTGGCCATAGCATGACCGATTGGTAATCCATCCGGATTTTTCATAACTAAGTCTGTGTATAGTGGTTGACCATCTACTAGCGTATAGGTGGTCCCTTCGATACCGAAGTTTTTCAGCATAGCGCCTTCTTCGCTGAACAGATAATCGAGCGCTTTGATCGTAGCTTCCGGATTTTCATTTGCGTTTGTGATCACTGCTCCCGTATTACTATAATCCCAACCGGTTTCAGTGAATTTAGGCTCATCACCTTTATTCAACACAGGATATTGAACGGCAGTAAGCTCAGCTTTCGGGTCAGCTTGCTGCAAAGCAGGTAACCATGAACCCAAGCTGCCTCCAATATATCCGAAGGAAGCTGCAGCTTTACCAGAAGTAATCTTCGCTTCTTTGGCCTTGTTGTCATTAGAAGCATAGTCCGGATCGATCAGACCGTCCTTATACCATCGCTGCATACGCACTAAGTAATCTTTGAATGCTGGTTGAAGCGGCCCATACTGGACTTTGTCACCGTTTAGATAGAAATCTTTACCAATGCCGTATGCACCCATGAAGTCCATCGAGCTTTTTGAACCGAAGAGAAAATTTTTCTCGGATGTATAAGGAATGACACCTTTCTTGTCCTTAATGGTTTTTAATACATGCTCCCATTCATCGATCGTCTCAGGTAACTGCAAGCCTAGCTCATCGAGCCAATCCTTACGTATCAATTGACCAGAGAACGTTTTGTATTTCCCATTTTCGCCAACCTTCAGGTTAGGAATTACATAGATGTCTCCGTTATCCGCTTTAATCTGCTTCGCAATAAGCGGATTTTCCTCGAGAATTTTTTTCAAATTCGGAGCGTGCTGATCGATCAAATCATTTAGTTTAATAATCGTTCCGTCCTGGAACAATTTCGCTGGTCCACCTTGAAAATTGCTCATATGCCATACAATTAAGTCAGGAAGATCATTCGATGCCACCATCACACCGAATTGCTGCTGAGCATCAGCACCTGAACCAGTCGGATGTTCAAACTCGAACTTGACGTTCGTCTTTTTCTCCCACTCTTGCACCATTGCCACGTCACTGAGGCTTTGAACAACAGCTTGAGCATTCGGATTTAACGGATGCCAAATTTTCAGTTTCGCTGGCTCAGCTGGCGATTCCTCTTTACCTGCATTTTCCTTAGCATCGGAATTGGATGCCGTCTTGTTAACGGCTTCTTCTGAATTACCGTTAGAACAAGCTGCTACGAATGTGCCGAACATCAATACAATGACAAGTGCGAGTGCAATTCTAGTAAGCATATTATTCTTCATGTGTTACTCCCCTTCGCAATTTATAATGTTAGACTTGATCGACTTCCGATCTCGTCTTGATTCCAATCCTAAAGTGATTTGGTGGATGTGTATATTTTCAATTTTTGAAATCGTATGCATTTCTGAACAAACGGCCATCTACAATTCTTTACACGATATACTTTTTTGAAGAAAGACCCGCTGTTATTGTGTTTCAGCCCAGATTTCCACCTCTTGGTGGCTAGATCGTATACGTTATCCAAATAAATCCACACAAACATAGGACCAGCCCCGCTAGGTCAATGACCTTGTTTGGGGCTGTAAACTCCTAATTTGCTCAGTGATAAAAATTCCTATCATTCTTGGGGTAACTGTTACTTCGAATACAATTTGTAGATAAGAACGGCTGCCTCTGCCCTTGTAGAAAAATCTAGTGGATTCAACTGAGTCCCATTTCCTACAATGTATCCTTCCTTTACCAAAGATGCCACAGCACGAACTGCATAATCGGCTAGCTTTGGAGCGTCGGCATATGGTTCCAAATCAGAAAGCGCGCCACTTGCAATAGATTTCTTGGCTAACAGTAGAGCACGATTCGCAAGTACCATCATCTCTTGTCTGGTGATATCCTCCTCTGGGGAAAATTGACTATCCCCTTTCCCTGCGGCTAAACCTATCGATTTTGCAATGCCAAGCCCCTCATAATAATAATCGTCTGGCTGAACATCATCGAATTGTTCAGTAACCTCTGACTGAAGTTCCAAAGCCCTGATTAACATAAGTACAAAATCAGCTCTGGAAATAGCAGCATCAGGAGCATAAGATTCGTCAGTCATTCCCTTAATGACACCCTTCGAAGCTAAAATCTCTATTTCCTTCTTCGCCCAAGTATGCGCAGCGATATCAGAGAAGGTTTTCTTTACAAAGGCTACTGCGTATTGGCTAAAATGTGTCGTAGTAAATTCAACTTGCTGCTTATCTACATTAAATCCACCGTTAGGAATCGGTATCGCTTCACCTTGTTCATTAATGTACCATACAACAAGATGCTCATACTCCGCATGTTCTTGCGGACTTGGCTCAAAATTAAGTACGACGGTTACAGGTGCGTCTTTGTTCTCCCATTTAATAGGCTTACCCCCTGCTTCTACATGAAGCTCAATAACAGGCTTCGTACCAATAAATTGAGCAAGTTGCGGATCTATCGTGGATGGATCCACTGTACCGATACTGATGGCGATAGACTCCTGACCACTGACATCTGCTTGTTTAAACATATGATTAGGGACTACTACTATACCTACTGGGGTTTCCAATCGAATCCTCTTGTTCTCCTCGATTGAACTTACCATGTCAGCTGGAAATTGCAGAACATATCGTCCCACTCCTTCTACGGCAGACACCTTGATGATCGCTTTTGCAACCCCTTTCGAATCAGGAAGCGCATGTTGGAAGGCTTCATCTAGTACTTGCTTAGTCACCTTCGTTACAGCTTGATCTTCCACCATTACAGGAATCGCCCTAATAGCACCTTGTGAATAATATGGGACTTGAGCGCTCGGCGAATCGACGCTAGGTTGAGAATCTGAGCCGGACTCCTCATCAGGCTCTGGCTCTGGCTCTGGCTCTGGCTCTGATTTGGAAGGTAGATTAAACTTGGCTGTCAATGCTTCACCCATTGCCCCATCTACATTAACAGAGAGCTTGATCACCGGACTTAACTGAATCACTTCTATCCTCGGGTCCTTACTGATCACAGAGACAGCCGCTTGGTCCAAGTGCAGTTCTATCATCGCTTGCTTATGGGTTGGATCCGATACGGAAACGCTCCATGTATCGTTGGAATCCTGGACCATTACGGATGCAGGCTGATTGGAAGTTATGAAACCGGCATTACCCGCATTCCAGAAGTTGGCCGCCGTTATCCCCAAGTTGTTCTCTTGCACGGCATGGACATCATCTGTCTGGCTTAGAATCGTCACATCTGGATTAGCACTATAACTAGTCGTTTGGGCAACCGTTTTTCCCGGTAGCAGGACATAGGCATATGAATCGTTGGTTGGGTCGGATCCATGATTGAAAGCCATGCTTACAAAGTTGCGGGTGGCTGGGTCCTCCGTATTCTTGTCCGCGTCGTATAGGTAGGTCATCCCAACCCCGGTGAACCAGCCTTTGATATTCTCGGTATTACCGTACTCGAAGGCGGATACACGTTCAGAGAATAAGCTTAATCCAAGTTTCCATCCTTGGCGTTCATGTAGCGTTCGATCCATGTTGGTGAATTGAGTATGCCCGACGCGTCCATCTCTCGGAATGATTGAACTATCATTGATTAATTTCTCGTACAGACTTCTCTGATAAACGGTCAGGCCAGTCGTATAATCATTCGACGTATCCTCATGGATCCAGGCTTTTATAGATTCCTTGAGTGGCAACACCTTCCCCATTGGGGCCGTCTCGGCCAACTGAAGAGCGGCGAGAATAAATCCTTTTGCGTTACCGGAGCCCCCGGAAGACGCACGTCCGTTCACCATCTGCATGAATCGTCCATCAACAATAAAGGGATCGAACGCGGCTGTAACCGATTCGTATACGTTCTGGATCAACGGGTCTGTCATTTCCCATGGAGAATCAAAAAACATGTAAAGTAGCAGCTCTGCTTGGCTGATGTATGATTGACCATATCCGCCATTATAGGCGACATTGGTATGCTGGATAATCGATCCATCGGAATACAGGCCTTCCCCACTATCGACGTATTGGTACTCGTTTCCTACCGGCTCTTGTGCCAGTTCGATTTTCTCACTTGAATCGCCCGCCAGACCGCGTAGGGCGACCGCATAGCTTTTGTTAAGCAGATTCGCGCCTGTTTCCCTGAAGGTCTCATTGTTCAAGGATGGACGAAGAGTAGGATCCGGCACAAAATGGTCTAATGCACGGATATAATTGTTAAGTTGATCTTGTAACAGGTCGTCATGCATCAGAATCATTAATTCTCCAAGAGATTGGGGAATGGAGATTTCCCATACGAACCAATTGCCTACAACAGGCTTGTTTTCGTTGTAACGGTTCAGGTAAAGCCAATCCATGCCCCCGATTATATCGTCTCTTAATCCGGTATCGCCGTAAAGTGGGCTGCCTGGAATCGAATAAATGATCGCCATATCTTTAAGTCTACCGTAGTTATAAAGCGTTATATATGGATCGGTCTCACTGGCACGATCTGCCCACAGATAAGTCCGGTCTCCCGAGCGGTCGAGCGTATCCATATATCCGGTGTTTTGATCATTGTGCACCAGATTCATTTTTTGTTCCAAATATTGCTGCACATAATGAGCGCTCGTATCGACGCCATCCGGAACCGTTAATTTCTTAGCCACACGCTCCCGTAACTTTTGAAATTCCAGCATATCCGCCTCTGGGATAACGGTTACACTTGTTTGCGCTGTTAGATTGCCATCTCCGGATACGACTTCGATTAATGTACGACCTACAGCCACTGCTTCTACGATTCCGTCGGTTACCGTTGCGACTGCCGGGTCTGAGCTAGTCCAAGTAAAACTCTGCTCGGAAGTTGAAGGGTGGACCAAGGGAGTAAGTGTCAAATTTTGTCCCGGGCTCATCGATACCGTTCCCTGATCCATTTGAACGGTTGGCATGATAGGATCATCATCCACCGGAACGGTTGGCTTGAGTGAGACATCATCCATCCAGACTGTTCCCGTCCCTGTTTCGAACATAAGCTCTACCCTTAGCACATTGGCTTCTGCCGGGACAGTAACAAACAGCTCCTGAAATGTCCAGTCCATTGAGCCTTCAAAGGAGGCTGTAGGACCGTTCGACACTTTCGATAATCCATCATAATAATAAGTTCTGAGAATAACACCTTTGTCCGACAACACATTATCTATTTTCAACCAAGCTTCAAGCATATAGTCTCGTTCCGCTTCAACTGTAACCCCGCCATCGATGGAGACGTTAGTTCTGGCTGACTCCGAATGTTCTATCTTTAATGCTTGCTGTCCGCTGTAATATACATCTTCACTAACAGACACGATCCCTCCCGGAGTAGCAAACCAGATTCCCCAATCGGACGCTGCCGTTCCGTTCAACCAGTCTTCATGCGTCAACGTGACTTCGAATCCTGGGTTCGGTATTAGATTGTCATCATCAGAACGTATGACGTTCACGTTGCATTCATCGTACAGTGTCCCATCAGGCGTAGACACCCTTATGACAACGCTTCCATAATCCTTAGCAATAAGCATGCCGTTATTGACTTCAACGATTGAAGGGTCGCTCGAGCTCCATACCACCGTCTTATCAACTGAATGGTCAGGTAATATGGTTACATTCAAGGTATGCTGCTCGTCTTTGTTGAATTCTAAGGATGATGCGTCCAACTCCAGGCTGGTTATTACATCGGTGGGAATGAGCGAGACATCATCCAACCACACCGTTCCCGTCCCCGTTTCGAACATAAGCTCCACCCTCAGTACATTGGCTTCTTCAGGAACAGCGATGGGCAGCTCCTTATTTATCCAGTCCATAGAGTTTTTCAAGTAAACCCTAGGACCGTCCGACACCTTTGATAATCCATTATAATAATAAGTTCTGAGAATGGCATTGTTCGATACATTCTCTGTTTTCAACCAAGCTCCAAGCTTATAGCTTCGTCCCGCTTCAACCATAACCCCGCCATCAAGGGATACGCTAGTTCTGGCTGAACCAGAATGTTCTATCTTTAATGCTTGCTGTCCGCTGTAATACACATCTTGACTAACAGACACGACTCCTCCAGGAGTCGCGAACCATACTCCCCAATCGGACGCTGCAGAACCGTTCAACCAATCCGCATCCGATTCGGTCTGCTCGAACCCGGAGTTAGGAATCAGATTTTCCAGTGCATCACCTTCTGCCCTCACAGCAGGTACAACCCCCATCAAACTTGTGCTTAACATGCAGAAGACCAATAATAAACTCAACTTCTTAAACATAGAACGCACCCTCCTTATTTAAATTCCGAACTATTCCATTTTTAAATAAAAGGGGTGTAGGTGTATATATTGATATTTTGAAAACGCATTCATTTCTTCACAATTTCAGCATTCAATTCTTTACTGACGATATTTATTTGCAGAATCCAATCGACAGACGGTTTATACAAATTCTGATTCGTAATTTTTGAAAACCGCATATTCCTGCTGCCAATCTAGTTCGAAATGCTGGTTTAATTCCGAGGATGACACTTCCAGCTTAATCTTCCCATTCGTACACTGTTCGACGTTCAGACACAGATCCTTTAAATCCTCGTAAGAAAAAACATGAATAAATATGATCTCCTTAGAATGCTGGACTCGGTGAATCATAGTCTGTCTGAAAGAATTTAGTGGATTGCTAGGCGTTCGAGCGGTGAGGAATGTAGCCGGTTGTGAGCACCAACCTACTTGTTGAAGAATTCCCGCTCCTACCTTCCATACAAATCGCTCGTAGCCATCGCTTTTTTTACACTTTGTATCATGAAACAAGTCTTGAGATAATGCACTTAATCTATCGCTTGAAGGATGCCATTCCTGGCCCTCTATCAATTGTCCATTCACATGATACAGTAAATCGACCTGCTCTTCTTCAGGAACCGTAACTTTGACAATGTCCAACATGATATGCTCAGTTAATGCATTGATCCGACGAACCTTCACTTGATCATACGATTGTTCATTCCAAGGACACAATTCGGAAGGAAGTATAATCTTATTCTTCATAAGATAATGATCTTCTGTCCAGTCGACGGCGCTTTCCACCCATGTACCCCAATCTTCATTCTGGAATTGAAGACGTCGTCCATCAGTGGGGGGCTGATCTTCCCCGTTTATACATATCGTGTTGTGGGAATAAGTGTGCTTAAACCAAGCATAATGTGCTGGTACTCCATATGCAGTTGTGCCTGGGTCGATCATTATTGGTTCACTTCTGCAGCCAAATGATAGCCCTAGTCGATCCATATGATCGTGTTCTCCTCCGAACGGACTATGCTTAACTAACAGATGCCAACCTTTACTGTTAACTAGCTTGGTAAGTCCACCGAATTCCGAGGAATAGGAATGGGCCATCATCTTCATTAAAGAAGACTGATCCTCTTTCCATTCCTCATCCTTGTTAAGTGGTGCTTGTCCGAATAATAGTGCATCCAGAGAAATACGCCTAGAGGGTGTGTCATAACCACCATAAGCTAACTGTAGCAATTCACTATATTGCTTATCACCATACCAATCAAACGCAATTTCGTAGAAGTGCGCGTAAGATTGAATACTGCTCTGCACGCTAGTATCATTAATCGAGGGGAACTTTCCGTCAGGCAGAATAAATCTAAGCGGAAAATCGAACATCCGTTTAATTGTTGGGTGGGAACGAATGTCCCACTCCGTTCCCTCCACCAGAAGACCATATTGAAGAATTGGATAAAAACCGTAATAATGATACGAGAATGCCCCCTCATACCAAAAGCCGTCTGTTAATACACCTCTTTCGATCTGGTCGAACAAACCGTATTCACCTTCCAATCCTCTAAGTTGGATGGAAGGATCCTCTAGGACATAACCAAGCATCGCAATAGCTGAGGTAATTAAAACCGCATGATTGTGAAATTGTAACTCTTTATGTTCAATGAGGAATCTGGAGCAGGGTCGGAAGAGGCCGTCATGAATACAACGTTTGTTTTCCTCCGACATTTGGTGTTGCACCAATTGATAAGCCAAGCATATATCAATAATCCAATGCGATTCGTCTAGTGTTTGGGCGAATAATTTCCCTGGTCCATTGTATGGGATATCCCCATGAATCTGATATTGTTCATAGTATTTGGCATAGTCAAGAAGCGTAGATACGACTCGTTCTCCATACAGCGTTTCATCTTCAATAGCACCGATCAGACCAAGAATTTTCAAATTCTCCCCAATTTGGTTGTGCGCAAGGGAGGTCCATGCTCCATCAAACGTATTCCCACGCCATTCCTTAGAACATACGGGGCATAGATGCAACGTCGGACTATCCCATTCAAATTGAAGCTTGGCCCCATCATGATGGCAATAATAATAATGCCCCCAGTCTCCGCATTCGTCGCCAGTAATCTTATATTCCATAAGAAGTGCTCTAATCACCTTTCCCTTCAATGCTTCCATCGCAGCCTGGAACATTGGATGAAGTGCGTTACGCTTCAACACATTCAAGCGGATTGAGTTCATATAAGTAGTTCCTCTCTTATCAGAATAGACGGTTTTATAAGCAATAATTACTAATTGATAGGGTATTCATTTCTTGACCCAACGGCTTTCGCTTAAACAGAATCGGGTTGATGTTCCGGCTGTTGCTTGATGGTCGAACCATCATCAAGACGTAGCCAGGATTCCAGCTTGCGCTCGCCTTCCTTCAGTCGAATAACACGAGCTCCTCGTGGAAATCCTTCCTTACCGTAAGTGTTGAACCCTGTTGCACGTCCATAATAAAGACGAATCCCGTAAAGCTCTCCCCAATAATCGTTTATATGATCGTGTCCGCAGAATGTTGCCATCACGTCCTCCTGAGCTAACATTGCTGAGAAGAAGCCTGCTTGTGTCCTTGCGCTAGAAACATTTTCATAATTATGGCCATAGCATACTTCTTGATCCCAAACGGTTAGGTATTCAGGAAGTGGGATGTGGAAGAAGGCGATAGCCGGCAATATATGACCCTGTAGCCGCGACTTCCATTCCTCCGATTGTTGTATGTACCACTGAACTTGATTATGGCGAATCCAATCGTATCCAGGAACTCTAGACTGTTCAGAATATGCTCCAGAATCAAGGCAATAGAGCATGGCAGATGCCTGATCATTATTAGCTCCTAGAACGGGAAGCACATAATTGCCAACACCGTGGATATCTTGTGGCCCAAAATCGGCTAGTGTGTATGTATGCTTCTTCACCTCACTCATCAGCTGGTCTCGAGTAATGTCGTTCTCGGTATCGTGATTACCGAAGACAATTCCCCACGGTATACTGCGCTGTTCGACAACTGAAACTGCCTCCCTGAATGCACGAATTGGATCGTCACACAAGCAGGAGCCATCTGAGTGCCGACCCGTATAGATAATATCTCCAGTAAACATTACAAAATCCGGCTGTTCTGCATCGATCACAAGCTCCATTAATGCCCTTGATTGCAAGTCTAATTCCGACCCATCTTTCCAATGAATATCAGTGAACTGTACGATTGTAAAAGTGCCGTCTTTGCGAAAGCGAAGCTCTGTTGACATCCTTATCCATCTCCTTATCGACATATAGTATTTGTCTAACCATTCAGTGCCCAGATGACGCGATTATAATGATGCCTATCACTACAGCGACCGAGGCGGAAACTCTTCGGACTCCTTGAGACTCTTTCAGTACAAATAGGCCGAGCAGTGTTCCGAACACGATACCCACCTCACGCATGGGTGCGATCGTAGATACATTCATATTCCTAGCTGCAAATAAGAACAATAAATATGAGCCAGGCGATAGGATTGCCCCAATCCAAATGATATTAAGATGAGTGCGAATAACACGCTTTAGCCGGTCAAAGTGCAGAGCAGCAGGCGTCAGTCCGAGCAAAAACCCTATATTAGTCACCTCGAGCAGAGCTAACGGAGATAAGTATTGCAAATTCACTTTGTCAATCAGTGTATAAGTCGTAATACACAATCCAACACTCAGCGCAAGGAATACAGGCTTATTCGTGGCGTGAATATGTCGTCCTTTACTCGGAAATCGGCCAATCATAACTATGAATCCAATCAACATACAGCCTATACCCATCCATCCCCAAAAAGGCAATGTCTCCTCTAATATTATTACGCCAACGATTGGAATAAGCAGGGTCGGCATACCCCGCATTATTGGATATACTTGTGATAAATCACCCGCTTTATATGTGTAGGCAAGTAACATTGAATAGACACTTTGCATCATTAACGACGATCCAATCAATAGCCATTCGCTTAGGCTAAATTGAACACTAGCCAATTCGATGATTAGTGTGGGTAGCAAGATTATGGTCGATGGAACATACAACACCCATAAGAAAACAGGTTTATCCGTGCTCTGCTTAGCGAGCATGTTCCATACAGCATGTGCCATTCCAGAACACAAGACGAGGATTAGAGGAACAACTATCATAATAAGAATAACTCCTTCATACTACAATATTGGACCTTCCTCGAATGTCAGCTCTAACCGGTCTGTTCCATGAATTTCGAATATAATGATCTCGTTATCTCCTTGACGCAAAAGTGGGGCTGGTATATACAAATTCTTCTGCGGTCCGATGTTCCAGTATCTACCCAAGTTGAATCCATTAACGTATACGACTCCCTTGGTCCAACCCATTAGTCGAAGGAATGTATCAGCCGGTGTACTGTTAATAGTTAATACAGCACGGTAGAAAGCGGGGTAACTCTGGCTATTCACACTCGAGAATGAAAGTGAATCCACATTGGTAAGAGGCAGCTTGCGGACCGTCCATCCGAACAAGAATTGATTGCCATGACGTACGCCCTCGGTAATGCCCTTACGGTCTAACATATAGGGACCATAGTTAATACGTCCCATGTTCTCTACCAGAATACGCAATCGAACACCACCTTGTGGCACAGCGAATTTCACCTTCTTGCTCGCATCCCATCGCTCCAAAACTCCTTGGTATTCATCGTCCACGAACACCAAGGCACGATCTCGACATTCTTGTATCACAAGCTCTTTCTCTTCACGAGGTCCCGTTATATACGTTTCATATAGGATGAATCCGTCATTCTGCCCATAGAACTCCATCGATTCTGGACATGTTGACCATATTGGATCAGATAGCTGGTCCAGTTGCTCGAATAAAGTTGCTACACCATCAACATTAACAGTTCCGTAATCACGTTTCGGTAGTGGTTCTGGAAGAACGAGCTCCGGTAGATCCATATATCGCGAAATCACTTCTCGCACAGCGTAGAATTTCTCTGTCGGATCACCAGACTCATTCAATGGAGCATCGTAATCATAGCTCGTAATCGTTGGCTCATACTTGTCGCGTTCGAGACAATTTGCACCACTCGTAAAACCAAAATTTGTTCCACCATGGAACATATAGAAATTCACTGATGCACCTAACGCCATCATTTCATCGAACGATTGTACGACATCAGCCGCATCCCTGGTATGGTGCTCCTCGCCCCAATGATCAAACCAACCGTTCCAGAATTCCATACAGACGGACGGACAGTCTGGCTGATAATGATCTAAATTCTCGAATGCTTCTGTCGCACGCGAACCGAAATTCACAGTTTCGAATACACCCGGTATCATTCCTCCCTGCAGCATGTGATGCTCAGGACCGTCCGAGGTAAAGAGTAAGACATCCATCCCACGGTTGATCATCGCTTCCTTCAGATATATTAAATACTCAGTATCATTTCCATAGCTTCCATATTCGTTCTCGATCTGTAACGCGATTATCGGGCCACCATTCGTACTTAATAACGGCTTTAGCTTCGGTAGCAACACATCGTAATACGCATCAACTTTCTCTAGAAAAGGTCGATGCATACAACGCAAGCGTATTCCCGGATCTTTCAACAACCATGCAGGTAAACCACCGAACTCCCATTCCGCACAAATGTATGGGCTCGGACGTATGATGACAAAGAGACCAAGCTCTTCAGCAATTTGAACAAACCTCTCTATATCAGCGATACCGTCGAAACGAAACTTACCTGCCTCAATCTCATGGAAATTCCAAGGCACGTAGGTCTCCACCGTATTAAACCCACAAGCCTTCAGCTTTAATAGACGGTCAAACCAATACTCAGGTACAATCCTGAAGTAGTGGATCGCCCCTGAAATAAGACGTATCGGCTTTTCATCCATATAAAATTGCTTTTTGTTTAAATGTAATAAACCCATTATCATCGCGCCTCTCAATATGGTTTAACCCATATTCTAAACTCAAGCACTGCATTATCAAATAGACAAATCGGATTATTATTTGACCTTTTGTTCAGAGCAGGCTAAGCTAAATTTATAATTATTTTATTTGGTTGGGAGATGAGATCCCTTGGATATCGAATACAAATTACCGAACCTGACGAGTACCTTACAAATCATTGGCAGTACATTAGGGATACAACCTCCTTATTGGTCTTACCCGCGACATCATCATTTCCTATTCGAGCTATTGTATTGTAAAGAAGGAGAAGTCCGTCAACAGGTGGGCCTAGACTCGTTCACCCTTCACGCTGGAGAATGGATTCTAATCAGATCAGGGATATCTCACTCAACCGATAATCAATCTGATTGTCCATATGTCTACTTCAATCTACATTTCGATCTGGACGATCCGATTATTCGAGCCAAGCTTTGTGAATCCGACTACATCATCATCGAAGCTAACGATCCTAAGAGTGTGTTACTATCCATGCACCGTGAATCGATAGAGAAGGCATTCCTATATAACACAAGTCCAGAAGCAGAAGAATCTGAAACAGCAATTGGACGACTTCTCATACAATCACACACACTCGGACTCGTGAGCGAGTTTGCCCGACTCAGTAAAGATTCTTCTCACCAGCGAGGTAATCATTCAAAGTATGCGAATGAATTGACTGTCTTCGAAACGGAAGTAGCTCATTCCATTGAGAAGAAGCTACGAAGTGACCCTCATGGTTCCATCGCCGAAGTTGCAGCCTCACTTGGCATTAGTCGGGGGCGCTGTACACATATATTTACCAAGTTATACGGTCAAGCTCCTCGTCAATATGTAAGCAGACTTATACTCAATGAAGCGAAGCATCTGCTGATTCATTCGACTCTCACCATAGAGAATCTCGCTGAACAACTCGGATTCCAATCAGCTAGTCACTTCTCCCGACAATTTAGACGCTGGACAGGGATGCCCCCAAGCGCCTACCGTCCAAGATACAAGCCTTCCCATAACAAGTAATACAGCTAATAAAGTGGTATCTAATCCGTGTATTTGTGCGTAATGATTTTATATGAGACTAAAACAGCTTCAAAACAAGCGTATGCCGCTGTCGGACATTATTGTTGAAGCAGATATAGGCTTATTTGGTTGTCTCATTGACAACTCCTTTATTAAAACAGAAATGTTTCAAATTCAATAAGAAAAAGTGAGGGCACGCCTAATAAGGTAGTTGTGATAACTTGCGCCAACAAGTTAATCCATCACATTTACACAATAATAAAAGAAAGGCTTACCCTACATTTTATAAACAGTTTTAAACCATAAAACTTCCTTATCCTGTCAAATTTCCACTATGATACCTGAATAAGTTCGGATTAAACAACTTATAAACTCCCGAACTCACTTGTATAATTCGCCACTTTTGAGCAGCGATTCCATTTAACTCCTATTTAAAAAAGACTAGAACACCCTAATTCACAGGTGTGAGGTGCCAAAGTATTTAGGATAGCCCCCCTTGATATAACAATGAAAACGGCCATTTACTGTCACATAAATTAGAATAGAATTGTCAGGATTATTAGGATAAACGCCTCGATTGTCTAATTAATATTCCAAAAAGAGCGAAAACTAAAGATAGTTCTGGTTAACCCAAACGAAAAAAGACCGCTGGAATTCATAAAGGCTCCAGCGGCCATTCTGGTATTATTGAGCACTCATATTAATAGACTGTTTTTTTATCAAATAGTTCGCGTCATCGAATTGAAGTGAGGCCGTCTGAATTTTTTAAAGTATTTCCCTGTTACTAATACTCCGTGTTAAAACCAACATAGTTTAACTTTCCCATCTTCTCTTAGCCATTACCTCTGCACAAAGTGTGCTTTGACAACGCAGACCATCGGCAATTGCAGGAATAAGTTGTTCCATGCAATCGTTCCATCCATCACTATACCCTGGTTTGTAACCTTCCTTATAGCCTTCCTTAGCCCCATTATCAAATGCTACTTCACTGATCATAAGAACAGCTTCACTGAGTATCGATGTGACATCATCACTGTATTTCTGTACTAATTGGTTCATCCTTGAGTCCTCCAAAATTAAATTTTTGTCTCATTTCTCGTCGCAGTTGGATTCTCAAGGCTTCCTTGTCATTCTCCACAGAATTTTTTTTTGAATAGTCCTCAATGTAAGCCACTTTATTATTCAATTCCTTCACCATCCTTAATATTATAGTCTCTTTATTTCTTGTTATTATGTACCATTACGGCAGATAATTTTAACCAATAAGCAAATGAAATGTTATATTACAATACCCACTTTATAAATGACATATTAACATTACGCTAATCCACCTTCAGCTTATAACCGCCAACCACTTTTATCTCCTACTCACTTTCCATCTTGACACCTATTACCTTCCCTAATCCAAACTATCGGTTGTATACAAATAGTCAGTTAACGAAAACACTGAACCACAAAAACTATGTATTAAAGTTTGATTCGGCTCATATATAAGTTCATATAATCTAATGAATGGTGGATGGAAAATGGATGGAACCTTAATGTTTTATTACCCAGAAGGAATACCTAGACAATTTAGAAATCTCGAAAAAGACGTTAGAGATAGAGTTTTCGAAAATAATTATTTGTTTTTAGCGGGAATTCCTTGCGAAATGGGGATACAAGGCAGTATTGATGAAGCCTTTAGCACAATTCTTCTTAGAATGAAGAACATTTTTTCTAAGATTGTAGGGGAAAATGTAATGCAGCATAAGATACTATTTGCAAATTTGAATTTCCGAAGACTCTCATCCCCTATCCCTAACCCTACCTCTCGTTCAATTATTTATGGGAGTTCTCTAAGCAATATGATAGTAATCGGTGAGGATAATAATAATAATAATAATGTAGGATTAATCAGTGCTCAACATAAACCAGATAAGATATTAGCTGTGCCATTAAGCATTTTTAGTATTAACGAAACCTTGTTCAATGGGTTGTCTGAGGAGGAGATTAGAAAAAATTTAATTTTAGTACCAATTCTTTGGGTTGATGACGTCGACAACCTTAGCGACGAAGAATTATATAATTTAATCGAAGAAACCATTAAAGAGTAGCCAAAATGAATTATTGTTTCTACGTTAACGACGTAATGTTAATATAAACCAAATACATCAAAAATGACATACCAACGGCCATTCATCGCGATCATATCCGTCCTTTGTCTGAACTTCTAATCGTTTAGAATCATATGAAATCCACTAAATGTTCAACCATTTCATTTATTGTAATTTCTTATTATTGCAAAAAGATGACCGCTAGGATTTATTAAACCCTTAGCGGTCATCTTTTTAGTCATATTCTATGATTTGCATGAAACAAAACTCAAGTTGAATACATACACTATAACATTTGCATTAACTGTGATGCTATTTGCAATATTATTATGGATTACAAGTTCATGGATACTTATTCTCGATGTCGAGACTTTGGCATACATTTTGATTGGTTTACTACAATCATCCTAGGTACTATGACATTTCATCCTAAGTTATCTGACACTATCCTAAATACTTTGTCACCTAACAACAATCTCACATGTTGTAATTATGAGCGAGTCCCTATGAGCACTTACTATAACCACAGTTCGTGCAAGTCTTACAGCCTTCCACATTCACTAAGGCTGCTGCTCCACAGGACGTACATAAGTCCGTCGATGTTGAGGCGCTCAGCTTCGGTGACTCGTAAGCTGCCTTCGCTGCCGGTTGTGCAACCGGTGCTGCTGGTGCTTGCGCCGTGTGGCCAGCGTGATACTCGAGGTGAAGCTCGAGTGACTTGGCTACTGCGTCGGCGATAGATTCTACGCGGTTAGCGCCGAAGCCGATGGCGCCTGAGCCGCCAATGCCCTTCAGATGCTTGATCAGCAGCTGAACCTTGTTGCCGTGATCGCCATAGCGAAGGAACAGGGAGCAGACGCGACCGAGTGCCTCGGACATGGCGAATACGTCGGACCCAGCTTTACCTACGTTCAGGAAGAGCTCACGGGGTTGATCGTCCATATCGTTGATGGTGATATACGCCATACCGAATGGGGTGTTAAATTTATAGGTTGAACCACGCAGGATCTGCGGGCGTTGACGATATTCTTTGTCGATAATCTCTTGCTTAGCGACGCTAGCAGAATCCACAGCTAATGTGCTACTGATGGAATCTAGCGACACGGTCTCCTTCATAGTTGCTGGTGCTTCTGCAACAGCGGCAGTCGGAGCTGCGTCTGCAATTGACTTAGCAGCAGCTGCTGCATCGCTCTTAACACCGTCCTTGTTGCTGTCATCGAGGTTCAACACCTGCACATCACGACTTCCATCGCGGTACATGGTTACGCCTTTACAACCAAGATCGAAGGCTAGCTCATACAGACGCTTGGTGTCTTCGACTGTGAAGTCGTTTGGACAGTTAGCTGTCTTGGAGATCGAGCTATCTACCCAGCGTTGAATCGCGGCTTGCACACGGACATGATCCTCCGCGGATAAGCTCATCGAGGTAACGAAGAAATCCGGTAATGTCTGACCAGGGTTTGCATCCAACCAACGTTGTGCAATCGGTACTAGCTGCTTGTCGAAGCCTAGACGGCTCTGACGGAAGAATTCGAAAGCGAAGTAAGGCTCAATGCCTGTTGAAGTATCCACCATTGTACCCGTGCTACCCGTAGGAGCTTGCGTTAGGACGGTTACGTTACGCATACCGTTCTTCTTAATCGCTGCGCCAACCTCAGGGAATTCACTGATCAGGTGCTTCATGAAGCCGCTCTTGAAGAATTTGTCCTTCTCGAAGGCGAGGAAGGAGCCCTTCTCACCAGCGATTTCAGCGGATCCGATATAAGATTCTCTAGCGATGAAGCCATATATTTTGTCAAGAAACTCTAGGGATTCTGGGCTGCCGTAACGGATTTCGAGCTTAATCATCAGCTCAGCAAGACCCATTGAACCAAGCCCTACGCGGCGTTCATTCTTCTGATTCGCTTCGTTCTCCGGAAAATGGTAAGGTGTCTTATCGATAACATTATCCAAGAAGCGTGTTGAGAAACGAACAACCTTGCCAAGCTCATCCCAGGCCACATCATGTTTGTCCGCATCATAGAACTTGGATAGATTAATCGCAGATAAGTTACATACGCCCCAAGCAGGCAAGCCTTGCTCACCGCACGGATTCGTACAGATAATGGGGTTGAAGTACCAGCTGTTGGACATCTGGTTGTAATATTCCATGAATACGATACCAGGCTCAGCGCTCTTCCATGCTGATTCAATGATCATATCCCAAACATCACGAGCTTTAACGGTCTTATAATGAACAACCTTCTTACCAAGCTTCTTCCAAGCATCCATATCGCCAGTCCATAGCTCGTTATAATCAGCTTCAGTTGTATCTGGGAATACGAGATCCCACTCGAGATCCTTCTTCACAGCTTCCATGAAGCCATTGCTCACACAGACAGATAGATTGGCATTCGTGACTTGACCCATCTTCGACTTCACCGTAATGAAATCCATAAGGTCTGGATGCCAGTCATTAATCATCAGCATAAGCGCACCACGACGGCTACCGCCTTGTTCGATTAGACCCGTTGTATAGCTGAACAATCCACCCCATGATACGGAGCCGCTCGAGGAACCATTCACGCCTCTAACAATAGCTCGTCTCGGACGAAGGGATGACAGGTTGATACCTACACCACCGCCACGAGACATAATCTCTGTCATCTCGGACAACGTTTGCATGATCCCAGTTCTGCTATCCTTCGGGGATGGCACGACATAACAGTTGAACAAGGTTAATTCGTCACTCGCATCAGCACCAGCGGCAATACGTCCACCTGGCACGAGCTTCCAGTCGTCCAGTATGTAACGAAAATTGGCTTCCCATTCTTTGCGTTTCTCTGGTGTTGTCTCCACAGATGCCATTGCACGTGCTAATCGATCCCATAGCTCTTCAGGTGTCTTCTCTTTGGTGAGGGTCAGCTTCTCAATATCGCTTTCGACGATATCGCCACTGCGTAGCTTAATCTTAACCTTACGTCCTTCACGAGAGATGACATCGCCGACTTCCTTAGCAGGAAACTTCGGATCGTCCTTCGTCAGCACTAATACCACATCGCCGACCTTCGTGTTCTTCGTATCCGCATCCTTCATCGCATACCTATCCAAGAAAATTTTCTCACTTAATCCTTCCAACCGCTTAACACCCTGAACCGTCTCCAAAGAATCTACCTCCTGAAAATAAAAAAATAACTTTCAACGCTAATGTAAACTCCAAATAAGATGAAGAGAAAATTAGCAAATTAAACGTGTATTTCGACAAAATTATCGTCCGAATCCCTGTAATCCTGCATCAGATAAGGGATTATCACAACATCTTGTATGTGTTTCTCATTATACACTACTATATGTTGTGTATCTAACAAACAGCCATGCAAAATTGCCTTGTCATCGAAGTATATGGCTTGTTTTCTTTTATTTGCTCGCTATTTCTCTCTATTTTACTATACAAAAAAATAATTAAATTCGACACAGAACTCCTACTTTCAACCTGTTGACATGTCATCTGTTAATATGGTATTGCATATATAAGGGGTGAAAAATCATGATTTTATTCAACGATCGATTCGTATCTAAAGAAGAAGTCCACGTGTCTATGGATGATCGAGGCTATTATTTTGGCGATGGGATTTATGAGGTTTTCCGTATCTACAATGGTATTCTATTCGAGAAGGAAGCCCATCTGGAACGACTTACGCGGAGCGCAGAGGCAGTACGAATTCCATTACCCTGCTCACTTACCGAGCTTGAGAGGCGACTGGAGCGATTAGTGGCACTGAATGGAATCAATGAGGGCACACTCTATATGCAGATTACACGTGGTGAGGCCAAGCGCGCACATCCATTCCCCGAAGACACCAAGCCTGTATTAACGGGATATTGCACAGAGGTCACTCGTCCGATGAAAGCGATGATGGAAGGCATTACTGCTGTAACCTTACCGGATATCCGCTGGCTCCGTTGTGATATTAAATCGCTGAACCTGCTCCCAAATATACTGGCCAAGCAAGAAGCAGTCGAGCTCGGCAGAGGAGAAGCTATTCTTCACCGTGATGGTATTGTGACTGAATGTAGTGCTTCTAATATCATGATCGTCAAGAAAGGCACGATATACACCCATCCTGCCAACCATTATATTCTCCATGGCATTACGAGGGCTTTGATCCTGAAGCTGGCCGAAGAGGCAAGCATCAAGGTTATGGAGCAAACCTTCTCCCTGGACGAGCTCTATGGTGCGGATGAAGCTTTTATATGCGGCACTACCGTCGAGATTACTCCGATCATATCCGTGGATGGTCAGCCTGTTGGTAACCAGTGGGACAAGCTCAAGCTTGGTGAACCAGGAGAGACCACTGAGGTTGCTCATGTCAGTCAGCCCGGAATGATCACACGAACGCTTCAAACAGCGCTTAGTCGATATATAGGTATTTCCAATTGAGAAATTCGACTGATATATTCGACTGATAAGTTCGATTGATAAGTTCGATTGATAAGTTCGATTGATAAAAAATTCAATTGATATAACGAGCAGGAGCTGCCACGATTTCGTGACAGCTTCTTTACTAGGTAATGTGAGCCAGAATGTCTACTTTCAAGCCATGTTGTTATCAAATGTTTTATTCCACTGAGGTTGGTGGTTATCATTGAAGCTACTAAGTTAGTTTAGCGCGAGATTATGCGCTATTATACATATTAATTTCGCTAATCTATCGTCAAATCGATGAATTTTTCCTGATAGCGCAAGTTTCTTCGCTATAGCGCTATCCAGGAGGAGCTATAGCGAAGAAACTTGCGCTATATGCTCCGGAAGTTACTTTTCGGCAGCTTTCCATACATTCTGGCAGCACTATAGCGCTAGATGTAGCGCTAATTTGATGAAGGTTACTTTCCTGGCTCTTGAGTTACTCTATTAGGTTTTGAGTTACTCTATTAGGTTTTGAGTTACTTTTTTAGGTTTTCGAGTTACTTTTTTTGGTTTCTTCATTAGCTTTATTGATTCTTAGTTACTTTTTGGGTTATAGAGTTACTTATCGGGTTTGTGGCGAGTGCTTTAACGCCGCATGTTCCACTCGGTGCTGCCGTATTTGTCGAGGACGAGCTGGTCTGCGAGCTCGCGCTCCTCTGGCGTTAGCTCGCCAGGCTCGAGCGCGATGCCCATGCCCTCGGCGATGCCGAGGCCGAACGCTTCCTCTGCCTCGGGAAGCCCAACCGGATTGCGCCCGAGCGCGCGCATTAGATCATTGATCGCCACCGCTTTGCCGGCGAATGAGGCCCTCAAGCGATCACGCACGCGATCGCTCGGGAATTGCAGCACGGCGAACAGCTGGTCGATGTCCATGTCCAGCAAGATCGATCCGTGCTGCAGCACGACACCCTTCTGCCGTACCTGCGCACTGCCGGCAACCTTACGCCCTTCCACGACGAGCTCGTACCAGGACGGCGAATCGAAGCAGGCGGCCGACCCCGCTGCTGCATACTTCAGCTTGTCGTCCTCCGACGCCAAGCTAACCATCTCGGCTTGCAGCCCAAGCCGACGAAACCCGTGCAGCAGTCCCTCGCTTAGCACGCGATACGCCTCCGTCACGCTGCGCGGCATGCCGGGATAGTCCTCTGACACGATCATGCTGTAGGTCAGCTCCTGATCGTGCAGCACCGCTCGTCCGCCAGTTGGACGACGGACGAAACCAAGCCTCAGCGCCTCTAGCTCGGCGAAATGCACTTCCTCATCCGCCTTCTGGAAGTAGCCGATCGACAGCGTCGCTGGATCCCAACCGTAGAAGCGCAGCGTCGGTGGCACCTTACCTTCACTGTGCAAGGTAAGCACAGCTTCATCAACCGCCATATTGTAGGCTGGGGAGCATTTTCCCGAGCGAATAAATCTCCAAGTTTGTGTCATATTATATCTCCTTATGATGATGTAATCCGTTCCTACGCTTTATTCTATCGTATTCACATACAAAAACCCACCTCAGCGCTTAACGCACTGAAGTAGGCTTTGTATGTCTACGAATCAGAATCCCAGCAACAATTAAATTTGGCATCCAGCAAATCCAAGCAATAATCGGATACGCAGCTTCAAAATACACTCCGCCCATAGTTGCTAATACGAGGATAATATACAGCCTTAAAGTAACTGCCGCGAAGGTAAGTGCATAATTCCGAATCATCCATCTCTGGTGATAGACAACTCTTTTATTCTTAATGTTCCATAAGGCCAAGTAAGCGGTAATTAACCATAAGATAGATAACGTTCCAAAGCCTAGCTTAGCTGCTATACCTCCATTAGCTAGAATTGCAAGATACATCCCTGAGACTCCTCCTAGCAATACCCCCACCATGTACACTTTACCTAGCAACCGATGTCGGCGTAAATTGTTCTCTCTAAATGTTCTAGATAAGCTAAAAGGCCCGATAACTAATGCAACCACACTAGCAATAATATGAATGTATAATACAGCATAGTAGAATGAATTCAGCGTCATTTGTTCCAGCTTCCCTTGAATCAATGGCATGTTGGCTGCGCCCATAGCTCCGTAGGATACAAGCACATACCCAGCTATTGAGATGGCCAGTAAGGTCATGACGATCCACATCATTCTCCGCACGATGAACACCTCCTTATTAGATAACATTAATAACATATTCCTATGTCAGTCAGCTCGATCATTTGCTCAGCTCTTTAATCGTATCACGAATACCTACCCGATAAGGCGTCGCGGGAATTAAACCAAACTGCTGCTCGTAAGCTTTTCCCGACAATATCAACGGCTCTTGGGTAAGATAGTACATCTCCGCAACCTCTCGCATCCCGGGCATGAATAAACCAAGTATTCGAATCATCGTTAAGCTTATGGTTCCTACCTTACGCGCAGTTCCCCTAGCTTCATTCGCGATTCGAATGATTTCTTCCCCAGTAATAACCCCAGCACCAGGAATATTCCATTGCCGATTATAAGCTTCCTCGAAACCAGCTGCGTGTACTACGGCTTGTGCAGCGTCAGGCATATAGATATACTCCCTTGAAACCTTCTGCGAGCCTACGAATCTACTTGCTTTATTAGCGGCGATTCCTCCAAAAGTCACATGAAGAATAGTGTTACTAGCCTGAGGGCCGTAAAAATCCGGTAGATGAAATATGACCGATTGGACGCCCTCCTTCTGTGCTTTCAAGTAAAGCTGCTCCATAGCCAATCGATAGCTTCCCTTACGAGTATGTGGCTGCTTGGGATGCTGTTCATCCACCTGCTCCTGCTGCCTACGTCCATAAGCGTAGATGTTATCTATAACAACAATCCGTGCATGCACAGCTCGAGCCGCTTCAATGACCGTTTGCGCTTGTGGTATCAGCTTTTCCTTCCATTCAACGTAAGGCACATTGATACTTTGATAAATCACATCAGTACCCGTCGCGGCTTGTGTCACCTCTTGCACTTGAAATGCATCACCCTGTACAATCTCTAGCTGTTCACCAGCATATCCCAGCTTCTTCATACGTTCCTGAAGTATTGCTAATTTCTCTGCTGACCGAGCAAACGCAACTGTGTATACTCCATCATGCAGCAATCTCTCGACCAATGCGCTCCCCATGCCGCCTGTTGCTCCTAGAACGACTGCTTTCTTCATAGATAGTATTGTGTTGGATGGACCTTTCGCTGTGCTAACCATTAATAATTCCTCCTCTGGAAAATCTGAGTTTTAATTGACCATCGGTCAACATTGTCCAAAAAAAATACGACATTAAGATTAACAAACACATAACTAACTACCAAAGGTAATCCTATAACTCATCACAGTTCCCAAGTCTCTTGGCCCGATATTCTACTCTACAGCTCAATTCCCGAACCAGAGTTACCTTCTTCTTCCCCTGCTTGCTCCAGACTCACGATTATGC
>DFZX01000032.1 GCA_002383695.1 Caryophanales bacterium UBA4045
ATTTATTGTGCTTGTTAAGGAGGAAGCGAGTTTCTGCAGTTCAGCAAGCACATTTATTGTGCTTGTTACGGAGGAAGCGAGTTTCTGCAGCTCAGCAAGCACATTTATTGTGCTTGTTATGGAGGATTCACGATTATGCGGGAATTTTCCCACTTAATACGCCATTCTTGCTTCAGATTGCATCAATAGGAAGTGGTCGAAATAATCGACTATTTCCTTAGTGTCACAGTAGGTTTTCCACCCGAAGTTACTAAAACGAAACCTGTACGTTAATCTTGCTGTCGTAGTTTTTTACGACAAAAATGCTCTTGCGATTGATGCCAATTTATATTAGATGAGGTTTTAAATCTTAATTATCTAATAGCTGTAAATATGTAATTGATCTTCAATCGTTTTTGAAGGCGCTTTTCTTACTTTTGTAATTTTCCTCTGTATTATCCTGGAGGTTTTGTTCTATTTCATTTTCACAATAATTCCCATGGATAATAATAGTGGACAATATTGTTGATTTAATATATCGTAACTTTAATTGCATCCTAAATAAAGGTATTAACACATGATTTTATATGAATACATTAACATTTAGTGAGGTTTAATTCGAAATGAAAAGAATTTTATTAATCATAGTCACAATTACCACTATTCTAGTAGGTTGTACGAATCAGCCCCAAGAGCTAGAAAATGTGGAATTAAGAATCCTTACTTTTAATGGTTCTGAGTTCAACGAGAAATACGGTAACTTCTTCATTGCAACTCATCCAAACTATACACTTCATATGATATCGATCATGGAGAATTATACGTTTGGGGAAAATTTTAATGAAGTGGTTGAAGAACTCATTTTAACGGAAAACCCAGATGTTGTATCACTGAATATGGATTTATATTCGTCTCTTCTAGAGCAGAATAAGCTTTCATCGTTGTCACCATGGATAAAGAAAAGTAAGTTTGATACTTCCCATTTTATACCGGGTATCATCGATTACTTCACAGATGACCAGAATCAGATACATGGTTTAACACCTACATTTGATGGTACTGCGTTATTTTACAATAAAAAAATGTTTACTGATAATGGTATCGCATTCCCAAAGGACTCTATGACCTGGAGGGAGGTTCTTCAGCTTGCACAGCGATTCCCTAACCTCTCGGACACTAACGAACAGCAATTTGGATATTACGATAGAAAGTCGGAAAATCCTTTTTTGATGGCGCTTAATATAGGGGAAACCAATGGGTTGTCGTTTTATTATAACGATAAATTTACTTTCAGTTCGAGATCTTGGGAAGGTGTATTCCAGCATGTGACAGATTGTTTCAAATCTAAAGTTTGTTATGAGAAAGAATCATTGGATACACCTTCATTAAGCGGCATAACTTCTCTTGAGAAGAGTAATTATCCATTTCTCGCAGGTAATATAGCAATGGCTATTCATGATTCATCCTTGTACAGAACATTAACGACGAGTAAAGACCGATTTCCCGATTTGGAGTGGGGTGTTGTATCTGTTCCAATAAGTGAGGAACAAGAGGGATTAAGCAACGGTGTTATGATGAACGATATTCTTTCCATTCCAACGAGTGCAGGACAAGCTGTAGAAGCTTGGGAATTAATTGAGTATATAGCCGGTGAAGATTACGCAAGATTACTGCCTAATCTTAGAATAGAAGATTTGCCAGCGAGATTACCCTCCGAATGGAAGGATGAGAATGTGAAGCCATTCTATGAATTGGACCGTATCACGAACACGACGATTAATACATTGCGATCTCTTCCAGCGTCTGTGGTTACAACAATGGATGAGGTTCCGAACAAATATATTGCTGACATATTGTCTGACAGGATGGGAGTCCCAGAAGCACTTAGAATGATTGAATCTGAATTGCAAAAGGTGCATGATGTATCTGATAAGTAAAACTATGGGAAATCTATTCTGTTCTTTATTCCTTACCTCGCAGCTTGCGGAAGAAGCTGGTAAGCAGCTGAGCACACTCCTCATGTAATATATGATCGATAACATCAACGCGATGATTAAATCGTTCCTCCTGCAGCAAATTCATGAGTGTTCCCGCACAGCCGGCCTTTGGGTCGGTGGTACCGAACACAACGCGGTCAATCCGCGACTGCACAATAGCGCCAGCGCACATCGGGCAAGGCTCCAGCGTCACATACAAGGTGCAGCCGGATAAACGCCAAGCACCAAGCTGCCTACTCGCTTCGCGAATCGCAACCATCTCAGCATGAGCGGTCGGATCAAAGCTCGTCTCACGCAGATTATGTCCGCGACCAACGACCCGCCCATCATAGACGATAACAGCGCCAATCGGCACCTCAGTTATGGCCTCAGCCTTCCGAGCCTCATCTATTGCTTCAAGCATCCACTTCTCATATTCGTTATTCAGATCCTTATTCACATCGTTATGCACAATACACACCTCATCTATCAAATAAAGTAGCTCATTTATCTTCTATATACCTCTTTTTCCACCCTAAAACCAGCTCGCACAACAAAAAACCAGCTCAATTCTCACAAAAACCAGTGAATATCAACAGAACAGACATTCGTTGTTAACATGTTGTGGACAAGTCTGTGGATAAGTGGTTATAGTTATTGTAACGAACGGTCAGAATGTTGACAAGCTGTGGACGTAACAACGGAAATTGTGAATGATTCACAACAAGCTGTGCATATAATGGGAAAGAGGTGGATAAAGTGTTGGATGAGAAGGTAATATGGGAAGGTAAGCCCTTTAACTATGGAATACCAAGCTTTACACATTACAAAATTACAGATACACGTCTGATTGTGGAAAAAGGTGTGTTCACGAAAAAACGCGAGGAAATCCGTTTATTCCGAATCAGAGATATCTCCTTGAAACGCAGTCTAATGGAGAGAATTATGAAGATGGGTGACATCACGTTACAAACCACGGACACAACAACACCAACATACACGTTAAGGAATCTCAAGAATAGCGTCCATGTTGCTGATATTCTGGGAGAAGCGATAGAGAACTCGCGGATTAAGCACAAGGCTTTTGAATTTACAGAGGTTCAACCATAACTCTAGACACATACAAAAAGCCATATTAACTATAATAAAATATACAGCTGATGCGCAGCAGAAGAATACAATTAAGGGTGAACGATATGAACTTACGTAAACTAAGATTATTTGATACAGCGAACACACACTCCAGTGAGGATCGAGCCGAGTATGAGAAGGATTATGCACGATTAATTCAATCCCCTGCATTCCGTCGTCTACAAGGGAAATCCCAAGTATTCGGTGCAGGAACAGGGGATTACTATAGAACCCGATTGACCCATTCTTTAGAGGTTTCTCAGATTGCCCGGGAAGTGGCAAGACGACTGAGTAAGAGCTTATCCCGAACGAATAATGAGCATCCAGGTCTAGTGTTGAATCCCGAGGTGGTGGAGTGTGCATCTCTTGCACATGATATGGGACATCCTCCCTTTGGACATAGAGGGGAAGAAGTGCTCAATCGATTGCTGAACGAAGAACACGGCATGTCCTTTGAAGGGAATGCACAGAATTATCGTGTGCTGATGTTTCTGGAGAAGCGTGCGGGTAGTGGAAGTGGGCTTGATCTTACTGCTGCTGTTCTGCTGGCCATTAATAAATATCCGTATTGCCTAGGTGAGCAGGGCGCTGCTAAGGGTGTGTATGCGACCGAATGGGAAGGGATCCGTTATCTGCGAGATTTGTGGGGGATGCCCAGCGGCTGCGCAACATTGGAAGCACAGCTAATGGATTTGTGTGATGATATCGCTTATTCGACACATGATATAGAGGATGGCATTCGTGCAGGCAAAATACAAATGAACCGCACCTTCCTCGAGGACGATCGGTTAATCGAGCATGTTATGCAGGAGATTATTAATGACCATACGAACGGTGCGGTGGGCTGGGATCAAGTCGATATGAAAGCGATGGTCAAGATGGTGCTGGAAAATTACCTGACACAATGGGAAACCATTTACGCTGCATGCGACGGGGAATCATCACGTACTCGACGAGAGATGAAGGCCCGCTGGGTTAGTAAATTCGCAAGCCAGGTAGGTATCATCGATGATCCAGCAAAAGGCTGGGAGCGGGTAACCTTCGTCAGCGATGGTCAAGAGGACCTTGAGCTGCTCCGCACAATGGAGATTGTTAAGAAGCTGGCATGGGTGACATTAATTAAGGACTTCCGCGTCCAACGATTACAGACAAGCAGTGAAATCATCATTAAGCGCCTATGGGGGAGCTTTAAGGATTATGAGACAGGACGCCTGATCCTTCCGCCAGATTGGATAGAAACCTATGAGCAGCATAAGAGCACATGGCCTTGGGAAAGAGTTATCGCCGATTATATTTCAGGGATGACAGACTCTTATGCTGGTAAGGTATGCGCAGAGTTATATGGAAGTCGCTCAGGTACGATTTACGAAATGGACTAGCAATGCTTTTATTAAAGCCGGCTCTCCTAGTGGGGGCTTTTAATATTGGCCGTGAGTGTATATAATTAAGTACATCTGAGAACATTCGCTTGTACGTGAATACGGAATTCAAACGGATAGCTAATCGTTCATAAAACTTTTAAGGAGATTATACGACAATGGGTCTTTCTTGTGGCATAGTAGGGTTACCGAATGTAGGAAAATCAACATTATTCAACGCGATCACACAGGCAGGCGCGGAGTCGGCCAATTATCCATTCTGCACCATTGACCCGAATGTGGGTATTGTTGAAGTACCGGATGAGCGGCTTGATAAATTGACAGAGCTTGTTGTACCTAAGCAAACCGTTCCGACGGCATTCGAGTTTGTGGATATTGCAGGGCTGGTTAAGGGTGCTAGCCAAGGCGAGGGATTGGGTAATAAATTCTTAGCGCATATTCGCGAGGTGGATGCGATAGTGCATGTTGTGCGCTGCTTCCAAGACGAGAACATTACACATGTATCCGGTAAGATCGATCCGATCAGTGATATTGAGACGATCAACCTAGAGCTGATCCTAACAGACATCGACACCGTTGAACGCAAAATAGAGCGCTCCCGCAAAAACATCAAGGGTGGCGACAAGAAGGTTGTAGAAGAAGTTGCTTGTTTGGAGCGGGTTAAAGAGGTCCTGTATGAGGATAAGCCTGCACGTAGCATGGAATTAAATGACGAAGAGGCATTGATTATACGTGATCTGCACTTATTGACGATGAAGCCTGTACTTTATGCGACTAATGTTAGTGAGAACGAAGCGAGTAATTCCGACGATAATCCGTTTGTAAAGTTAGTTAGAGAATACGCAGCTAAGACGGGCGCGGAGGTTGTTCCGATTAGTGCACGTGTTGAGGAAGAAATCGCTGAGCTAGAGGGCGAGGACAAAGAGATGTTCCTTCAAGAGCTTGGACTTACCGAATCCGGCTTGAACCGATTGATTCGTGCAGCTTATAAGCTGCTTGGTTTATATACCTACTTCACAGCTGGCGTGCAAGAGGTTCGTGCTTGGACCATTCGCAAGGGAACCAAAGCACCTCAAGCAGCAGCAGTCATTCATACCGATTTCGAAAAAGGATTCATTCGTGCAGAGGTCGTTGGCTACGATCATCTGGTCACAGCAGGCTCAATGAACGGCGCTAAGGAAAAAGGCTGGTTCCGCTTGGAAGGTAAAGAATACGTAGTGCAGGATGGGGATGTCATGCATTTCCGTTTTAATGTATAATAAAGAGTACACAATGTTAGACAAGGGATCGTTTACATATAACTTCCACTAATCCACTGGCAAAAACCCATAAAGCATTGGGTATTCTGTCACCGGAAGTGAGAAGTAATATGTAAGCCGACCCATAAGTATAAAGAAGGCAAGGTGGGTTATATGTTAGACCGATTACAAGGCATCGCTGATCGTTACGATAAGCTCAGTGAGATGTTATGCGATCCAGATGTGAATAGTGATGCAAAGCGACTGCGCGAATATTCCAAAGAGCAGTCCGACCTGCAGGATACCTATGAAGCTTATATGTCATACAAAGATACAATGGAGCAATTGAACGAAGCCAAGGTTATGCAGGGTGAGAAGCTCGACAATGACATGCGTGAGATGGTCAAGATGGAAATTGACGAGCTATCCTCTCGCAAGGATGAACTAGAGGAACGGCTCAATATACTCATGATGCCTAAGGATCCGAACGATGACAAGAACGTGATCGTGGAGATACGTGGAGCAGCCGGTGGAGATGAAGCCGCTCTATTCGCTGGTGACTTATACCGTATGTACATGAAATTCGCTGATACACAGGGCTGGCACACAGAGATCATGGAATCCAATGTGAGCGATCTTGGTGGGTTCAAGGAAGTCATCTTCATGGTCAAGGGTAAGGGAGCATACAGTAAGCTGAAGTTCGAGAGTGGCGCACATCGCGTACAGCGTATCCCGACCACCGAATCGGGTGGACGTATTCATACATCGACATCGACTGTAGTCGTACTTCCCGAGATAGAAGAGCTAGAGATCGATATCCGAGATTCGGATATTCGTGTAGATACCTTCTGTTCGAGTGGAGCTGGAGGACAGTCCGTTAATACGACCAAATCTGCGGTTCGCGTAACCCATGTGCCAACAGGGATCATCGCAACATGTCAGGATGGTAAATCACAGAACTCCAATAAAGAGATGGCACTGAAGGTATTACGCGCTCGGGTTTCTGAGAAGGCGATGCTAGAAGAGGAAGCCAAGAATGCTGGTGAACGGAAGAGCAAGGTAGGTACAGGCGATCGTAGCGAACGAATTCGTACGTACAACTTCCCGCAGAGCCGTGTGACGGATCACCGCATCGGATTGACGCTGCACAAGCTAGATAGCGTTCTTAATGGAGATATGGAAGAAATCATACAATCCCTCACCATGGCTGCTCACTCCGATATGATGGAGCGGGGAGCGGAAGTGAACTGATGAATGAAGAGAATAACAATAACAGAGCTCCAGTAAGCAAAGCTCAAATCAGCAATAGTAACGATAATAATTCAATAAATAGTGTGAATGAGCTAACAGATATGAACTTAAAAAATAGCGCGAATGAGTTAATAGAAGCAAGCTCAACAATGACGATTCGGGAAGCCTTGGTTGAGGCTTCTTCTTTTTTGACAAATCAAGGTGTCGAGGATGGTCGGGCTGATGCGGAGCTGCTCATGCAGCATATACTAGGCTGGGACCGCTCCCGATTGCTGCTAGAGCTGCGCGAACTATTTCCGGGGAAATATGCAGAGGAGTGGTCAGAGCAAATCCGCAGACGTGGAGCGGGTGAGCCTGTTCAGTACATGCTAGGTGAGCAGGAGTTCTACGGACTCCCCTTCGAGGTGAACGCAGCTGTGCTCATTCCTCGGCCAGAGACAGAGCTGCTCGTCGAAGCAGTCATGAAGCGAGGGAGGGAGCTGTGGCCGAGTAATTTTGCTCACCCCGATAACCATTCTGAAGCTAAAGGTCCACTCGTCGTCGACATTGGTACAGGCAGTGGAGCGATTTCTGTTAGCCTTGCCGTGTTCAATCCCAACTGGCGACTTGCAGCATGTGATCTATCACCTAGAGCGATTGAGGTGGCGATACGCAATGCTGAGAAGAATGGTGTTGCGGACAGAGTAACATTCTACCAAGGGGACTTGCTAGAGCCTACTATTAAACAGGAATTGAGCATCGATATCCTCGTATCCAATCCACCTTATATCCCTTCTTCAGATATTCCTGGTCTACAACGGGAAGTGCGTGAGCATGAGCCCATGCTAGCGCTCGATGGTGGCGAAGATGGCCTGTATTGCTACCGCACTATGCTAGAGCAGATGAAACGGCTACCCAATATTCCGACAATAGTCGGTTTTGAAGTAGGCTTCGGACAAGCAAGAGAAGTAGCGACAATGATGAGATACTGCGGATGGTGGGAGCAGGTCGAGATCATACATGATTACGCTGGGATTGAGCGTCATGTGTTGGGATGGAGCTAATCTAATCCATTTCTAAGGAGTTTCAAGGCTGATTTTTTGAATAATTTGGAGATTACTATTTTCATAGATTCGCTAGTATAGCTTTCTTCCTTCTTGTCCACACTGTGGGTAGAGAGGGAAGGAGCTTTTTTATATGAAATCGAAAAAACCAATCAGAGTCTATTTATATACTGCCTTTGCACTTATTATGCTAATCATGAGCTGGGAATCGAATCTAGCAAGTGCTGCACTGATGAACCCTACTATTCCAGACCAATCGATTCGGATTCGAATCCTTGCAAATTCTGATAGAGTAGAGGATCAGTGGATTAAGAAGGAAATTCGAGATGCGATCACAGCAAATGTGAATGGTTGGAACCTGAGTAGCGAACAGATTGAGGATGCGCGGAACGAAGTGAATCGCCGTCTGCCAGAGTTAAACAAATTGGTTGGCGCATTGCTTGCAAAGTACGATTTTACATATGGGTATGAGGTAGAGCTAAGTAAGGTACATTTTCCGTCCAAAATATTTGGACGAGTCACCTACCCATCTGGTGAGTACGAAGCCCTGAGAGTTACATTGGGTGAAGGAAAGGGGCAGAATTGGTGGTGCGTACTATTCCCACCGCTATGCTTCGGTAGTGCGGTAAAAGCGGTTGATGAGAATACTGTGGAAGTAGATGGAGAAGAAAAAGCTAAAGAGAAACAAGAGAAGAAAGCTAAAGAGAAAGATAAACAAGAAAAGAAAGAGCAGGAGCAACAGAAAGAGCAAGGAAAAGAGCAAGAGCGTGGCCAAGAGCAAGAGCCAGAGCAAGAGCAAGAGCAAGAGCAAGAGCAAGAGCGTGGCCAAGAGCAAGAGGAAGAGCAAGAACAAGAACAAGAACAAGGAAAAGAAAAAGAAAAAGAAAAAGAGGAAAAAAAAGCAGAATTGGGCAATCAAGAAGGAGAAGAGGGTAGCGGCAGTGCAAGGGCGAGTGACAACTCCTCCTCCTCCGAGGACCGTATATACCAAGCACCGGTACAGGATGGCGATGATGTTGAAGTGAAATTCTTCCTGTGGGAAGTTGCGAAGAAGGTCGGTGGCTTTTTTAAGAATCTGTTCTCATAGGATGACATAATAGGGCTCAACATAGAAAATAACGATACGTTACGTATCGCCACCTAAAGATATATGGGTGGCTTTTTTTCCTTTGTAGTTGTATCCCCTTCGCTCAGAAATACCGTTTAAACCGAGAGAGAAAAGAGTGATTATTAGATCGACTTGCAAGCAATTTAGTTCGACTTGCAAGCAATGCGGCGCTGCGAACGTAGCGAACAATAGTTTTATACTGAAACGATTACATGTAGCTAGTGGGTCAGCCGTATTTTGAATGGTAATGAGTGATATTCTGATTCTGCTGAGTGTAGGGGATAGAGGTCGTAAGGTAAAATTAGCTGAGTGTAGGGGATAGAGGTTGTAAGAGAAAATTAGCTGAGTGTAGGGGATAGAGGTCGTAAGGGAAAATTAGCTGAGTGTAGGGGATAGAGGTCGTAAGGGAAAATTAGCTAAGTGTAGGGGATAGAGGTCGCAAGAGAAAATTAGCTGAGTGTAGGGGATAGAGGTTGTAAGGGAAAATTAGCTGAGTGTAGGGGATAGAGGTCGTGGGTAGGCTGGCTGGAGTATTTTGAATTAAAGGTATGATTTGAAAACATTCTCCCGAAGTTAACGTCTAACTTATTAATGTGAGATGGGGGAGTGTGAATAATGATGATCAGATTCAGGCCGTTTATGTTATTAATAACTGTGTTGTTTGGATTAATTGTGACGATGTTCTTATATGAGGTGCCTATAGTTAGTGCAGAAATCAATATCAAGCCTGAGCAAATAACGGTATTCGAGGACACACCGTTGTACAATGATTATCGGAAACCGACAAAACCTATAGCTTCTGTAGCAGGACCGCAAACCTTAACAATAAAAGGCTTTGATTTGGTATGGGATTGGGAAGTTGCTCATTTTGAATCTTTTATTCCGGAGTGGTATTTAGTGGAAACCTGGCTCGGAGATAAGTGGGTAAAAGCAACAGATCGTATAGTGAATGGTGCGCTAATCAAGGGAAAACGAGTCGTTACATCGGTATTCACGGTAGACCTGTACGATCGTCCTGATCGTTCGTATCTTATTATAGGGAAGGTAGCGCCCCAGAAGCTGAATGTGACAGCATCTCTTAGAACTCCAGTACTACATTTTGATAGTGCTATGTCGGTTGCAACGTTTTCAGGAGGGGATCGGTGGTATCGTATTACGACTTGGCTTGGGGAGAAATGGATCGTTAACCCTGCGATACTAGAGGATGTAGTGGTAGAACCTGTCTCTTACATGATGAAGCTGACAGGACAGGAGATTGTGTACCCGAATCCTTTTGTAGTTGAGGAGACGAGTGAGCTGATCGAACCACAGGCTGTGAGTGTGATTGGTCAGTGGAAGATTGGTCTTGGTCCATATGAACAAATTTGGTTAAAAATCAAATTACCTCAAGGTGAACGTTGGGTCATTCCACAGCAACCAACCCTTATCAATTATAAGGAAGTGAATGAACAGCTACAGTTAGTGACAAAAGCTCGTTATTTCGAAGAACCGACGATTGGTTGGTATACGGACTCTAAGAATTGGTTGGATGCTGGGTCTTATTATGCTTTTGAGGTATCGGGTGAATGGTTTCATATTGAGACACCCTATGGCAAGCAATGGGTTAGTCCGACAAGGGCTTTAATTGAGCGGCCGGTGGGAATTGTGAGCACGAATGAAGTCATTTCATTAACGAAGGAAACGATCACTTATCAGACTCCGTCTATTGCTGAGGTGGCGCATAACGGAGGCTACTATGCTCCGCAGAAAGTAACTGCTTATGAGAAATGGACATCTGATGGGGGAGAGATTTGGTATCATTTTCACGGATATGGTCTAGACGAATGGGTTGTTAATCCATAACCAAGCTGTGCTATGATAGACAGGACGCTCATTACTAGCATAGGGACGGGTCATTCATGCAGACGAAATATTGGAAGATTGAGCATACTGAAAATATTGAAAGTAATGAAAGTAATGAAAGTAATGAAAGTATTGAACGAATTGAAAGTATTGAACGAATCAGTGAGGGTATGAAAGAGGCAGCGAGTCTGCTCCTACGAGGAGAGATTGTTGCATTCCCAACGGAAACGGTATATGGACTTGGAGCGGATGCTCGTTCGACAACAGCGGTGGAGAAAATTTTCACCGCTAAGGGTCGTCCATCGGACAATCCACTTATTGTCCATATTAGCGAGCGTAGTCAGCTAGACGCGTTGGTGTTGGGCTGTAACGAGACGGAGCGACGCTTAATGGACCGGCTATGGCCGGGTCCATTGGCGTTGGTGCTGCAGGCTCGTCCAGGTGCGGTCTCACCACGGGTGACTGCAGGTTTGACAACGGTCGCGGTGCGCATGCCCGACCATCCGCTTGCGCTGCAGCTTATTAGTGCAGCGGGTTGTCCGGTTGCCGCGCCGAGCGCGAACCGTTCCGGCCGACCAAGTCCGACACGTGCCGAGCATGTGATGACGGATATGGAAGGGCGGATAGCCGGTGTGCTCGACGGCGGTCCTACGGGCATCGGGTTGGAATCTACGGTCATTCAAGTGACCACGGACGGTAAGCACATTCATGTGCTGCGTCCAGGCGGAGTGACCGCTCTTGCACTTCGCGAAGCTGCGCCAGAAGCAACCGTCGTCGAGGCGTTGACTACGGGAGCAGCAGATGAGAGCATCCCGCGTTCGCCAGGGATGAAGTATACGCACTACGCACCGCTGGGGCGCTTGGTCCTGGTCCATAGTGCGGAACAGAACAGCGAGCGCATGGCGCGCTATATCCAGCAAGAGCTCGACCGATTCGGTGCTCTTGGGGAGACCACGGGCGTACTAGCCTTCGGCCCGCACGCCCTGAGTTACCGCGCGGACGTGGTCGTCCCGTGCGGAAGCTGGCAAGAGCCGGCGGATGCTGCCCGCCAGTTCTATGCCGCTTTACGCCGATTCGACGAGCTCGGCGTCACGTACATATTGGCCGAAGCCTTCCCGGAAGCGGGGCTCGGCCAAGCGATTATGAATCGGCTACGCAAGGCGGCCGCAGAGCAAATTGTGATACAGTAGGCTGTAGTAGGATATTGCAGGCTATTGTGTAGCTATAGGATTACTTAGGAATCTATATGCTAGTTAACTGTTGCCTCGAGTTAGGATTCACTTGTTCTTTAGTCTAATCCTCAGGTTGTCCGCATAAGTTGTGTAAGACGCACATGATCAATGTGTGGACAACGGAGGGATTGAGGCATGGCCATTGCTGCGGCACAATGGGGACAGCTATCCACAATCGTGATTATGGCGATTGCTCTTGGTATGGATGCTTTCTCACTAGGGATTGGACTCGGCATGAGGGGAATTCGCCTTCTGCATATTGTATATATCAGTTTGGTTATCGCCATTTTTCATATTGTAATGCCCTTAATGGGTATGTTTACTGGACATTATGTCAGCACCATTCTCGGTGGGGTAGCTGTAGCAACAGGTGGAGCATTACTTGTGATATTGGGCTGTCATATGATTTATAGTGCAATGAGCACTGGGAAAGCACCTTATTTGAACATTGGAACGGTTTGGGGGTTATTGCTCTTCTCTTTAACCGTAAGCATTGACTCCTTCGCAGTAGGTATTTCTCTCGGTTTATTCGCTTCGGAAATTGCCATCACGGTTACACTTTTTGGATTATTCGGTGGGATTATGTCTGTCATGGGGCTGCTGCTAGGACGTCGAGTCGGCAAGTGGATGGGTGAATATGGGGAGGCCTTCGGTGGTGTAATTCTGTTAGTATTTGGTTTAAAATTTCTATTCTAAAGGTGTGCATACTAATATGCGTGGTTTTGACGTATAATGAATGTAGAAGTAATAATCAGTTCGACATCGGATTAATCCTATATTGAGGAGTATGGTCATGAAACGCGTTCTATTCGTATGCACTGGGAATACATGCCGAAGCCCCATGGCTGAAGGTTTCTTCCGTTTATTCGCCGAAGAGAGTCGATTGGATGTAGAAGTCCGATCAGCGGGCGTATCCGCTGTAGATGGTATGCAGATATCTACGAATGCAGCTGTTATATTGCGAGATAAAGGAGCCATTCCCGCAGTAACCTCCCGTGAATTGTCGGCAGAGCTTACAGCTTGGTCTGATCTTATATTAACCATGACAACCAGTCACAAGAAAGAGGTCATCCAGCAGTTTCCGGATGCGGTGGACAAAACGTTCACATTGAAGGAATTTGCCTGGAGTGATGCTATAACTAGAGCGAAGCTAGTGGCTAGAGAGCAGCTGATCTCTGAGCTACAAATTAAGCAGGCGCTCAAACAGCCCATTACAGATGCCGAAAAGAAACAGCTTATTGATCTGGAGAAGGAATTACCGAACATGGATATTCTCGATCCTTTCGGCAGACATCTAGCCGTATATCGGGATTGTGCTGCGGAGATAGAAGCGTCCGTTAAGCGTACGATCGATCGAATTCAAGATAAGCTTTAAGCAATGAAACTGCGTTGAGCGTTAGCTTTTCTGGTCTTTACAACGACAAGCGAATAAGCTATTCTATTGGTAACGAATGAGAAGGCTCGATGTTACTGGCGACTCGTGGGTATAACCACAGTGGAGCATCGAGTTATACGGCCGGTCGCCTGGGCAGAAGAGCAATGATGCATCGTAGATGCAGACTGCTCTTTTTCTTTTACTTGTATGGGTTGAGATTCGAATATAGTAGTGTATGCAAACTTAGGAGGCGATTTTCCATGAGAATTGCGATTGGAGCAGATCATGCAGGCTATCGGTTAAAGGATGTTGTCGTACCATTCCTCGAGTCACTAGGACATACGATTGAAGACGTAGGCTGTGATTGTGCGGATTCTGTCGACTATCCAGATTACTCTATCCCTGTGTGTGAGATGGTTACAACAGGGAAGGTGGAGCGTGGCATTCTGATATGCGGTACGGGCATTGGGATGAGTATCGCGGCGAACAAATATAGGGGAATCCGCTGTGCGCTTGTGCATGATGCTTTCACAGCTAAGGCAACAAGAGAGCACAATGATACGAATGTCTTAGCAATGGGTGAGCGTGTTATAGGTCCAGGGGTAGCCATGGATATTATCCAGATCTGGCTGGAGACTAACTTCTCAGGTAATGAACGCCATCAGAATCGGATTAACAAACTAACTGCCATTGAAAGTCAGTCATGACAGAGAGATCCTCCATAACGGATCAGGTGGAGACGGTATTACGTGAGCTGGTTCAAGCAGGTAATATCCGTGCGGGCCAAATCGTGGTTATCGGGACAAGCACAAGCGAGGTAATCGGGCAACGGATTGGAACAGCAGGTGTGCAACAGGTCGCTGAGCAGATCTATGAGGCTGTTGAGCGTGTGCGCAGGGAGATCGACTTCTATGCTGCTTATCAGTGCTGTGAACACCTTAATCGTGCATTGGTTGTAGATCGTCAGATGCTTAGCCAGTATCCACTCGTTGAAGTAGCGGCTATTCCTGCCCCTAAGGCTGGTGGCTCCATGGCTTCTCATGCGTATCGTTCGCTCTTACAGCCGTGCTTAGTTGAGACCATTCAAGCCCATGCAGGTATCGATATCGGTGAAACGCTAATTGGGATGCACCTTCTACCTGTTGCTGTTCCTGTTCGACCTTCGATTCGAAGGATGGGAGAGGCTAACGTGAATATGGCCTATACACGACCGAAATTTATAGGTGGAATCCGCGCGATCTATCAGCTAGATGCTGTTCATATAAACAAGGAGTCAGGCACGTGCGAGTGAAATGAATAGTAAGCATTCATCATAAACCTGTAGGAGGAATTTAACATGGAACATTTACGTCAGCAAGATCCCGAAGTTATCAAAGCGATGCAGCTTGAGCTCGATCGTCAGCAGGACAATATTGAGCTTATCGCATCAGAGAATATTGTAAGTCAAGCGGTTATGGAAGCAATGGGTACAGTACTTACGAATAAATATGCAGAAGGCTACCCAGGAAAAAGATATTACGGTGGCTGTGAGCATGTCGATATCGTAGAAGATTTGGCTCGCGATCGTGCGAAGCAATTGTTCGGTGCTGAGCATGCTAACGTTCAGCCGCATTCTGGCGCTCAAGCCAATATGGCGGTATATTTAGCAGCACTCACACCTGGTGATACTGTTCTAGGTATGAACCTAGCTCATGGCGGACATCTGACTCACGGTAGTCCAGTTAATGCTTCAGGCATTCTCTATAACTTCGTCGCTTATGGCGTAGACGAGAAGACATTCACGATCAACTATGATGAGGTTCGTAAGCTTGCTTTCAAGCATAAGCCGCGTATGATCGTAGCCGGTGCGAGTGCTTATCCACGCAAGATTGACTTCAAGATCATGAGTGAAATTGCCAATGATGTCGGTGCATTCTTGTTCGTTGATATGGCTCATATTGCTGGTTTAGTAGCTGCTGGCTTACATGAGAGCCCAGTGCCTTATGCCCACTTTGTCACTACTACCACCCACAAAACCCTACGTGGTCCACGTGGTGGACTTATTCTCTGCCGCAAGAGCTGGGCTGCAGCCATCGATAAAGCGGTATTCCCTGGCTCACAAGGTGGTCCGTTGATGCATGTGATCGCATCAAAGGCCGTGGCGTTGGGTGAGGCTTTACTACCATCATTCAAAACCTATGCACAGAACGTCGTTAATAACGCCCAAGTGCTTGCCGAAGCGCTGACAGCTGAAGGTATGAACCTCGTTTCAGGCGGCACGGATAACCATCTGATGCTAATCGATACGCGCAATTTGAACATTACGGGTAAGGAAGCTGAGCATTTGCTTGATGAGGTTCGTATTACTGTGAACAAGAATGCGATTCCGTTCGATCCGACGAGTCCATTCGTTACAAGCGGCGTTCGTATTGGTACACCTGCAGCAACAACGCGTGGTATGGATGCTGATGCCATGAAGCAGATTGCCAAGATCATTGCACTGACCTTGAAGAATCCAACAGATACAGCTGCACATGATAAAGCCCGTGCCATGGTCAAGGAGCTTACAACCAAATTCCCGTTATATGAGGGCTTACACTACGTTTAACCTCACGGGAAGGGGGCTGTCTCATAAGTGTAAAACTTGTGGGACGGCCTCTTTTTTTATTGTGAGCGCCTCCAAACGAAAGAAAACCTGATCTCCCAACTTTAGCGGAACTAATTTCCATTACACTCACTGTGGCGCTCCATATGCATCAAAGTTGCTCCTCTAGCGGAAGAATATTTGGAAGAATGTTCCGCTAATCCCCGAAAGTAACCTGATCTCCGTTACCCATCCTGATTAGTTCTAGTCTTTTACAATTTCAACACATCAAGCAAATGCTCACCTAATAATCCATTGTTAAGATTGGGAGGATATATAACCTATCAATAATGGAGGGTACACAATTGAAACGATACTTAGCGGGGATTATGAGCTTCATGCTTCTGATTGCAATACTGCCAACTGCTTCAACAGTAACGGCAGCGGTAGCAGCACCTGGCGTTCTGTATGAAGGCTCAGGCGAATTAGAAGTGAACAAAATCGGAGAATTTACGACAGGTGTGGCATGGGCAGAGGGCGGCGCAGAGATCATTACCTATGATAAAGTGTCTAAGCGCGTATTCGTAGTGAATGGTGGAATCAAGTCGGTTGAGATTCTTGATTTATCCAAGATGACTTCAACGACGGAGATCAACCAGCTCCCATCCTTAGGGACGATAAAGCTAGAAGAGCTTGGATTCACGGCAATATCAGACATTACAAGTGTTGCGGTTAGCCCCGAGGGAGATAGCATCGCATTATCTCTACCGGCTGATCCGGCAACAGAGGATGGTAAGGTAGCGATACTAGATTTGAATGGTAAGCTGTTAAGCTCAGTTAACGTTGGTGTATTACCGGATATGATTACATTCACACCGGATGGTAATTACATCTTAACTGCGAATGAAGGCCAGCCTTCTGATGACTATACGATTGATCCAGAAGGAACCGTTTCTATTATCGATATATCGGCTGGGACGACGAATGTGAGTCAAGACAAAGTAACTACGGTACGCTTCGACGATAGCGTAAACATTGACGCTGACGTTCGTATAGCTAAGCCAGGTGCAACCTATGCCGAGGATTTCGAACCTGAATATATCGCGGTTACACCAGATAGTAAGCTGGCCTACGTTGTGCTTCAAGAGAACAATGCGATTGCGACGCTGGATATCAGCGAAAAATCCTTTGTATCTGTGAAGAGCTTAGGATATAAGGACCACTCCGTTCTTGGGAATGGTTTTGATGCTTCGGATAAGGACGATCAGGTGAATATCCAGAGATGGCCTACACTAGGTATGTATCATCCGGACGGCATAGACCTGTTCACATCGGGTGGCAAAACATACTTACTAACAGCTAATGAAGGTGATGCGAAGGATTACGATGGGTATTCCGAAGAGATTCGGGTTAAGGACATTATGGATTCGATCGCTCTGGATGCCGATCTTTATCAAGGGTACTCACAAGATCAATTAGATGAGATGGTAACCAACGGATTATTCGGCGACGACCAGCTGGGTCGATTGAAGCTAACCTCGCAATTAGGCATGAACAATGCGGGTAAGTATACGTCACTACATAGCTATGGAGCACGTTCCTTCTCCATCTGGGACGTAAGTGATATGAGCTTGGTGTACGATAGCGGGGATCATATAGAGCGAACGCTAGCTCAAGCTATGCCGGAATCCTTCAACACGAATAGTGAAGAGGTGGAGAAGGATAGCCGTAGTGATGATAAAGGCCCTGAACCAGAGGATGTGAAGTATGGCACGGTTGGTAATCAGAATTATGCATTCGTAGGCTTAGAGCGTGCGGGCGGCATAATGGCTTATAACATTACCAATCCGCTGGAGCCTGTGTTCTCGACTTATTTTAACTCGCGGAATTTTGTAGAAGAAGGAAAGGACAGTGGACCAGAGGGACTGCGATTTATCCCTGCTATGGACAGTCCAACGGGCAATGCGTTGCTGTTGGTCGCCTATGAGATATCTGGAACGGTTGCTGTATTCGAATTAACACCAGCCCCAGTAACCACGAAAATTACGCTACTTCATACTAATGATACGCATGCACGTGTAGAGGAAGGTTCGGCGGAGATTGGGTTTGCTAAGATATCTACACTCGTACAGCAGCATAAAGCGAATAACCCGAATACCCTGCTGTTAGATGCGGGTGACACATTCCATGGAACGACCTTCGCGACTTTATTAAGAGGCGAGAGTATTGCACAGCTGATGAACAATGTCGGTTATGACGCTATGACCGCGGGCAATCATGATTTTAATTACGGCTACGAGCGATTACTTGAGATTGAGGATATGCTGACCTTCCCGTTAGTAAGTGCCAATGTGAAGAATGCGGATGGAACTCGTTTGTTCGAGCCCTATATCATTAAAGAGGTGGACGGCATCAAATTAGGGATATTCGGATTAGCGACACCGGAGACTACGTACAAGACACACCCTAATAATGTAGAAGGCTTACTCTTTACTGACCCCGCTGTAGAGGCTAAAGCTATGGTTGCTGAATTAACGGGTAAAGTGGACGCTATTATTGCAGTTACCCACCTGGGTATAGATGAGTCAAGCACGGATACGAGTATTAAGGTCGCGATGGCAGCACCAGGCATTGACTTAATCGTTGATGGACATAGTCATTCTACGCTTGTTGAAGGTATGCAGGGCGGAGAAGACACATTGATCGTGAGTGCTGGTGAATATACGAAGAATCTGGGTGTCGTTGAGCTCATATTTGATGCGAACAAGAAGCTTGTATCAAAAAAGGCCCACTTAACGACGAAGGAAGAAACTGCACAGGTTGAACCGGACCCGGCCATTCTGAATGTCATTCGATTGGTAAAGGAATCACAGGCGACTGTTCTGGCTGAGGTGGTTGGTGAGACTGCGGTGAAGCTAGATGGTGAGCGTGAGCTAGTTCGAGTGGGCGAGACGAATCTAGGTAACCTCATTACGGATGCGATGCTCGAGGTTTCGGGTGCAGACGTTGCTATCACGAATGGGGGAGGGATAAGAGCCTCCATTAATCCAGGCAAAATTACGAAAAATGATATAATCACCGTCCTACCCTTCGGTAATTACATTGTAACCAAGCGGATTAGTGGTGCCAATATTAAGGCTGCTTTAGAAAAAGGTACAGATGCCTACCCTGAATCCAAGGGAGCATTTCCACATGTGGGTGGCATGACCTTTAAGATTGATCTGAATAAGCCAGCTGGAGATCGCGTGCAAGCCATTATGATTCAAGGTAAAGCTATCGATTTGGAGAAGCAGTATCTGTTAGCTACGAATGATTTCATGGCTGCAGGTGGCGATGAGTATACGATGTTCAGGGAGGAAGCTATCGTCAATGAGTTCCCTGCACTAGACGAGGCTTTGATCTCTTATATTCAACAGCTAGGAACGGTGAGTACGAAGGTTGAAGGAAGAATTAAAATCGAGGGCGAGATGGGTGGGCAGCCAGGCCCTGCTTCACCTGAGCTACCAGCACCAGCACCTATTCCAAGCCCTGCACCTGCAGATGAGAAAGTGTACATCGTTCAGAAGGGCGATAATCTCTGGGCAATTGGGCGCAAATTTAGAATCACTTGGCAGGAGCTTGCAAGGTTGAATAAACTAACAAATCCAGAGCTCATATTCCCAGGGCAGAAAATTATGATCACTGAATAAATGAATCATCTATAGAGACGATAAGCTATCAAGAGTGCAGGACCGTCAGTTTTCTGACGGTTATTTTCTTTTGGATCTAAACAATTCGCATAATTCTTTTACGCTTGTTTATGGTATACTAAGTTGGATGTTTTTTAAGCCAACTAGTGATAAATTTAACGTATAGGAGTCATGTTCATCTATGGGAAATGTAGTCGTCTGTGATCATCCATTGATTCAGCACAAGCTAACACATATTCGCGATCAGAGAACGAATGCTCGGGACTTCAGGGCGCTGGTAGATGAGGTTGCTACATTGATGGCTTACGAGATTACGCGTGGTATCAAGCTCGAGCCCATTGAAGTGACCACACCGGTAACAACAACAACAGGCTATGTGATTTCAGGACGTATGATTGGTTTGGTGCCGATACTTCGCGCCGGACTAGGTATGGTGGATGGCGTCCTCAAGCTATTACCCGCGGCTAAGCTGGGGCATATTGGTCTTGCGCGTGATCATGAAACCTTACAGCCGATTACTTATTACATAAAGCTACCTACGGATGTAACTGAACGGGAGATCATTGTGATTGACCCCATGCTAGCTACGGGTGGATCTGCGAATGAAGCGATCCGGATATTGAAGGAGAGAGGCTGCTCATTAATTCGTCTCATGTGTTTAATTGCTGCGCCCGAAGGGATTGCAGCTGTGAAGGACAAGCATCCAGACGTGGACATCTATGTGGCAGCGATTGATGAACGGCTGAATGAGCAGGGTTATATCGTACCGGGACTCGGAGACGCTGGAGATAGGCTGTACGGAACCGAATAGGAGGCTAGCACGTATATGCGTAAGATTAAGGTAATGACCATATTCGGAACGAGACCAGAAGCCATTAAGATGGCTCCACTCGTGCTCGAGCTGGCCAAGCATTCAGCGTTTATTGAATCAAAGCTGTGCGTAACAGCTCAGCATCGAGAAATGCTTGATCAAGTAATGGATGTATTCGGTCTGAAGCCGGATCATGATTTGAATTTAATGAAGCAGAATCAGACGTTAACCGAATTGTCTGTCCGTGTTATTCAAGGGCTTGAGCCTGTGTTTGCGTCGGAGAAGCCCGATCTGATTCTGGTGCATGGAGATACATCAACGACTTTCCTAGCTAGCTATGCTGCTTTCCTGCAACAAATCCAAGTTGGACATGTGGAAGCGGGTTTACGTACCTGGAACAAGAGCTCCCCATTCCCAGAGGAGATGAATCGTCAGCTAGCAGGCGTATTGGCTGATCTACATTTTGCCCCGACGGAATGGTCAGCTAACAATTTAAGACGTGAGAATAAGCAGGAGTCCTCCATCTATGTAACAGGGAACACGATTGCTGATGTTATGCCGCACCTCATTCAATCCGATTACAGCCACCCTGTTCTTGATTGGGTGCAAGGTCGGAAGCTGATTCTACTCACGGCCCATCGTCGAGAATCACTAGGGGAGCCGCATCGGGCTATATTCCGAGCAGTACGTCGGATTGCTGATGCTTTCCCAGAGGTCGTTGTCGTGTATCCGGTTCATCCGAATCCTGCGGTGAAAGGACCCGCACATGAGCTGCTTGGTGACCATCCGCGAATTAGACTTATCGACCCACTCGATGTGACCGACCTGTACAACTTCTATCCGTATACACATTTGATCTTAACGGATTCCGGAGGTTTACAAGAGGAAGCCCCATCATTCGGTATTCCTGCACTCGTACTTCGGGATACGACAGAACGGCCAGAGGGCATTGATGCTGGAGTTCTTGAGCTTGTGGGAACGAATGAGGAGCTTATTTTTGATCGAGCCTATGCCTTACTCTCCGACAGTCAATTGTACGATCAGATGAGTAAAGCCTCTAATCCATATGGGGATGGAAGGGCTTGTGAACGAATTGTAGCTGCGATTCTACATCACTTTGGAATGGCAGGCGAAAGACCGGAAGCATTTACCACTGAAAATAAGACAAAAGATGTTCACAAATGATTGATTGAAACGAATTGACAACAAGTGTCACGCTTCGTTAAGATATATGAGGATAAACAGGGGCAGTGGTGTGATGAAACGCACAAACAAAGGAGACAATCCATGGTATGCCGCAGGACTTATGGGCGTTATGGGTCTCGATATCGCACTTTGTATGCTCATTGGCTATTGGATTGGTAAATATGCTAGCGAACGATTTGGTGCATCCGAAGGATGGATCGTTGGTGGGCTTTTCATTGGCTTAGCTGTTGGTATCCTCTCCGTTATTATTTTGCTAAAAAAAGTAATGGAGGATACGAATGGATAACATAGTTAAGAAAGCGATGCAGGCAACTCTATATTTGGTTGTTGTTTGTCTGTTCTTATGGGTACTCTTACCGGAGTGGAGATTGGTTGCTGCTGGTGTGATCCTAGGAATAGCTGCTAGCGCGGTGAATGCACTATTATTACGAAGAAGAATCGAGTACCTTGGACACATTGCGACAAGGTCCGGTAAGAAAAGGTTGAGCGTTGGTTTAGGTAGCAGGGTTTCCATGATTTTGCTGGTTGTGATGATCGCATATCGGTTCCCATCCCATTTTAACCTTATCGCAACACTAGTGGCATGCTTTTTTGTACAGTATTATGCTTGGGCTTCCGCTTTAGTTAACAGTATACGAAATACTAGAAGAAAGGAGTGAAGTGTGAGGATGCATGAATTTGCCAAATTAAAATTTGATAATTTCGCAATTGATATATCGGCTCTCCTGGCAATTATTGTTACTTGCCTAATTGTGTTTATAGTTTGCAAATTAGCAGTACGTAATCTGTCTATAGACAATCCTTCGAAATTGCAGAATTTTATGGAATGGGTTGTTGAGTTTGTCCATGGTCTGGTTGCGAGTACAATGCCATTGAAGAAAGCTACGGCTTTTGTGTCACTAGCCTTTACGCTCATATTCTTTATATTTGTAGCGAATCTTCTAGGATTGCCATTCGTAATAGGAACAGAGCATACGCAAGAGTTAGAAGTTATGGGAGCTGTCATCGTATCTGAAGCAGATTTGTTAGCTCATGATGGACATGTCCACTTAAGCTGGTGGAAATCACCTACTGCTGATTTATCGGTTACCTTTGGCTTAGCCACAATCATGTTTTTGATAATTCATTTATTAGGAGTGAAGATGAACAGGAAGCATTACTTTGAACATTATTTTAAGCCCTTTCCCATTTTCTTTCCGCTGAACCTTATAGAGACGATTGTTAAACCACTAACACTTGGCGTGCGTTTGTTTGCCAACATTTTCGCTGGGGAAGTTTTAATCTCGACGATTCTGATGTTAAGCTGGTTCGGAATTCCGCTTCTTGCGGTATGGCAGGGCTTTAGTATATTTGTTGGAGCGATTCAAGCTTTCCTATTTACGATTCTTTCTATGGTGTATATCTCGCAAGCCGTTGTTCATGAAGAGACAGAGCATTGATGTAGGTTTAAGCTCGATTCGTTGGTTTAAGACCATCAATTCGAGGAAAGTATAGAACAAATAGAAACAACACATTTCAAGGAGGAATAATTAAATGGAGTTTTTAGCAGCAGCTATTGTAGTAGGATTAGGCGCGATTGGTGCAGGTTTTGGTAACGGAATGATCGTAAGTAAGACAGTAGAGAGCATCGCTCGTCAACCAGAAGCGAAAGCAACTCTACAAACAACTATGTTCATTGGTGTTGGTATCGTTGAAGTTGTGCCAATTCTCGGTGTAGTTCTTGGATTCTTGATTTTCTTTACAGCTTAAGTAAAATTTGGCGTGGAAGGCTAGAGCCATCCACGCCTTTCTTAGAATGAGGTAGCAGTTGATAGAAAGGAGTGACAGTTATGGATTTGAGTCTAACGACATTTTTAATAACGATAATATCTTTTGGAGTGTTGTATTACTTCTTAAACAAATATGCGTTTGGGCCATTGTTCGAGATGATGGAGAAACGGCGTCAGCTTGTACTGGATCAATTGAGTCAAGCAGAGGAAAGCCAGTTCACAGCCAAGAAGCTGGTCGAGGAACAGACGAAGGCTTTAGAAGATGTGCGTAAGGAAGCTTATAACATACTTGAGCAAGCTCGTATTACGAGCAATCAGCAGTCGAAAGATGCTGCTACTGCTGCGAAGGAAGATGCAGCTCGCATCAAGAAGGATGCTATACAGGATATCGAGAATGAGAAGAATAAAGCCATTGCAGCATTACGCTCACAGGTGAGTGGTTTATCTGTACTCATCGCCTCGAAGATTATTGAAAAGCAAGTGGACGAGCAATCACAGAAGGAACTCATTGATCAATACCTGCAGAAGTCAGGAGGTCAAGTATGAGTGAAGTACTAACAGTAGGCAAAAGATATGCAAAAGCCTTGTTCGTATTGTCTCGAGATCGTGCACAGCTTGAGCAGACGGAGGAGCAGCTGAAGGTTGTAGTAGCTGTATTTAAGGACGAGGAGCTGGCCAAATTCTACCAGCACCCTTCGATAGGAATAGATAAGAAGCTCGATACATTGACTAAAGCGTTGGAAGGCAAAGTTTCAGATACCTTACTGCAAACTCTATATGTGTTGCTTGAGCAAGGAAGAATGGATTCGATTCCTTCCATGCTAACTCATTATGTGAAGCTATCCGCAGAGCATCGGGGCCAAGCGACAGCGATTGTATATACACCGTTGAAGCTATCTGATTCGGAGAACGAACATATTGCTCAACACTTCAGCAAAATTACTGGCAAACAAATAGTAGTTGATAATAGAATCAAGCCTGAGATTCTAGGTGGCATTCAAGTGCGAATTGGTGATCGTTTGTATGATGGAAGCCTATCTACTAAATTACTCGAGTTGCAAAAAATATTAGCATAGTGAGGTGAATGTCTTGAGTATTAAGCCCGAAGAAATCAGTACACTGATTAAACAACAGATCGAGCAATATAAAAATGAGATGCAAGTAGTAGACGTAGGTACGGTCATTCAGGTTGGTGACGGTATCGCTCGTGCACACGGCTTGGAGAATGTCATGTCTGGAGAACTTCTGGAATTCTCCAATGGCGTTGTAGGTATGGCCCTTAACCTCGAGGAGAGTAATGTAGGTATCGTAATCATGGGTCCTTACACGGGCATTCGCGAAGGCGATCAAGTGAAACGTACCGGTCGTATTATGGAAGTTCCAGTTGGGGATGCCATGCTAGGACGTGTTGTGAATGCACTTGGACAGCCGATAGATGGTCAAGGTCCAATCATAACCACAGAGAGTCGAGCGATTGAATCACCAGCACCCGGTGTTATGGCGCGTAAATCCGTTCATGAGCCGATGCAAACTGGTATTAAAGCAATTGATTCGATGATCCCGATTGGTCGCGGTCAACGCGAATTGATCATCGGAGATCGCCAAACGGGTAAGACAACGATTGCTATCGATACGATTGTTAATCAAAAGGGTAGCGGCGTTATCTGTATCTATGTAGCTATTGGTCAGAAGCAATCCACTGTAAGTGGTGTTGTTGAGTCTCTTCGCCGTCAAGGCGCGTTAGACTATACGATCGTGGTTTCAGCTAGTGCTTCCGAGCCAGCTCCACTTCAATACTTGGCACCATACACAGGCTGCTCCATGGGTGAGTACTTCATGTACAAAGGACAGCATGTTCTAATCATCTATGATGACTTGTCCAAGCAAGCCGCGGCATATCGCGAATTGTCCTTGTTGCTCCGTCGTCCTCCGGGTCGCGAAGCTTATCCAGGTGATGTATTCTACTTGCACTCCCGTTTATTAGAGCGTGCAGCCAAACTCAATGATGAATTAGGTGGCGGCTCTATGACCGCATTACCATTCATTGAAACGCAAGCAGGCGATGTTTCCGCATATATTCCGACGAACGTTATCTCCATTACCGATGGTCAAATTTTCCTAGAGGCAGATCTGTTCTACTCCGGTCAACGACCGGCAGTGAACGTCGGTATCTCTGTATCCCGTGTAGGCGGAGCTGCACAGATTAAAGCGATGAAGAAGGTTGCTGGTACATTGAAGCTTGATCTAGCACAGTACCGTGAGCTTGCAGCTTTCGCGCAGTTCGGCTCTGATCTAGATAAGGCAACTCAGAACCGTCTTAGCCGTGGTGTGAGAACACTTGAGATCTTGAAGCAGGGCGTTAACCAGCCTCTTGCCGTAGAGAAGCAGGTTGTTTCCATCTATACCGTTACTAGAGGTCATCTAGATGATATTCCCGTACAGGATATTCGTCGCTTTGAAGAAGAATTTCTAGCTCACATCGAATCAAAACATGAAGCAATCTATGCTTCCATTCGTGATACGAAGGATCTAACTAAAGATAATGAAAAAGCGATAATAGATGCTATTGTAGCGTTCAAAAGGGGTTTCGCGGCCTCCGTGTAAAGTAAAATTACAAGCTTCAAGATGAATTGGGTTTGCCAAAAGGCAAGCCCGCCAATGAAGGTGGTGACAACTTTTGGCTAAGGGAATGCGCGATATTAAGCGCCAAATCAAGAGCGTACAGAATATGAAGCAGATTACCAAAGCAATGGAGATGGTTGCTGCTTCAAAGCTGAGAAGAGCCGAACAAGCTGCAACGGCTTCCAGACCTTATTCAGATAAGATTAAAGAAGTGATCGCAAGTATAGCTAGTGGTGACAACAATAAGCATCCGATGCTTCAGAGCCGCGAGGTGAAGAAAACCGCTTATTTGGTTATTACATCGGACCGTGGGTTAGCTGGTGGTTATAATGCGAACGTACTTCGTAAGGTCATGTCAACGATTAAGGAATATCATAAATCTCCAGAAGAGTATGCGATTCTAGTCATCGGTCGCAAGGGACGGGATTTCTTCAGAAGGAATGGAGTAACCGTAACAGAAGAGGTTTCTGGTGTTTCGGATGCACCGAAATTTGCTGAGATTAAGAGTGTTGCATCAGCAGGTGTTCGTGGATATGAGATTGGTGATTTTGATCAACTGAACTTGGTCTATAACGAGTATCATAACGCGATGACACAGATTCCTGTGATCAAGCAGTTACTCCCGCTTAGTCAAGTAGAGTTCTCGGGTCAAACGGCAGACTATGAATACGAGCCTTCAGCTGAAGAGGTACTGAATGTGCTATTGCCGAAGTATGCAGAGACACTCGTGTTCAGCGCAATGCTAGAAAGTAAAGCAAGTGAGTTTGGGGCGCGGATGTCGGCTATGGGTAGTGCAACGAAGAATGCAACGAAGATGATAGACAAGTTTACGTTGGCATACAACCGAGCACGCCAAGCTGCAATTACCCAAGAAATCGCCGAAATCGTTGGTGGCGTAAACGCACAACAATAAAAGCTCGTATATATAAATTTCACTAAGGGATCGTTAACTCGTAACTTCCACTAGCTCACTAGCATGAAGACTTTAAGACTTTGAGGTATGATGCGAATGAAAGTAGAAGTAATAGGTAGCCGACCCTAATAAGGAGGGGCAAGAATGAGCAAGGGACGTGTAGTTCAGGTTCTAGGACCGGTTGTCGACATCGAATTCGAACAAGGACATCTACCCGCTATCTTCAACGCGATAAGAATTGAGCGAAAAGCGCAGAGTGAAGGCGAACGCGATATTAATCTTACTGTCGAAACAGCAACCCATCTTGGAGATAACAAAGTACGATGTGTAGCTATGTCATCCACAGACGGTCTTGTTCGTGGCACAGAAGCTATTGATTTAGGCAAACCCATCACAGTACCCGTTGGACCAAGTACACTTGGTCGAGTTTATAACGTGCTTGGCGAGCCTATTGATAATGCAGGTGCAGCAGATTATTCGATTGCACATCCGATTCATCGTCAAGCTCCACCATTCGATGAGCTTTCTACATCAGCGGAGATTCTTGAGACGGGTATTAAGGTTATTGACCTAATCGCACCTTATGTGAAGGGCGGTAAGGTAGGCTTGTTCGGAGGTGCGGGTGTAGGTAAGACCGTAACGATGCAAGAGCTCATTCACAACATTGCACAAGAGCATGGTGGTATCTCCGTATTCGCAGGTGTTGGTGAGCGAACACGTGAAGGTAATGACTTGTACCATGAGATGAAGGACTCAGGTGTTATCTCGAAGACTGCAATGGTATTCGGACAGATGAACGAACCACCGGGAGCTCGTCTTCGTGTAGCATTGACGGGTCTTACCATGGCTGAATACTTCCGTGATGAAGAGGGTAAAGACGTTCTATTGTTCATCGATAACATCTTCCGTTTCACACAAGCGGGCTCTGAGGTGTCAGCACTTCTTGGACGTATGCCTTCGGCGGTTGGTTACCAGCCGACGCTAGCTACAGAGATGGGCCAGCTTCAAGAGCGTATTACTTCCACGAAGAAAGGCTCTGTTACTTCTATCCAAGCGATTTATGTTCCTGCGGATGACTATACAGATCCAGCGCCAGCAACGGCGTTTACGCATCTAGACTCCACAACTAACCTTGACCGTAACATTGCAGCAATGGGGATCTTCCCAGCTGTTGATCCGTTAGCATCATCCTCACGTATTCTAGCTCCAGAGATTCTGGGTGATGAGCATTATAAAGTTGCTCAAGGGGTTAAGAAAATTCTTCAGCGTTATAAAGAGCTACTTGATATTATCGCGATCCTTGGTATGGATGAATTATCAGATGAAGATAAGCTGATCGTTCTTCGTGCAAGACGTGTACAAATATTCTTGTCCCAGCCACTTCACGTTGCTGAACCGTTCACAGGCTTACCTGGTAAGTATGTGCCGCTGAAAGAAACGATCCGTAGCTTCAAGGAAATCCTTGACGGCAAGCATGACGATCTTCCAGAACCGGCGTTCCACAATGTAGGTTCGATTGATGAGGCTGTTGAGAAAGCGAAGACGCTCTAATCGGCCGACTAGGAGGTGTACACATTGAGTACCATTAGGTTGGAAATTGTCACTCCGGAACGCAAGGTTTACGAGAAAGATGTAGACATGGTCGTTGTCAAAGGTATAGCCGGCGAGCTAGGTATTCTACCAAACCATATTCCACTTGTGACTCCGCTAAAGATTGCACCAGTTAAAGTTAAGATCGGTAAGGAAGAGGAATTTATCGCTGTTCATGGCGGCTTCATGGAAGTGCGCAAGGACAAGATAGTCATCTTAGCTGAAATCGCTGAGCTTCCCGGTGAAATCGATGTTGATCGTGCCAAGAAGGCAAGGGAGCGTGCGCAGAGCAGAATGAACAGCAATGATTCATCTGAGCTGCTTCGTGCTGAAATTGCTCTTCAGAAAGCGATCAATCGAATCAGTGTTACAGACAAACATTTCTAAATAAGTGAAATCCCGCGGTAGTCTAGCGGGATTTTTTTGTTTGTAATAAAAATCACTTCTTTATTCGGAAGGAAGTATTACAATTAAAAACAGATAAACAAAAACTAACGGAAGTAAACAAAAAAATGAATGGAAAGGAATGGTCGTCTTATGTTATCATCAAGAAGAATTTATTGGCCAGCACTTAGTTTATTAGGACCAGGGTGTGTGCAAGAGGTTGGAGAGGAAGTTTTGAAGCTAGGCTTAAAGAAGGCGCTAGTTGTGAGTGATGAAGTACTGGAGAAAATAGGTATTGTAGAAAAGGTAACGGATATTCTAAATCAAAGTAAGATTGAGTTCGCTGTATTCACGGATGTAAAACCAAATCCAACAACGCAGAATGTGAATGATGGTCTTGCAACCTTCCAAAGGGAACAATGTGATTTCATTATTTCCATTGGTGGTGGTTCACCGCAAGATGCTGCTAAGGCAATTGGCATACTTTATACGAACGGCGGAGATATCGTGTCGTATGAAGGGGTTGGGAAATCTAAGAATAAGTCAGTTCCGATCATTGCAATCAATACAACAGCGGGAACCGCATCAGAGGTCACAATCAATTATGTAATCACCGATGAATTCAGGAAAATTAAGATGGTCATGGTAGACCCGAACTCACTTGCGATTATTGCAGTGAATGATCCAGAGCTAATGATTGGAAAACCAGCCTCCTTAACGGCTGCAACGGGAATGGATGCCTTGACGCACGCCATTGAAGCTTATGTTACTAAGGGAGCCTTCGAGCTTACTGATGTCCTTGCTTATCGAGCGATTGAATTTATAGCTAGCTCACTTGAGGCTGCTGTGTTGGACGGACAGAACATCGAAGCACGTTCGGGAATGGCATGGGGTTCATACGTGGCAGGTCTTTCATTCAGTAATTGTGGACTAGGCATTGTGCACAGTATGGCGCATCAGCTTGGATCCGAATACGATATGCCGCATGGTGTTGCCAATGCGATCTTGCTCCCATTCGTTATGGAATTTAACTTAGATGCATGTCCGGCAAAGTTTGCACGTATCGCTAAGGCTCTTGGGAAAGATACGGACCATGCTGAAACGGAATACGAGGCAGCAGGACTAGCACTCGAAGCAGTTCTTGAGCTATCCGCCAAGTTAGGAATACCAAAGCTTAGTGAAACCTCATATAATCCTGACGATATCAATAAATTAGCGGAGCAAGCTATGAGGGATGTCTGTACAGGCGGCAATCCGAAAGCAACCACGCTTGAAGATATTAAGGCCATTTACACGAAAGCTTATATGGCTTAAACGACTGATCAAAAAAAAAGAAAAAGAAGGTGCTGGCATCATGAACTTTGAATATCTACACCCGGCAGATCAAATTATATTGATTATGGAAAGAATTTATAGCTATGGGATGACGACTACATCTGGTGGTAATTTGTCCATATTAGATGATAATGGAGATATCTGGATTACCCCAGCAGGCGTTGATAAAGGGTCGCTCACTCGAAAGGATATTATCTGCGTCAAGCCCGATGGACAGGTGGTCGGCCCACATCGACCATCCAGTGAGTTTCCTTTTCACAGATTGGTGTATAAGACAAGGCCTGACCTCAAGGCAGTCGTGCATGCTCATCCACCAGCGCTAGTATCTTTTAGTATCGTGAGAAAGGTTCCGGAAACAAGACTACTCCCTAATGAAGGTAAGATTTGCGGTCAGGTTGGGATTGCAGAGTATGCTTTACCAGGTAGCGAATTGCTTGGAGAGAACATTGCGAAGGTATTGGCACAAGGAATTAATACCGTCATGATGGAGAACCATGGTGTGGTAGTAGGCGGAATAAATTTATTCGAGGCATTTAAGGTATTCGAGACACTCGACTTCTGTGCGAGACTCCATATTAAGGCAAAGCAGGTCGGGAACTTTGAATTATTGTCCGAGGAGAATTTTGCCATTGTAAGGGCTAATCAAGATCTGGAGGTTAAGGAGTTTGAGCCTGAAGGTCATGGTACAACAGAACGGGAAGTTAGACGTGAGATGTGTGTGTTCGTTAGACGTTCATACGATCAGCAGCTTTTTACGAGCTCACAAGGCACCTTCTCACAGAAGCTTGACGATCAATCCTTTGTTATAACGCCATATAATATGGATCGAAAATATTTGGATGTAGAAGATCTAGTTAGGGTGGAGAATGGAGCTGTGGAGGCTGGGAAAATCCCAAGTCGATCTTATAAGCTGCATCAGCTTATTTATGAGAAGCACCCACATGTACAATCAATCATCATTGCTCACCCGCCGAACATCATGGCATTTGCAGTTACAGATACGCTCTTCGACTCTCGTACAATTCCAGAGAGCTACATCTTACTGCGGAATACGCCTAAGCTTCCATTTGGTGCAGTTTACAATAACATCAGTGAAACCGCTGACGTTTTCAAGAAGGATACACCGATCGCCATTGTGAAGAACAATTGTGTGATAGTAACCGGTCAGAGCCTTCTGAATACATTCGATCGATTAGAGGTTGCAGAGTATAGTGCGAAGGCAATCATCTCTGCGTACAGCATCGGGGATATTGTGCATATTGATGAACAGAAAATCCATGACATAGAAGTAGCATTCAAATTATAACCACTCGTATGAAAGAGGACCTTGTGCACATCTGCCCAGGGTCCTTTTTGCTATTGTAATCCCTACAGAAAGGTTGGATAATGGGTGAATAGGAACATTCGGAGATAGAAGGGGAGTCTAATGTCGTGTATAATTTGCTAATTGTTGATGACGAAGAGATAGCGATCAAAGGGATTGTTCATGGTATTGATTGGACGGATATGCCGATAGAGAAGGTTTTTGAAGCGATCGATGTGGAGGAAGCGAAGGAAATTTTTAAGCATAACACCATCCACCTTCTGCTATCAGATATTGACATGCCTAACGAGAACGGAATTGCTCTGCTCCAATGGGTTAGGGAGACATCTCCGAAGACGGAGACCATATTCCTCTCAGGTCATGCAGATTTTAAATATGCGCAAGATGCCTTAAAGCTAGATAGCTTTGACTACCTATTAAAGCCTGTAGATCACCAGGTGCTCAAGTCAACGTTAAAGCTTGCAGCAGACAAAATTCAACATAACGCGGAGCAAGCTGAATTTCATAAAACCTATGAGTTCTACTACCAGCAATGGAATAAACAGCTTCCAATCTTGTGTGAACGCTTTTGGCAAGACCTTCTTCAGGAGCGCATTCAATTGGGGGCAGAATCTTTGGGTAGCTCATTTGAGCTATATGGGATACCGCTCAAAACTCACAATCCCGTACAAGCCGTGTTGATCAGCATTGAGCAATGGCGCGAGCCATTAAATCATAGAGATGAAGAAATCATGACGTATGCGGTTAAGAATGCAGCGAATGAATTTGTCCTGAAGGGCTATGAAGGCCAGGTTATTCAAGATGGCTCAAGTATTGTTATCGCAATTATTTATAATCCACAAGAGGATACATTAAAGCTCTTGGAGGAAAATTGCCGAGCTTTCATAGAAAAGTGTCAGATGTACTTACATTGCCACATCTCATGTTATATCAGTCGTACAACGAAGATTCCAGAGCTGCGAGAAGGAATTAATACATTAATCGAGATGGAGCGCAATAATCTAACACATAGTAACTCCATTCACCTAGAGCAAGGGTATAAGAAACAACTTCCCAGTGTGATTGGAAAACCTGTATTTGATGATTGGGCTGTGCTTCTGGAGATGGGTAAAATTAATGAATGGATCGGTAGAATCGAAGAAAGCTTTACTAGAATGAAGGAGGAGCAGGTTGATCATCTGTATCTGGAATCCTTCTACTATGGATTTGTTCACATGATCTACAATACGTTCCAGAAGATGGCTGTTCGTATAGAGGTTGTTTATCCTAACGGGGAATGGCGGGAATTCCCACAGGCATCTAAATCCATTGAACGGATGAAGACATGGGCTTTACAGATGGCCGAAACGGCGTGCACTCATTTAACATCGCATCGCAAGGAGGTTTCTTTTGTCATTGGCAAGGTTATGCAGTATATTGAGGATCATCTTGGAGAGGATTTCAGTCGCGAGGATATTGCCAGTCATGTATTCCTCAACTCTGCCTACTTATCCCGTTTATTCCGTAAGGAAACGGGAGAGTCGCTATCGGATTACATTCTAGAGGCCCGTGTGAACAAAGCCAAGATATTACTAGAGAAGACGAACAATAAAATCAGTGATATCGCTTCGGAGATTGGATATGATAATTTCTCCTACTTCACCAAGATGTTCAAGAAATCTACCTGTGTGACACCACAGGAATATCGCAAGAGGTTCCAGGATATCTAACTAACCTAACAGATTAAGAGGGTGTTTACAGTGAAACGTTCGATCAAGACACAATTTATTATTAGTTTTTTTGTCGTACTGATCCCTGTGATGGCATTCCTCGTCGTGAATAATTGGTATGCGAAGAACACCGTCCACGATAAGGTATCAGAGACATATAAGAATACATTGGATATCTTTGTTGGTGAGACGGATCGTAACTTATACGCAATTAGTGATTACTTGAATAGAATGGCTATTCTGGACTCGGACTTTATCCAGCTGATGTCGTATCCATTTGGTAGCTCTGACTATGTATTAACGAAGATTAGGATACAGAATATTATTAATCGAGATGTATTATTCTCTGGCATGCTGAACACGGTATTCCTATACCATGAGAACGATTTGATGCTCAGTACATCGGAGACAGAATTATATAGCGAGACGCATCGGGCTATTCGACGGAATATCGTTGATATTATTGAGGCGGACCGTAAGAATTTGGGTCAGCATTGGATGTTGTGGCAGGATGATCTGATCCCTGGGAAAGATTTTCTCGTTAAGATTACCGTTGTGCCAGATCTTGGTTTATATGTAGGTACGATTATTCGAATTCGTGATCTTCTCGATTTGCTAGCGATTCAATGGGACGATGGTGGCATTGGATTTAGCGGGATTTATCGTCATGATGGGTTAAGATTAGCCGATTCGCTTGCGAATGAAGAGCCAAAGGTTCCGTTAGAACATTTTATTATAGAGAACAAAGCTTATCAGACCGTGAAGAATGAATCTGATGGTGAGTCTTACATGGTTATGAATCGTAAGAGTGAAGCTGCGGATATGACGATTAATGTTGTGATACCGGAAAGCTACTTACTAAAAGGCTTGCCTTACTTTCAGAAGGCAACCTATTTTATGGTAGTTGGGTTAGTGCTGATTTTCGCGCTTTATTTGTTCTACATTCGCCAGATGATTTTTAATCCGCTGCAGCTATTAATAGGGGGAATGAAGAAGTTATCACTAGGTATGCTGGATGTCCGACTAAAGACGAATGAGACAGTCGAATTCGTCTTCCTTGCCAACACCTTTAACAATATGGCAGAGCAGATTAAGACATTGAAGATTGGCATGTATGAGGAGCAGCTTCGTGCACAACGGATGGAGCTGAAGCAGCTTCAGGCACAGATTAATCCCCATTTCTATATGAATAGTCTGAATATTATTTATAACAATGCGGTTCTGAAGGATCATGATTCGGTAAAGAAGATGGCACTACATCTTGCGGACTATTTTCGTTTTATTATGCGTGTAAATCGGGACTCGATTCGCTTGGATGAGGAATTAAAGCATATTGAGAATTATTTGGAGATACAGAAATTCCGCTTCCCCAATAAGCTGAGCTGTGAGATTTCAGTTCCTCCGAATTTGATGGTTACGACATTACCCGCTTTATCATTACAGCCTTTTGTAGAGAATGCGATTATCCATGGGTTTGTTAACCGTAGAGAGCCCTTCCGCATAACGATTTCTGGTAAGCTGATTAATGAAGGGGTGCAACGTTCTATCGAATTAATTGTAGAAGACAATGGCATTGGATTCCCTGGCAAGATTCTGGATCAATTAAACGGGGAGAACTGGAATAGTCCGATACCAAAAGCCGATACGAATAGTATTGGGATTCTCAATGTGATTCAGCGATTGAAGCTGAAGTATGGAAGTGGTAACTCAATCATATTTGATAACAGTTCGATCAGTGGAGGTGCGGTTATTCAAATCCGAATTCCGCTGCCCATGGATATGGAGCTAGAAATTGAAGCTAAGTAAGAAGATAGAGCAGAGGGATAGACGTTTAGAATAATAGGGCTATTCATATTCTCAGTGGACCGAATAGGGTTCACTTTTTTTTGTTTGTCCGACAGCAACAAAACGATTCTTCACCATTGATTTCAGAGAAGGCAAGCCTGTAATGACCTATAGATTGTTAGGTTTGACCTATAGTTTTAAGGGTAAACAAATTTCTTATCTATAATTATACTAAAGTAGACTGTAAGAAGTTGGATAGTCAACCAATAATCAATAAATAATGTGTTCATAAAAAGTTAGAAAGCGGGAGTAGATCGTATGCTGCAAATTATTCCGCAACAACAACGAAAGCGATTCGCTTGATGAAGTGGATGTCATTTCCTTTTATGATTAAAGATTCATTATAATCATAATAATGATAATTGTGTCACGATTAGGATATATAAGCTAAGTAATTAACTCTACAATTAGATATACAAGAGAGAAGAGAAGGGGGAGCACTATGGCAGCTCAAACTACTGAAGTTACAGCAGCGCTAGTCTACAAATCGGACACGAAGGTACGCAAGAAGTTCTCACTACTGAGTAATATGCGTAAATTCTGGATGTTCTACATCATGATGCTACCAGGCATTATCCTATTGATAATCAACAATTATATACCGATGTTCGGTATCATTATCGCCTTTAAGACAGTGAACTACACCGATGGGATTCTCGGAAGCCCGTGGAGTGGACTTACCAATTTCGAATTCCTATTCAAGACGAGGGATGCTTGGATTATTACACGGAATACACTGCTGTATAATTCATTATTTATCGTCTTGAACATGACGATTCCTCTAGCCTTTGCGCTGATGCTGAATGAAATGAAAAATCTGTTCGTTGCCAAAATTCATCAAACCCTAATGTTCCTGCCGTACTTCCTATCGATGATTGTTATCAGCTATCTCGTATTCGGATTTATGAGTGATGAGCAT
>DFZX01000106.1 GCA_002383695.1 Caryophanales bacterium UBA4045
CAGGATCAAACTCTCCATAAATGTTGACATTCCAAGGTTTGATCCGTGGAAGTCAACTCTCCATAAATGATGTCAACTTGTTGACATCAGCGGTGTAGTGCAATCCATAGGATTGAACGGGCCGCTTGCTTCAACGCATTAACATCGGATCGCTGATTGCTCATTCCAATCACTTGCGTTTTAATGAAGTCCTTTTCGCTTTGCAGCGATGGTTCCTCACTGATTTTCTTACTCACTCGTTATGCAGTTTTCAAGGAACAAAACTATCATTCTATTGTTCATTATTATCATAGAAACAATCATTCTTCGTCGCAATCGTATCAGCGGCGGATAACTAATTTACCATAATCGGTGTAATCATTCAACCATCACAATCTTCCATTTCGTAAATCAATGTTACAGTTTAATTCCAGCTTATCAGTAGGAGAACCAAAAGCAGCAATGCCTTAATTCTCGTATTCGATTGTTGCTGGAGACATAATATATCATGAGCGAATAATAAGTACAATGTCATATTTCTTCCAGCTAGGATATTATTCAATAGCGAACAATTTCCTTTGCAAACCCATCATCATAACTAACCATGTGGAGCTAATTAAGTATGCGCCAATAACATCACTTGGATAATGCATACCTAAGTAAACTCTGCTAACTCCGATTACTAATATAATTAATGAAGTGAATCCAAGCACCTATATCTCACAGTACGATTCCTTATATATGTCCATAATAAATAAGCTTACGATTCCATAGAACACGAAGGCGTTCATAGAATGACCACTCGGAAAGCTATAGCCTGCTTCCACACTGATGGAATGAATCGAAGGTCTAGAGCGTTCGAATATGAGCTTAAGCATGTGATTAAGAAAAGCAGAGCCACTTACCGCTACAATGACAACCATAACCTGTGCCCGATGCTTAAATATAATCAGTACTGGAACAACGGCTATGACTAAGATTGTGAAGAAAGGAATTGAACCGATAAAAGTGATTGTTTTCATTGCAAGTGTTAATGGATTGGATTCGTATTGCTGAATGTAATTTATTAACCATTGGTCTATGGAAATGAGGATGTTACTTCGCAAAGAAACGGAAATACAGACAAACAGGAGCAAACTTACTATTACTATATACAATGGCCTCAGGATTAACACCCTATTTCCCTTTTGTTCCGAAGCGTTCAGCATTTCTAAGACGAGCACGTTCATTCTCTAACTCACGATTACGAGGCACTGACTGAGTTACCAATGAATTTAACAGCCCTCTTGCAACCAGTGAAATTTCCCTGACAGCTTGGTTAAATGCCTCTTCATTCGCTTTTGAAGGCTCATTAAAACCTGATATCTTTCTTACAAATTGAAGTGAAGCCGCCATAATTTCAACTTCAGTAGCAGGTGGCTCAAAATTGAATAAGGTTTTTATGTTTCGGCACATATCTTTCCCCTCCTTCCTATAAATTATTACTTTTCGTTAGAAGAAACGCCCACCAGCAGGTGGACGACAAGTGATTTATTATGTTACACGAATTGATCTTCTTTCATCTGTTTACTTCTTAATTGTCCACAAGCAGCATCAATGTCTGTCCCGTGCTCAAGACGCACTGTACAATTAACATTTTGTTTCTTCAGTGTATCGTAGAACGCCATGACCGACTCATGCTCACTTCTCTGATATTGACTTAGTTCATCAACAGAGTTATATGGAATCAAGTTAACCTTAGCAAGATGAAGCTTATCCGCAAGAAGCTCCGCAAGCTCTAAAGCATGCTCCTTACGATCATTAACTCCCTTTAGTAAAATATAGGCCAACGTTATTCTCCGATTTGTCTTCACCAGATAATAATCGATTGCTTTCATTAATCTTTCAATAGGAATAGCTCGATTAATCTTCATAATTCTAGAACGCAACTCGTTATTAGGTGCATGTAAGGAAACTGCTAAGTTCACCTGCAGATTTAGATCTGCAAATTCAATTATTTTATCATCAAGTCCACTTGTTGATACGGTTATATGTCGTGCCCCTATGGCTAAACCTTTCTGATCCTTGATCACTTGTAAGAAATTAACGAGGTTATTGAAGTTATCAAAAGGCTCACCTATGCCCATTACAACAACGTGACTTACGAGATCATTATTCCTTGCACGATCTAGATAATGCTGTACATTCATGATTTGTTCAACAATTTCTCCACAGGATAAATCTCGACTTTTCGTTAATAAACCACTTGCACAGAAGCTACAGCCTAGATTACAGCCTACCTGAGTAGTCACACATACGGATAAACCATACTTTTGCTTCATCAGTACCGTTTCAATTAAATTACCATCGATTAACCTGAATAGGAACTTTATTGTCCCATCTGATGATTCTTGTAGGATGTGCTCATTTAATGTTTGAAGCACGTAATGTTCTTCTAATAATTCGATGCACTCCTTGTTGACATCCGTCATCCCAGCGAAGCTCGTCACCCGTTTTCTATAAAGCCAATCCCAAACTTGTGTTGCTCGGAACTTCTTATGTCCACGATCCAATAACCAAGCTGTCAGTTGATTTATGGTTAATCCATATATAGATGGTTTATTCACCTGATTACCTCTTTTCAGAACATTAGTAATGTTTAATGCTTGTTAAATAGTTTGGATGAACAAGCTCATCTATTGTACATCAAATCACCTAATTTCGAAAACTATCTATGAAGTGCTGGGCACTTTTAGATAAATATCGATCCTTCAGCCAAATAATTCCAACCTCCGATTGGAAATCAGCATCCTCTATATCAAGCATCCTCACCACAGTAGATGGGAATGAGGAGATGACCGATTTAGGAAATACCGTTGCGCCTATACCAACTGCAATTAAGGACATAATGATAGCCACACTAGAGCATTCACAAATGATATTAGGCTCAAATCCATGGCGTCTGCATTCATTCACAACCTGATTGTGCATTCGCTTAGTTCGGTCTGTCTTTAATGTTAACAACGGGAAATTTACTATACTTTTCATAGAGATCGATTTATCATTTCGATATGGCTCCCAAGAGCTTGGAATTACAACAACAAAAGGATCTGAAGGCAGAGGTAGAATCGAAAACTGCTGTGGATACGTCTGAGCTTCAAATGGCAGTCTAGCTATGATTAGCTCAAGCGTACGCTTCTCCAATTGTTCACCAAGAAAAGTATGATCACCTTCAGATATTTTGAATGTAACCTCTGGATAACGATGTCTAAACTGCTCAATTTGCTTAGGAAGAAGGGATATACAAGATACAACCGAGCCGATAGAGAGTACACCTCTCACACCCTCATCTACCTCCCTCACCGCATTAAGCGCCTCGTCAAATTGTAAGAGAAGCAATTCCGACTTCTCTTGAAGCAGCTTACCAGCATCTGTTAGCTTCAATCGCATTCTGTTACGTTCGAATAGCTTGACACCAAGCTCATCCTCCATCTGCTTGAGCTGGCGACTAAGTGGTGGCTGTTCCATATTAAGGAGCTTTGCTGCTCGTGTAATTTGTCCTTCTTGAGCTATAGTTGTAAAGTACTTTAGTTGTCGAATGTCCACAATTACACCTCCTTACATACTCTGTAGGTATGAAGTATAAATTATATAGATATTATTCAATATATCCGATAACATGTTAGTATACAATAAATGAGATGATGAATGTAAGTTATTGATGTTCCATTATAATTTAGGGAGAGATCCAAAGATGACTGAACCTCAAGAAATACAGATCGAACGCAGTGTGAATTTGAAAGCGAAGCCACCTCAAGACCAGCTTGGATTTGGGATATACTATACCGACCATATGTTCATCATTAACTATCATGTGGAGCTTGGATGGCATCAGCCACGAATCGTGCCCTACCAACCGATTGCCTTAGATCCTGCAGCCAAGGTTTTCCACTATGGCCAGACCATATTCGAGGGACTTAAAGCTTATCGGGCTGAGAATGGACGAGTATTATTGTTTAGGCCTCATAAGAATATTGAGCGCTTGAATCGTTCAAATGTTCGTATGTGTGTGCCCCAAATCGATGAATCCATTGTTCTAGATGCATTGAAACAATTAATTACCGTAGATCAGGATTGGATCCCGACTTTAGAAGGAACTTCACTGTATATTCGACCATTCGTCATTGCAACTCAGCCTGCACTTGGTGTTGCTCCTTCCACGGAGTACCAATTCATCATCATTATGTCGCCTGTTGGCGCATATTACCCCGAGGGTGTTAATCCTGTCAAGATTTTCGTCGAATCCGACTATGTAAGAACCGTAGTTGGTGGCGTTGGAGAAGCGAAGACGGCGGGTAATTATGCTGCGGGGTTAAGAGCCCAAGAGATCGCTAAAGACCAAGGATACTCACAAGTGCTATGGCTAGATGGTGTTCATAGAAAATATGTCGAAGAAGTTGGCAGCATGAATGTCTTCTTCAAAATAAATGGTACCGTTTATACGCCAGAACTTAGTGGTAGTATCTTGAATGGTATAACCCGAAATTCAATTATTCAATTGTTACGGTATTGGAATATCCCCGTTGAAGAAAGAGCAATATCCATTGATGAATTATATGAGGCTGGTAAAGATGGCTCCCTGCAAGAGGCTTTCGGCACAGGTACAGCTGCTGTTATCTCCCCCATCGGTGAGCTCAATTGGCATAACGAAAAGCTAATCATACAAGATGGGCAGACAGGTGAGCTCTCCAAGATGTTATATGATACTTTAACGGGAATACAGAAAGGTACTTTACAAGATCCATTCGAATGGATGATTGATGTGCCTTTACATCTACTAACGCCCACTGCCAAATAGGTGGCGCCCATGCTGGGCGCAAAAAAAAACGTTAAGCCTGAATTTAGGCTTAACGTTTTTCTTGCTTTACAGAAAAATAATCTTTATTAGCTCGTAGAAACCACCAGCAAGAAATCCAGAAATTGGAATTGTAATGATCCACGTAATTATGATTCGACCCGCAAGTCCCCACTTAACAGCTGAGAATTTTTTAGCAGAACCCACACCAAGAATGGATGAGGTGATAACATGAGTTGTGCTGACTGGAAGATGAATAAGCGTTGCAGTTAAGATAACACCAGCAGAGGCCAAATCAGCAGTAACACCATTGACAGGCTCTATCTTGAATATCTTAGTACCCATCGTCTTAATAATTTTCCATCCACCTACTGATGTACCAAGTGCCATCGCGGTCGCGGCAGAAAGCTTGACCCAGAGTGGTACCTCTAAATCCGTTTGGAAATTCCCTGCTACAAGGGCAAATGTAATGATTCCCATCGCCTTCTGAGCATCGTTCGTTCCATGAGTGAACGCTTGGAAAGCGGTAGTAATAATCTGTGTTCTTCTAAATCGGTTATTGTATAAATGGGGATTAGCATTGGCGAAGATCTTCTTAAACAAGATCATCAGTATAAAGCCGATCGCAAATGCAATAAGAGGTGAAAACAGGAGTCCTTGTACAATTTTAGTGAAACCTGACTCGTTTAGTGCTCCAAAACCAGCAGAAGCAATAACAGCTCCCGCTAACGAGCCGATTAGTGCATGAGAAGATGATGAAGGAATACCAAACCACCAGGTAACTAAGTTCCAAGTTATAGCAGCAAGTAATGCAGCAATAACAATCTGAAGTCCATGCTCAAGCGTGGCCGGATCTGCAACCTGTCCACCAATAGCCTTCGCTACCCCTGTAAAGGTCAAAGCTCCGATAAAATTCAAGGATGAAGCTAGGATGATTGCTCTTCTTGGTGATAGTGCACGAGTAGAAACCGATGTTGCAATAGCGTTCGCAGTATCATGAAAACCATTGATGAAATCAAAGGAAAGAGCTAAGAATACGATAATAATCGTAATAATAAGTACGCTGTCCATGTTTGCCCCTCTTTACGAATGTCTATTTATGAAATGTCTTTACGAATTTCGCATTATGATTGATTCAATTGTATTTGCTACGTCTTCACAATCATCTGTTGCTGATTCTAACATTTCATAAATATCCTTTCGTTTGATCAGCTCGATGGGATCCTTTACGTTACGGAAAAGCTCTTTAATACAAACACGAAGAAGATCATCCGCTTCATTCTCAAGCTCATTGATTTTTATCGTATGTATTCGTATAGGAAGAAGCTTTTTTGTAGATAACAATCGGATAGCTTGATGTATTTCTAAAGCAGATCGATGTAGGATTTCCGCAAATTGATTAATGAACTTGTCATATTCGGTAACCTCGTACATCTCAAATCTAGATGCACAAGCCTCAATTCCGTCCAAAACGTCGTCTAAAGAAGATGCTAAAGCTACAATATCCTCACGATCAATTGGCGTGATGAATGTTTTGTTAAGTGCTGTGTAAATGGCGTGAGTAAAGTCATCTCCAACATGTTCAAGCCTTTTCATTTCTTTAGCAAATAATACTGAATTCTCGGACTGTTTAATACCAACAACAAAACGTTCAGTGGTTTTTAACAGATTATCCGAAATATTCTCCAACGTTTCGAAGAAAAAATCTTTTTTCTTGAATATCACTAGGAAATCCCCTTTGTAAAATGAATGTCGAATACTTTTGGCGAATCTAATATTATCACATCAGTGAGGGGAATGCACTACCCATCTATGAGTAGTGCATTTGTCGATTATTAGACAATTCCATGTGCGATCATAGCATCCGCTACTTTAATAAATCCTGCAATATTAGCACCAACAACCAAGTTGCCGGGATGTCCATATTCCTCAGCAGCCGATACACTTTGTTCATATATTTTGCTCATGATTTCATGTAACTTAGCATCTACTTCTTCGAAGGTCCATGAGGTTCTCATACTATTCTGAGACATCTCTAGTGAAGATACAGCAACGCCTCCTGCATTGGCTGCTTTAGCAGGACCGAACAGCACTTTATTATTAAGAAATACATCGATAGCTTCTAAAGTTGAAGGCATATTGGCACCTTCCCCTATGGCCTTGACACCATTAAACACAAGAAGTTTAGCGGAATTTTCATCTAGTTCATTTTGTGTTGCACAAGGTAGTGCAATATCACATGGAACCGACCAAATTCCACTACATCCTTCTACATATGTAGCTTTTGGATGTTCTAACACATATTCAGAAATTCTCTTGCGGTCAACTTCCTTTAGTCTCTTTACGGTTTGTAAGTTAATCCCATTCGAATCATAGATATATCCATTCGAATCACTACAAGCGACTACCTTCGCACCTAATTGTTGAGCTTTCTCCATCGCATAAATCGAGACATTGCCTGAACCGGAGATGGTAACCGTACTACCTTGAAAGCTCAGTCCTTTATCTTTCAGCATCTCATTTACGAAGTACACACATCCATAACCGGTAGCTTCTGTTCTAGTTAAACTTCCTCCATAGAGCAACCCCTTACCCGTTAAGACCCCTGCTTCATTGCCACCACGAATTCGTTTATATTGGCCGAACATATATCCAATTTCCCTCGCTCCTACTCCGATATCTCCTGCAGGAACATCAACATCCGGTCCAATATATTTGAATAATTCGGTCATAAAGCTTTGCGTAAAGCGCATTACCTCTTGATCCGATTTACCTTTAGGATCAAAGTCGGAGCCACCCTTACCTCCACCTATTGGCTGACCGGTTAATGAATTTTTGAGAATCTGTTCAAAGCCTAGAAACTTAATGATACTAATGTTAACGGAAGGATGGAAACGAAGTCCTCCTTTATAAGGACCCAAAGTACTGTTAAATTGAACACGATATCCTCGGTTGACTTTAACCATGCCGCTGTCATCAACCCAAGGAACACGGAAAGCAATCATACGTTCAGGTTCAACAATTCGCTCAAGAATACCATGATGTATATACTTCGGATGCTTGGCGAACACAGGAACTAATGAATCGGTAATTTCTTTAACAGCTTGGTGGAATTCAAGCTCATGAGGATCGCGTTTTTTCAAATTTTCGAATACAGTTTGAACATATAGCTCGGCATCCTTAAGGCTTGTATCATTAATTTCTATCGTCTTCATTAATATAGATCTCCTTTAAATAAATTTGATTGTTATAATAACTCTCTTCTTAGCTGTTCTGGAGATTTGGGTGACAAGTATGAGAATGGGATATCAAATACCGTCTTAGCTCCTTTTTGCCCCTCAATATTCAAACGATTGACCGCTCTAGCGTAAGCAACTAAGACGCTAGCTGTAAATTCCGGATTACTCTCAAGCTTCAAACCAAACTCAATAATTTGTTTTGTATCCTTTCCTGTAATCCCACTTCGTATTACAAAGCCTCCATGTGGAATTTGGCTGTGCTCATCATGTAGCTCATCCTCTGTAATAAAAGAAACCGTCGTATCGTAATCAGCAAAATAATTTGGCATTGTAACAATAGTCTTCCTGATTTCTTCCTTATCGAACCCATCTTCTGCAACAACATAACATTGTCGGAGGTGCTTCTCTCGTGTTGATAATTCTGGCGTTTCACCATCTCGTATGCGTTCGATTACTGCCTCTACCGGAACTGTATATTGAACGCCAGATTTCACACCTGGAATACGTCTAATCGCATCGGAATGGCCTTGACTTACTCCTTTTCCCCAGAAGGTATAATCCGTTCCCTTAGGTAATATAGCTTCAGCCAATAAACGATTTAGTGAGAATAATCCAGGATCCCATCCTGTTGAGATTACACTTAGCGTTCCAGCACTTTTTGCTGCCATATGAACCGTATCGAAAAATTCAGGAATTTTGGCGTGTGTATCAAAGCTATCAACGGTATTGAACATCTTAGCAACGGCTGGTGTTTGTTCGGGTAAATCAGTTGCAGAGCCACCACACATGATCATCACATCAATTTTCCCCTTATATTGATCAATACTGGAAATATGTTTGAATGTAACCCCATCTTCTCCAGATAGTTGATCTGGTTGTCTCCTAGTGAATACTGCAATTAATTCCAAATCAGGATTCTGTGCAATGGATTTCTGTACACCTTTGCCTAAGTTTCCGTATCCAACTATACCTATTCTAATTGCCACGATGTTGTTATCCTCCCTTAATCTATATTGTATCTAATTATAGTTATCTAACATGAAATGTAAACTACATACCTTCCTTTTTATTGTCGAATTTTGAAACAAAATAAAAAGAAACTTGCATCTGCAAGTTTCTCGCTATCAAAAATTGTATTAGTATCCAAAATATTCATCGACTGCATCTACTAGAGCCACTGATACTTTATCCTGCATTTTACTATCTTTTAGTATTTTGAGATCCGCTGCATTCGTCATGACTCCAAGCTCTACTAAAACGGCAGGAACTGAATTCATTCTGTTAACATAATAATTTTTATTCTGTATACCACGATCCTTACTTTTAACGATAGGTTGAATACTTGATTGAATAGCCTTCGCTAAATCTCTACTCTGTTTAGAGAAAGGATTTATGTTGCCATCTAGATCATCTCTATCATTAAAGAAGGTTACTGTTCCCCTGAAATTTTTACTAGGGTTCGCATCGGCATGAATGGATATGAAGATATCTGCTTTTACTTTACCAGAGAATGTTGCCCGACAATCTAATTCATCATAAATTTTCTTATATGGCATACAAGAATTTTTCTCACTTCTAGTTAAATGAACGATGTACCCTGATTTCTCTAGCATTTTTTTGGCCTTAACCGAGTATTCCCATACTAAGTTGCTTTCATATGTACCGTCCTTAGCAATGGCACCTGGATCCCTGCCACCATGTCCAGGGTCTAGAACAATGATCTTCTTATAGCCTGGATTTGTCTCGATCTTCACATTCTTATACACCTGCGTAATTGACAGAAATTGTAGTGAAACAAATCCTAAATTTCCATTGTGTTGAATGGTCGCCCACTCTTCTGAGTGTTCTAAAACTTCGACCTTGGTTTCGTTGGACAGTTTACCGATAATTTCATCTTCAAGGGAAGGACCATTACGAACGTTAAGATTCCCACTCGTGAGTTTAACTGTACCCATTATTTTCATTCCTGAAGATGCTTCAAGAGGAGCCTTCTGTTTAAGAATGGTTTCTTCTGCGACAACTAGTGCTGGCTGAATAGATATAATGACGGCAACTAGTATAATAGAGATTGCCTTCTTGATTTTCATATGATGTAAATTCCTCTCCTTCGCTAAGATATTCGTTTTCGAGCATGTCCGATATACGTTGATATCTATATCGTATTTGCTCGTCTAAATGAATAGACGCGAAATATCTCGAAAAGGTGCGGAATTTGGAATATTTTTTATATAGATTTTAAGAATTACTAGATTATCCCTTAATAAACCCATACAAGTAGTCAACTGAGCGCATCGCATAGATAAATTCCTCGGGCTCACCATGCTGAAGCACGACAAGACATGGAACACTCGTTATTTGCCAAGAATCTCGAAGAGCAGGTGCATAATTAATATTAATTTTGTGGATTGGGATATGTTTATCCATCGAATCTATGATTTCTAACATTCTCTCTCCTAACTTACATGTACCGCATAGAGAAGTATAGAAATAGAGAGCCTCCTTTTCACACCTAATCGTTGATCCATTCATAAAATCCTTCTCTTGCCTATCAATGATCGCCATGGGCTCATTCCTCTATTATGTTATGTTCTTTACTTAACCGTAATTAGATATCCATTTTATTGATTGAATCTTTGCCGATATCCACACTTTCTGCATAATTCCTCTACGACCTCTCTTCTAGAGAATCCATCATAGAGCTTATTTGCTCTTTCCCCTTCTACAATATCTGAGAAGGAAGTCTGATGAATGTTCCCCAGATTTATTACACCCTCCCCATCCAAACAGCACGGAACAACAGTTCCATCCACAAGAATTGCAGCCTGGTTCCGCAATGCATGACAGAAGCCTGTCCCTTCATCCTCAGCCTCTGTGAGCTTTGGCCACTTAAATTCATGATCCTGATTAAGATATATACGATCGGAAATTTTCAAACCCGAGCCACGTATAAATTTCTCCTCAATTTGATAATCGAGTTGGAAAGCTTGCTCAATGATTTCGAGTGTCTGTCTATTCCTATTCCGTTCAGCGTTGGTGGCATTATCTTGATCCAGATTCCATAATCTCAAGGATATGAGTATGTCCGATTGTTCAACAGCTTCTTTAGCAAATGAAAGAATAGTCCTTAAATAAGATTCCCGATTTGTTGATCCCTCATGACCATCAAAGCTATGCAACGAAAAGTTGATTTGCCTGAGTGCGGGCTTCTTAAAAATTCGATGTTTGGCTTTATTCAGTAACGTTCCATTCGTTGTTAAGTTAACTTTAAATCCTTTTTCATAGCTAATATCTAACAATTCATCTATTTTAGGATGCAACAGGGGCTCACCTTTAACATGGTAATAAATATAATCGGTATGAGGTTTGATTTCGTCTAGAATTTTCGTGAAATCATCAACCTTGATGAAATTAGCTAATCGCTCAGTTGGTGGACAGAATGTACAGGACAAGTTACATACACTTGTGATTTCAATATAAAATTTCTTAAACTTTTTCAATAGTATGTACCCCTTATTGTTATAGGCTTAGCATCTTGTTATTCTAACACAGACTTACACTCGAAGCACTTATTGAATGACATAGCTATGTCAAAAATAGCCAATACCATGAAAGCGCATTCATCATCTTAATTCTTGCTCTACCTTACTAAAACTCTATTTATATCATCTTTACAACTCATGCACATTTACCATCGACTCTACTATGTTAGAATATGAAATAGTTGACCTATGATTATCAAGTAGTTTTATCGACCATATTGGGTGGTTATCTAAAATTATAAGGAGTGAATAATCATTCGAAATGCCTATTTAATGTGCGTATACATAGTCTTGTTATCCTTACTACCCATTCAAGCGTTGGCCCTAGAACCGGATAAAGAACGTATAGATCATATTAATATGCTGATTGATGATCAAGCCTCAACATTAAATGAACCCGCCTTTATGAGCAATGGACGTCTATACTTCCCCGTCAGGAATATTGTGGAAGCATTAGGTGGCATGATTCAGTGGAATAATGAGGATCAACAAATTTCCATAACTACCACATCTGGCGATAAATTATTATTCACAGTAGGGCTTTCCGAAATTATATTTAATGATCACAAGTATGTCATGGATGTTCCTTCATTTATCTATGAAGATAAAGTATATTTACCTTTAAGGCATACAGCCGAATTCATGCATACAGATGTAGAGTGGGATGATACTACACATACTGCTTCTCTAACGAGAACCTCTCTATATTTGATTGAAGAAGGTGATACACTTGCATCAATCAGCACAAAATTGAATATAACTGAATCTTTATTGTTAGAACGCAATTCGAATTCAGACTTGAATCCAGGTCATATTCTGAAGGTCTTAATCCCTACTATTATGGAACATAAGGTGATTACTCCCGCGGCTGCTCCAGCGGTCATAAGTGCACCTGCTGTTAAAGTTGAATCCGTCAATTTAGAAAAAAATCCAGACTATATGTTACTCGCAAGAATTATACAGGTAGAAGCTGGTTATGAATCATATGAGTCACAGAAGGCTGTTGGTAGTGTTATTATGAATCGAGTGAACGACGATCGATTTCCAGATTCCATTAAAGGTGTGATTTATCAGAAAGGACAATTCCCACCTGCACATAATGGACTGTTGGATAAGAGTAAACCGAATAAGAGTTCTCTTCTCGCAGCCGAAGAGGTATGGAACGGTGAGATTAATGTAGTTGGCGCATTGTTCTTCTATAATCCAAAGGTAACTACAGGTAGCTCCTGGAGCAAACGAACATTGGTCAAGGAGATCGGAAATCACCGCTATGTAAAATAGATGATGAATAATGGTAATAATCAAAAGAAAGCCATGCTTTGTAGCATGGCTTTCTCTTGATTATTCATTTCTTCTTACTATATTATGACTACTTATGCTTTGTAGAAATCACGAATCCAGCGATGAGCTCTTAAAAGCTGAAGCTGTTCGCCTGACAAGCCTACTCCATCACTAACTTTCATATTACGTTCAACATTGCGTATCGAACGCATACCTGGAATAACTGTTGACACAGCCGACTGACTGAGAATGAATCGGAGTGAAATTTCAGCAATATCTTGCGTGGAAACTTGAAGATCAGAAACGATCCTCTGAACTCGATCATATACATCTTGTTTACGATCCCCGCGGAAGTAACCATTACGGAAATCACCCTCGTCGAATGTTGTTTCTGGTGTAATTGCCCCAGTTAGGCCACCTTCATCTAATGGAACGCGTACGATCACTCCCACGTTATGCTTCTCACAAGCAGCTAATAGCTGATCCTCAGGACTCTGATCGAAGATATTATAGATGACCTGAACGGTGTCAACGACACCTGTTTCTATTAATTTTATTGCATTGTTAGGCTGGTGATCATTAATGGATACACCAAAGAAACGAATTTTCCCTTGTTCCTTGAGTTTCCTTACTCCCTCTAACCAATCACCTTGGTCGACCCATTCATCAGACCACACATGAAATTGTTGAACATCAATTGTATCTAATCCAAGGTTTCGTAGACTTATCTCTGTTGAAGCAATAACATGCTCAGCAGGAAACGTCTCCTCCGCTCTAATACCAGTTCGGGCAGGCCATTGACTATTCTTTGGTGGGATTTTTGTAGCGACATAGATCGGTTGTTGATGCTCTCGTATAACTTGACCAACAATTTTCTCACTATGACCGTTACCATAACCAAGCGCCGTATCAATAAAATTAAGTCCAAGTTCAATAGAGCGGTTCAACGCAAGGATCGATTCATCATCAGATGCACCAATCCAAGCAGTCTTACCAATGCCCCATGCGCCATAACCAACCTCTGAAATCTCCAATCCAGTCTTACCTAGAATTCGATAGTTCATTGTCTACCTCCATCTTATACGTATCGGTACAGGGTTTACGATTCCCATACTCATTATTCATTATATAAGATGTAATAAATTAATATAAGAACTGTATAAGAGGATAGTTACTTATCAGAAAGTAAGTACCTACGATTAACCAACACCAAATAAATCTAATGAAACTTGATGATGCATCCGTGGTTTGCGTATCCCAAGTCTGTTCACGTAAGGTACACCTCTGACGATAAATTGTTTCATAATAAATGAATACCGCTCATGCTGTGATTGAAGCTTACTATGGTATAAGATTTCCGCAAGCTCATCGATGAGGATCTGTTCTTCATCGAGGATAATATCATGGCGTTCGATCACGATGATCGATCCATCCTTCTTCTTAGCTCTAAAGCTCAGGGTTTTGTACTTACTAGAAGGGTTTAAGTCAATTATCGCTTCAACTTCCACTTTCTCCTGCTTCGATAACCATAATGCGGAAATTTCCATATTAATCACTCCAATACAATGAATAGGATGAAGTAATAGCCACGATGTATATCTATATCCTTATTATATAGGAACATATGTTCTTTGTCCAGTATAAAGTCTATCTAATAATCAGAATAATGGAAATGTAAGTTCTCCATTCACCTATAAATCGGGTAGGAGGCTACCCATT
>DFZX01000090.1 GCA_002383695.1 Caryophanales bacterium UBA4045
TGTTGTCAATGGTGAAAATCAGTAAATGAAAAAACTGATTCTATTTATCAGTAATTTTCAGAAGGTTCAGTTTTAAAAATAAAAAAATGAAGTGAGGAATAATTATGTGGGTCATTACGGTGCATTTAGAAAAGAATATTCAAATGTTTGAGTTCGATAATCAAGAGGAAGCAAGAGCCACTTACAAGAGTATAAAAGGGTGTAAATATCTCAGTGAAGTGATTTACTATAATGATTTTGATATAGTTGAATCACATTATTAATCCGATTTTTCCAATTTTCAGAGGTATTGACAGTGTATATAGGGGAGTTCAGATTATTTTATATTTTTGAAAAAAAGTATTATACTTTTCTTAAGATAACAACTATTATAATATTGAAAATAGTTTCAAATTTCTAAATCGCTGAAACCATTTAGGCACGGGGGAACCATATGGATTTAATCAATCCAAGGGGTGAATCCTTTTTAAGGTAGGGCTACTTAGTAGGCCCGAATCCGACAGCTAACCTCGTAAGCGTTGATTAGAGAGGAATTAATACTTGTGATCTTTTTTATGAGCACTTGAGTTTATTCTCTTGTGTTTTTATTTTGCGTTAAAAAAGGAGTGGGAACGTGGTTGTTCATTTATTCAGTTTGCATTTCGGAGATTTTGAGGGTGTTAATGTAGCGTTCGATACGAAGCAACATGTGATTCACGTGTTGGAATTGGCTGAAGGTACAGCTCTTACAGAAACGATAGTACTCATTAAACAACAAATTCTAGACCGTATTCAATCTTACGGACATACTTGTGGTGAGATTAGATGGTTGTTGTATGATTTACACGGTGAAGTGACTGATTACAATGATGGAGAGCAAATAACTGTACAATTAACCCATCCAGATATATATGCAGCCTTCGCTAAGACATCAAAGGTCCGTCGATTAATTAATAAATTCTAAGTAGGTAATACGATTATTTATCAATATAGCTGAACACGATTCTTGAGGAGCTTGCATTACGGAAGCTTCTTTTTCTATAGGTTAAGAAACGAGCAATTAAGCATGGTATGATAGAGTAAACTAAAACATTATGAAATTGGAGAACTTATGCAGATGAAACCCGATAATCAGAATAATATATCGAGAGAGCTTCTTCCTATCTTAGAAGCGGTCGCAAACCGAATGATTCCGGAGGATGCTTGGCCATCCGCATCAGAGGGGGAGTCCTGACATATCTGAATCATCGCGCTAGCGAGGATCGTGCTACTTGGAGGGATTTGATCGAACCTGGATTAATTGCATTGGATTTACAAGCATTGGGTCTCCATAGCCAAGCATTTGTGGAACTGTCGGATATTGCGAAAGACAAACTGTTGCATGACGCCCAGTTTGATCATGCTCGGGACTGGCCCGTATCGTCAAAACGTTTCTTTGACACTTTATTGTCTCTGGTTATTGAAGGTTATTATGGAAGTCCTGAGGCTGGCGGGAATCGAGAAGGCAAATCGTGGGACATGATCGGTTTTCGTCCGGACTCCGTCTCGGGAAGTCATGCTCCCACACAAGAAACTGATTTACCGCAATGTACCATTGACCAGCTTCGAGATCATTATGATGTTATCGTCGTGGGAGCTGGAGCTGGTGGCTCAGTAGCAGCGGCTGTGCTCTGTGAATCGGGACTTCGTGTACTTGTCGTTGAGCGCGGAAGCTGGCTTCGATACAATCAGATCGGCAAAGATCATTTGCGTAACCATCGTTTAAGCAAATACGGTCATAATACGGGACCAGATTTGGAAGGTAATCCTCGTACGATAATATTAGTGAGCGGTGATGAGCGGATTACCGCACCATTCGAAGGAGACTATCATAATAACGCGATGACGGTGGGCGGAGGAACTCGCGTATACGGCGCACAGGCGTGGCGATTTCATCCGGATGACTTTCGTATGGCTACTCGCTACGGGGTTCCAGACGGGAGTTCGCTGAGCGATTGGCCGATTCGCTATGATGATCTTGAACCTTATTACGTAAGGGCTGAGTGGGAAATAGGCGTTTCTGGTGACGGGAATGCCCACACTGAACGCGGACAGAGAAGTCAACCTTATCCAATGCCAGCACTACCGATGACCTTGGAAGCAGAATACTTGGCACGGGGGGCAGCTAAGCTGGGATGGGATGTGGGACCGGTTCCTCTCCTCATCAACTCGGTAGAACGTGACGGTCGACCTGCCTGTGGGCGGTGCGGCCAATGTGTCGGATTTGCCTGCCCAACCGATAGCAAGAATGGCGGGCATAATACGATGCTAATAAGGGCTATTGCTACCGGCAACTGCGATCTGATCTGCGATACGATGGTGGAGCGGATCGATACTGAGGGAGGTAAACATGCAACTGGGGTTCGCCTTGTTCAAGAAGTGGCGGGCTCGATTCAACGTCGGCAAGTGCGAGCAGGACACGTGGTGGTTGCTGCGGGCGCTATCGAAAGTGCACGACTTCTTCTTAACTCGGCAACCGATTTAGAACCACAAGGGATAGGCAATCGGAATGGACAAGTAGGAAGGAACCTTCAGGGTCATGTCTACGCAGGTGCCTACGGCCTCTTTGATGAACCTGTTCAAGATGGTTTAGGTCCAGGGGTAAGCATTGCCACATTCCGCTTTGACCATGGCAACGAAAGTGGGATTATAGGTGGTGGGTTTCTCGCTAATGAGTTTACCCGGCTGCCGCTCACTCATTGGTACCGAGCGCTTGCGCCGGATTCAGCACGATGGGGGGCTGCGGGTAAGGTAACGATGCGTGAGAGTTTCCTGCGTACTAGCCAAATTCAAGGTCCAATCCAGGAGATCCCAACCGCCGAGTCCAGAGTTCGGCTCTCGCGGACGGTCAAGGATCGCTTCGGTATACCCGTTGCGGGGCTCTCTGGAAGTGTTCATCCAGAGTCACTTCGAGCCGCGACTATGTTAGGTGAGCAGGCGGAGAGGTGGCTTCTGGCCTCTGGGGCGCGACAGGTTTGGAAAACTGTCCCAGGTGGTGGGCTTAGTGCTGGGCAGCATCAGGCGGGAACACTGCGCATGGGTGATGATCCTTCGAATTCCGTCACCGATCCTTCGGGGCGCATACATGGCTACGACAATCTCTGGGTGAGCGATGGCTCCGTTCACGTCACCAATGGCGGGGTTAACCCGGTATTGACGATTCTGGCCTTGGCTTTCCGCACAGCTGAGGGCTTGATGAAACAAGGGTAGTGGACTTATAAACTACGACGATAGGATTATAACAGATTATTCCCTAAAGTGAATTAATGGAGAGTCTTGTATTCAGCTCAACAGCCAGTTTCTTAATCCTAACCTAGGTTACTTTCAAATATCCAATAAAGCGACTTGCGGCGAAGTGAGATAGTCGAAATAATCGACTAACAGGACCTAAAAGTGACTCTGGCGAAGTGAGATAGTCGAAATAATCGACTAACAGGACCTAAAAGTGACTCTGGCGAAGTGAGATAGTGGAAATAATCGACTATCTCCTTTGCTTTACAGCAGGCTTTCCACCACGAAGTTACTCAAAATAAAATTATGTGCATTTAGCTTGCAGACGAAATTAAAACCGAATATACATAAGGAAATACGCCAAATGGCGTATTTTTTATCGTTGATAGCCTAGAGCAAAGAACTACAGTATACTGGAGCAAATTAGGAACTACACTTCGCAATAGGTCAATAGGTAGTATTTGCCCCTCTCTGGTGCATCAATTGATATAGAGTAGATAAGCAGGTAACGGAGGAATAAGTCATGTCAGAATCAGAGATGCTCGATATTCTTAATGAAGAGATGGTCGTGATCGGAACGGATAGTCGAGTAAATGCGCATGCTAGAGGGCTATGGCACCAAACATTTCATTGCTGGATTGTAAGGCAATCTACCCATGGTGAGACTAACCTCCTCTTTCAGCTGCGTCACAGGGACAAGGATACATATCCAGGACTTCTCGATATATCATGTGCAGGACATCTTCAAGCTGGTGAAACCGTAGCCGATGGGGTTCGTGAATTGAGAGAAGAGCTAGGGGTAATCGTCTCATTCACCGAATTAACTTCTTGTGGAATCGTAGCTGAGGAGAATATCATCTCGGAGCAGTGTATTGATCGCGAATTTAATCATATCTTCATCCTTCAGTGTAATAAATCATTAGAGGATTATCACATGCAAACGAGTGAAATTTCAGGTTTATTTTATATCAATATGAGAGAATTTAAGGAGCTACTAAAAAGCGAGAAAAATTCCATATGGGGTGAGGGGATTGTTATGGATGAGATGAGTCAGAATGTGCGATCTATAAAAGCTGAATTTCATATTGATGATTTCACACCTATGTCTAATAATTATGCCCAAGTCTTATTCGATAATCTGGAACGTTTGTTGTGATTTTCAAGCAGGACAATCATGTCCTTCATTTTTACGATATCGTTAGCCCTCAAACTTTGAACTTAAATACACTTATAAAACTGCTTCCTATGCGAGGTGTAGATTTAGTAGACGTTCACTTTCATCCAGGTGACCTTGATTCGAATATGAATAAATCCTATGATGAATCAGAGGATACATTTTTCATTTATCCATTAACTGAGAATATCACTTTAGACATGAAACACCCAACAATTGCACAAGCCTAGAATATGAATGAACGAGGATGATAAATATGCCACATCTAGTAAGACTTGCTCAGATCGAAGACTATGAAGGCGTATCGAGATTAGTATCACAGATCCATCAGCTGCATGTTATTGCCCGACCAGATATTTATGCTGCATATGATAACCCGATGGGAATAGAGTATTACAGGAAGATATTAATTGAAGAGCAAACCGCTGTCATTGTAGCCGTACACCCCACAGATGGAACGCTTGATGCGTATACCATTATTAGGATTGATGAAGCTGCGTATAGACCGATATTCCAAAAGAGGAAATATATATTCATCGATGATTTCTGTGTTGACGAGAAGAAGCGTAGTCAGGGTATTGGCAAAATGATATTTGAATTTCTAATAGAGTATGCCAAAGAAATATCAGCAACGGATATTGAATTCAGTGTAGCTGAATTTAATACAGGTGCAATAGAGTTCTACCAATCCTTAGGGATGAGTACAAGAAGTAGAAGGATGGAGTACATTATCGAATAGTTGTAAACGTTGGGGGAGGATACCTATGTTCTCATATCAGGTGGACGAAGACGGTATGCTAGCCGAGAATTGGTCTAAAACTCAAGTTGGAGGTATTAAATCTGATGGAAGATAGTAAATCATTGGAGCCATACTTAGAAGCATCGCCGTATATGAATTACCATGATCCCCAGATACAAACTATTATTAAACTATTACTAGAGAAAAACACATCTGAGTCTGAACGGGTTAAGTCAGCTTTTGAATTTGTTCGCGATCATATCGGTCATTCTTATGATATGAATGGCAGAGAAGTTACAAGAACAGCTTCGGATGTACTCGAGAAGAAGCATGGCATTTGTTATGCCAAGTCACATTTACTCGCAGCAATATGTCGAGGGATGGATATCCCCGCGGGTATTAGCTACCAAAGGATAACCTTGTACGACAAGCCTGAGGATGGCTTTTGTATACATGCATTAAATACGGTGTACCTTAGTGAATTGGATAAGTGGATTCGATTGGATGCGAGAGGTAATAAGGAAGGAATCAATGCTCAATTTTCTGTAGATGAAGAAATGCTAGCGTTTCCTGTAAGACCGGAATATGACGAAGTAAATTACCGAACAAACTACGTTGAACCCCATCCAGATATTATAGAAGTACTGGAGAGCCATACAGATAGTCTGGAGATGTATAAGAAGGGTCTTCCTGAAAAACTGGAGGAGTGATTCAAATGTAACTCATATATAAGAAGAGGATTTGATCTAAATTAAAACAAAGTTTTATGAATATGGACAAGATAAAATCAATTATCTAAAAAGTGTGGATGTAACTCTTGGAGTAGCAATGGAACGATTGGGCAAGGTGGAGCGGGTTATTATACCTGACCTTTTCGCTGCACTTGTTCATACGATTATAGGACAGCTCATCTCTGTTAAAGCTGCTCAAACCGTTTGGACAAGATTGCAGGCATTGTCTGTTGATATTACGCCTTGCAACATAGCTAGGCAGGCACCCGATGATATTCAAGCATGTGGTATGACGATGAAGAAAGCAGTGTGTATTCGTCAGATTGCCAATATGATAACAGCAGGTGAATTTAATCTAGAGGAGCTCCACGAACTGTCAGATTCGGAGGTAATCAAGAGGCTAATTACATTAAGAGGTATTGGACAATGGACAGCGGAGATGCTACTAATTAATTCGATGGAACGACCAGATGTGGTGAGCTGGGGCGATATTGCCATACGTCGAGGAATGATGAAGTTATATGGTCTTGGTACCCTAACGAAGGTGCAATTTGATCAGTATCGACAAACGTATTCTCCTTATGGTTCTATTGCCTCGTTATATCTGTGGGAAATTTCTAATGAGTAGGTGAAGGTATGATGGAGAAGTCGATTAGAGAACAATTAATTACATTATCTGATGAGGATTACCGAAAGTTTTCTGCAGCGTTGATCCCGAATATTAACAATGTTCTGGGTGTTCGACTTCCTGAATTACGTAAGATGGCTCGCTTATTAGCTAAGGGAGAATGGCGTAATTATCTTAAAAATGCAGACAAAGAGTATTTTGAGGAGATCATGCTTCAAGGTATGGTTATTGGTTATGTGAAAACGGATATTGAAGAAGTCTTACACTATGTTGTTGACTTTGTACCGAAAATAGACAATTGGTCTGTATGCGATAGCTTCTGTATAGGATTGAAATTTACTCGGTTGAATAAGGAAAGAGTCTGGAACTTCATACAGTCATATCTATTTTCAAATCAGGAATATTACATTCGTTATGGGGTGGTCATGCTCCTGGTTTATTACTCGGATGAAGCTTACATTCAATTAGTGCTAGAGCGGTTAGACAACGTCAAGCATGAGGGATATTATGTCAAGATGGCGGTGGCGTGGGCAATATCCATCTGTTATGTGAAGCTGCCTGATCCAACAATGGCCTATCTTCAGAACAATTCACTAGACAATTTCACATTCAACAAAGCTCTGCAGAAAATTACGGAGTCTCTCCGCGTGGATATAGAATCTAAAAAATTAATTCGAGGTATGAAAAGGTCATGAATGCAGACAATCGTATAACAGCTTCACTCTCAAAAGTGAGTTTTCTGCAGATCATTGGAGGAAGTGGTATTACTTTCTTTGGTGGACATCAACAATGGTTTGACAGGTTTACCCAAAGCTTCGGGGGTTGTGGCCCTATAGCTGCTGCTAATATTCTAGCGTACATGGCAACGAATAATTCCGAGCTTTCTAAATTGTATGGATACAATAGCGAGCATATTTCGCAAGAGGATTTTTCGGAATTTATGAGAGAAATTTATCAGTATGTTACACCCAGAGAAATACCTATATGGAACATATACAGTGATAAAAAAGCATCAAGGGTTGGGATTCCTTCATTAGGTATTACAAATGTAGATAAATTCGTCGCTGGTGTGGAGAAATATGCGCTAAGCAAGGGAATTATTATAAAAACGAATAGGTTTAATGAGAAACTGACATTAGACAATGCGGTCAACTATATCAAGAAGGGTCTGGATAAAGACTGTCCGATTGCTCTTCTGAATATGTTTCACAAGGTAGATATGCAATGGAAGTGTCCTCTTACTGGTGTAGTTAAACCTCGTGTACTTAAGCGACACTGGGTAACTATTACGGGTATGACGGAGAATAAGCTGACAGGTGAGGTTACACTTGAAGTTTCTACTTGGGGTGGAAAGGCGACGCTCTGCTTAAATGACTTAATGGAGCTTGATTGGAAATCGACATTCTTCTCGCAAGGGATGGTGTATTTCGAATTTATATCCACATGTAGCGCAGAACTTAAGGCTCAAACCCTCTCTGACTGACAAAGAGCTGATCTTCGGAGAACACCTGCTTCAGTCGCTCTAGGACAATCTTATAAGCATCTGGATGGTACCATTCTTCCAGTCCCAGCTTTGTATATAGTGCTTCAATTCCTAGGCTTCGCGTACGTTTTCCCCCACTGCCATCTCCCATAAAGTAATCATCCACACAAATACGATTAACGATGGAGTGTAGCCTCTCCGCAAACCGCTCACTGCTCGGTAACATAGGAGCTATGGTTGCTTGTGTAGGTACACCAGCCTCAACTAATACCTGCAAAGTATTCAACCTAGCATGTATAGGAGGAGCATTGGGTGTAAAATATTTTCGGATATCATCGAGATCGGTTTCAATTGTCATACTTACACGAACCCTATCCCCAAGACGTAATAACAGATCTATATCTCTTCGAACAAGCGGGCTGCGGGTTTGGACGAATAAGAAGTCGGGTGGTTCGTTAGTCATAACCTCAAGTAATGAGCGAGTAATTCGTTCCTTGTACTCAATGGGCTGGTAAGGGTCGGTGCTCGAGGACATGAAGATGGTTACTGGTCCTTTGGACTTGGCTCTATGAAGCTCCTTGTAGAAAACCTCTGCGGCACCCCGCTTCATATCAACCCATGTTCCCCATTCCGAGTTACGAAAGGTAGAAACCGGCATTCGACGTACATAACAATAAGAACAGCCGAATGAACAACCTGTATAGGGGTTTAATGTGTGGCTATAGCCTGATAAGAAGCCAGTTCCTTTATTAAGTAGTGTCTTCGGAGTTTTGATCAGGTACACTATATCACTTCGCATCATAAGCATCCCGTTCTAATTGTAATAACATACTCTTCATTTCGATACCACCTCGATAGCCGGTTAGTGCTCCATTCTTACCAATCACACGATGACAAGGAACTGTGATCAATACAGGGTTTGCTCCAATAGCCGTTCCTACTGCGCGCACTGCTGATGGTTTGTTAATCTGTGCTGCAATGTCCGAGTATGACTTTGTTTCTCCATAAGGGATGCTTCTTAATGCATGCCATACAGCCAATTGGAAGGGTGTACCCTGGAAGTCAGAGGGCAATGAGAAGCTTTTGCGCACGCCCTGCAAATATTCGATAAGCTCACTTGTATAGGGCTGCAGTTTATCGGAATCTTGAAGCAGTATGCAACCAAGGAACCGAGATGTTGTCCAGGCGTACAATTCCTCGTATGGTTTATTCTGTGAGCCAACATAACAAAGTCCTTTGGCTGTAGCGGCTATATGCATATTCCAATCCTCATATGTGAATAGAGTCCAATTGATCGCTCTCTTACTCATAATTGAATGCTCCTTTCATATTCTGTATCTGAAGCTGACGGTAACTTGTAGGCGTTATGCCAGTTTTCTTCTTGAATAGGGTTATGAAGTAGGGTGTGTTCGCAAATCCTACAACTTGGCCAATACCGGTTATTGATTGATCTGTAGATCTTAGCAGTCTCTGAGCATGCTCAATCCGTTGTTGCTGAATATAAACCACTGGGGTTATGCCTATGACTTTCTTGAATGTCCGCTGTAGATGAAATGGACTACCATGACTGATCTCAGCAAGAATACCAAGTGTCAGATGATCCATGTAATTATTATCGATATACGCTGTTACCAAGGTTATCCACTCAACATCAGGCAATCGATGGCCAGTAGGCTTACATCGCTTACATGGACGATAGTGTGAAGACAACGCTTGCTCGGCTGTCATGAATAAGGCAACATTCTCTCTCTTAGGTGCTCGGGATTTACAGGAGGGGCGACAGAAAATACCTGTAGTTTTTACAGCATAATAGAACTGTCCGTCGTAAGAAATATCATTATTGATGATGGCTTGCCATTGTTTATCTGTCATTGTCTCGATTAACGATCGTTTCACGAAGAGCTCACCTCCAGGAATAGTATACCCTCAGTCATGATCATTTGTACGATTTTTAGAGTATTATAGCAAGATAACGAAATTGAAAGTACTATTATAATATAAAGTTTAGTAGGTTTTTGATGTCTTTGATTACCTTTTTTTGGTACAATCAACTAAGGCACTAAGCGTCAGGATTCCATTCAATGATTGAGGTATGCTATGAAGACAATCGGTCTAATTAGACACTATAAGGTCGACCAATCCAGACCGAAGAAGAAGTGGATGACTTCCACAGAATTTGATAATTGGGTTCTCGAATATGATCATTGTGATGATAAGAATGGAAATTTATATAAATTTAGTAAGGAATGAAGTCATATGATGTGATGAAGGTGCTTTTAATAATTAAAATGAGTATGCACTTAACTTTGGAGTCACTAACCAAGCCTTAACGGAAAGAAGTTCCGTTAAATTAATAAACCGTACAAACGTAAGTTGTTTAACGGAAGAAAGTTCCGTTATGCACTCATAATAGCTTGATTATAAGTCGAAATCTATCTCCTAACGGAAATTTCTTCCACTATTAAGTAAAATTCAGATAGCGCAGGATGTTTAACGGAAATTATTTCCTCTAACCATCTTTCAACTGAGTTAAGTGCATACTCACTATAAATAACTCAAATACAAATCTAAGGGGCTATTTTAATGGATGTTAGATTTTACGATTTCGGAGCTATTCCTGATTCTCTTATTAAGTATGTTGTCATCTTGGTGCGATATCAGAATAAGTGGGTTTTATCCAAGCACAAGGACCGAACAACCTGGGAGTTTGCTGGGGGCCACCGTGAGAAGGGTGAATCTCTTGATGAATCTGCAAGTAGAGAGCTATTCGAAGAAACAGGAGCGATAGATTTTTCAATAATACCTGTTTCTATCTATTCCGTTAGCCATGTAGACGACAAAACTGAGAGCTTTGGACAACTATATATATCTATGGTGAATAAGTTTGATCAGCTTCCTGACTTCGAAATGAGTGAGATACGAGCATTTGAACACATTCCTGAAAATTTGACTTACCCTGGGATCTACCCAGCTTTAATTGAACTAGTAACACAACATATAACTGTAGAACAACGACCAATGAAGTATGACTTTAATAGGGTATGGCTTGCAAAGAAGTTTGAAGAAATCCAAAGACGCACACTCAAGGCAATAGAACAATTAGATGAAGATCAACTAAATTGGAAACCTAATGATCACAGTCATAGCATACCTGATTTAATTAGACACATTGAGGGGAATATGCATAGACGGATACGGATGGGAATTTTGAATGAAGTAGTTACTCTGGATCAAGTTAAAGAACGAACAGAAGCATTCATGACAATATCTGAAGCCAAATTAATCATACAGCACACCTTACAAATCATAATCAATGTAGTTGAGGATATTTCAGATGAAACGCTAGACGAATTCCAAACAGTAAGAGGAAAGCAACGGACAAACCTTGACATGCTCCATCAGTGTGCTGCCCACTACTCAGAACATATGGGACAGATATTCTACATAGCTAAGCAGTGTTTAGGAGAGAATTATCAATCGACATCCGTATAGTATTCTAAAAAAGTAACATACGAAGAAGAATAAAGTAATTTAGATGGTAAGGAGATTGAATTAACAATGAATGTCAAACCCATAGGTGAAATTGCACAAATCAATCGATATCCGGTTAAATCCTTTGCAGGACAAAAATTGAATAGCGTCACACTTGAATCCTATGGGTTATTTGGTGATCGAAGTCATGCATTCGTTGACACTACAAAAAAAGGATGGTCTAGGTATATCACTGCACGACAAATTCCTGAGATGTTATGTTACCGAGCTGAATGTGACCATGAATTATCCACCCATGAATTTCCTAAAGTTAAGATAATAGGTCCAGATGGACGAAAGCACGAATGGAATGACAGATTATTAGAGGAAATACAGGCCTTCACAGACCAGAAAATATCCATGGAGCGCTTCAGTTTATTATCGCAGAATCGGCTGGCAGTTGACGATGGAGGTATACTAATAATTACTGATCAATCCCTGAAGAGAATCGAGCAATTATGGGGAAAGCCCGTAGATAGCCGACGCTTTAGAGCAAACTTCATCATCAAGTTATATGATGATTTTAACAACAACGATTCATTCTTTATCGACAAACGGATAACAATTGGGGATGCAGAGCTATCCATACAATCTTTATGCGAGCGTTGCGCCATGATCACGATTGATCCAGACAATCTAGAACGCGATACAACTCTACTAAAAAGGGTACATGAGGATATGAATTTAAATTTTGGTATGTATGCGGATGTAGTAAGAGCAGGAGCCGTTCAGGTTGGGGATCAAATATACTTATCAGAAAGAGTGATATGAATGTACGATATGTCTATTCTAAGAAGAGGCTTGTCGGTTGTCGCTCAATGTAAGGAAGAGTCAGGTGATATTTGGCATGCACACTATGGAGTAGCGGCCATTGCAAGTTATTTTTTTGTTAAAGAAAATCAACTGCCCATAGCTATTGCCACTAAGGTTATTGCACAATCGAACGCGATGCTACTCAAGCACGAATTTTCTCAAGATAAACTTATGCTACATCAACTAGATTATCTAATAACAGAGCGAGTAATCCTAATGGCGTTAGAAAAGACGATGGATCAGCTGCATTGGGTAGGTCACAATATCATATACGCTGCTTTGAGTTTATTGGCGATCCGAGAGCTTGGAAGCTGGGGATCAGAGGACGATCTGACTAGTCTTGAACAACTCATACATTCATTCGAAAGAACAATCCCTGGACGTTCATGGATAGGTTATTCTGCCTCTGAAGTGAAACGGTTGGAGCTAGAAGCCAATGATCAATTTCCAAGCATACATAGTGCGACCGATTTATCTGAATTTGTTCTCAGTGAATTGTCACAATTCAAAGTCATTTATCGAGCTGAGGCTCATCATGATCTAATCGGTCACATGTTGACATTCTCACATAGCTTGAACATTCTATACGATCTTGGTCATCCTTCATTATTCCATAAGGGAGTACCTCAATTATTGAAGATAGTTAAGGTTCTACGAACAAGCCGAGATCTATTACTAGGCGACACGATGAGATTAATTTCCCCTATAGACCGCATTCCTTTACATGTATCTCCACAGGCGGCCTATGTACCTACCGAAGAAGCATTCTGGAATAAGGATCATGGGGAGATGGATTGGGACTATGGACACCAATTTAAATTCACTTACAGTTATTACAATCATGTGAGAAGAGCACCTCATCTGGCGCATCTATCCATTGAAAACTTTCGTCATATTATCAGTTATTAATATCCAATGGAGCTTAGACATGGTAGAGTTAATTGCAATGATATTTATAATATTTTCGTAGGAGTGTATCCATATTGATCATATATAAACTGCCTAAGGAGCATAAGGACGTATTAACCAAGCATGTTCAAGAATTCTTCCTTGATGAAAGATCAGAGGAAATCGGGATTATTGCTGCGGAATCTATCCTAGATTTCATGCTGAAGGAGCTCGGACCTGTTATCTACAATCAGGCTATATCGGATGCTAGGAAGCTAATGAAATTGAAGCTGGATGCTTTAGAGGATGAGCTATATTCTCTGGAACAGCCTGTAGATTTATAAGGTTGATAACATGAATATGAAGGGGGATAGGATATTCATGATCAGAGAAGCAGAGCAACGAGATAGAGAGCGTATTGAAGAGTTATACAAGATATTAATTCCAGATGATGATGAAATAAAGGTGCTTAATGAAAGAATCGATCAGATCAAGATAGATCCCAATCACTTTTTACTTGTTTTTGAAATGGATAGAAGAGTAGAAGGTACGGTGATGTTAAGCCTCTGCCCGGACGCCATGTATGGAAATCGTCCATATGCCATAATGGAGAATCTTATTGTGGATCCAGCTTTTCAAGGTAGGGGTGTAGGTATACAGCTATTCGAATATGCAGAAGCTCATTGCAAAGAGAATAATTGCCGAGAAATCCTAATCATGAGTAATGTGATTAGAACAAGTGCGCATGAATTTTTCGAGCAAAGAGGCTTTTCTCATGTGGCTAAGGGCTTCAAGAAATACATATAAATCGGATTGTGCGGTGGTAGAGATGTACAAGAATATCGAGGAATATTCACTGAATGCTTGGCCAGCCTTGCAGAGCTTCGTTTATGATGGCTGGCTCTTGAAATTCGCAGATGGATTTACGAAGAGAGCGAATTCGATCAGCCCTATGTATAAGGGAGAATCCAAGAGGATCAAGGATAAGATTCTGTATTGTGAATCGATATATTCAAGTATGAATTTGGATACAATTTTTAAACTCTCACCATTTGTTACCCCGAGGAAATTAGATAGATTATTATCAGATTTACATTACGAAATCGTAGAACCTTCCAGAGTTATGACACTAAATCTATCTCGAGTAGAAGCTCCTCATAATGTGAATGTAAGGTTCTACTCAGAAATCACTGACGAATGGTCTGATATTCTAGCTAATTTTAATAACCTGTCTGAACCTACGATTCATATAGCCAAACAAATACTATCCAAATCCTTTCTCAAGAAGGGTTTTTTCACACTATTCGATGGTGGTATTCCTGTAGCTTGTGGAATTGGTGTTATTGAACAAAACTATGTTGGGCTTTATGATATAGTTACAGATCGTCCGTATCGCTTTAGAGGGTATGGTAAACAATTAATATTGAACATGCTGAAGTGGGCTAAGATGAATGGAGCAACAGATAGTTACTTACAGGTCGTGAAGAGTAATGAGATCGCAAACCAACTATATGAAAAGCTTGGATACAAAGAAGCTTATACATATTGGTATAGATATAAGAAGCTTCAGTAGCTTATTGAAAGTGAATAGCCTTACGGCATTTGATGAGGTTAGCTAATCGATGAGATGAAATTTTTATGGGTTGTCGAAAATAGTGCATATATGCAACTAAATCAAGTTGTAGGTGGGAATTCGTGAAAATAATAACCATATACACTTATTCAAAGGAAAAACCTTGAAAAGGCTGTCCTAACCTAGAATTAATTGTAGTTTCGCAACTAATTCTTGTTCGGATGAGGACTTCCCTTGATTTAATTGTTATTACGACACTAATTTCACTCTGGATTTGATTATGGAACTTAGATACCACCCAAGAAGAATAACTCCTGTGAAAATAGGGGGGAAGTAAGCTTGTTGGTTCAAGGAAGCCAATGTCCCATCTGCCCCAGCGAATCCCGTGAGACTATATGTATGAAAAGAGGCGATACACTTGGGATTTCCAGTCGATGAGTACAAGATGAAGAGCCTTCTTTATAAATATGTGATTATCGGTCTTTCTTACGTCGATAAGAGCGATAATGTGATTGAGACCGTCCAGCTCCACGGGAGAGTGATGAGAATTAATTCAACCGAGGGTATCGTTGTTCAACGTGAGGACAAACAAGAGGAATATAAATTACCATTGGATTTTGATGCATTCCAACCAGCACAGTCTGGTGAATACAAATTGAATACAACAGGCGAGATCATCGTAGATCCCGACTTTACATCCTCTTGGTCCATTAAGAAATCATAGAAAATTTAATGGGGCTAAGGCTCCCAAAAAATACATAGACAGCTTGAAGAATAGCAATTGATCAAGCACTAGAGAAGAGGGAATAAGTTTATGCATGAAATTACATTAGAGATTGTAAAACCTACTCATTCAGATCTTGCACAATTAATTAGTAGGCTTGATATTTACCTGGAAGAGTTATACCCTCCAGAAGAGATATTCAAAGTGGATTTTAATGATCCAAAGGTTGAGAATATTATATTCGTTATGGCTTATTTGGGGAATATACCTGTTGGCTGTGGAGCAATCAGCCCACTAGATGAGAAGTACACCGAGCTTAAACGATTCTATGTTGATCCACACTATCGGAGACATGGCATTGCAGGGAAAATTCTCTACATGCTTGAGAATAAGGCAAGAGAATTCGCATATAGCGCGATTAAGCTCGAAACCGGCGATCGGCTAACTGAAGCCATTCATTTTTATAAGAAGCATGGATTTGTATCCATAGAAAAATATGGGGAATACGTCGATTGTGAATCTAGCGTCTGTTATGAGAAGACATTATGATCAGAGGAATTATCTTTGATATGGATAATACATTGATTCAATCAAAAATTGATTTTAAACAAATGAAGTCAGATATCTTTGGTTTTCTACTTCAGAGCAACCTATTGTCCAGTGATTTCCCCATACATGAGCATACTACCTCGACATTAATTGAGTATGTTCGTACATTAGGAATATCCGATGCCCTCCATGAATCGATGATGGCAAGAACAGCTCAGCATGAATTATTAGGTATGAAAGATGCTGGACTAGAGCCTGGGGTTAAAGAGATTCTTACATTCTTATATGAGAAATACACGCTTGTCGTGATTACGAATAATTCATTAACCGCAGCATTAGAAGCACTTGAGAACACGGAAATCACAAGATTCTTCGAGCTAATTGTCGGCAGAGAACAGATGACAGCATTAAAGCCATCACCCTCAGGCTTTCACTATGTGATGAATAGATTCGCATCCATTAAACCTAATGAATGGCTATCGATAGGAGACTCCTGGATCGATGGTAAGACCGCTGAAGAAGCGGGAATCCCATTTATCAGCTATCGAGCAGATATAGATAAGATGCACCAAAGAGGGATACAGCCAACCTTGCGAATGAATCATATGATGGAATTACTTGAATTTTTATGAACTGATCTTTGAGTTTTCTGCGGATGTTAAAGAGGGAGTTGTATAGAGATGATCATAGTTGAAACGGAAATTAAAATTGCAGCGCCGATAGAAACGTGTTTCCGATTAGCAAGGGACATTGATACACATACATTAACCGTATGGTCGCACACAAGAGAGAAAGCGATAGAAGGTGTTACATCAGGACCGATAGGATTTGGACAAACTGTCACTTTCGAAGCGACTCATTTCGGTGTCAGACAAACATTAACTTCCTTAATTACGGAATTTCAGCAGCCTCATTTGTTCGTAGACGAAATGCAGAAGGGTGCATTTAAGAGCTTGCGGCATATACATGAATTCAAAGAGCAGGAAGGTTTTACAGTGATGAAGGATACGCTTCATTTCGAAGCTCCGTTCGGTTTAATTGGGTGGATCGTTGAAAGATTAGTATTGAAAAATTATATGAGGAAATTCTTAGAACACAGGAATATTGAAATGAAGAAGCTTGCAGAGAGTGCAACATGTGTTTAATACCCTGTATGCTATGTGGACCGTAGATTCGTTATTTCGGTTTTTTTCACCGAATATCCTTTGTCCGCTCAGGTGCTAATAATCCATAAAACCGTTTGATTTCCCCTGAAGTTTGTACCTTTTTAGTCAACTGAGTAATGTGCATTCCATTTTAATAATAGAAACTTATTGGAGGTCTGAGTTATGACAGTAGGATCACAGAAGGATATCGATAAATTAGCGAAAATCGGAAAAATTGTAGCAACAACCATTCAGGAAATGAAAGACAGTACTGTTGCAGGTATGACTACGAAACAATTAGATGAGATAGGTGGCAGCATCCTTAAACGATATGGCGCAGTTTCCGCACCCAAGGAAATTAACTTCCCTGGATATACCTGTATCAGTATAAATCGTGTTGTCGCTCATGGAATTCCCGGAGATTACGTGATTAAACCAGGTGATTTAATCAATATTGATGTGTCCGCCCAGTTAGATGGGTACTATGCGGATTCTGGATATTCATTTCAACTAACACCTCAAGATACCAAGATCACACAGTTATGTAGTTACACCTATCAGACGATGATGAAGGTCATTTCCAGCCTAAAGGCGGGTATTAGAATTAATCAAATTGGTCGCATCATAGAATCAGAAGCCAAGAAGGGCGGATACAACATTATCAGTAATCTCTGCAGTCATGGAATTGGTGAGGCGCTACACGAAGAACCATTCGAGATATTACCCTATTATAATGCAAAGGATAAATCTGTATTGAAGAACGGGCAAGTCATTACGATTGAACCATTCTTGTCTACAGGAGCAGATTTTGTAGTGCAGCAAGCTGATGGATGGACCTTACAGGTCCCGGATCTAAGCCATGTCGCTCAATTCGAGCATACCTTGATCATCACGAGAGATAATCCGATCATTGTAACAGCTTTATAACAACTTTGTAGGACTTAATAAGGGGGCGAAGCGTTGAGAATGCTAGTAATAAGTGATATTCATGGCTGTTATGAGCAATTCAAAGCGCTATTGCGTTGTGTTCGGATATACGAATACGAAGGAAATCCATGGGTCAGCTGACATTTGTTTTGGTGGGGACAAGATAGGCATCGATGGCAGCTGTGCCGATTAAGAGAGTAGTAGACAAGCCCAATTTCATTATGATAGCCTTTATAAGCGGTTTCCATTACGATAGCAATCGTGGTACATTTTAATTATCCGCTTGTATGAGAATTAGAAAGGACGATCCTGTTAGTATGAACAAATTTTTGTTATTCGACTTTGATGGAACGGTAGCTAACTCGATCGAAACCTTCTTGAGGTTAGGCAATGAGATGGCTACCAAGCATAATAAGCCCTCTATTACAATGGAACAATTTCAACTATTGAGTCAATTGTCTATGAAGGAAAGATGTCGACAAATAGGGATTCCCTTGTATAAGATTCCTGAATTTACAATAGAAATTCTTAAGCAGTTTCGACTTCATCTGATGAATGTACCACCTGTTGACCATATGTTCAGTACGCTTACGAAGCTACATCAGGATGGTTACAGAATGGCGATCCTATCTTCCAATTCGGAGGTCAATATACGGGCATGGTTAGAGGTGCAGAAGTTCACTTTCTTTGATGAGGTGATCGCATCACCTGGGTTGTTCGGTAAATCACGTTCGATTACTAGCTTCATGAAGAGGAATAAGCTTCGACATGAGGATGTTGTATATATTGGTGATGAAGTTCGGGATATAGAGGCCTGCAAAAAATCGAGAATCCCTATTATTGCGGTAACGTGGGGATTGGATGCGCATGCTTATCTGCTCCAAGCAAATCCAGAATACATTGCACATCAGCCTTCAGATATTATACATATCCTTAACAATCAGTAGGTATAAAGGGGTGAATGGACTTGAATTGGATGGGCAACTTGCAGCACTTTGGACGAGCTTTAATGCTTCCTATGATAGCTCTCCCGGCTGCATCCATATTCCTAGGCTTGGCCAACCTTCCGTGGGAAGCTCTTGGTTTTGCAGGATTTGATGAAGTTTTGCAATTGAGTGGGAATACCATATTCACTTATTTGCCGATCATTTTTGCCATTGGTGTAGCTCTAGGTTTAACAGAGAATGCCGGTATGGCGGGAATGTCGTCTTTGCTAGCCTATTTTCTATGTACACAGGTTACTCAAAATTACTTAGGTGATGACTTCAAGATCAATATTACCGGTGGTATCTTGATTGGAATAGCATCTGCTTGGTCATACCATCGATTTAAAGCGATAGAATTCCCTGAATATATCCAATTCTTCGGAGGTTCTAGGTTCGTTCCTCTGTTCATGAGCTTTGCCTCACTATTGTTCTCTTACCTGTTCATACATATAGGTCCTTGGTTAAGTCGTAGCTTGACGACACTCTCGACGTTGTTACTTGATATGGGCGGGTTTGGAGTTTTCCTGTATGGCATGATTCATCGACTGCTCGTACCCTCAGGGCTTCATCACATTCTTAATAATGTATTCTGGTTTCAAGTTGGAGAATTCGAGCGGGCAGACGGCATTATTGTTCATGGTGATCTACCACGATTCTTCGCGGGAGATCCAACTGCGGGTATCTACATGGCAGGCTTATTCCCGACTATGATGTTTGCACTACCAGCAATTGCCATGGCCATCATTCATGAAGCTCGCGAAGATCTACATCCGAAGGTGAAGATTACGTTCGTAACAGCTGCTATGGCTTGTTTCTTCACGGGCGTAACTGAGCCTATCGAATTTGCTTTCTTATTCGTTGCACCTGTATTATTCATCATTCATGCCGCGCTATCAGGTTTATCGATGCTCATTGTTTACTTGCTTGATATTCATCATGGATTTTCATTCTCTGCGGGAGCTATCGACTTTTTGATTAATTTGCACTTGTCCCATAATGGGCTGCTCATCATCCCGATTGGTCTTGTATATGGATTCGTCTACTATGTGGTATTCCGATGGGCTATTCGTAGATTTGATTTGGCTACACCTGGAAGAGAGGACGGCTCACCTCTGGATGAAGGGGCAGGAGATATTCCTTATCGCTCGCCGCTTATCCTCGAAGCAATAGGAGGTAAGCATAACGTAGTTAAGATGGAAGCCTGTATAACACGTCTTAGATTGGATCTTCGTAATGATAAGAAGATGGATACGACAGCTCTTAAGCATCTTGGAGCGGTAGGAGTTATTCGACTTGGCGGTGGACACGTACAAGTTGTATTCGGAACCTTATCTGAGTTGATTCGCGAAGAGATGATGAAGCTCATTCGTAAGGATTTACACACCGTTCTCTTCCATGCACCTATGCAGGGACTCATGATACCTCTTAAAGATGTACCCGATCCCATCTTTGCTGGAAGAATGGTGGGAGATGGGGTTGCGTTCCTTCCAGATCGTGGGGAGGTTGTATCCCCAGTATCGGGTGTTGTTGTTCATATTTATCCAACAAAGCATGCGATCGGTTTACGAACTAAGGAAGGTGTGGAAATTCTGCTGCATGTCGGAATTGATACGATACATCTCCAAGGTAAGTGGTTCGAGTGTCTGGTAAATGAAGGAGAGCAAGTCGAACCAGGACAGTTACTTCTTCGCTTCAATCTAAAAAAGGTCAAGCAGAACAGTAAATCACTTGCAACTCCAATGGTAATTACAAATTCAGATATTGTGAAGTCATGGAGCTTCGCACCGTTCAAGGCTGTGAGGCTCGGCCAGGCATCTGTGATGTCAGTCGTCTTGAAGGAGAAGGATAAAGAGAAGGGGAAGGTGAGGGTGAAGTCAAATGAATAGACAACTAAGCGTAAAAGGCATAGGTGCTTCACCGGGAATCGCTATTGGAAATTCCTTCGTTCTTCCTAGCTGGGAATGGGATGTGCCAGACAAAGATATTGATGTAACACAGCTTGCTAGCGAATTCGAGCGACTATATCAGGGCATCAACCGATCTAAAAACGAAATTGAAGACATGAAGCGGGATATGACCATTGTTGTAGGTGAAGAGACTTCAGCTATCTTCGATGCACATTTGGCAATTCTGGATGATCCTGAGTTTATGAAGGAAGTTCAGGGTATCATTAAACGACAGTATAAAGCTGCGGAGGTGGCAGTGAAAGAGGTCATCGATCATTTCACATCGATGTTCGATTTAATTGAAGACGAATATATGAAGGAAAGACGTACGGATATTAAAGATGTGGGCAATCGATTACTTCAGCATTTATTAGGAGCACCAGATGTCACATTACCTCAGGATAATCAGCCATTCATTCTTGTAGCTAAAGAGCTATCGCCTTCACAGCTGGCCCATCTTAATCCCGATCTTGTGCTTGGAATAGTAACGCTGGTAGGAGGAAAAAACTCCCATGCCGCGATCATGGCTAGATCCATGGGAATTCCATTCGTTATTAGTCTAGAGGATAACCTAGTAGCTCCAATCCTCACAGGACATAAGCTTATTGTTGATGGTGATCAAGGTATGGTCTATATTGATCCATCCGCTTCTATCCAAGGTGAATATCGGGAGAGACAGCATCAAATTCGTGTAAATCGGTTGAAGCTACTTGAGCAAGCTCAGTCTCCGTCGATTACGAAGGACGGAATCACAGTGAAATTGAATGCCAATATTAATTCCGAGAAGGAATTAGAGCTGGCTTTAAAGAATGGTGCCGAGGGTGTTGGATTGTTCCGCACTGAGTTTCTATATATGGATCGTACTTCCTTTCCTGATGAAGATTATCAATTTACGGTATATCGTAATGTTGCAGAGATGATGGGTGAACGACCTATCGTCATTCGTACGCTAGATATCGGTGGTGATAAGCATCTGGACTACTATCCTTTTCCTGAAGAAGACAATCCGTTCTTGGGTTATCGGGCAATTCGCTTCTCCTTAGATCGTCATGATATATTCAGAACACAGCTCAAGGCTATTCTACGAGCAAGTCAATATGGTAATATTAAAATTATGTATCCGATGATTTCATCCTTGGAAGAGCTGCATGAAGCTAATTTCTTACTGCAAGAGGCTAAGTATGAGCTACTCAGAGAGGGGATTCCCTTTAGAGATGATACGCAAGTTGGCATTATGATTGAAGTGCCAGCGGCAGTTATGATTGCGGATTGGCTTGCACAAGAGGTTGACTTTTTTAGCATCGGTACGAATGATCTTATTCAGTATGTGCTTGCGGTCGATCGAATGAATGATCATATTGCGTACCTGTATGATCCTTTTCACCCCGCGATTATTCGTATGCTTCAATTGACGATACAGGCGGCAGAACGCAATGGTATCGCGGTTAGTGTGTGTGGTGAAATTGCTGGAGATCCTGAAGCCTTGTCTTTACTGCTTGGTCTAGGTGTTCGAGACTTTAGTATGTCTGCACATGCTGTACTGGATGTTAAGAATCGTTTACTCACTTTAAATGTGGCCCAATGCTCTACCTTACTAAAGGATATATTAATGTGCAGGACTGGTGAAGAAATTCGTTTACTTATGGATAAAAGTGTTAATTAATTACATTGGAGGTTTACTATGAATTTACATGGCAAACAAATTTTAGCTTTTACTGATGATGATTTTGAAGATTTGGAAATGTGGTATCCCATTCTTCGCCTTAGAGAAGCTGGCGCCAAGGTTGTTATTGCAGCCCTGAAGGCTGATACGACTTATATAGGCAAATATGGCGTACCTCTAGTGTCAGATGTTTCTTTCAACGATGTGAATGCAGACGATTATGCTGGCCTATACGTCCCTGGGGGGTGGGCTCCAGATAAATTAAGAAGATATGAATCTGTATTACAATTAACTAGACGTTTCCACGAAACGAGGAAGCCAATCGCCCATATCTGTCACGCAGGCTGGGTGCTGGCTTCAGCCAAAATATGCGAAGGTTACACGATGACCTCGACTCCTGGAATCAAGGATGACCTTATTCATGCAGGTGCTACTTGGGTTGATGAAGAGGTAGTTGTTGATCGGAATATCGTCTCAGGGAGACGTCCTCCTGATCTCCCAGCTTTTACACATGCATTTGTAAAGCTATTGGCTGAACAAGCTTGAGTATCACTAAATGGTATCGGTGGTTACCAGCTTTGATATGGATGACAGTCATTTTCTATTTATCACATCAGACGGGGAGCGATCTAAATTCCTATCTGCCCTGGGTTCAGCGATGGTTCCCTTGGCTGGAAAGCTTCGATGTAGGTCACTTCGTTTCTTATTTTGTTCTAGCGTGCTTGATCTGGTGGGCAATAGGCAGTCATCGGATGTCCATATCGTTTATTGTTGTAATCCTATGTGTTCTCTATGGGATATCAGATGAATATCATCAGTCATTTGTACCTGGCCGTTCACCCGACTTATTAGATATTCGCAATGATACAATCGGTGCGGTCTTAGCCATGATCGTTGTAAGAGCGCCTGTTATTCGCAATCGTATGTTCATGTTCACTGAATAAATTCCATAATCTACTAGGGTCTTTCACAGAGGATAATGCCTACATGTCTCGAATTATACATTATCAAGTCAAATGTATGGTTTGAGGGAGTGGTTAGGTGTTAAAGAAATGTAGCTGTGGTCAACCAATGGATATTCGTCTTCGAACGGTTATTTATTCCAAACATGTGGAAATAGATAATGTCCCTATCTACACATGCAGCAAGTGCTTTCACACAGAAATTCTTACAGGGGTTAAAGCTGATTTGGCATTATTGATTAGCAAGCTTGGCAGTCAACCTCAAATACAGAAAATTAATTTCAATGAGCTGAATGAGTGGGCATTCCTCATTGCCAAGGCCTCTGATTTAGAACTCGTCCATATTCCTATACAATCCATTGTTGGTGAGCGAATTGACCAGCTTCTGGATTTGTTACTCCTATCGAGGTCCTTGAATGATGTAAATTGGGAAAATGACTTAGTGGGTAGATTAACACAGCTTACTAGGCCGGTTTTGATGAATTAGCATGTATTTTTGCAGAAATCTCAAAAGATTTCTGCTTTTTTTCGAATATTAATGGGTATACATTGCGAAAATTGTTAAATTACAGTATCATAATTTATTATGTTGATATTGGGGAGAACTCATTGTGACTGTAACCATTTATGATGTAGCAAGGGAAGCAAGTGTTTCGATGGCCACGGTTTCTCGTGTAGTCAATAACAATCCGAATGTAAAACCGCAGACGCGTAAGAAGGTATTCGAGGCAATTGAGAGACTTGGATATCGTCCGAATGCTGTAGCTAGAGGATTAGCAAGTAAGAAGACGACGACGGTTGGGGTAGTTATTCCTGACATCTCGAATGCAATCTTTGCTGAAGTGGCTCGAGGTATTGAAGATATCGCGAATATGTATCACTATAATATTATTCTCTGTAATGCTGATAAGAAGAAGGATAAAGAGATCCGAGTCATTAATACCTTGCTTGAGAAACAGGTAGACGGCTTACTCTTCATGGGTGGAGCAGTCACAGAAGATCATATTCAAGCGTTCAAAACCTCATCAGTGCCCATCGTGCTTTGTGCGACGACTGAAGAAGGCGATACATACCCATCCGTAGACATTGATCATATCGGAGCGGCGGAGGATGCAGTAAGTACTTTAATCCAGAATGGACACCGTCATATCGCAATGATTAGTGGTACATTGCAGGATCCCTCTAATGGTTATGCTCGTTTTCAAGGATACAAGAATGCATTAGAGAAGGCAGGTATTTCCTTCAACGAGGATTTGGTTCGCATCGGAAATTATCGATATGAATCTGGTTTGGAGGTTACGCAGCATTTTCTGGATTTACAGGACAGGCCCACAGCGATATTCGCTGCGAATGACGAGATGGCAATCGGTGCTATCCACGCTATTCAGGATAAGGGACTAAGAGTACCTGAGGATGTTTCCATTATTAGTGTAGATAATGTTCGTATGGCGTCGATGGTGCGACCTCTGCTAAGCACAGTTGCTCAACCTATGTATGATATTGGAGCGGTATCCATGCGGCTATTAACTAAATTAATGAAAAAAGAGACGGTAGCCAATTCCAGAGTGATACTACCCCATGAAGTCATACTAAGACAAACGGTGGCTCATATTGAATGAGCCGCTTTTTTTTGCCAAAATTTACGGTGAAGGAGCAAGGGAACAGCAATGATTTATACAAAGATAGGTATTATAGGTGCAATGGCTGAGGAAGTATCACTTTTAGAACAAGATATAAAACAGTCGACAATCGTAGTTCAGGCAGGTATGTCCTTCTACGAAGGGTTGTTATTCGATGTTCCTATTGTTCTTTGCAAATCCGGTGTAGGGAAGGTTAATGCAGCAGTATGCACACAGATACTAATTGATCGATTTGGTGTTGATTGTATCCTGTTTACTGGAGTTGCCGGTGCATTAAATCCTGAGCTAAACATAGGTGATATCGTAATTTCTACGGACTGTATGCAGCATGATATGGACGTTAGTGCACTGGGCTTTGAGCGAGGTGTGATACCTTATGCTGACACCTCGATTTTCACGGCTGATCTTGAGCTTGTAGAACGTGCTTATCAAGCTAGTAAGCAATTGTTTGGAGGTCGAATATTAAAGGGTAGAGTGTTGTCGGGCGATCAATTTATTGCAGACCGCGATAAGGTGAAACAGCTTCATATTGAATTATCGGGCGCATGTACAGAGATGGAAGGTGCCGCTGTTGCTCAAGTATGTCAGATGAATCAAGTCCCATTCGTTGTCATCCGTTCGATGTCAGATAAGGCTGATGGTTCCGCGCATATCAATTTCTCAGAATTCACTCAGCTTGCTGCAGATCATTCTTATCGTTTAGTCGCACATTTGGTGAAGGACTTAAGAGGGCAGATATAGCATAGATAATTGCTTGGTTTGTTCATTCTTCTCATTAATCTCTTGAAGCCTGGGAACGCCTTCCCAGGCTTTTATATCGTCCATCCAGGTTAAGGGTAATACTTCCGGACTATTAGCTTGCAGCTCAGACACCCATTGTTGTGGTAATAGGATCGTAGAATCAGCGCGTAGCTGATCAATCAATGGATGATTATTCATCGTTAACCATAACAAGCTCCAAGCACGCGGAACGACTCTCCATATATCATATCCACCACCACCTAGAGCCACCCATCGGCCATCACACCACATATCAGCTAAATGCTTGATTATTCTAGGCATTTCCAAATAAATATTCATGCTACAGTGCTGATGTGACAATGGATCATAATAATGAGCATCGCAGCCATGCTGACTTATAATGATATCGGGCTTAAAGAATGAGGTAACCTTGTGAATAGCTGCTTGAAAGCAATCTAACCAAGACTCATCCTCTGTATAGGGCTCCATCGGGAGGTTAAAGTTGTAGCCAAAACCATGCCCATCTCCACGTTCGCTAGCATAGCCGGTTCCGGGGAATAAATACTTACCTGTTTCGTGAATAGAGAATGTGCACACATGAGGATCTGTATAGAAGGTTTCCTGAACCCCATCTCCGTGATGGACATCCGTATCGATGTAGAGCACGCGAGCACCGTCATACTTCTCATGGATGTGTGCGATGGCTACAGAGGCATCGTTATAGACACAGAAGCCTGCAGCTTTATTGCGGAAAGCATGATGAAGCCCTCCAGCTAGGTGTAGTGCTCGTTTGCGCTCTCCAGACATAACTAGATCCGCAGCAGTCACTGAACCTGCCACAGTAGTCATTGTAGCCTCGTGCATCCCGTAGAAGAAAGGCGTGTCGCCTATGCCGAGCCCATATTGCTCTGCTCGTGAGACAGCTTGGGTTGAAGGCTTTGACGTACTTAATGCTTTCACCATCGATACATATTCGGATGTATGTATGTTGAGAAGCGTTTGCTCATCAAGCTTGGTAGGCTTTATTAAGTCTGAAGGCGATAAGGCTTGTGTATGATATAAAAGCTGATGAGTATGAAGTAATCGTTGTTGATTGAAAGGATGAGAGTCGTGAAAGCGATATTGGAGTTCTGATGAATCATAGATAAATCCTGCTTGTGAGCTCATGGCAAAGCTACCTCCTATTAATACATGAATCTTTGGTGGAATCGAACACGATCGAAATGCTCAACATCGGAGAGAGGTACATCTGGACCCACTCGTACCATCAGGCAGTTAGCGGGATGGGAGCAAATCTCTGGATCATCGGTTGCAAACCATACCATATCCACACATTTCATTAAATTTTCCATCATTTTGCGATAATCCCATACAGATAAACCGGTTCCATCCAAATCCCAGTGCCAATAATATTCCGTCGTGAATACGATGCAATTATCTAATTGCCCAGCGAGAAAAGCGAGTTTGATTAATCGTTTGCCTATACCAAAGCCCCGATAAGGGAGTGCAACCTCGATGGCACCCAATTCAATTAAATTATCCATTCCGGCTTCGTACCAACGCTCCATCTCATCAGGGTAATGGAACGTGACATATCCAACAATCACATCATCAATTACAGCAGCAATAATTCTACCCTCAGCAAGATCAGCTATTTCTACCAAGGCATTATGCTGGTCTAATGGACGCCGAAAAGCATCTAAACCTGAGTGCATCGTATATTGATTTAATTGTTCTGATGGGAGAGGACCGGATATAATAATTTCAAATTCAGGCGTTGTTATCACTTCGGAGTGGAACCATTTTTTGTGCTCCATTGAGAGGCTCCTTTACTTGAATAAGAGATATATTCTTATTGTAACGAATACACACGTAAAATAACAGACACTTACTCATAGTAGTACACGAAGTGGTGTGATATAATATACATGCTCATGTAAGCGTTTTTTCTAATTCATCTACAGAGATTAGGGAGGGTTATAAGTGGAGGTTTCAAAACCAGAAATTATTGTAGCTACTGCGTCAGAACCCAATATGCCTAGCTATGATCAAACTCGTGAAGATTTCAACTGGACGGATATTGAGAAGCAATTCAGCTGGTATACAACAGGTAAAGTTAATATGGCGTATGAGGCGATAGATCGTCATACAGAAGGTGACAAGGGAAGTCGTGTTGCCCTCTATTACAGTGATCCAAACCGTGAAGAGCAATATACATATATCGAGATGAAGCAGCAATCCGCAAAGGTCGGCAACATCCTTCGACAATTAGGTATTGCTAAGGGAGATCGGGTATTCATCTTTATGCCAAGAACTCCAGAGCTTTATTTTGCTCTACTTGGAACGATCAAGATCGGTGCTGTGGCGGGACCCTTATTCGAAGCCTTCATGGAGACAGCTGTAAAGGATCGATTGTTAGATAGCGGTGCTGTCGCTATCATTACAACGCCAGCTTTATTAAGTCGAGTTCCTGTTCAGGATTTACCAGAATTGAAGCATGTTGTCCTAGTTGGTGAAGATATCGATGTTCAACCAGGACAAGTGGATTTACAACGAGAAATGAAGACAGCATCGGACCAGCTCGACATTGAATGGGTAGATCGTGAAGACGGTCTATTGATCCATTATACTTCAGGCTCTACTGGAAAACCTAAGGGCATATTTCACGTTCATAATGCGATGATTCAGCAATACTACACAGGTCGAGTTGTATTAGATCTTCGACCCGATGATATCTATTGGTGTACGGCAGATCCCGGTTGGGTAACAGGAACAGCCTATGGAATATTCGCACCTTGGCTCAATGGAGTAACGAATGTTGTGAGAGGCGGTCGCTTTAGCCCTCAGGATTGGTACTCAACACTTCAGAAGTACCATATTAATGTTTGGTATAGTGCTCCAACCGCATTCCGCATGCTCATGGGAGCAGGAGATGATAGTGTCTCTTCTTATGATTTGTCCTCCTTACGCCATGTTGTCAGTGTGGGTGAACCTCTAAATCCAGAGGTCATTCGTTGGGGGATGAAGGTATACAACCATCGCATTCATGATACTTGGTGGATGACTGAAACAGGGGCACAGCTAATCTGTAACTATCCGAGCATGGATATTCGTCCCGGCTCAATGGGTCGTCCAATACCAGGCGTTGAGGCAGCTATTGTAGATGATCATGGTCAAGTGCTTCCTCCATACCGAATGGGTAACTTAGCCATTCGAACACCATGGCCTGCGATGATGCGTAAGGTTTGGAACAATCCTGCTAAGTTTGAGGAATATTATCGTCTAGAGGGATGGTACGTATCAGGAGACTCCGCTTATATGGATGAGGATGGTTACTTCTGGTTCCAAGGTAGAATCGATGATGTTATTAATACTTCTGGTGAGCGAGTAGGCCCATTTGAGGTTGAGAGTAAGCTTGTTGAGCATCCAGCAGTCGCTGAAGCGGGGGTTATTGGTAAGCCGGATCCTATACGTGGTGAGGTGATTAAAGCCTTCATCTCGCTAAGGGAAGGTTATACAGCATCAGACGAGCTTAAGCAGGACATTGCACGCTTCGTTAAGGAAGGTTTATCCGCACATGCAGCACCTAGAGAAATTGAATTTAAAGATAAGCTGCCAAAGACTCGAAGCGGTAAGATTATGAGACGTGTACTGAAAGCCTGGGAATTAAATCTACCTACTGGTGACTTATCTACGATCGAAGATTAATTCCATGAACTAACAAACAAAGAGGCTGCAACAGAGTAGGTTGACTACTTTCTGAAACAGCCTCTTTAATATCGCCTGAAGTCATACGAATTTGAGTTTGTAATATCCTAAACTATTGAGTTTTCATCTCAACTGCGGCTGTTGGTGCAGATTCACCACTGTTGTTCGATGCTGTAATCCGATACCAGCCATCAGATGGTAAAGAGATATACTCGAATCGATTTTTATCTGTTGATCCAATGAATTGATAAGTACCATCGGATGCTCCACTATAGAACACATTGTATCGAATAACACTATCTGTTTGGGAATTTGAGTTCCATGCCAATACAATACCAATTGCACTATCTCTAACGTTTACTGATAAACCAGTAGGGGTTAGAGGTACTGTTGGTTCGGGAGTAGGCTCACCCTCATTCTCATCCTCCTCTGTATCTTCATCCCCAATGATAGGCTTAACCCCTCCACTGGTAGTAGGGACCATATTCTGTTCTGCCAATGAACCAGTGCTGTATACAACTTGGCTAGGTACGGATTCATTACCCGCCACATCCACACTGGTAATATAGAACGAATCACTTCTGTCGATGGCCTGAATGTTGAATGTTGAAGATTGTCCAGTCAATAAAACTGTTCCAGCCATTCTAGTAAAAGGCTGATAATTATTGGAACGGTAGATCCGATAACCAACAATATCCTCTTGTGCAGCTGGCGTAAAGCTGATGGCATAAACTGGATTTACTGCGTTCTTCAGATTAGTCGGTGGTGGTGGAGTAGATCCGTCATCGACTCTTGGATCAGTCTCAGTTGGAGCATCCGAGCCCATATCCGTTGTGAAGTAGTCCTCGGGTGTCTTCTTACCGCCTGATTTAGTAGGCACAGATCGAGGGTACTTAGCAAAGGTACTCCGGATTTCATCAATAATTAACTTCATTGGTCTTTCGCGATTTACTAAAACTTTATTTTGAATGAAATCACTGGGTGTTGTGGATTGGGCAATGTAGTTAAATCCGTTATAGAAAACAACAGACATACTCGTTAGCATATCCTCTTCTTCAGTTGGTAGGAACTTCTTGTTAAATAGGTCAGTTGTTAGCAATTTCGCACTGTTTGTAAGACCATTAGGTATCTTACCAGAAACGCTGGAAATTGTTCTGCTCACAATATTCTCTGGCTTCTCGAATGGTTCAGAAGTGAACCATTCTGGCTTCTTATCTATGGCTGTATCCATGATAAGAGACCATAGTTCCTTAGAACGGTTCAGACCAGGTTTCGTTAATACGGCCGGTTGATCATACCCTGTCCACACACCTACTGAAACATCGGGAGAGTACCCAACAAACCAGATATCGTGATTATTCTGAGTAGTACCTGTTTTACCGAATACAGGTACTTCCCCGTAGTGTTTAAATTTACTCTTAATTAATTTTGCGGTACCATCGCTGATAACCGTACGGAGCATGTCGTTTATGAGATATGCGGTTTCCTCCGAATAGACAATTTCCGGGTTACTCTTATGCTGATAAATGATCTTACCAGAGGAGTCAACAATCTTCTCAATCATATAGGCATCGTTGAATATGCCTTTATTCGGAATACTTGTGTACGCATTTGTTACTTCTTCAACAGATACACCTTGAGTTAAACCGCCGATTACACCCGTTTGAGCAGAGTAATCTTGTTCTGTCAGGGAGGTTATTCCCATTCTTGATGCATAATCCCAAGCCGTATCGATACCAACTCCGCCATATTCGGACAGGAATAACTTAAGGGCTGGAATATTATAGGATTGATTCAAAGCATGACGGGCAGTTAGGAATCCGTGATATTTATTGTCGTGATTAACAGGAATATGAGCACCCTTACTACCATCCTTCAGAATGAGGGGTACATCATCAATGGGTGAGCCTGGTTGAATCAGCCCAGCTTCTAGAGCAGGGATGTAAGCAGAAATAGGCTTTAAGGCTGAACCAGGTTGTCTTACCATCTGTGTCGCATGGTTCAATTGCTCTGTGTAGAAGTCTCGACCTTCAATCATACTTAAGATCGCGCCAGTTGAATTATTAATCATGATTGCACCTGATTGCTCCATCCCTTTCTTGGGATCGTCCTTTGAGAAGTTCTCAGGATTCGCTGCAATTTCTCTCATCGCATCATACATCGTCTTATCTATCGTCGTATAAACGGTATAACCGCTTCTATTCATTGCTTCAATCGCTTCTTTGAAGATATTAGAGTTTTTCTTTGATCTAATCTCTGAGGTGGTTAGTTTTGGATCCCTCATCATTAATAGAGCCTCAGCAGCCCGCTGTTCAGCTTCTATCATTAGATAAGGATACGTTGTATAGGCTTTTTCTTTAGTCGGTGCTAATGAACCTCTAACATTATAAGCTATGGCTTCATCATATTCCTGTTGACTAATATTGTTGTACTTGAGCATCTGAGATAGAACGACCTTCTGTCGAATCATTGCTTTATTGAATCCATCTTCATCTACAGTACCCCTACTAGTGAAGGCGGAATATTCACTTGGTGCTTTTAAGAGACCAGCTAAGTAAGCAGATTGAGCAATATTCAATTTATAGAGGTCATCGACGTCGAATAACCCTTTGGCTGCGGCTTTGATACCATAGGCGTTATATCCACTAGAGCCATTTCCAAAAGGCATCTTATTCAGATAAGCCAGCAGAATATCTTCCTTATCCATCATTCGTTCGATTCGCAATGCTAAGAACATTTCTTTGAATTTACGGCTATCCGTTTGCTCTAAGCTTAAGAATACCCGTCGAGCTAATTGCTGTGTAATGGTACTTCCACCTGTTTGCTGATCTTCATTCAGGAACTTCTGCTTCGTAGCACGAAGGGTTCCGATTGGATCAACTCCATAATGTTCCTTAAATCGATTATCCTCTACGGATATAAAAGCATATTGTAGATAATCGGGGATTTCCTTGATCGAGTTTGCAAGCCTACGATCTTCATCGGTACGTAATTGTCCGATTTGTGTTGTACCATCAGCAAAGTATACGAAGCCGGTTAGTGCATTCTCGTTAACCTGCTTGAGAATATCTGCAGCATCTCTAATGGGTTCATCCTTCACTAAAGCAGTTATGTATCCAAGAATAGTACCCCCAATAAGAAAACCACCAATGAAAATAAATGCCATAATCCATTTAACCAATGTCATTGATATGAACAAGGTCTTTTTTGCAATTATAATTGCTTTTTGTTTGTTAGTGAATTTTCCAGACATCAATAAATCCTCCTTATAACCAGAACTATTATAGCATATCAAGTAAACCAAGCATAGGTTATGGTTTGACTAGGAATATCAATTATGATATAAAGTAGATTAATTACATTGTTGAATAAAAGCCGAGACAGGTTAGTAGAATGGCGATTTCACGGATCAGAGAGCCGGTGGTTGGTGTAAACCGGAGCGTGCCGACATTCGAATTACCCCCTGTAGCTGATGAAGGGAACATCGATGAACTGAACGACAATCGATCAGTAGCTTCTATCCGGAACAGACCGTTATCTGACTGAAGAGTGAGAAATTACTTACGAACCATATACATTCGTATGTAAGATTCTAATTAGGGTGGTACCGCGGGTTTAACCTTCTCGTCCCTGACGAAATAGAAGGTTTTTTTGTTGCATAAATTCACGTATATGAATGGATTAGCTATTACATGATCGGGAGGGTATATGATGAATGAAGAGAAGCAACTCACACCAGCTCAGAAGAAGGAAGTAGATAGACAGTGGGAAATGATCCGTCGAGGTGTCGTGGAGATTGTTCCAGAGGAGCAGCTTAAGTTAAGTATTCAGAAATCGATTATGTCAGGAGTGCCCTTGAAGATTAAATTCGGTATGGACCCATCATCACCAGATATCCATATTGGACACACTGTAGCTCTGCATAAATTAAGGCAGTTTCAGCATCTTGGACATCAGGTTCAACTCCTCATTGGTGATTTTACAGGGATGATCGGAGACCCTACAGGTAAATCAGAAACTCGCAAGCAGTTAACCAAGGAAGATGTTATCAAGAATGCGGAAACGTATCAGAAGCAAATATATAAAATTCTTGATCCTGTACGTACTCAGATTTACTATAACTCAGAATGGTTGGCTAAATTAAATTTTGCAGATGTGGTAACACTTGCAGCGAAGTTAACTGTCGCCCGCATGCTAGAGCGAGATGACTTCAGTAAAAGGTATCAGTCTGAGCAGCCCATTCATATCCATGAGTTTTTCTATCCTTTGATGCAAGGCTATGATTCAGTTGCGCTTGAGAGTGATGTAGAATTAGGTGGTACAGATCAGAAATTCAATCTTCTTATGGGTAGAACCTTACAAAAGGAGTATGGTGTATCCACGCAGGCTGCTATTATGACGCCACTTCTTGAAGGCTTGGACGGCATACAGAAGATGAGTAAGAGTTTAGGTAATTATATTGGCATTGATGAGGAGCCGAATCAGATCTACGGCAAGTCAATGTCGATACCTGATGACCTCATGATGAAATATTATGAGCTTGCGACAGATATTACACCAGAGGAAATTAGCATAATTGCTGCAGGCTTAGCGGATGGTAGTATTCACCCTAGGGATGTTAAGATGAAGCTAGGCTTTACTTTCGTGAGGATGTTCCATGGAGAGGATGCAGCGAGAGCTGCAGAGCAGCACTTTATAACCGTATTTCAACAACGTGCTCTACCTACAGATATCCAAGAAGCTAAGCTTACATCGGATCAATTAGAGAATGGTAGCATCCGTTTAATCAAGCTGCTCGTAGACCTAGGACTTCAGTCCACCAATGGAGAAGCACGGAGGAGCGTTGAGCAGGGAGCAGTTCGAATAAATGAAGAGAAAATTGTAGATGTTAATGCCAATGTCGTCATAGCAGATGGTGATATCCTCCAGGTGGGCAAACGTAAATTCGTAAAAATTAGGTTACGCTAGCACGCTTACCCCATTTTTTATTAAAAAAACCGCTTGAGCTTAAGCTCAAACGGTTTTTTTGTATATGAATAGGATTAACGGCTGTAAAACTCAACGATTTGTTTCTCGTCGATTTCTTGTGGCAATTCTGCACGCTCAGGAAGACGAAGAAACTTGCCTTCTAAAGCTTTCTCATCATACTCTAGGTAAGGATGAAGGTAGTTGCGGTTAGCAACAGCTTCCTTAACGTGAGTAAGACCACGGCTTTTCTCGCGTAAGCCTAGAACATCACCAACTTCACAAGTGTATGAAGCGATGTCGACTTTCTTACCATTCACTGTAACATGACCATGGTTAACTAGTTGACGAGCGCCTGCACGTGAGTTAGACCAGCCCAAGCGATATACAAGGTTGTCTAGACGACGCTCTAGCAAGATCATGAAGTTCTCACCGGAGATACCTTTCATGTTGCTCGCTTTGTCAAACAAGTTGCGGAATTGCTTCTCACCTAGTCCGTACATATGGCGTAGCTTCTGCTTTTCTTGCAATTGCATACCGTATCCACTGATTTTCTTGCGTTGTCCTGGGCCATGCTGACCGGGTGGGAATGCACGCTTAAGTTCTTTGCCAGAGCCACTTAGAGAAATTCCTAGACGGCGGCTTAATTTAAATTGTGGTCCTGTATAACGTGACATATTATAGTTGCTCCTCTGTTTACTAAATTTAATTGTAATTTGATGTAGTAATTGAGGTGGTGCTGTGCCTGTATATTGCCATGTGAAGAGTCATATTGATCCTCATGCATAAGAAGAGTTCAGCCGCTGTTCTTACGCCGCAATAACAGTGAGGGTGACACAATTCCGTCCTCCGTACTCGACTTCTAATTTTATAAGAATATGCGTTGATTTGTCAAGCAAAATGATTGTAAAAGCTATATGTAGTATAGTATGATGTCTCTATTGGTTCATAAAGGGTTGTACATACATAAGAATTATCATCGATTGAACAGGTAATCATGAATTTAAGGAGTCAATTCCTAATGATCGACCTTAAGCAAGAGGAATGGATGAGTATAAGTAATCGCTTTCTTAAATGGGCTTCGAATTCAATAAGAGAGATGGAGATTGCAAACTGCTGTGTTCTTTTGATCAATCAACATGGATATATTCAAGAAGCCTTTATAAGCAATGACGTAGAGCTTCAGCCTGATGTTATGAAGCTGTTGCATGTGGGTTCATGTTTATTAGACTACCTTGGCAACGACCATGCCATTGTAGCCTCAATCCGTTCGGGTCAGCTTGAATGTAATTCTTATATGACTTTATTCAATCATCAAGATCTTAAAGCCACTTCCGCTGCTTCTAAGTTTGATCGGTCTGAATCCCTACCAGCTTTTTGGATGGGACTTATTTCTTTTGAAGCTTTAACTATGGATCATATAAAAGTAATTTTCAAAGCGCTTAGGCATTCATTTGCGAATGAAGTAGAATTAAATCTAGCACAACAGAACAGTGAAAGATTAAGCCTTTTACTCGATATGGGCAAAGCCTTCCATGGAAGAATAGATGTTAATGATGTACTCAATGAAGTTATCAGGTGGATGTTAAGTAAATTTTCAATGGAACAATTTGATTTATTACTTACCCAAGACCACAATAGCTTGATTCATCCGGTTAAGCCATTTGTTATTCAGAATCCCGATCATGATCTAAGTAGCCGTGTATTCTTGGAGGGATCATTACTCGTCGAAGTAAAGCACGCAGGGGAGCCAGGTGAATACATCGAGGTTGCAGCGCCGCTGAAAGGAAAGCAAGGGATATACGGAATACTTCATACCAATATAGCAGGACAGGCTGTCAATGAAGATGATATCTCATTCATATCCATGCTAGCTGAAAACGCTGGGAAGGCTTTTGAGGTAGCTAAATTGTATGAACAGTCTAATGCATTGATTGGTGAATTAAGAATTATTAATGAGATTACTAAAAGGTTGAATAGAAGCTTGCAGTTAGGCGAGATATTTCAATTTGCCTGTGATGAACTCACCCAAATTTTCAAAGCGGATTATTGCTGCATACTTCAGATCGATGAGATGAAATCTAATCTTGTTATACAAGCTAGTAACAGTGAACTATTCGTGCATGAGAAGTTTGATGTCCAATACGGTTTTGCAGGTAGTATATACTTATCTAAAGAGCCTGTTATTATTTCTGATTATGAATATAACAATCAAGTCGAATCAAAGTTAATGAATATTACGCGGGCTCGATCGTTGATTGGATCACCTATCATAATAAATGGGGAAACAGTAGGGGCAATTCTGCTAGTTCATCGCAGACCCAATTTTTTCTCTTACGATAATTTTAAGATGCTTCAAGTGCTCTCTGGTCATATCGGCCTAGCTATCACAAATGCTACGCTTCATTCCGAGATGCGGCGCATGGTGATTACAGACCAGCTGACAGGTCTGTACGTACGGCATTACTTGTATGAACAAATTCTAATTCATCAGAAAAAGGAGTATAATGGATCTTTGATTGTTCTAGATATTGATGACTTCAAGAAGGTCAATGATAATTACGGGCATCAAATCGGTGATGAAATCTTAATCAGGGTAAGCTCCATCATAACTCAGAATATCCGTGATACCGATATTGCTGCACGTTGGGGAGGAGAAGAATTCGCTATATATTTGCCCTCGATGACATGCGAGAATGCCTATAAAGTATCTAATCGGATTCGAAAGCATATCCACTTAGATACGAGTCCAGCTGTAACGATATCCTGTGGTATTGCAAGCTGGAATGCTGAGGACGAACAGTTAGGAGTAGATCATCTGTTTCATAAAGCAGATACCGCCTTGTATCAAGCGAAGAAATCAGGCAAGAACAAAATTAGAATGTGTAAGAATTAATGGTAACGGCTAAGGAATAACTTCCTCTCATTCGGTTAAGATAACCGTCAACGGATACACCGTTAGGAAGGAAGTTATTCGGTTGAATATGAACAGATGGTTTTCTTGTCTTACTTGCGGCAGCTATGCTGTCGTTTTCTGTTTGTTGATGAGCGGTTGTACAATGAATGATGTTTACTCAGATCCAGAAGAGATGTTCCATCACACACTCAACGTGTTATCAGATGCTCCCTATGATATTCATTGGGAAGATCAAGGTGCGATCATAAATCAAAACCATCTATCTTTGAACTGGAATCCGCTAGACAATGCAGAACGATTTAAGCAGGGCGCGACAACAATTATATTTGATCAGGATCAATCCGATCAACAAGCCGCGGTTATATCAGCTATTCTAGACAATCACACTTCCAAAGAAGTATTATTTGACCAGTTAAAAAATCAAATGAAAACCATTCGGACAGAAATACCGATAGTTCATAAATCCGTTGACCAACAGCTATCTCAGGCTGAGAAGGAAAAGATGAACAATGAGATCACATCATTCATCGATCAGGCAGATCGTAAGCTATTGACGTGGCTAGATACTTCCAACGTTCATTCAACTATGAAGCTTTGGGTAGATAGAAGCACCGAGAGGCCGATCAGAGTTACATTTATCACAAGTATTAATTATATGAACAATAATCAATTCTTGGAAGAATCGATCACAGACAGCTTTCTTATAAATGATGTAGAGTAGAGGTATTGAATTTTTTATAGAGAAGGAGCCTTAACAAATGAGAGATCCACGGTTGCAAACACTGGCAAGGAATTTAGTCCAATATTCTTTACGCATTGAGCCTGGTGAGAATGTGTTAATCGAGATGATTGGTAGTGAACGCGAGCTAGTGCACTGTCTAATAGAGGAGGTATATGCTCGAGGTGGTCGACCATTTGTTGAATTAGCTGATCGGGCCGTACTTCGTCAGATCCTTCAAGGTGCAACACAAGATCATATGAAGCAATGGGCCGATATAGATTTGAATAGAATGAAGAACATGCAAGCTTACATAGGAATACGAGCTGGAGACAATGTTAACGATTTATCCGATGTTCAGGGCTCCAGTATGAAGCTATACGATGTTTATTACAGACATCCGGTTCATCTCGAGCAACGAGTGAAACGGACCAAATGGGTCGTGTTACGTTATCCAAATGCTTCTATGGCTCAATTAGCAAATATGAGCACGGCTACATTCGAGGATTTCTATTTTAACGTCTGTAATCTGGATTATGGAAAGATGTCAAAAGCGATGGAGCCGCTCAAATCACTGATGGATCGTACCGATAGAGTGAGAATTGTGTCACCAGGCACTGATTTATCCTTCTCCATTCAGGGGATTCCGTCTGTCAAGTGTGATGGACAACGGAATATACCTGATGGTGAGGTGTACACAGCACCTATTCGCAATTCTGTGCAAGGGACAATCTCTTATAATACACCATCTGTTTATGCTGGAGTCACTTTTGAGAACATTAAATTCCGCTTTGAGAATGGGCAGATTGTTGAAGCCTCATGCAATGATTCGGCAAGATTGAATGAAGTGTTGGATTCCGATGAAGGCTCTAGATACATAGGAGAATTCAGTCTTGGTTTTAACCCGTTTATTCTATACCCTATGAAGGATACATTGTTCGATGAGAAGATTGATGGTAGCCTTCACTTTACTCCTGGTCAAGCTTATGAGGCAGCTGATAATGGTAATCGTTCATCCGTCCATTGGGACCTTGTGCTTATACAAAGGCCGGAATTCGGTGGTGGAGAAGTATGGTTTGATGATGTATTAATTCGTAAGGATGGTCGATTTGTGATTTCGGAATTGAAGTCACTTAATCCAGAACACCTGAAGTGAGATGACCACATGAAATCATTTTGGAGGATTATCCAAATTACGCAGGTGTATTTTGTAAAATATCTACTTGCAAGCTTTCATCTTCCACGTTATCATGAAATGAGAAAACAGTTCATCACGAACTAATCATTGGAGGGATATACCATGTCTGATAAGAATGCAGCAATCGTAGAAATTTCTCAAACCGCTAATCGATTTACATCCTCTATCGTTTTAAAGTTTGAGAACAAGTATATCGATGTAAAGAGTATCCTTGGATTATTCACTACATTGATTAATTCAAGTCAATACGAGCTTCATGTACACGGTCCTGACGAAATGTTAGCTAAAGAAACAATGCTAGCTGTGTTTGAGAAGCATAATCTTAACATTAAAATTGCAGAGTAGAACAACAAGGGAAATTTCATCCGTACGCATCATTACAGCCCGCCTTACACTTCAAGCTTTTATTGATGTGAAGGGCGGGTTGTTCTTTGTTTGTGTATCAGTTTAGCGTTAAGAACTCTTGTGTTAAATATCATTATCGTCTAAACTACATATAAGTATTGCATCATGCTGATATTGTCTAGCAAGGGGGATTCACATGTCAACGAATATTCCAATGGATTTATATACAACAGCTTCATCTCTTCTCCAAGAGGATGCGGATAAGATAGAGAAGTTGATTGAGGTTCAGATGGAGACATTAACAAACCGTCGCTGTCCTTTATATGAAGAGGTATTGGACACGCAGATGTATGGTTTATCACGCGAAATTGACTTTGCTGTTCGAGCTGGACTTATTCAAGAGCAAAGAGGTAGAGATATTATTAGTAAGCTTGAGCGGAATTTAGCTCAGCTTTATGAAGCTTTAAGTCGTAGTAAAGAGCAGGGTTTTTTATAAGCTTTTATTCTAAGCTGTGATGTGAGATGCAATAGAGGCTGTCTTCATGAGACAGCCTCTTTTCGGTGTGCCATGCATGGCGATTAACTAGGTGGTGAAAGTCCACTGTGGGGGTTTGTAGTTACCAACCACTAGCCAAGAGCAAGGGTGTCCACCGTGAGGTGGAATCTGAAGGAAGCTGGAGGCAAAATTCCGACCCGAGGAACACGAATAGCATAAGGCATAGGTTATGGGATGAGTCTGCCGAACAAGACGAAGTCCAATCAACTACACGGACATACCTATGTAGATGATGCGGGTACATGGAAGGAAAGTGAATCGTCTTACCGTGGGAGGCCTCATGGACGTGAGGAGATACACTTCGAATCACGGTTGAAACAAGATTTATCAGGAGGAGTCAGCAGATGCCATAGTACCTGATGTTGTCGACGACATGAGGGAAGGGCTGAACCTAAGGAGGTGGTAGTCAATGAATGTTACCAAAACAGGAGCGAAGTACAGCCAACTCCCTCTAGAGGAAGGCTCTACGCAGAAGAATAGTGCGGAACACGAAGGATATGCGGGAGCGTACAGTTCGGTAAGGATAACTGAAAACAACACCACAAACGCAAACGAGTCGAAGGAAAAGTTGCTTGAGAGAATTGTAAGTGGAGACAACCTGAATGAAGCATTCAAAAGGGTCAAAGCAAACAAAGGCTCTCACGGAATCGATGGGATGGGAGTAGATGAACTTCTACCATATCTCAGAGAAATCGGAGAGTCGCTCAAGCAATCTATTCTGGATGGAACCTACCGTCCGAATCCCGTTCGAAGGGTAGAAATACCAAAAGAGAACGGAAAGGTAAGGAATCTGGGAATCCCAACCGTAGTTGACCGAGTCGTTCAACAAGCCATTGCTCAAGTACTTACACCCATCTACGAAAAGCAATTTTCGGAGAACAGTTTCGGCTTCCGACCTAAACGAAGCGCACACAATGCCATACGGAAGAGCCAATCCAACATCGATTGCGGACACAAGTATGTAGTCGACATGGATTTGGAGAAATACTTCGACACGGTGAATCAAAGTAAGCTAGTCGAGGTCCTCTCAAGAACGATCAAGGATGGGAGAGTCCTATCACTCATCCACAAGTTCCTGAGATCTGGTGTCATCGTAAAGCACAAGTTCGAGGATACAGAAGTCGGCGTGCCACAGGGCGGAAACCTGAGTCCAATACTTAGTAACATCATGTTAAACGAACTGGACAAGGAACTGGAGAACAGAGGACATAAGTTCGTGCGATATGCGGATGACCTTCTCATCTTCTGTAAGAGCAAAAGAAGTGCTGAGCGAACCCTGGAAAACATCCTTCCCTTTATCGAGAAGAAACTATTTCTTAAGGTAAATCGGGAGAAAACGATAGTGGACGAGGTAAGGAGAGTCAAATTTCTTGGATTCTCATTCTATCAAAGTAAGGGAGAAGCGAAGGTCAGAATTCACTCGAAATCCATTGCGAAGATGAAAGCGAAAATCAAAGAGCTTACGTCAAGAAGCAATGGAATGGGGAATGACGATCGTACAAAGAAACTTCGACGCTACATCATGGGGTGGGTAAACTACTTCAAGATAGCGGATATGAAGAAACTGCTCCAGACCACGGATGAATGGATGAGAAGGAGAATTCGCATGATCTACTGGAAACAATGGAAGCGTGTGAGGACAAAGTTTGCGAGGTTGCAATCACTAGGAATCCAGAAGCAGAAAGCATGGGAATACGCCAACACAAGAAAGAGCTATTGGAGAACCTCCAATAGTCCCATCCTCTCCAAATCCCTCGGAAACAACACCATTAAAGGGCTAGGATTCTTATTCTTTTCAGATTATTATCGACAAGCAAATGCGTAAACTTAGGAACCGCCGTATACCGAACGGTACGTACGGTGGTGTGGGAGGTCGGCTACTCAATTAATGGGTAGCCTCCTACCCGATCGCTTATTTTGTTCTATATCATTGCTGAATCTTGAATCTTAATCCTCTAACTAGTAAACTTAATCCAAGTACAGGTAGCAGGTGGCATTAAGATACCCACCCATAAAATTCGGACAAAGAGCGGAGGTAGGCATTCATGGATTTAAAGCTGCGTGATAAACGAATGGTGATTACTGCTGCCAGCAGAGGACTAGGAAGAGCAATCGCTGAACAGCTAGCCATGGAGGGAGCTTCATTAGTCATATGCAGTCGAGGTGAAGAAGCTATTCAACAGACAGCGAAAGATCTAAGAAGCCGGTACGGGGTCGACGTTCTGGCATTAGTAGCTGATGTTAGTAATCCAGAGCATCTCAGACGTATGATTACACAGACCGAAGAACAATATGGTAAGGTGGATGGACTGGTCTGTAATGCGGGTGGTCCTCCTAGTGGAAGCTTCTTAACCTTAGATGATGAACAATGGGAGAAAGCATTCCAGACTACGTTAATGAGTGTAATCCGTTTAATCCGGGGTTATTATCCTCTGATGCAGGAGCATGGGGGGCGGATTCTAACTATTGCTTCATCATCAGTTCGCATACCGATTCCAGGCTTAATCTTATCGAATGTGTTTCGGACTGGCATTTCCGGCTTAATGAAGACGTTATCTCAAGAGCTTGCTAACGATCAAATTCTTGTCAATACCATCTGTCCTGGACGCATTGCGACCGATCGTTTATCAGAGCTCGACCAAGCTAGAGCAGTTAGAGAGCAACGCTCGTTTGAAGAAGTGCGGCAAGCCTCCGAGAAGGAGATTCCACTTGGGAGATACGGAACACCTGCAGAGTTTGCTACATTGGCAGCATTCTTACTATCTGAAGCCAATTCATATATGACGGGTTCTGTATTCATGGTAGATGGTGGTTTGGTTAAAACATTATAGGAGAGGTGTGGAGAATTGTGGAAGAGCAACGTGGAGGAACGATTCGAATCTCTGATGACGTAGTGGCAACCATTGCAGGATTAGCGGCATTGGAGACTTCTGGTGTAGCAGCAATGTCAGGTGGAATATCTGAGGGTCTTGCTAAGCGTATTAGCGGGAAAAATGTACATAAGGGAGTTTCTGTCGAGGTTGGTGCTGAGGAGACAGCTGTAGACCTACGTATCATTGTTGAATACGGAAGTAAAATCCACCAGGTATGCCGGATGCTTCAAGAGAACGTTAAGGATTCTCTTGAAGCAATGACTGGCTTACGAGTGGTCGAGGTTAATGTAAAGGTTGAGGGAGTGGCTTTCAAGGAGAAGGATGAGCTCGATCTAGATTTGACGAAGATAAAGTGATCTAAGAGCTAAGTGTATCTGTGTAATTCTTATTCTTCTCTACCTTACTATTCTCGCGCGATATACTTAACAATATGCCTACAGCGAACATCGTTGATAATAATGAAGTTCCTCCATAACTAATAAAGGGTAGAGTAACCCCGGTGATTGGGATTGCCCCAATCACTCCGCCAATATTGATCAATACTTGGATACTAATCATACCTACAATACCAATACCCACGAGCGTCCCAGTCACATCACTACATCGTAATGCTACCAGAAGGCCTCTCCAGATGAATAGGAGATATACGAACAGGAATAACGAAGCCCCTATGAAGCCAAGCTCCTCTCCTATAATGGCAAAGATAAAGTCATTGTGAGCAAAGGGTAGATAGTGAAGCTTCTGGATGCTCTGACCAAAGCCAGCACCTGTGAGTCCTCCATGTCCGAGGGCGTACCAGGATTGGATAAGCTGATGGCCTGAGAATAGAGGATCCTCCCATGGGTTCATGTAAGAGGTCAGTCTTCGCAAGCGATAGCTCGGCTTATTAGTGAGCTCCGCAGTCCACATCTCTATCAGTATCGCTGCAATGAATATACTTGTTGCTATGCCTATTAGCCACAATATGTGTTTTTTCCTTGCGCCACCTACAATGATGACCAACGAGGCCGTGATCAATAGAATCACAGTAGAGCCAAGATCTGGCTGCAGCATAATTAAAAAACAAACTAACCCCACCATAATGAGCAGTGGCATGAGTCCTGTCTTAAAGTCCTTAAGCTTCTCACCCTTCCTACCAATCATGACAGAGAGGTAAAGGATGATCCCAATCTTAGCAAATTCAGTGGGCTGTCCTCCGAAGGGTCCGATATCGAACCAGCTTTTTGCACCATTCCTTACCTCTCCGACCATTAAAACTAGTATCAAGAGAGTCAAGACGAACAAAAAGAAAGGTACGAATAGCTTTTTCACCTTCTGATAGGAGGTATTCATCGTTAAGAACATAACAAATGTTCCGATTATTGCCCATAAAGCCTGACGTTTTGTGTAAGAAAGTGGATCATCTTGAAAGGTAATGCTGTAGCTTGCGCTAAAAACCATTACTAGACCGAAGCCGATCAGAGCAATAGTAAGAGATAATAGAAAAAAGTCTGGTGTTCCTCTTTGAGGGGGATTCATGGTTGAACCACGGTTCCTTAAGTTTAGATTTAGTTTAGTTTAGTTTTAAGATCGACTAATTTTTGTGTTGCTGCTTTCATAATGTGTGCTGGAATAGGAGAAGTATAGTCTAAACCATGTGGGAAAGTAGCGCGCCCTATATATGAATCTTCTATAGCTAGAATCGCATATGGATTTTCTAATTTACCTTCAACAGCCCGTGTACTAATGCGAAGGAAATATTCTTCTCCCTGCTGCTTATCTTCAAATTTACAATCGTAGGTAGCTCTGTAATTTTCCCACTGCCAACGTATGAATCCTAATCCTGTGGTTACATCGTCCAGGTGGCCTAATTCACTCTTTACACCGTTCAAGCCAGTATTCTCAATAATCATGGATTTTCGTCCCCAATCGAATAATTTTGTGAAGTGTGTGCTTCATCACTCTCTTCCTTCATGATAGTATGTTTGCAGGGGATGTGCAAGCGGTTTGAACTGGTTATTGACTTGTGTTTGCTGTATTGTAAAATTTATGAACGTCTAATTGTCACAATTATGAGGAGACCTATCCCTATGAAAAATCGGATTCATGATATGGATCTATATTATGCAGATATGATACGTTACCGACGTCAGCTACATGAGTTTCCAGAGCTGAGCTATCACGAGCATCAAACCTCAGCCTTTATCCGATCCAAATTAGAGAGCTGGGGTATAGAAATTATTAATGGAACACCAGGTACAGCCGTAATAGGGCGATTAACGAGTGAGCAATCAGGACCAACTGTAGCCTTGAGAGCAGATATAGATGCATTACCGATCCATGATCAGAAGGAATGTGCTTATGCATCTAAGGTATCAGGTGTTATGCATGCGTGTGGTCATGATGCACATACAGCTACATTGTTAGCACTCGCTCACTGGTTTACAGATCATTCTGATGTGTGGATAGGCCAAATTCTGTTCATCTTTCAGCATGCTGAGGAGGTCTGCCCAGGAGGTGCGGCAAGCATTGTAAGCTCAGGTGTTCTAGATGATGTAGATGTCATCTATGGTGTACATCTATGGACGCCATTCCCTGTTGGTCACGTTTATGGAGCACCTGGACCGGTTATGGCCGCTGCAGATGAATTTGAGATCGTAATCACCGGCAAGGGCGGACATGGAGGATTACCTCATACCGCTATTGATAGCATACTTATTGGCTCACATCTGGTGGTCAATATACAAGCTATTGTAAGTCGGACTGTAAATCCGATTGAACCCTGTGTAATTTCAGTGGGCGTGATGCAAGCAGGTACTGCATTTAACATCATAGCTGACCAATGTTATATGTTAGGTACTGTACGTACTTTTGATGAGGATGTAAGACTTGAAGTCCGAGCACGATTGGCACACATTGTCAGAGAGACTGCGGCTATGTTTGGTGCACAGGCTTCACTGGATTATCGAGATGGGTACCCATCTGTTGTTAATGATAATAAGGAGGCCAAGAGATTTATGGATACGGCCACAGCTGTGTTCGGTAAGGAGCAGGTGCATGCTGCACCTCAAATCATGGCTGCGGAGGACTTTTCCTATTACTTGCAGAAATTCACAGGTTGTTATATGTTCGTCGGTGCTGGTAATGAAGAGAAGGGGATTATCTATCCTCACCATCATCCTAAATTTGATATTGATGAAGAGGCGATGCAACACGCTGCTATATTGTTAGGTGCTATGACTTTGGAATTCATGCAGGAATTCGAATCGGGAATTTAGGTGGCGATTTCGTATACTCTGATGTATGGAAGAGCTTCGTTTGGGATAATCTATTCTCAAACCAAGTCCATATTCTAGAGGAGGACCCTAACAAATGAAGAAGCTTCAGGATATCATGACCAAGGATTGTGTCACCATAACAAAGCAAGATAATATCTTTGAAATTGCAGTGAAAATGAAGGAGCATGATATTGGTTTTATACCTATTGTAGATGGTAAGAAATTAATCGGTGTCGTGACTGATCGTGATCTTGTTCTTCGTGGATATGCAGATAAACGTTCAGGCTCAGGAAGTGTCGAGGAAGTAATGACGAATACTCCCATTACAGCAACACCTGAAACAACTGTGGAGGAAGCGGCACGAATAATGGCAGACAAGCAAATTCGTCGCTTACCCGTCATACAGAATGGAGAATTAGTCGGTGTTATTGCTATTGGCGATTTAGCTGTCCATAAATTCTCCGAGGAAGAAGCGGGTCAAGCACTAAGTGAGATATCTGAGAAGCACAAAGAAACAGTTGGCTCTTCAAGTTAACCATTGTTAAAGAATGGGGATTACCTTTATTGGTAATCCTATTTTTTATAACCAAAACCATGTTAGGAGGAGTACAGTGAACGAATTATCGAATCGACCTATCATTGTTCAGAACGACTTTACTGTACTTCTAGAAACCGACCATCCAGAAATTGTGCATATTCGTCACTCATTAGGTAGGTTTGCACAGTTATTGAAGAGTCCTGACCATCTTCATACCTATCGAATTTCTACAATTTCTTTATGGCAGGCTGCTGCATCGGAGATGGAAGTTGATGAGATTATGGCTTTATTAATAAATTATGGGAAATATAATGTGCCTGCATCCGTTCAAGAATTTATATCTCGCATGATGTCACGTTACGGTAGTTTGAGATTAGAGCAGGGTGAGCCATACCTACGGCTAGTTGCATCGGATTGGCAGATGATTCGAGAGGTCAATCAAATCGCAATGATCAAAGCTTATCTGCGAGGTCAGATTAATGCGTTAACCCTTGCAGTCGACCCTATACACCGTGGGGATATCAAACGGGAGCTATTAAGGGCTGGATATCCTGTTATAGATGCGGTTGGATACCTAGATGGAGAGTCGTTGCCTTTGAGATTAAACCAATCGGAAGAAGCTAGTTTACCCCGCTTGAAGCTTAGGGATTATCAACGAGAAGCGGTAGATCAATTTTATCTGGAAGGAAGTATTCACGGAGGTAGTGGTGTTATTGTTCTCCCGTGTGGGTCAGGCAAAACGTTAGTTGGAATAGCTGCTATTGAAAGATTAAACTGTGCTACTCTAATTCTAACGAGTAATGGAACATCCGTGAAACAGTGGAAGAGAGAGCTTTTGGAGCGGACAGACGTGGATGCAGATTGGATAGGTGAATACACGGGATCAACAAAGGAAGTAAAACCAATTACCATCGCAACCTATCAAATCTTAACTTATCGTAAGAATAAGCAAGGTCCCCTGATACATATGGGTTTATTCAATGAAAGAAAATGGGGACTCATTATTTATGACGAGGTCCATCTATTGCCTGCTCCTGTATTCCGAATGACAGCCACCATACAAGCAACCCGGAGATTAGGACTAACTGCTACATTAGTTAGAGAGGATGGTCAGGAGGAGGACGTGTTCTCTCTAATTGGACCGAGGAGGTATGAACAGAGATGGAAAGCCTTGGAGCATTCAGGTTGGATTGCAAGTGCTGAGTGTATAGAAATTGTGGTCCCTCTTCAAGATGAGGTTCGGCATCAGTATGCGCTAGCAGCTCGTTCTGCCAAGCATCGTATTGCGGGAGAGAATTCCGAGAAAATTCAAATCGTTCAGCAACTGATAACCTTTCATGCTGGAAGCCAGATTATCGTGATTGGGCAGTATATCAAGCAATTACAAGAAATTGCAAGTGAGCTGCGTGCACCATTGATTACTGGTAAGGTATCGCAAAAGGAGCGAGAGCTAATTTTTCAACAATTTATTAAGGGTGAGATTCGAGTGATCGTAGTTTCAAAGGTAGCGAACTTTGCTATTGATCTTCCTGAAGCTAATGTAGCTTTACAGATTTCCGGTAGCTTTGGTTCTAGACAAGAAGAAGCGCAACGATTAGGAAGGATTCTTAGGCCTAAGAAAAAGGATAATCATGCGTACTTCTATACGCTCGTAACTGAAGGTAGCTGTGAAGTGGAATTTGCCCGTCATCGACAGCTTTTCTTAGTCGAGCAAGGCTACACTTATCGCCATCAAAGTGTAAATCAAACCACACAAAGGGTTCAATTATAATGAGTATACACATTAATGATGTTAATAGTTTAGATGATAAAGTATTATCCGTCATTGTACAACGTTTTGGAGCCTATTTATTCGACATGAATTCGTTACTTCGTTTAGATATAAAAGAGGTGTATGCTAAGTCTGATTTGAAGCTTGCTTTATTGCGTTTATGTAAGAATAGTAAAGTAAATTGCCTCCGCAAGATTGCAGGTGAACAGGTATATTGTGTGCCTTATAAGGTTTATTTCGAACAAATGACAAGAATCTCAATGGATATTCTGCCCTATCTAGAGCCTAAAGATGATTTTGTAGATCATAGCGAATCAACAAAATCGGATATCATTATGGATCTAATCATCCTGTTCGGATGGGTGGGTCGGGAGCAGCCAAAGATGAATAAGAAGGGACAGATTGATAAGAAACTAATCGAATCGATGCTTACACACATTCATTTAACACCTGAGGCTCTTACTGGTCTTGTCGGAAAGGGAACGACAAAGGTATCTTATCCGATTGTTATAGGTATTCTACTTGATCTTGGTTTGAGATTAGGTGCGATTCAACTGGCGGATGGACAGTTTATATTGAATGATTTAAGAGTTACACAATGGCTAGGGATTGTTTCTTCTAAAGAGAGATTAGACTTATTTCACCTCTGGTTTAGTGTGCATTATCCTGAGCAACACATAGTCAGACAGCTCTTCGTACTACTCCCTTTACTTCCTTATGCACATTGGTTCAAGGTTGATCATTTATTTAAAGAGATCGAGCTTAAACTAAAAAAGATTGAAATGGAAGAGTCGAACGAGGTAACCAAGCTAGATCTGGATTTGGATATGTTACTCCAAGCAGTTCAAGAGCTGGGCTGGGTAAAGCTCGAACAAGACAAGGATGGCAATCGTGTGATTTGTTCTCTGATTGGCACACAACAATCTAGATTTGATGAGAATCAAATTGTTTATTGGTTTGTACAACCCGACTATGAAATCATTGCGCCCCTACAAGTGAATTATTCTGATCATTATCAATTTAACATCTATGCAAAATTACAATCACGCAATTTGATGTGCTCTTATAGCATTACGAAGGAAAGTATGTTTGCGGCATTCGATCAAGGGTGGACACCGGATAAAGTGATGAAGCATCTGGGAAGCTGTGCTCGATACGGTATTCCAGAAACTATTCAGACCCGTATACGGGAATGGGATCAGCAATATAGGGGTGTACAGCTAGAATCAGTTACAATCCTGAGGTGTGATACAGTAGTCATAGCCGAACAATTGATGTCATTCCCCGATGTCGATAGCATTCTTAATGAGCATAGTAGAATAGGACCTATGACATTCTTAATACCTGAAGAACATGTAAGCTTTACTCATAAGAAGATGAATGAATATGGATATCGAACGAATGCAGCGCACAGAAGGAGCATAGCAAGTCACTCTACGACATCCACATCCAATGATGAGGTGGGAGGCTTAGGCATTTATCATTCTAAAATCCGTTATGATATGTATACAGAGGTTGAACCAAATCTGACTATCGAATCTCTGTATCCAGGCTTCGCAGAAATCCCAAGTGGTTGGATGAATATGTATGTGTCGTATCATATCTCAACTCGTATACAGCTTTTACAGCAAGCTATTGATTGGCAATGTTATGTGATGACTCTTTATGCAGGTGAGGATATTCTGCTCGCTCCAAATCAGATTACGTCGGTGGATTCGATACCACATGTTGAGGGTTTATTCCGTGGAGAAAAGCTCTATATTGGCTTAGATCAGCTAGAATTGATACGTTTAATTGTGCCCGGTTTTCATGATGCTACAAAATACATGTCAACAACGGATTAAATTCATGATATGATACAGTTAGTTTGGAGAAAGGTGGGGTTATGTAATGAGTGTTATGGAGAAAACTGCACTAGACATGGCTGCCGTTCTAATGAAAGCCTACCATCTAGGTGATATGATTAATGGTTCCGCCGAGATAGCGGATTATCTGTATTGGAAAGACTTCTTGGATCAAGATCCTGAAGTGAAAGATTTGGTTGCGAAGCTAGAGCGTAAGAAGGAATTATTCGACGAGTGCCAACGATTTGGACATTTCCATCCGGATTATCACAGAGCATTGGATGAAGTGAAGGAAATTGAGCTGCAGCTTGAAAAAATTGAATCTGTAGCCCAGTTCAAGGCTGCTGAAACAAGGCTTGATGAGCTGCTATATGAGATATCTACGACGATTGCTTATGCAGTTTCGGATACAATTAAGGTTCCAAGCAACAATCCTCTTCCTAGTGAAGGTGGCTGTAGCACAGGTGGAAGCTGCAGTGGTAGCTGTGGATAGCTTTAAGCATGGAAGCTTAAGAGACAATGGGGTTGGATCGAACCAACTATTTCCCCATGCCGATTTATTAAATTAGGCTTGTGATAAGGATGTAGCTTTATCAGCTCATGATCTTCAAGTAGCTTGAGCTGATGAAGTACTTCAACGACGGCTGGATATAGAGCTCGCTCTGCGCCGTCAACAATCTTAATTGCGGCCCCGATATTCTGAGCGGGGACCGTGAACGCATAGACACCCTCAGCGCCCATCTTTCCAATAATCCTGCCCTTCGTTGCGCGTATTAGTTCGGTATCAAATCGGTCTGTGCCTGCTAGCTGGAATGGAGAATGTCGAAGAGAGCTAATAATAGTATCACATGCATCCTTACGAATCGTATGAAAGCTATATGGCGGTGTACCTAATCTGGCAAACCCCAATGCTAGCTGGTGAATAGTCATTCCGAATACAGGTACCCCACAGCCATCAACTGCTATAATGAGCCGTGAAGGTTCAATATCACAGATAGATGTAATTACTGAGGCAATTGTCCTTTGTACAGGATGATATATATGTTCATAGCCGGAAGCATCGATATTTAACATCGTGCTTAATACAAGCATTCCAGCGTGCTTACCGGAACAATTGTCATGGATGTCACAATATAAATCAGCAGACGTCATTCCGATCTTGTCTAATACAGAGGACACGCACGCTATGTGCTCTTGCTCTCCATTATGGGAAGCGCATACGGTGGCGATTTCTGAAGGGGTTAGATCATATCTATGATTGGCCCCAGCTTCTAAAAGTGATACCACTTGTAAGGGCTTAACTGTAGAACGAGCATAGGTAAGATAGTGAGGGTTTCCAGAGTGTGCTATAATTTTTCCTAGCGAGTCTGTTACAACAGCGTGACCTAGATGTACACTCTCACTTAATTGACCACGATTACAATGAATTATGATTTGCTCATGGGACATAATGATCACTCCTGCAAATTTTAGAATACTTGCCACATTATATGTTCATACATTAGAAAGGGAGTTTATAGGATGCATGAAAGATTTGGAGCTATTGTATGGGTAAACGATATTAAATCCGCTCGTGGGTTAGAGAAATTTGGTTCAGTTCATTATATCTCCAAACGGATGAAATATGTAGTCATGTACATGGATGCAGCGCAATATGAAGCAACAGCTATGCAATTGTCGAAATTCCCCTATGTGAAATCGGTGGAGCGCTCTTATCGTACGGAAATTCGAACGGAATACAGCTCTAGTATGCCCGACAAGGCAAAATCCTTCACTTATTAATTCTTTGTGAAAATGTCCAATTGGAAATTTTCTTTAAATGGAGTAAACTAGGAATATGAGCATAGAAATATAGGCTTTAAGTCCCATTTCAGAAGGGAGTTTTACTAATGAAGGATCGAGTTATGGACCGTTGGAGTACATACGAGCCTTTTCATATCACCCTAGGGGATAAGAAAGTAGCCGATATCGTTATAACGAATCATGCCTTATCGCGCTGGAATGACAGAATTGTACGTGGAGATGAGTCCATTGGAGATATATGTGAATATTTGTGGACCCAGCTCAAGCAAGATCAGATTAAGTCGTATTATAGGAATGAGCAGGATGTTTATCTTGTGGAGGATGATTTAGTCATGGTCGCAGAGTTCGGCAATCTGGATCAAACTGACTTGGTAGGTAATCCGTTACATAAGATGATCATTGTTACTTTCTTAGGGCGAATGAGTGAGACCATGGAGCTACGCGACCTTAAGTCCTACTATTCATGGCTACGTCACTCTCGTAGAATGACACTTATTAAGAACAGTCGCAAGCGTAGATAATTTTTTATATGGCCTCATAAACAAGCAATCAGCAATTAGGCTGTTTGCTTGTTTTTTGTGCAATGGACTATTAAGATGGTTGATATATACAAGTAGGGGCGGTCTTCAACCATGGAAATGATTACTTATGTAGATTTACATACGCACACAACTGCCTCAGATGGTGTGCATACACCTACAGATAATGTTCGTCTTGCACTTGCAGCGGGTCTTGCTGCTGTTGCCATAACGGACCATGATACGGTTTCAGGCATTGATGAGGCCCTTCAAGAAGGGGAACGAATTGGTATTCATGTTGTACCCGGTGTTGAGATTAGCACTGTGGACCGTGGAGTTGACGTCCACATCCTTGGATACTATATGGATGATAAGGATCCATTATTTAATCAAAGACTAGCTCAGCTTCGAGATACACGTAATATTCGTAACAAACTAGTCCTTAATCGTCTAAATGAGCTAGGTATTCGCATAACTATGGAAGAGGTGAATGAACGCCTCATTCATCAGAAGAGTAAGGATCAATCCTTAGGAAGGCCACACATCGCAGATGTACTCATCGCACGAGGAATTGTGAATACGGTAGCGGAGGCTTTTAAATTGTACTTAGGTCAGGGGGGAGCTGCTTATGTCAATCCACCACGTATTACTCCCCGGGAAGCAATCGATTGGATTAGAGAAGCTGGTGGGAAAGCAGTTCTAGCTCATCCAGGGCTATACAACAATGAAGCCATTGTCCTAGATATTATAGGGTATGGCATTGACGGGATTGAAACTTATCATTCAGATCATAACGGGGAACAACGAAAGCACTATTATGATCTAGCTGTTCAGCATGGATTAATCATTACGGCGGGCTCAGATTTCCATGGTATTAAAGCGGGAGTCACTTATCATGGTGAAATCGGCGCCGAGCGTATAAGTACGCAGGTCTTACAATTGTTGAAGGAGAGATAAGATGACAATTCGCAAAGCAATTATTCCAGCAGCTGGGCTAGGTACACGATTCTTACCCGCTACGAAAGCACAGCCCAAAGAAATGCTGCCTATCGTTGATAAGCCGGCGATTCAATATATCGTCGAGGAAGCCATTGCCTCGGGGGTTGAAGATATAATTATTGTTACAGGGCGGAATAAGCGGGCGATAGAGGATCATTTCGATCGATCTGTTGAACTGGAGATGATGCTTGCAGAGAAAGAGAAACAGGAATTGCTTAGTCTTGTTGTAGATATCGGTAGAATGGCTGACATTCACTATATTCGTCAGAAGGAGCCATTAGGTTTAGGTCATGCTGTTTTATGTGCACGCAAATTTATTGGTAACGAGCCCTTTGCTGTATTGCTAGGAGATGATATCATGCAGTCGGACCCCCCTTGTCTTGCTCAGATGATTCGACTGTATGAGCAATCACGTTCACCAATCGTTGCTGTATCCAAAGTTCCTTATGAGGATGTAAATAAATATGGGATTATTTCGCCAGTAACAGATTCAAGCTATGGCCCAATGTCTGGTGAAAGTGTGGGGATTTCTGATCTAGTAGAGAAGCCTGATCGTGATGAAGCACCCTCGAATCTTGCCATTATTGGACGGTATATATTGGATCCAGCTGTTTTCGACATCTTAGAGAAGAGTAGGCCTAGTCGTGGTGGTGAAATCCAGCTCACCGATGCGTTGAGAGTTTTAAATATGAATCATCCAATGCTTGCCTTTCTCTATGGTGGAAAAAGATACGATGTAGGAGATAAGTTTGGATTTATTCAAGCTACCATTGAGCTCGCCTTACAGAAGGAAGAGCTGGAGACAGATCTTAAAGCATATTTAAAAACGCTGGTTCAGAGCTGGAAGTAATCGATAATAAACTAAACTAACTTCCACTATTTATTCGAGCTTACCCATTACCTTGTTTGCTTCGAGCTCAATTAGGGAATCGTCATATAAACGGTGAATAAAACGAATAGCATTGTCGGGTTGCAAGGCATTCACTCTGACTGCAGCGATTAACGGTTTTTCATATAACCCCAACATTCCTGGAAGCTCGCCATGACTTAAATCAATCCCATAGGAATCCCAGTCATCGATCTTAGCCAGATAACCAAGGCGTAATAGCTGAATGAATTGACTTCGGTCAAGAATATATAGATCTGGATTTTCCGTGAGCACCATGAGTAAGCTATTGCTCTGCATCATTGATTGTCGTTTGCTTTTGATGTGACTCCATTCTGGCATCAGTGGGAGCAGTTGTTGCTCCAAGGCTTGCTCCGAAGTGTATTCAAGGTTCTGCATATCATCAACAGCTACCATAATCGATAGGTCTGGCACGGGTAAATTGGCTACTACACTCTGCTCTTGCTGAAGATGTTTATAACCAATAATGAAGAATCCTACGAATAGGAACAGTATCATACATCCTATAAGCTGAATTTTATTGTAATATAAAAAATGATCGATATTCTCCGCAGCTTTAGAATATCTCTTATACTTACCATAGTGCTTCTCACGATATTCTCCAATCTGTTTATCAATCTCTGCATTAAGAATGAGACGGTATGCTTGATTAACGCTTTTCCATTGGATTTCATCCATCATAGACAGGCTACCGCGATTTTTTTTGCCATGTAATCTGTGAATAACATTGTGATATCTTTTCTCAACCTGTTGTCGGGTTGCATCTATAGATAATCCCAAATCTTCATACGCTTGTTCATTCTGGTTCATAAGATCACCTCACCTTATGTTTCCTCAGCGTCCACAATTTTACTCATTGGACACTTATTTAGCTGTAATATTTGAAGGATACCGAATACTGTATATTTCAAGGTCATTCTCCACACCATAATCTGTATAGATTATGGTGGAGGTTGAGGAGGATGGGAAAGCAAGAGAGTAATTCGAAATCAATAAGCTGGTGGCAGTTAACGCTTCTAGGATTAGGTTTTACATCGGGGACAGGTTTTTTTCTAGGCTCTTCTATTGCGATCGAGCGAAGTGGTTTCTCCGTATTGATACTTTTCTTATTAGCTGGGACTATTACCTATTTTGTATTCGATGCTCTTGCATTAATGATTGTCCAGCATGCAGAGAAGGGCTCATTCCGAGCATATTCTAAGAATGCTTATGGACGTTGGGCTGGTTTTAGTCATGGGTGGATGTATTGGACGTCGGAGATGCTCATTCTAGGAAGTCAGCTTACGGCACTTGGTCTGTTCACCAAATACTGGTTTGTTGATACGCCACTATGGATTTTCGCATCAGGCTATGCCATTCTGGGCGTGATCATTGTTATGCTGGGTACGAAGGGCTTTGAGAAGACGGAGAATGTTCTAGCCGTCGTTAAGATCGCTGCTATCGTGATGTTTATTATCTTGGCATGCCTAGTCATTCCCGGTGTTCTAGGTAAGGAAAATGCACATATGCACGACCCTGACAGAATGAAGGACTTTTTTACTCACGGAATAATGGGGATGTGGACCGCTTTACTCTATGTGTTCTTCGCCTTTGCAGGCATTGAGGTTATGGGTTTAATGGCCACAGATTTAAAGAAACCTAAGGATGCCCCTAAATCTGGTAAGGTAATGATTATCATCATTACGACGTTATTCGTCCTCTCCATGGGATTAGCCATGCTACTAGCTCCGTTAGGCGCCTTTAATCCAGATGAGAGTCCATTCATCACTGCCTTAAAGGATCTCAAATTTACAGTTATCGTTCATATATTTAATGGGATTCTTATCGTAGCCGGCTTCTCAAGCTTGGTTGCTTCGTTATACTCCGTTACACGAATTATGTGTACAATTGCTCAAGATGGTGATGCTCCGAGTATATTATCGAAGAAGAATAAACGTAATTTACCTTGGACTTCACTCATATTAACGATAATCGGTATGATGCTTTCGATTATTATTGCGCTGCTACTGCCAGATAAGGTTTATGAGTACATAACAACTGCAGGTGGTCTCATGCTGTTATATACATGGTTATTTATTGTGCTGGCTGCGCGTAAGCTACTCGAGCTTTCCTTCTGGGGCCAGGTTAAATCATTTTCTGCAATTACGGTAATCCTGATCGCAGCGTGCGGTACTTTATTCGACAAGACGAATCGACCAGGATTCTTTGCGAGTCTGATTATTATTGCTATCATTGCCGGGGTTACCTTAATCATGAGGAAGGTGTGGAAGAAAGGACAGCAGAAGGCATCACAGGAATAGAAAGATAATAGCCTGGTAGCCAAAGTATAATCCAAAGCCGATCAATGATACGCCAGCTAGCCGAGAAATTAACATCAATATATAGTCATTCAATAATTTGCTCGATAGGCTAGCAACTGTTGCCATGGTTATATCCCATATCATTAATCCGATGAATATGCCTGAGCTATAGATTAATAAATCCCATGCTCCGTAGGTTTCGGCTGTCTTAGCAAGGATAGAACCGTAAATCCCTAACCAGAAAAGAATACTCAATGGATTGGATAGGGTCATGAAGAATCCAGAGGTGAATGACTTTAAGGAGGACTCATCCTTCGAAGTAGATGAACGGGATAGAATGTTGCTGGTGTTGTTCAAGCTTTCAATCCCACTATAAATGAGAATGAAGCAGCCGAATAACCATAGGAAGGTCTTGACGAATGGTGAGCTTAAGAGATGAGCAGAACCGAAATAGATGAGTAGCATGAAAACTGCGTCAGCTGCCATGGCACCTAATCCAATTAACCAGGCAGGCCAGAAGCCAGCTTTAATTCCCTTGTCCAGCTGTGCTGCATTCACTGGACCAATTGGAGCTGCTAATGACAGTCCGAGTAGGATATAGCTAACAAAGATGTTCAATACCTGATACCTCCTAATTAAGACTACTTGTACATCTTATTGGGATAGGCTTCAGTATAGAACACGTTTGTAAAAAGACTACAAAAAAACTAAGAAGCCATTACACTGTTGAATTAATCAACTGTATAACGGCTTCTTATGATGGTGCTATGACATTGAGATAGTTGAAAAAATCGACTAATGGCTACTTACAGAGTGCTTTGACGCATGTCGTATACGTTTATATCTCAATAGTCTGATATGTGCGACTACTTCTGCTCCTGCTTCATTAGCTTGATACGCTTCTCATCCGGTGTAACAAATAGTGTTTTTTGTCGATCGTAGATGACGTATCCTGGTTTAGCACCGCTTGGCTTGCGGACGTGGCGAATGAGCGTATAATCCACAGGAACCTGACTTGATTCCTTAGCTTGGCTGTAATAAGCAGATAACATTGCAGCTTCTAGTAAGGTTTCATCGTTAAATTGTGTGCTTCGAATGACGACATGAGACCCAGGAATATCCTTAGTATGGAGCCAAGTGTCTGAAGATTGGGCCAGTCGATTTGTTACATACTCATTCTGTATATTGTTCTTACCCACATAGATCGGAATGCCCTCCGTAGAGGTGAAGCAAGTGATTGTTGGTTTGTCGTTCTTCTTCTTCCGCTTCAATTTTTTCCCGCGATGGCGAAGATACCCTTGCTCCACCAACTCCTCACGAATTTCGCTGATATCGGCCATGGTCGCTATCCCAAGCTGTTGGAGTAAAGTGTCCATGTACAATATCTCTTGATGAGTAGCGGCTAATTGCTCTTCAACCGTCACGATACTATTCTTCATCTTGCTATATCTTCTGAAGAAGCGCTGCGCATTATCAGAGGGTGAGAGCTGAGGGTCTAAGGGAATGACTATCATCGCTTGATTCTCATCATAATAATTTAGCACTTCAATCTGCTTATCACCTCGCTTGATGAGATGCATAGAGGCGGTCAATAATTCACCTAGAATGCGGAATCGATCAGCATCCTTCGCATCATCTATCGTATCCTTTAGCTTCTCAAGCTTGGATATATTCTTAGCTCTATTGTTCTGTACCAGCTTCCATAGATCAGTAACTCTCTGCTTGACGGTGTCACGTTCCGCTCTATTGCCATAGAATGCTTCGAGACACTCACTGATCGACGGATAGGTGGTCACAACGCCAGATAAGTGAGTCAGCTCTGTAATCGAAAAGCTTGATTTCCCAGAAGGTAGCATCACGATATTAGGTACGATGGTGTTATTCAAGATCTGATTTATGAGTTCAGAGAAATGAACACCAAGCGTGTCAAGTACAATCGTCTCATCCACATTCACAAGCTCTTGCTGAGATGACTGAAGAGCAAGTATACTTCGATGGACAAGCTCTCTTGCTATTAATGGGCTTATCCCTGTGTACGTATTCACGATAGCTTGTAGCCAGAATTGAGCATCTTTAATAATCGGAGGCGGCTCTATGTGCCGCTCAGCTTCCAATTTCATCAATTCTTCGAGATCCAGACCATCTCCGAGGCCACGAAGATCCTCTTCAGGTTTCTGATTCATACGTTCAATCATATCGACTCTGAACTGTTCCCTACTTGTGTGTAATGGGTTTGCCTTCTTCTGATCAGGTGGATCCACATAACGACTACCAGGCATGACGATACGATGCGCACTAATTGCAGGGGTTACATGCTGGATACCATCCATGATCATCTGAGTGAGAGGATCCAGCAGGATAATATTGCTATGACGTCCCATAAGCTCGACAACGATGACCTTAGCTCGGATATCACCTAGCTCGTCCCGATGATTGATATGGATGTGGATGATCCGTTCTGTGCCAATTTGTTCTATACGATCGATCGTTCCATTCTCACAATGCTTGCGCAGAAGCATACAGAACATCGGTGCATCCATCGGATTCACGAAGGTTTGCTCGGAGAGATGTAAACGTGGGTAAGTAGGATTGGCGGACAGCAATAGCTTGCCATTCTGACCTTGGTAACGAATATTCAGAATAACATCGTATGGAGAGGGCTGATGGATCTTATTTATTTTGGCTCCGGAGAGCAGTTGAAGTTGTTCGACTAATGCGTGTGTGACTAAACCATCTAATGCCATAATTGAATGCTCCTTACCTCTATTTATAACGCCTTTACTATCATGCCATACTTCACAGCAAAACTTAAGGGCTTCGTGGGATATTTTTCAGCTTGTCTGAATACATATCAACGTAAACGTACAAGTTCTGATGTGCTGTAACAAAATAGAGGGAATTTTTCAAAATGGAGGAGATACGCGTATGACTGCCAAAGAGTGGTACCAGAATGATGTGAATGCCGTCTGTGCGCTACAGAAAACTAGTCTAACTGAAGGACTACAGGAAAATGATGCAGAAGCAAGATTAGCCGAGCAGGGAAAGAATGAATTACAGGAAGCTGAACGTAAATCGCCGATCATTCAATTTTTGAATCAATTCAAGGATTTTATGGTGCTGGTGCTTGTAGGAGCGACGTTGATCTCAGGGTTGCTAGGTGAATATCTGGATGCAATTACGATTGTCGCTATCATTATTATGAATGCCATTCTGGGATTCACACAAGAATATCGTGCGGAGCGTTCGTTAAGAGCGTTAAAGCAATTAACATCTCCGATGGCGAACGTGATCCGAGGTGGAGAAGCTCAGCATATACCCGCGAGTTTATTAGTTCCTGGTGATGTGGTTTTATTGGAGAGCGGTGACCGAATTCCAGCTGATCTCAGATTCACAGAGGCGAACAGCTTATATGTAGAGGAGTCGGCTTTAACTGGTGAATCGCTACCTGTCAATAAGCATAATCGAGAAATTCAGGCGGATAGCACAGCACTTGGAGATCAGAAAAATATTGGATTTATGGGTACAATGGTGACTAGAGGTACGGCAAGAGGAATCGTAGTTCGTACAGGAATGGACACGGAGATGGGCAAGATTGCTCATCTTATTCAAAGCACGGAATCTGGGGAGACACCTCTCCAGCATCGATTAGAGCAGCTAGGGAAAATTCTCATAGGAGTAGCTATAGCATTAACGATTGTCGTCGTATTAGCGGGAATTATTCATGGTCAGCCTGCTTATGGCATGTTCCTTGCCGGTGTTAGTTTAGCAGTTGCAGCCATTCCCGAGGGATTACCTGCTATTGTAACGATTGCTCTTGCCATGGGTGTCCAGCGAATGATTAAACGACGTGCCATCGTAAGGAAGCTGCCTTCCGTAGAGACATTGGGCTGCGCATCTGTCATCTGCTCTGATAAGACAGGGACGTTAACTCAGAACAAGATGACGGTCACTCACATGTGGGTGGATGGTAAGCTCATAGAGGTTACAGGTACAGGTTATGATCCATTCGGTGAAATGAAATATGAGGGTAAATCAATCGATCCGAAAAAAAATCTTTCCTTGGAGCGATTATTATCCACTGCGATATTGTGTAATAATGCAGCACTAGTCGAAGCAGAGCCGGATACGAATAAGAAAAAATCATCCAAAACGGTAGAACAACCAGTTTGGATGATTAAAGGAGATCCTACTGAAGGAGCCTTAATGGTTCTGGGGGCAAAAGCAGGGATAACATCTAAATCCATGGCTACCTACTATCATCGAGAGCTGGAGTTTCCATTTGAATCTGAACGTAAACGGATGTCGGTCGTGGTGAAGCATCAAGGTAGTCGAATGGTATTCGCTAAGGGAGCGCCAGATGAATTGTTACACCACTGCTCCCATATTCTGTGGGAGGGCAAGGTTATTCCCTTGACGAATACGCTTCGCCAGCGGGCATTATCAGCGAATGAAGGTATGGCAAAATCAGCATTACGTGTTATAGGTATGGCATATCGTGTCTTAAGACCTCATGACTCAGTAGCTGAGGCAGCAGATGTAGAGAAACAGCTTGTATTCGTTGGTTTAACGGGAATGATGGATCCTCCGCGACATGAGGTGCGTTCAGCTATTCAGTTATGTCGCAAAGCTGGAATCAAGACGGTGATGATCACTGGAGATCATCAATCAACAGCCGAGGCTATTGCGGAGAAGCTAGGCATACTGCAGAAGGGTGGTCTATCTGTAACAGGGCGTCAGCTTACAGCGATGTCAGATGAGGAGCTCAATCATATTATTAATGACGTTTATGTTTATGCCAGGGTATCGCCTGAACACAAGCTTCGTATTGTTAAAGCGTTGAAAGCGAATGGTCATGTTGTTGCTATGACAGGTGATGGTGTGAATGATGCACCTGCGATCAAAGCAGCGGATATCGGCATTGCGATGGGTATTACAGGAACAGATGTTACCAAGGAAGCCTCTTCATTAATACTAAGTGATGATAACTTTTCAACTATTGTTGCTGCAATTGAAGAGGGACGAGGCATCTACGAGAACATCCGAAAATTTATTCGTTATTTGCTAGCATCTAATGTTGGAGAAATACTTACAATGTTCATTGCTATGTTAATGGGCATGCCATTACCGCTTGTTCCCATACAAATTCTGTGGGTTAACCTTGTGACGGATGGTTTGCCGGCTATGGCACTTGGAGTCGACCAACCAGAGAAGGATTTAATGCAGCATCGTCCAAGATCTGCTAGAGAGAACATATTCGCGCGTCGCTTAGGCTGGAAGATTATAAGCCGTGGTATACTCATTGGGCTAAGTACACTGGCTGCATTCTGGATTAGTCTCCAATATAATCCGCTAGAAGCAGATAACCTGGTTCGCGCACAGACTGTCGCTTTTGCAACACTTGTTATGGCTCAGCTGATTCACGTATTTGATTGTCGCAGCTCTCGCTCGATCTTTCACCGTAATCCATTCCAGAATCGTTATTTAGTCTTAGCGGTATTCTCCTCCGTGCTATTGCTCTTAGGTGTTGTCTATATCGATGCGTTGCAACCTATATTCAAAACTGTTGAGCTTGGTATAAGTGAGTGGTTAATCGTACTCATTGCTGCGGCTATCCCAACCTTCTTCTTCGGAATAGGCAGCCTGGTGAAGGGGAAAGGTGGAGTGTCTAAGAATAAACGTTACTCAGGAAGAAAGTCATATGATTCGGCAGCATAAGAACAGTACAATAGTATCGTAAGCATAACATCAATAGCATAATTCGACTTTTCATGGCTATGCATGTGTATCTAATTGCGGTATGATATAGGATAGTATAGATACTGGCATAGTTGCTGGAAGGGTGAATACTAGCTATGATTTTTACAAAGATGAATGGATTAGGTAATGATTTTATTGTATTAGCAACTGAAGCTAGTTTGCCTGATAATGCTGCTGAGCTTGCAATTCAGTATTGTAATCGGTACTTTGGTATTGGCGCAGACGGTCTTGTGTACATACTACCTTCTGTGAATGCTGATTTTATGATGCGTATTATTAACTCTGATGGCTCAGAGTCAGAGCAATGTGGGAATGCAATTCGATGTGTGGCCAAATATGTATTCGATAGAAGATTAACAAGCAAGACGGAGCTATCGATCGAAACGATTGGAGCGGGTGCTCAGAACGTTCAATTGACACTGAATAAAGCGGGTAAGGTAGCATCCGTACGTGTTGATATGGGGCGACCTACCCTAGAAGGCTTAAAGGTGCCGACAACCGTTGATCAGAATCCAGTTATTCGTTATCCCATTGAAGTGGACGGTCGAACATTCGAATTCACAGCAGTGTCCATGGGTAATCCTCACTGTGTCATCTATGTGGATGATGCCGTGAATATGGATTTGCAGCACTGGGGCCCAAAGCTTGAGAATCATCCGATGTTTCCCCGCCGAATTAATGTTGAATTCGCAACGGTGAAATCTCGTGATTATGTAGATATGCGTGTATGGGAGCGAGGAGCGGGTCCAACCCTAGCTTGCGGCACCGGTGCGTGTGCTACGCTAGTCTCTTCCGTCTTGAATGGACTAACAGACCGTACTGCAATAATTTCATTAAAGGGTGGAGAGCTTCATATCGAGTGGAACGAGTCCGATGATCATATTTATATGACAGGTCCAGCTACCGAAGTATTCACAGGTTCCATGCTATGAAATTAGATTTACGCGAGAAATTAAGCAGCAGCATACTTGTCGGAGATGGTGCAATGGGTACATACCTGTACCAGATTGGATTCCCCGTTGGTATTTCCTATGAGGAGCTTAATTTGTCTCAACCAGAAATTATTGAGCGAGTTCATCGTGAGTACTATGAAGCGGGCGCCCGATTTATCGAGACCAATACGTATTCTGCCAATCGAGAGCGTCTATCTAAATTTGGATTAGAAGCTGAGGTTGAACAGATTAATCGTGCTGGTGTTGAAATTGCCCGTCGAGCTGTAGGAAGAGATGCTTATGTGATCGGATCTGTTGGATCCATACGTGCGGGTAAACGGAAGAATATACGGACCTCACAGATTGAAGCTGATTTTGTACAGCAAATTGAAGTGTTAACTGGCTCGGATGTCGACGGGATTTTACTCGAAACCTTCTATGATCTGGATGAAATTTTACTTGCCTTACAAATCACTCGTAAATTTAGTAGTTTACCGGTCATTTGTCAGCTTGCCATGGAAGATGTCGGAAGAACCTCTGATGGCATCTTAGTGTCTGAAGCATTCGAGCAGCTGATTGCAGCAGGCGCGGATGTTGTTGGTTTTAATTGTCGGACGGGTCCAAATGGAATTATGCGCGTATTAGAGAAAACAAGTGTGCCCGGACAATTCCCGATCTCCGTATTTCCGAATGCGGGAATCCCTGATTATGTTGATGGACGTTATCAGTATGTTTCTACACCAGCTTATTTCGCAGAGAGTGCTATGCGCTTTGCGGATTTAGGTGCTCGTGTTATTGGTGGCTGCTGTGGCACAACACCTGCGCATATTAAAGCAATGGCAGAGGCGCTTAAACACTATACGCCTAGCGTTTCTGGTGAAGTGCGGGATATACGCGTTACAATTTCTGAACCTACTCACAGTCCAGCTGTTAAGCAGCCGGAAAGTGATGAGCTATCTATTATTGAGCTTGTGAAAAAACGTCATACAGTGATTGTGGAGCTAGATCCACCACGAGATTTAGATATAACTAAGTTTATGACAGGCGCTTCAGCTCTAAAGGCAGCTCATGCAGATGCGATTACAATGGCAGACAATTCACTTGCGGTAACGCGGATGAGTAACTTAGCTTTAGGTACACTGATCAAAGATAAGCTGGGCATTCGTCCATTGATTCATATCGCTTGCCGTGACCGTAATCTGATTGGAACTCAATCTCACTTAATGGGCTTGGACGCACTTGGTATTGACCATGTACTAGCTGTTACCGGTGATCCAGCGAAGTTTGGTGATTTACCTGGATCAAGCTCTGTATATGATTTAACCTCATTCGAGATCATCCGCATGATCAAACAATTGAATGAGGGGACTGCATTCTCAGGTAAGCCTTTGAAGCAGAAAGCCAAATTCATTGTAGGAGCAGCGTTTAATCCGAATGTAAAGCATCTGGATAAAGCCATTTTGAGACTTGAACGGAAGCTAAAGGCTGGTGCTGACTATATTATGACTCAGCCCGTATACGATCCGATGATCATGGAACGCGTTCATGAGATGACTAAGCATCTAGATGTTCCGATATTTATCGGTATTATGCCACTGGCCACTGGTCGGAATGCGGAGTATCTACACAATGAAGTTCCGGGTATCCAGCTTTCAGAGGAGGTTCGTAACAGAATGAGTGGATTAGAGAAAGAAGAGGGTCGTCAGATGGGCATTCAAATCGCTAAGGAGCTTCTGGACGTGGCCATGCCGCTCTTTAACGGAATATATCTAATTACACCTTTCTTAAACTATGAAATGTCTGTGGATTTAACAAACTATGTCTGGGAAAAGGCGCCGTTTCATTCATGATTTTCGACAGTAGATCACCTTTAATAGCTATGTGCTTTCCCGATACAGGATCACTTCTAATCAAACGAACTTGATCATTACGACGGATTAATTTCCTTGGCACTTGTACCCATATTCAAAATGGATTAAAATAAGGTAATGGTTTAGTGAGATTTAACTCGTTAGAGTTTAATTAGTCTGGAGGAAATGGTAGAATGGCAATTAAACTTATTAACATCGGGTTTGGCAATATCGTCTCGGCGAATAGAATTATCTCGATTGTTAGCCCAGAATCTGCGCCGATTAAACGTATTATTCAAGAAGCTAGAGACAGGCATATGCTCATTGATGCAACATATGGAAGAAGAACGCGTGCCGTCATTATCACAGATAGTGATCATGTCATATTGTCTGCAGTTCAACCGGAAACAGTAGCTCATCGTTTATCCAACAAGGATGACGATCAAGACGAATAACATGTGAGGGTAATGATGAGTAAAGGACTATTGATTGTGTTATCAGGACCCTCGGGTGTTGGCAAAGGAACAGTGTGCTCGGCTTTGCGTAATTGCAATCCCGATATCGTATATTCGGTTTCTGCCACAACAAGAACACCACGAGAAGGTGAACAGAACGGCTTTAATTATTTCTATAAATCTCAAGACCAATTCCGCCAGATGATTGAAGAGGATGATCTACTGGAATGGGCAGAATATGTCGGTAATTATTATGGAACGCCTCGTAGCTTCGTTAATGAGACCATCCTTAATGGCAAGGATATTATTCTGGAAATTGAGGTTCAGGGAGCGCTGCAGGTTAAGGAGCGATTTCCTGAGGGTGTGTTCATATTCCTACTCCCACCTTCATTAGAGGAATTGAAATATCGCATAACAAATCGTGGTACGGAATCAGAGGACACGATACGTGAGCGCATGAATGTAGCTATCGAGGAGTTAAAGCTGTTAGAGCAATACGATTACGCAGTTGTTAATGATGAGATTAGCTCAGCATGTGGTAGAATACAAGCTATAATTACTGCGGAGCATTCTAAGAAAGAGCGAATGCTACCCCAAGTACAAAAATGGATCGCGGAGGTGTAAGATTATGTTGTACCCATCAATCGATAAGTTGTTAGAGCAAGTAGACAGCAAATATACACTAGTGGTCGCTGCTTCAAGAAGAGCAAGAATGCTAAGAGACGGCAGTAAGACGGATATGCATGCACCTAAATCTCACAAGTATGTTGGTGTAGCATTAGAAGAAATTTATAAAGAGCATGTCGTATACGAACGTTTAGAATAGAATGGCGTAGCATCTAAAAACTATCATTTATAAGCATCTAGGGTGAACCGAAAGGTTCACCCTTCCTTGTAACTTATGGGAAAGGGGTCTGTTTGAATATGAAGGGGAAGACAGTTATTCTAGGTGTTACTGGTGGGATCGCCGCGTATAAAGCAGTGACTTTGTGTAGTAAGCTTGCTCAAGCAGGAGTGGATGTGCGAGTAATTATGACGAGATCAGCTACTCAATTCGTCCAGCCGCTCACATTTCAAACCTTATCTCGTCATCATGTTGCCATAGATACCTTCGATGAGCGAGATCCATCAAGTGTACATCATATCGATTTAGCAGATACAGCTGACCTCATCGTAATTGCTCCAGCTACTGCAAATGTGATCGGGAAGCTAGCAAACGGCATTGCAGATGACATGCTTACGACAACGGTATTAGCCTCATTAGCTCCTGTTTTTATTGCTCCTGCGATGAATGTTCATATGTACGAGCATCCAGCTGTACAGCACAATCTTACAATCCTTCAACAACGTGGTGTTCATTCCATTGATCCGGGTGAAGGTCAGCTAGCTTGTGGTTATGTTGGTAAGGGGCGGATGGCAGAGCCAGAGCAGCTATTCGAGAGGATCGCACATTTATTATCTAATCATCATAAACCTTTAGAAGGTAAACGTGTGCTTATAACCGCTGGAGGAACGATTGAACGAATCGATCCAGTTCGATATCTGACGAATGATTCATCTGGAAAGATGGGCTATGCATTCGCTGAGGCTGCTAAGTTATTAGGCGCAGAGGTCATACTAGTTACAGGTAGAACTACGTTGAAACCACCAGTAGGTATGGATGTCATACACGTTGAATCAGCACAAGATATGCTTAAAGCTGTATTAGCGCGATTCGACCAGAGTGATATCGTAATTAAAGCAGCAGCAGTAGCTGATTATAGACCTGAATCGATCATTACTAATAAGCTAAAGAAGATTGAAGACAGAATAGAGCTAAAATTAGTTAAGAATCCTGATATTCTACAATTGCTCGGTGAGCGTAAAACCACACAGTTCATTGTGGGATTTGCTGCTGAGACTGAACATTTAGAGCAATATGCTATGGATAAGTTAAGACGCAAGCATTGTGATCTACTCGTTGCGAACAATGTGACATTACCAGGTGCAGGCTTTGGTACGGATACGAATATCGTTACCTTGTTCGATGAGCAGGGTGTAATTGAGTCGCTTCCCATTATGGACAAGCGTCAGGTGGCCCGGCATGTGATGGAGTTAATCGCTAAGCGGATAGCTCATCATCAGACCGGCAAATTGGAGTAGACTGCTTATGATAGCTAAAGTAATCGTAGATGTACCAGCAAAACAGACGAATCGTGCTTTCGACTATGGTGTGCCACCCGAGTGGGAGTCATGGATCGAGGTAGGTAGTCGAGTTGGCGTTCCCTTTGGTCCTAGAATTATCCAGGGCTTTGTTGTTGCTTTACAGGAATTTAGTGATGTAGACCCTAAGAAGCTCAGAATGATTTCTCAGATGCTAGATCTTGTCCCGCCATTAACACCCGAGCTTGTAGAGCTGTCTGGGTGGATGAGTAGTAAGTATATGTGCCATGAGATTACTGCACTCCAAGCCATGATTCCGGGTGCTCTTAAAGCCAAGTATGAGCGTATACTATCAGTAGTCACACCTGAATATAGGCATTCCGAGTTATCTTCAGATGAGCTTGTGATCATGGAGTATGTTGTACAGAAGGGACAAATCGAATTTGCTGCTCTGTCTGATTATTTTCAAGGCAATGAGCTTAATATTAAGGGTTTAATCCGACGTGGTCTAATAAGTGAAAGACAAACCGTCAAGGATCGTATGCAGCCGAAGAAACGACAAACAGTATTCCCTCCAAGTGATTTAGGAGCAATTGCTAGTTATATGGAACAGATTCCAGCACGCTCCAAACGACAGAAGGATGTGCTTGCATTCTTCGATTTAAATCCACAGCCCATTCCAATGGCGGAGCTAACGGAAAGGCTTCAGATTAGCTCTGGAACAGTCAAATCGTTGGCTGAGAAGGGTTGGATTACGATCAGTGATGTCGAGATGATGAGGGATCCATATGAAGGAAAGTCATTTGCTCGCACACAGCCCCTCATACTCACCGAGGAACAGCAGCAGGTTTATGAGCCTATTGTTGCTTCCTTAGAATCCTTAGAAAGACAAATATATTTGTTACATGGTGTGACGGGTAGTGGGAAGACAGAGATATATCTTCAATCTATTCAACGATGTCTGGAGCTTGGGAGGGACGCTATTGTTCTTGTTCCAGAAATCGCTCTAACTCCACAAATGGTAGATCGCTTTAAGGGTCGGTTCGGTGACCTGGTTGCTGTGTTGCATAGTCGGCTATCTCAAGGGGAGCGTTATGATGAATGGCGCAAAATACAACGTAAGCAGGTTCGAGTAGTTATTGGTGCTCGTTCTGCGGTGTTCGCGCCGCTTACGGAAATTGGTTTAATTATCATTGATGAAGAGCATGAATCCTCCTATAAGCAAGAAGAAAGTCCGAAGTATCATGCTAGGGATGTAGCTGCTGAGAGAGCTTTATATCATGGGGCTGTTGTGATTCTTGGATCGGCAACACCATCTATAGAAACCTATTATCATGCAAAGCAAGAGGATGAACAAACGTTATTACTCACGATGGCATATCGGGTGGAGGGTCGTCCACTACCGGCTGTTGAGATCGTAGATATGCGCGAGGAGCTGAAGAACGGTAATCGATCCATGTTCAGTCAACAGCTATTTAATGGCATTGTACAACGCCTTGAACGTAAGGAGCAGATGGTCTTACTGTTAAATCGACGTGGTTATGCAACATTCGTGCTCTGTCGCTCCTGTGGATATACGGCTGCATGTCCGCATTGTGAGATTAAATTAACCTATCACCAGAGAGCAGAGATGCTTCGCTGTCATTATTGTGGCTATGCAGAAAAGCAGCAGACCATCTGTCCGACCTGTGGAAGTGAGCATATTCGTCACTTTGGAACGGGTACGCAGAAGGTGGAAGAAGAGCTATTGAAGCAGTTTCCCGGCATACGTGTTATCCGAATGGATGTGGACACCACGAATGAGAAGGGTGCTCATGAGAAATGGTTGAGTATGTTCCGAGATCGTCAGGCTGATGTTCTACTCGGTACCCAGATGGTTGCCAAAGGTTTGGATTTTCCCGATGTAACCCTTGTGGGGGTTATTGCGGCTGATTCTGTGCTCAATCTTCCTGATTTCCGTTCTGTAGAGAAGACTTTTCAGCTTCTGACTCAGGTGGCAGGGAGAGCAGGTAGGCATCAGCTCCCTGGTGAGGTGTTTATCCAGACGTATAACCCTGACCATTACAGTATGTTAAATGCGAAGCAGCATGATTATCGAGCATTCTACAACACTGAGATTCACTATCGAGAGCAGCTGGCTTATCCACCTTACAGTTATCTCATCTTAATCACACTCGCTCATGAGCTGATCCCTATATTGGTGCAAGCCGGAGAGGCGATCGCTAGATCCTTACGTGGAAATTGGCATTCCTGGGCGCTAATAAATCATATGGACACGACAATAAATCGTCTTTCAAAGCAATATATGGAAGTATTAGGCCCGGTTTCTTCGCCAATTGCTCGTTTAAAGGATAGATATCGTTATCAGTGCGTGGTAAAATATCGAGGAGAGCTTCCAATAGAAGAGTGGCTTAGGAAAGCAATGGCTTCCGTATCTGAGCAAGTCGATAAAGATAAAATGTTAATTAGTATTGACGTAGATCCACAATCATTAATGTAAGGGAAGAGGATAATGATGGCTATTCGAATTATAGTGAAGGACCCTGATCAGGTGTTACGTGAAATTGCTAAAGCCGTACCTAAAGTAACTCCTAATATAATTAAGCTGCTCGATGATATGGCAGATACGATGTATGATGCAGGTGGTGTTGGTTTAGCGGCTCCGCAGGTTGGTATTCAGAAGCGTGTTATTGTGTTAGACCCTCATGATGGAGAGACAGAGCTTATAGAGGTTATTAATCCAGAGATTGTTCATGCAGATGGAGAGCAGCTTGGTGTCGAAGGCTGCTTAAGCATTCCTGGCTTGAATGGCGACGTGAATCGCAAGATGAACATAACTGTAAAAGGCTGGGATAGAGCTGGTCAAGAAATTCTGATAGAGGCTAGTGATTATCTTGCACGTATTTTTCAACATGAAATTGATCATCTCAATGGTATTCTATTTACAGATATCGCTGAAGCGGTTTATAAAATTCCGCCAGATGAACCAGGAGAGTGAATTTTTGAACATTATATTCATGGGTACACCGGAATTCGCAGTACCTTCACTCCGTATGTTAGTGGAGGAAGGCTACAATATTGTTGCTGTAGTCACACAGCCAGACAGACCAAAGGGGCGTAAGAAGCTCATGACCCCCTCACCCGTGAAGGTGGAGGCCGAACGTCATCAGATTCCTGTGTATCAGCCACAACGCATGCGTGATCCAGCGGCTACCGACGTGATTGCTGCATATAAGCCAGATCTGATCGTAACTGCTGCATACGGGCAGATCCTGCCTAAATCCGTTCTTACAATACCTCAATTAGGCTGTATTAATATCCACGGTTCACTTCTGCCTCTATATCGCGGCGGTGCACCTATTCAATATGCCATTATGAATGGTGAGTTGAAAACAGGCATAACAATTATGTATATGGCTGAAGGTTTGGATACCGGTGATATGATCAGCAGCAATGAAATTTCGATCGAAGATGCAGATGATGCAGGGACGCTGTTTGATAAATTAAGCATCGTAGGCGCAAATTTGTTGAAGCAAACCTTACCCGATCTTATAGCAGGTCGATGTGCTGCTATTCCACAGAATGATCTTGAAGCTACTTATGCTCGAGTGATTAGTCGAGCGAATGAGCTAATAAACTGGTCGAATTCCAGCATTCAGATTTTCAATCACATTCGTGCACTTCGGCCTTGGCCGGGAGCCTACACGTTATGGAATAATGAGGTATTAAAGGTTTGGGCTTGTTTAAAGCCCGAAGATATCGTAAAGGATGATAATAAGGAATCGCATATGGAAGCTGGTATGGTAATCGGTTTATCTCCGGTAGGTATTGTCGTGGCTACAGGCGACGGTACAGTAACCATAACCGAGGTTCAGCCTGCTGGTAAGACTCGGATGTCGGTCTCAGAATTTATGAAGAATGGTCGTTTGACGATCGGCACTGTGTTAAGCGGGGGTGTATGAATTAGTGAAGGAAATAAAATCAACACAATTAATACAATCCTCTCGGGAGTTAGCCATGGATGTGTTAGTTCGCGTCGAGCAGCAGCAAGCCTATAGTAATATTGCTCTAAATCAAGCATTACTAAGGGCAAATCTAGCCCGTAGTGAAGCGGGATTAGTAACAGAGCTCGTATATGGCACCATACAGCGCTTGAATACGATTGATTTTTTACTTGCTCGTTTCTTAAGTAAGGGATTGGACAAGCTCGAGCCCTGGGTCAGAAACCTACTGCGGCTAAGCCTGTATCAAATTCATTATCTGGATCGAATACCCCCACATGCTGCAGTGAATGAAGCAGTTAAGATTGCTGGACGGAAAGGACATAAAGGGATTTCCGGCATGGTCAATGCTGTCCTCCGCAATATGTTACGTCAACCTGAGAAGCTGCAAATTCCAACAGAACTTCCTGTGGTGAAGTCCATAGCGCTTACTTACTCTCATCCAGAGTGGATTGTGCGACGCTGGATAGCTCAATTTGGTGAAGGTGAAACAAGAGCCATCTGTGAATCGAATAATAAGCCTCCACATACGAGCATAAGAGTAAATACGATTCGAATAAGCTCCGAACAGTTTCTTGCCCTATTAGGGGAGAATGAATATACAGCTGAACCATCTGCCGTAGCACCTGATGGTATTGTTGTTGAGGGCGGGGGTAACATGGCTCTCTCCTCGTGGTATAAAGAAGGTCAAATTTCCATTCAGGATGAGAGCTCGATGCTGGTAGCTAGAATTGTTGATCCGCAGCCGGGTATGAGGGTGTTGGATTGCTGTGCTGCACCTGGTGGGAAGACCACACATATGGCTGAGCTTATGAATGATCAAGGCTCTATTATTGCCTATGATATTCATGAGCATAAGAAGCAGCTAATCGATGCTCAAGCTGAGCGATTAGGTATTCGAGCGATTGAAGCTAGAATTGGTGATGCTCGTATGCTAGGCAAAGAATATCTGGATCATACGTTTGATCGTATTCTATTAGATGCACCATGTTCGGGCCTCGGAGTGATTCGCCGCAAACCCGATCTAAAATGGGCTAAACAGGAAAGTGATATTGCAGAAATTCGAGAAATTCAAATTAGCATTCTGGACAATATTCATCATTTACTCAAGCCAGACGGTATGCTTATCTATAGCACCTGTACCCTAGAATATGAAGAAAATCAAGCTGTGATTAGTGAATTTCTAGCCAAGCACCCAGATTTTGCACTGGATGTCTCGTTGAACGAGCAGTTTCCATTATTGACTCAAAGCTTAGTGGGGGAAGGCATGATACAAATTAAGCCCCATCAATATCAGTCGGATGGCTTCTTTATTGCCAGACTTCGCAAACAAGCCCTTTAAAGCAGTGAAGCTAGTGTGATAAAATAGAACGGATAAGCCAGACTATAAGGTACGTATGTATACATGGAATGGACTGTGATGAGATGAAACCTTTTATTTATGATTTAACATTAGAGCAGCTACAGGATTGGATGAAGACGAATGATCTTCCTAAATTCCGAGCGGGTCAAATATTTGATTGGCTGTATGTGAAACGAGTGAATCAATTCGAAGACATGACGAATCTTCCTAGAGAACTTCAAGAGAGATTAGCAGAACAATTTGAATTTGTGACGCTCAAGGAAATCACACGAATGGAGTCTTCAGATGGAACTGTGAAGTTCTTATTCGGACTCTATGACGACAACGCGATTGAGACTGTGCTTATGAAGCATAACTATGGTAATAGCGTTTGTGTTACTACACAGGTTGGCTGTCGTGTTGGTTGTACGTTCTGTGCGTCTACGCTTGGTGGTTTGAAGCGCGATTTAACCCCTGGTGAGATTATTGCTCAGGTCGTGAAGTGTCAACAATTGCTTGACCCAACGAATGAACGAGTAAGTAGCATCGTCGTGATGGGGATTGGAGAGCCATTCGAGAATTATGATGCATTGATGAATTTCCTTAGGGTGATGATTCACGAGAAGGGTTTGAATATTGGTCAGCGTCATATAACAGTATCGACGAGTGGCATTGCCCCGAATATCTATCGATTTGCGGACGAGAACACGCAGATCAATTTGGCGATTTCTATCCATGCGCCGAATGATAAGTTGCGATCTAAGCTGATGCCGGTAAATCGACGTTTTCCATTCACCGAGGTTATGAAGGCGCTGAAGTATTATTGGGACAAGACTGGGCGTCGTATTACCTTTGAATATGCATTAATTGGTGGAGTTAACGATCAACCCGAGCATGCAGAGGAGCTGGCGGATGTATTGAATGAGTCAGGGATACTATGTCATGTCAACCTGATCCCAGTCAATTATGTACCGGAACGGAATTATGTGCAGACACCTAGAGAGCTAATCTTTCAGTTCCAGCGAATACTGGAGAATAAGAAAGTGAACGCAACTATACGCCGTGAGCAAGGCGCAGATATTGCCGCAGCATGCGGTCAGCTTCGAGCCAAGCACATGGAGTCGACTGAGGTGGAGCAAAGATGAGAACGGCCTATAAGACGGATATTGGCCGTATCCGATCGGTGAATGAGGATTGTGCTGCCGTTCGTACAGATTTGAATGGGATTACATTGGCATTATTAGCTGATGGAATGGGTGGTCACAAAGCTGGAGATGTTGCAAGCCAGATGACCATTGATGTGATGCAACGAGAATTAATTACAGTTCATCATGAGATGTCCCCCAAGCAATGGGAAGAAGCGATGATTCGAGCCATTGATAGGGCAAATGCTGATGTCTACCATAAAGCTAATCAGAGCGCTGATTTTCTAGGCATGGGAACCACGTTAGTTATCGGTATAATGAGTAGCAACCGACTGTCTATTGCTCATATTGGGGATAGTCGCGCGTACTTGTTACACAAAGGCCAGCTTACTCGAATTACAGATGATCATTCGCTAGTAAATGAATTATTAAAATCCGGTCAAATCAGTGAACAAGAAGCAAATCTTCATCCTAGACGGAATGTAATAACTAGAGCACTCGGTACAGACCAGAGAATTGAAGCTGATATCAGTCATACCGAATGGTACCAAGGAGACATTGTTCTGTTATGCACAGATGGGCTGAGTAATTTATTATCTGAGTCTTCCATGATCGAGATTCTGAATATGGATTCATCTTTAGAAGGTAGAGCCGACCTTCTAATTGAACGTGCGCTTGAGGCTGGTGGGGAAGACAATGTGACGGTTGTATTGGTTTCTAATGATTCCAATGGACAGTCTCAAGGGGAAGGGGGACAAGTGAATGATCGGACGTGAGCTGGGTAAACGATACGAAGTGATCGAACGAGTAGGCGGTGGCGGAATGGCTATCGTATACAAAGCGCATGATACGCTGCTTAATCGCAAAGTAGCCGTGAAGGTATTACGCCAGCAATATACGAATGATGATGATTTCATTCGCCGTTTCCGTCGCGAAGCACAGGCAGCAGCTTCATTATCTCATCCGAATATTGTAAGTATTTACGACGTAGGTCAAGATGACGATGTCTACTATATCGTAATGGAATATATTGAAGGCTCTACGTTGAACGATAAGATCAAAGAAACTGCACCATTGCAGATTGAAGAAGCCGTACATATTGCAAGTCAAATATGTGATGCGCTGGATCATGCGCATCAGAATGAAATTATTCATCGTGATATTAAGCCACATAATATATTAATAGGTAAGAATGGTCGAATAAAGGTAACAGACTTCGGCATTGCACGTGCAACGGCATCTACGGATATTACACAGACAGGTGCAGTGCTTGGATCCGTTCATTATTTTTCCCCTGAGCATGCAAAGGGTGTTTCTCAAGGCGCCAAATCTGACATCTATTCCCTAGGGATTGTATTATATCAAATGTTAACTGGGAAGCTTCCCTTTATTGGAGAAAGTCCGATTAGTGTTGCACTAAAGCATTTGCAAGAAAAGGTGGAGGAGCCTAGGAAGGTAAATCCGCTCATTCCACAGAGCGTTGAGAACATTATTCTTAAAGCGGTACGCAAGGATCCAGAAGAAAGATATTTGAATGCGAAAGAAATGCACGAGGATCTAGAAAGCTGTCTTCTTCCTGATAGAAGGGTAGAGGCTAAAGCTTTGTTCGCTGCTACAGAGGATCATGATGATGAGCGTACTTTGATTATTCCCGCTGTCCGTCATGACCAACGGTTTCCAGATAAGCAGCAGAGACAGACCTTGGAAAGACAAGAATCGAAACGTTGGGATGATCTAGAGGAAGTTAAGAAAAATCGTGCTTGGATCAAGCCTTTAATTTGGATCGTATTGATCATCGGATTTCTACTTGCGATGTGGTATGGTGTGATGTGGCTTAAGAATAAGCTGGAGGTTCCAGAGGCAATTGTACCGAATGTCGTAGGAATGACGTTAGAAAATGCTAAAGCTGAGATAACGAAAAAAAATCTAAAGGTTCTTGATCCCGAATATGAAATTAGTGATACTGTTGCAAAGGATGTAGTTATCTCTCAGGATAAAGATGCGGATAGTACTGCAAGTGAAGGTACTTATATTAATTTAGTTGTTAGTAGTGGGCCAGAAATGGCTTTCATGGAGGATTATGTTGGCTTGAAATATAAGGAGGTCGAGCTAACTTTATCTGCGAAATATAAAGAAGCGGGTACTCAGGTCTCAAAGGTTGAAGAGAAAAGCGATGAAGATGAGGGTACGATTCTTAATCAAGTTCCAGCCTATGAGGAAGAGTTTAATCCTAAAGAAACAGAAATCATCTTCACCGTTAGCAGTGGACCAGGTACGTTTCCGATGCCTGATTTGACTGCGCTAAAGGAAGGCCCTGCAACTGCTATGCTTGAGAAGGCAGGTCTAGTACTAGCAAAGGACGGAATAAAGAAGGAAAAAACGTATTCGCCTAAAGATTATGTGTTCAAGCAATTCCCTTACCAACCTAATGATCTTGTAGAGCCGGGCTCGGAAATTACATTATTCATCAGTGATGGACTACCTGAGGATGCCGTAGAGGATTTGAAATCTGTAACTGTTTCCCCTACTGCTCCTGGAGAATCGACAACGGTAAAGATCCTGGTAACGGACGCCTCAGGAGAGAGCGTAGAATGGGGAGTTACTGATATTACCGAGGAGAAGTCCTTTACTATAAGGCTGGTGCTATCTCCTAAGAAGAATGCTGTTATTACTATATATACGAACGATAAACCATACAACACGCATACAGTGACCTATGAGGATGCTAAAAATCGTCAATCTCCAGAAATTGATGTTGTAGATGATGATGCACCTGTGGAGGGTGAAGATGAGCCTGTTCCCGAACCACCAGTTGAAGACGACACGATCGTTGATGGTGAGTAATTATGATGATGGAGGCTTAATGTATGCCAGAAGGGCTAATCGTAAAAGCATTAAGCGGATATTATTATGTGTTGCCTGATCACGCTAAACCGAATGATGTCTCTATTCAGTGCAGAGGAAGAGGCATTCTGAGGAAGAATGAGGTTTCACCCCTAGTAGGTGATCGAGTGATCTTCACGCTGACTGATGGCGGAGAAGGTATGGTCGATGAAATTCGACCGCGGACAACAGAATTAATACGTCCACAGGTTGCGAATGCAGATACAGCTTTATTAGTATTTGCAGCTGCAGAGCCTGACTTAAGCACCCATCTCTTAGATAAATTTCTAGTTCATACCGAGAAGCATCAGCTGCGAACAACGATCTGTATATCCAAGAGCGACCTTCTTCAACCTGAGGAAGCGTATAAGTTAGTAAAAACAATTGATGATATTCGACAAATTTACGAAGCTATTGGATATTCAGTGCTAACCTGTAGTGCGAAGACGGGAGAAGGCAAGGATGAAATTCTACAGCATCTAGCTGGGAAAATCACTGTTTTCTCAGGTCAATCCGGTGTAGGGAAATCCTCGCTAATTAATGCGATTATTCCTAATATGAATATTGAGACCAATGAGATTAGCGTTAGATTAGGACGTGGGAAGCACACTACAAGGCATGTCGAGCTATTGCCGCTTGAGAACGGTGGATGGGTTTTTGACACACCTGGTTTTAGTCAATTGGATTTCGCTGGTATCGAAACCGACGGTTTAAGTCAGTGTTTTGTAGAATTTAGTCAATTCGAAGATCTTTGTAAATTCCGTGGCTGTTTACATCGCAATGAACCTGATTGTAGGGTTATTGAGGGTGTTGCTTCTGGTCGGATTGCACAAAGTCGTTATGATCACTATTTGATCTTCTTACAGGAAATAAGTGAGAGGAAGCGGAGGTATTAATAATATGATTTATTTAGCACCCTCTATATTGTCCGCTGATTTTGCTAAATTAGCACAAGAGGTACATGAGGTTGAGCAGGCTGGGGCAGATTGGTTACACATCGATGTCATGGACGGTCATTTCGTTCCTAACATTACCATAGGTCCGCTACTTGTTGAGGCGATACGCCCCCATACGAAGCTACCGCTTGATGTTCACTTGATGATCGAGCATCCAGCTCGTTATGTTCCTGCATTTGCCAAGGCGGGTGCGGATATGATCTCTGTACATGTTGAAGCAGATGTTCATCTACATCGAACATTACAGATGATTAGACAGCTAGGATTGCGTGCAGGAGCAGTTATCAATCCTGCCACACCTGTTGAACAGCTTATCCCTGTTTTGGATATGGTGGATTACATACTTATTATGACGGTTAACCCTGGCTTTGGGGGCCAACCCTTTATTCCTTCAACCTTAGATAAAATTCGTCGTTTACGTACTATACTCGTTGAACGAGAGTTAACCTCTATCGACATTGAAGTTGATGGGGGCGTTAATGCAGATACTGCACCACAGGTCGTTGCAGCAGGCGCTAATGTGCTTGTTGCTGGCAATGCAATCTTCGGATGTTCAGACCGTGCCAAGGCAATTGACGAGCTTCGTGAAAGCTGTGGAATGATCAGATAATAAGCTGCATATACTGAGATACTAAAGACGTCTGTCTACGGTATCTCTTTTATTTGGTTGTTAGACACCTTTTCGAATGGGCTGAATACAATAGAAGTGGATGTGCATGCAGGATGACTAATCATTGGGAGGGGTAGGGGATGAAATTCTATACAATCAAACTACCAAGATTTCTAGGCAGCTTCGTTAAGACAGTCCTTAATACGTTCAGTAAGAAATAATATTAAAATAATTGTGAATCAATTCCGTTTCATGAGAGAATTGATTCACTCATGAAAAAAAGCACCGCGAGGGGTGCTTTTTACTCTTGGTGATCATGGATAGTACACTACGCTCGAACCACTTTACCTGATTTCAAAGCACGAGTGCTGACATAAACCTTCATCGGTCTACCGTCTACAATAATACGTACCTTCTGAACGTTAACTCCCCAAGTACGTTTCGTTTTGTTATTAGCATGAGAAACGTTGTTGCCGCTTTTTGGTGCTTTTCCAGTAATATAACATTTGCGAGACATCGAACACACCTCCTTAAACTAAATCCGTATGTGAGATCTCTCAGCTTGTACGGATGAATCATCTTGATTGAAACACACTTTTACTATATTATCATGCTTCGTTCATGACAGTCAATCAAAATGCTAATTATGACAATAAAACTTCTCAAATGATAAATCATTTTATTTATTCGTCTACTTATAGTAAAATGGACTAGGTTCAGATGAAGCTAAGATAGGGGAATATAAATTGTTGAAACGCTACCTAGATGGAACGGATTTTATGAACATGGTTTGGTTTGGCGCTCAGAGGCTTCAAGAGAATATTACGCATATTAATGCATTGAATGTTTTTCCGGTACCTGATGGTGATACAGGTACGAATATGAACCTAACTTTGCAGAGTGGAATTCAAGAGATGAAAGCTAGAGGAAGCAGTCATTTAGGCCAATCTGCGGAAGCGCTTTCAAAAGGGTTGCTTTTAGGTGCACGTGGTAATTCAGGTGTCATCTTATCTCAGCTATTCCGTGGCTTTGCGAAATCGGTAAGTGGTCTTGCAGAAGCGAATATCCATCAATTATCTTCTGCTCTTCTACAGGGTGTAGAGAGTGCTTATCAGGCTGTGGTTAAACCTGTTGAAGGAACCATACTCACAGTATCGAAACAGGCAGCTAAGCATAGTGTAGAGGCTATCAGTTCAACAGATAATATCATTGATATGTTTCGGGGTTTACAGCGAGCTGCACAGGTGGCCTTGGATTATACACCTGAACAGCTACCTATTCTTAAGCAGGTTGGCGTTGTTGATGCGGGTGGACAAGGACTTGTCTATATTTATGCTGGATTCATACAAGCACTTACAGATGAACGTCAGATGGATTTAACTGTTCAGTCTACTCCATCTGTGACTGGACATACCGCAAGTGCACAATCACAGATCGCAACAGAGGATATTGAATATGGTTATTGCACGGAATTTATCATTAGCCTTAATCCTAGCAATGAGACACCATTTAATGAATTATTATTTCGCGATGAGCTTGGACAGCTTGGTGATTCATTATTAGTTGTATCTGATGATGGTCTGGTGAAAGTCCACATTCACGCCGAACAACCGGGGACGGTTATGAATCATGCTATGAAATTCGGTGAGCTAACTAGAATAAAGATTGAGAACATGCGTGATCAGCATACACATATATTAGAAACTGAGGTTCATTCGATTTCTCCCGCGCCTTCCATAATTAAGCCAACTGTGAAGCCTGAGAAGCCTTACGGTATGCTAGCGGTTGCTATGGGGGATGGAATTAGCCATGTATTTAGTAGCCTTGGTGTAGACACGATACTTGCTGGAGGACAATCAATGAATCCTTCTACTGAGGAAATTCTGCTTGCTGTTAATCATATAGCTGCAGATTTAGTCTACATATTCCCTAATAATTCCAATATTATCCTTGCAGCCAAGCAAGCCGCGCAGCTATCA
>DFZX01000014.1 GCA_002383695.1 Caryophanales bacterium UBA4045
CCAAGTAATGGATGAAAGTCGTCTTTTTAGCTTTGTAAATTTCCACGCTACCTCAGATGCTTTAGAAAAACAGCGAGTTCGTCAGTGGCCTCCGTTAAGGTTAGGGAGTTTTTCTTACTCTCAAAGACTATTGTTTGATTGATACTCTCTGCTCTATCACAACGGAAGGACCCGTTGAGGTTATATGTCCTAATGAATCTACAGCTTCAACTTTAAATGAATAGGACTTTTTCGGATGTAATCCCTTTAACACATAGCTGTAAATATCACCATCTCGTTCCCATTCCTCTTGAGAAGCAAAGCGCACCTCCGTATATGCTTCGTCCCCTTGTACCCTCTGGTAAATTCGATATTCTGCGACCTCCTCTTCGTTAATCACAGGAGCCCATGAAAGTACAACACGTGTTGGATTCAGTACCTCTGCAACCAATTGAGCATCAGTCCCCCAGCTTAACGGTGCAACTGAGTCAATGTTCAATAGAAGGGTACTAGATACCGTTCCATACGTTGCTGATATGACCGTTGATCCGGTTGAATGAGCATGAACAATACCGAATTCATCAATGGTTGCAACAGAAGGCTCTGTACTGCTATAGGATAGCTGATTAGGTAACATGACCACAGCTAAACCACTGTCATATACAGCCTTGGTGACTGTAGCCTGGCTTTCACCAGCCTGTATACCGACTGGGCCCTCTAAGACAAGTGCAGCTACAGTTGATTGCTGTTCGGGTTTGGATAATGTGATACTCCCGCTTCTAGCAATCAGTCCGAGATAGCCCGGACCATGTATAGCATCTGGTGCAGTGTCAACATAATCAAAGACAGTTTCCCCATCTACCTTCATGACGATTCGAACGCCACTCGTTTCTTGGAATGTACCTAGCTGCACACGATGCTTAGAATTGAAAGGAAGCATTGTGTTGGGAATAGCATCTCCACCTAGGCTGGTATACCCATCTAGATTCCCAAAAATAACAGTACGCTTACTCTGATTATATCGGTGTAATTCAATCGCACTCGCCGATAGCACCACAATATAGTTGTCGTCATTCACATAATTCGCCGTTTCACTTTGTTTACCGAGCATGATCGCATACCAGCTACCAGCGCCATTCACTTGCATATCAAAGTCGATCAGCTCACTCGCGAACTTACGGCCTTGATACACAGCATGACCTCCACTAGGAGTCCCAATTGTGATGCTCTCTTCATCCGCTTGCACGTTATTCGATGCAGTGGGATTGACGTACCAGGAGCTGATATCATTAATTTCACTTTGTAATGCATAGGGATGGACCGTATCGGAACCATTCACCCGCAATAGATAGTAGCTTACCGATGAGCTACCTAGAAATTCCCCTCGTAGTGTCAGAACCACATCTCCAGTCTGATGTGCAGTTACAAACCCCTCCTCAGACACAGAAGCCATGCTTGGATTACTGGAGGTGTATGCAACATCTTCAAGTTCAACTCGGTTACCGAAGGTTGTATTCCCATAAGCATGTAATTGTTGGGAGTCCCCTTCTCTTATAAAGGCTACATTACCGGCCGTGTCATCGAGTCGAACTTCAGTTAACTCGTCACCAACGAATATATCCGTCACCAAGGTTCTTAGCATTGTTTCATTCACAATATACGCCGTTAGCTTGGTCGTTCCTTGGCTTAAGCCCGTAACTAGTCCTTGATCATCGACTACGGCAATCGAAGCATCTTCTGTTGAATAGTAAACTTCACTCGTTGCCATTGTTAGCGGCTGATCCTTACCGTTATGACCATACACATTCGCCTGAGCGCTCCCCCCTTCACTCAGGCTCAGAGCTTCTATCGACCATCGGCTCACTTCCCCCACGACAATATCCGCATAGGTAGGCTGAATACCGGCATTATTGATAATCGTCAGTGCTTCGCTCGGCCAATTTGCATCTGGATAAACCTGATTGTTCTCAAATAGGTTGTCGTAGCCATTGTTAATCTGATGGGCTTCCGTTGTGAAATTATTGACAAAATCAACATCGTGAATCGAAGCCGCCCAAATTTGGGCCCATCGTTTCGATGAATGCCACTCCGTTGTATCCTTAAGATCGATGACATTGTGCTCGAATTTCCAATAGGCAGAGCCCTCATCCGTATAAAGCGGTGCGCCTTCATCCATCTGATTACGAATATAATTACCCGAGACGGTGTTCTTATCCTCCGGTGTTGCTCCTGTAGTCCCAAGACTATAGACAGCCCCACCATCACGAAGACCCATTCCCATCAGATCATAAATCAGATTGTTCTCAATTCTCACATTTTTCGTCACTGGATCAAAATCCTTACCCCAGCCATACCCAACATGAGTACCACTATAGGGTAGAGCATACATCTCATTATGACTTATATCCATATCAACGGGATAGCCAGCCGAGACCGCGGATGCTGATTTGTAATCCACACCTATATCATGAATAACATTATTAAGGACATCATTATTCTTCATGATCAATCGGTGATCATCGGGATTGAATATGTCCCGTATATTCGAATCGGGTGCACCGATATTCAATGCTCCTCCCGAGATGTCGTAAAAGCGGTTCCCTTCTATCAGGCTGTTCTGAACCCCATTCTCCATCCGGATCGCAGTAACGCCCAGCTTGGAGAATTCATTCCCAACGAAATTCACTGAATTGGCGAGCTCTACTCTGATTGCTGAATCTGGAAGCTCGTCAGGTGTCCCTGCATAACGCAGGTGGTTATTCTGAGCATCAGAATGCCCAAAGCTAGTACTAGGGCGCATCCAAGTTGTATACATGAATACCAGATTGTTAAATTCAATATTCCTTACAGGATCATTCGTCGACGCTCCGCGAATCGTCATCATTCGCTCGAGTACAGGCGCTATGACCTCTGCAGTCGTAATATCCTCCCAGGCTCTCGGTTTATAATAAACAACGCCTTCCATACTATTGTAGTACCATTCTCCTGGCTCATCGAGAAGCTCATAAGCATTCTCATAGTATACGGGAACTGAAGCAGATGTCATTCCTTTATTCGTCGCTGCTGTCCATCCAGGATTCTCCATAGTAATATGAGCCTTGCCTTCTGTCACGATTATCGATTCAACGCCAACCCTTGGATTCGTCCAACGTTCATTATAAACAAACTCCAAGTCACTAATATGACTCCAATTCGCCAGCATGGCATCGTCCGATATATAACCTGTCTCAGTCTGGACAGGCAGGGTTAGTCCGCTCTCACTACGTGCTCTAATCGCCCGCACACCATTGACGAATAGCTGTCTTGTCTGTAGGTCTGTCCCTACATTCGCCTTGAAGATTGTGTTCACAGTATCATGCTCCACCCAGCCCGTAATGGACTTTCCACCACTAACAATCGCTTGCTCGCCGGGATAGCTCTCATATCTCACATAATACCCATTACGCCCGGAGTCCGTCTGGTTCCATTCCAAGGAGCCCTCCAGGGTGTAGGTGCCTTCTCTCAATCGGACGATAATATCGCCACTCATCTGATCATTCCATTCACGAACCTGAGCCTGCGCCCTAGTAATGGTACGGAATGGTGCTTGTTCTGTACCTTCGTTGCTATCGTTACCATTAGGAGCAACATAAATTTCATGCTGCACATTCCTAGCTACTACCGTAACCGTTGTTTCTCCACGTATGCTACCATCTGAGGTAGCTGCGTAAACGATAGTTGTTCCGGAATGTATAGCGGTCAGCTCGCCATAACGATCCACGGTTGCAATCGTTGGGTCCTCTGACCCCCATACGATTCGTTGATCAGTATTTTCCACTGGTAGAACCTCTGCATCTAGAAATTGTCGTGAACCTTCCGGTACAGCACTTGTAACTGGCTTGACATGAATGTCAGTAATAGGAATTGCGAAGATATTCACAGTCGCAGACACAGCTTCTACAGCTTCTAGTGGGGTTGCAGTAATGATCGTCGTCCCAGCTGACAAGCCTGTCACTACGCCACTAGCCGACACCTCTGCCACAGTCGGGTCACTTGATGACCAGATTGCACTCTGCACAGTAGCATCAATCGGATCAAATCGTAATGATAGCTGTAGGCTGGCATCCTTCGCTAGATCATAAATCTCCTCACTGAAGGATACACTCGTAGCTGCTTTATATGAATATATATTAAAATCATCAAAATATACGGTACCTATACTATCCTTATAAACTCCCAGATAGAAGGAGCTTACAGGGCCACCTAATCCACCAGGCTCACGCGATAATTTCAATTGACCATCGATATAGAAGTCGAATTCTCCTGCGTCAGCATCCAGCATGATCTTAACCTCATACCATTCTCCGCTAACATAGGGTTGAATATTCGTCCAACCGGTAGTTCCATCCTTCATATAAGTGAACTGTCCGCCATTAAACGCAAATTTAACGGACGAGCCGTTCAATAGCGAGGGCAGATAGATAACCGCATCATTCTGCTCCGCTCGAACCTTGTATGTCATGGCGATCTTCGTAGACGATGTAGATACCGCATGGTTAATCGAATAGGAAGCAACTGACCTTGCATTCTTCTCCAATTTTAGCACTTTACCAGAATAGGCTGGTACTTCTTCCACGGTCGCTTGCAGAATGTATGGATTTGGTGCTGGTTCTACAGCAGCCGGTTTAGATGGTAAGGACCAGTTAGGTGGTGCTTGGCCAGTAACGTCTGCATCGAATGTCTCTGCTAATACGTCTCCTACCTCCCGAACTCCTTGACCATTGTAAGCGTATACATCAATATCATCAAAGTATACGGTTCCTATGCTATCCTTATACATGCCTAGATAGAACGAAGTCAATGGTGTGCCTTGCCCACCAGGCTCTTCTGATAGGAGCAGCATATCATTGATGTAGAAATCAAACATACCTGCTTCAGCATCCAGCATAATTTTCACGTTATACCATTCACCGATTTGATAGGTCTGAATAGCTGTCCAGCTAGATTCATTCTCCTTCATATAATTGAATTTCCCACTGATTAAAGCGAATTTGACTGTCGAGCCATTCTGAAGAGATGGCAAATATACAGCTGCATTCGTCTGCTCTGCACGAACCTTATAGGTCATCACTACCTTTGATGACTCAGTCGTTACAGGACGTTTAATTGAATAGGATGACACGGTCTTCGCATTCTTCTCAAACTTGAGTAGCTTTCCTGCATAAGATTCAAGCTCCTCAACCGTCGCTTTTAGAATATATGGCTCAGGCGCTGGCGCAACCGCTGCTGGCACCGCAGGAATTTCCCAGCCGTCCGGCTGTACTCCCGTAGCTTGCTCATCGAAATGATCGGATAGGATTCCACCCTCTACATGGTCGTTAGCTTGAGCAGCATTCATTCCTATCGGCTGGAAAATCCCGCTTAACATGACCATAATGATTAAACAACAGGTCCATTGAACACGTGCTGATCTACGCATAAAATCCCACCTTCTCTTATAATCGTTGTTTCATTGCATTCGCTAATTGCTCACCCATTCGGATGTTTCCATATTCGCCAGGATGAATCAGATCACAGCTCAATCCGCTCATGTCCTGCATAATACGATCTCCTTCAATGAGATGAAGTAAAGAATGGTTCATTCGTGCAGTATGGTTACGAAGAATTTCATTAAACCGCTGATCACGCAGCGTGGTCTCATTATTCGCATAAGTTGCAAAGTTAGGATAGATGGTAATGAGAAATAGATGCTTATTTGGATGACGATCAATTACACGTTCGAGCAAATATGCTGTCTTAGCTTGAAAATGTCCCTCCTGGATACTATCCCGCATATTCACTCCAACCTCAAAGCTAGCCATGTCCCAATCGTCCCTAGCAGCAATAAAATCAACTACCTCAGACTCACACATGCACGATCCGCTCAGTCCCAAATTCATGACATCCACCTTCAGCTGTCTAGCAGCTTGGTGAATATATGTTAACTGGCTGTTGTCCAAGCCGTGTGTGATGGATGAACCATACGCAAGCCAACGAAGCTTGGGTATCTCTTCGGAGCTTGGAGGGCGAATAGGATGTCCGAACGTGTTCAAACTCATAAATTTCCCTGTAGTTCGACCAAAGCAAATTCTCCATACCTCCGGTGCGAAGCCGGACAGCAATAGCTGCTCCCTGCTAACTAGGTTGAATCGCTCAACAGGCTCATCTAGGTGCAAGGTTCGATTAACTCCGGCCTGCATCCGATGCTCTGAATGGAACAAACCACCCTTATATACTCGAATTATTCCGTCACATTCTGGTATACAAAGTGTAATCCGGACATGCTTGGCTTTCGTCACAAAACGAAGCTCGCAGCCTGTAGCCTCCTCGGAGATGAATCTTCCACGGTCCCCCAATGCGTGTCTAACCTCTTTAGGATAGCGACGAAGATAGTAGCCTCCGGATTCTGAGCATGTCTCTAGCTCTGTAACATTATGAAATTGAATATGATCCTTAATCAAGCTCATTCACCTCCCCTCTACGCCACCCAACTGTAACACAACCAAATGAGTGGGATAAATAGACTTTATTTGACCCTAAACATTACTTTTCTTAAGCTCTGAATCCTTACTAAGATAAGCCTCTTAGCTTTTCTTAACGATTATTAACAGCATACAATTTCACCAAAAAGACGCCCAAACGCCCAGGGTATCTAATCCCTGAACGTCTAAGCGTTTATATCTATTAATGCAATCTAGAGCTTCACTTCATTACCAGTACGAGCTGACTCATACAATGCTGAGAGTAGCTTGATCATGTGTACGCCGTCAATAGGCTGCATAATTGGCTTATCTCTCCCGTGCACACAATCAATAAAGTGCTGTAAGTATTCCGCATGACCATGGCCATCCTTCGGAAGCTTCGGCACGATATCGCATAATGTACCCTCTATCTCGGTGAATATTTTTAATAGCCCTTTATCAAACGAGAAGCCTGATTTAGTCCCCCGTAGCTCAACGAAGTTCCGCTCCTCTTCTATGTTCGAAGCCCAGCTAAATTCGACCTGCAGTGTGGCTCCATTGTCGAATCGAATGAAACCTGTTGCCAAATCCTCCACATCGAACGTCCCTTCGGCTTGACTCTCGCCGAATTTACTGTTAACTGAATCACTAATTGAAGTATTGGCAAACTTTGAATAGGTAGCTCCTACAACCGACACTGGGCGAGGATTACCCATGAGCCATATAGCCACATCGATGAAGTGCACACCAAGATCGATCAGCGGACCTCCCCCAGACAGAGCTTTGGTCGTAAACCAACCTCCCTTTCCAGGAATCCCTCGACGTCTTAGCCAACCGCATCGACCCGTATAGATTTCACCCGCATGGCCTGCAGAAACGTATTTCTTCAAAAATTGAACCGCTGGGCGGAAGCGATTATTACGCATGGTCAATAGCAGCTTTCCAGACTTCTCAGCAGCATGAGCCATACGTTCGGCTTCTTCAGGGTTAATTGCATCTGGTTTCTCACAGAACACATGCATACCCGCTTCTAATGCTGCAACTGCAATCTCCGAATGATGAAGATTTGATGTACAGATATCAATAAAGTCAAGATCGGCATGCTGCCGGAGCAGCTCCTGATAATCCGAATATACGTGCTTAATTTCCAACTCTGTAGCTACGCGTTGTGCTTTAGCCACTACGAGATCACATACAGCTACGAGCTCTATTTCGGGATGACCGAATAACAGCGGCTCATGCGCTGAACGAAATATATTACCTGTACCCACAATACCTACCTTTAATTTTCTACTCATCGTTTTCATCCTCTTCGTTATTTTTATTTATGGTGCTTCAATCCTTCTACGAGCATTAATAACACCATCGATTGACCATAGGGCATCGGACACTGTGGGATATCCTTATAGTATTGCAAAGTGCTTCCCATTCCGGTTCCATAGGATACGCCATGTACTATCCCTTCATTGTCAATCTGACTCACTACCGCTTCGAAGGCTAACCAACCGACATCAGCATATGAGTCATCCAAGTAACCTTTACGTACAGCTTTAAGAATGCCATAAGCAAAAGCGGCCGTTGCAGATGTTTCCTTATAGGAGCTCTTGTCCGTAAGCAAGGTATGCCACAAACCATCCTCAGCTTGGAGCTCTCGAAGCTTGCTTACCTGACGATCTAGCGAGGAGATCAAATAATGACTTACCCCCGCTGGGAGCGATACAATTTCTAAATAATCGACCAGTCCTGCTGTGTACCATGAATTTCCCCTTGCCCATAGCGCATTGGCGAAATGATGATGCTCTAGAAAGGTCCATCCATGGAAGAACAGTCCCGTTCTTGGGTCAGTAAGATACTTCAGATGAACAAGAAACTGTCGAATGCTCTCTTGCTCATAGCTTTCATCTTCAAGCACAATACCCATTCGTGTAATGAATAGAACTGTCATATATAAGGTATCGTCCCATATCTGTCCCTCATTCTCTTCCCCCGACACGACATGCTGAAGAGCACCTTCGCCAGTCCGAGGCATCTCTAGCACTGCATAATCACACCATTCCTTGCAAAGCCTGAGGTATGATTGATTTCCCGTCTCCTCATATAGATAGCTTAAGGTTAACAAGGGACACATCGTATTCACATTCTTAGGAGGAATCTCTCCACTCACGATCTTACGATCAAACCAGCTGCACAAATAATCGAGTACATCTTGCTTGCCTGTTTCCTTGTAATATAAGTATAGAGCGAATAGCGCAACACCCTGTGGCCATTCCCAATTGTCCATAGATATGATACCAATTGGTGCGGTCTCCTTCATGCTTCCCTTCATATCCTTTAATTGCACAATAACCTTCTCAATTAATTCTTCCATATTTCTAGCTATTATTGGCTTTCCTTGATATTCCCTGGGCAAAGCTCATCAAATCCTTCCGAGTCAGCTAGTTGAGTTGCTGCTTTCGGTAATCCCCCGGTGTAACTCCTGCCGCCTTCTTGAAGGCACGGTTAAACGAAACTGCATGGACATAACCTACCTCAAAGCCGATATCTTGGATCGACGTGTCAGATTCAATAAGCCTTCGTTTGGCATGCTCCATTCGTATACGCGTTACATAATCCACGAATTTCTCCCCAGTACCCATCTTGAAGGTGCGGCTGAAGTGCGCCGGATTCATTCCGAATAGATCACTGATCTGATTCAGAGACAGATCAGCATCGGTATAATTGTCCTCAATAAATAACTTTGCCTTATCTAACAGTGTGTGATTACTATTATCCTTCCGCCATTCTAGCATTCGCTCGAATACAACAGTTAGCGGAGTTTTGATATCTATGAATAGCTCTTCCACTGTATCAAAATTCTCGATTACCTGTTGAATTTCTTCAATCCGTTGCCCGTTCCAGAATGTTCCAGCCACATCCACAACTTCACTTAACTCGCTATTTAATTTGTGGAGTAGATATTCGAACAAATTGACGATTTCATTGCGTGACATATGATGATCCTGGATATTCTCATACATAGAGTCCAGATGCTCCAGCCAAGAAAGCTTGCCTACACGAAACTCCTCTGTTAAAGCATGTGCCTTAGGAATAAGCTGGTAGTAGCCCACGCCAGTGATCTGTTCCAACTGTGATTGTTCTAGCCACCGGTTATTGCCAATGGTTGGCTTGAATCGAATAAGCTCTAAGGTGTGGTCATAGGACAAATACACTTCATCTATTTGCTCTACGTATAGCCCCTCCGCAATGGTAATAGTGAAAGAAAGATTCGCCTCAACCCATCTTAAGCACTCTTCGAAAAGGGTACGTAGAGGTGTCACCTGCTCACGAGCGGGAACTCCTTGGACTAATACTCCAACCTGCTTATCAGACACCCAATCAGCCCAGAGTGAAAGGTGATGTTTATCGGCTATCTCCTTAATCACACTCATGAGTGCGAACTTTAGTAGCATTTGATCTCTTCTAGTAAAGCTAGCTTCGAAATCGCGGAAGCGATCCATCTCGATGAGTATGAATTTATAACCAGAATCTGCAACACCGAATCCTTTTACAATCAGTACCTGCTGTAATTCCTTGGAATCGGAAGTCTGTGTCCCTTCGATCAATCCTTGGAACAAAAATTTCTCTTTGTACAATTGACTTTCCTTCAGCTGTTTACTGTGAGATTGTGCATCCTCTAACAAGGTATCCAATGTATGCTCAATAAATTTGAATTCATCATAATTACCCCTGAGCTCCATAGACTTGCGTAACGAGAATCCCTCAATACGTGCTGCTAGAGCCTCTACGGGCTTGTAATTGCGACGAATCAAGTAAATCAGCCAAATAAATCCGGCAAGAATAATTAGAATTCCACTGATAATCCATATACGCGAAATCAGCTGCAATGAATTGAAGAGATAATGCTCCTTCAATCCTGAATAGAGGGTCCATCCTGTAATTTCGGAGTGCAGGATCACGTCCTTAGCTTGCTGCTCCGCTTCTTGCTGAGTCAGATTCCCCATCAACCAATGCTTTGCCTGATCCTTGATGTACACATAGCTAAGATCTACACGACCGAGCTCGTTAAATAGATGGTTGAGCGCACTGATGTTGACGTTAACGACCAACCAGCCACGAGGGGTGTTAGCAAGGGGGTAGGACATCTTGGAGGAGATCACCCTTCTCTCACGGGGATCGCCAACCTCCGCGAATAAACGCGCATCCGACCAATCCCTTGTAACATTACCATTAAGCACGAAATCCATATCTGCGTAGAGCTCTGCATCCACCATAATCGTATCAGATAACACAGAATGATCGGACTCACGATATAGATAGATTGAATCAATAAATTCATTAGAGCTAACAAAATTCTGCAATCGCTGAATGAGCCGATAGTTTAACTCGATATCTTCCTTATACAAAGGATTAAAGAACAATTGAACCTCATCTGCAAAATAAATGTCATTCAGAAATTCCTGTTTCAGTGTATACATCTCGTTATCGAGCAGTTGTAGAATATGCTTTGCAAATTGCTGATTGGCCCGTTGGTTTTCTTTCTCAGCAATTTGATTTACAGCTAGAAAGAAGATGAACACGAGAATAGAGATCATAATAAAAAATAGGGGGAGATATGAAAACATCAACTTCTGAAACCATTTATTTCTCATAGCGCTCCCCTTCTATTCTACCAAGATGTATAAAACAAGCTTCAAACCCCTCAGCGTTCAAGAGGTTTGAAGCACTATATTTACTTACTTTCTGAAGAATACATCCTCTATCATTTCATACATGTCGTCCATTAAGAAGGCTGTATCCTTGTTCTTGGTATACCATTCAGCGTACCATTGGTCAATCTTATCCCCATTTGCTTTACTCCAAGCTGATTTTCCATCCTCTATCGCTTTATCAACCGTATAGGAGGATCCACTAATGATCGATTTCGTCATTGCATCCTCTACCGCCTTGAATCCATTCTGCTGATTAATCTGCAGATCCTCCGGAATAATCGGCATGTGTTCACTCGAGGTTAACGCTGGATTCGGACGCGCTTCATTCACATAGGCATCCATGGAGTCATAACGAAGCTCTTTAAACGCAAGCTGCATTGGTGTTGCATTCGATTCATTATAATTCCACCAGTCGGAGCATGTATTTGTAAAATCAGTTGAGAATAGCATCATTAGATCTGCCCTATAGCTCATCTGTTGCTTCACTTCATCCGAAGCAATCGTCTTCGGACAACTGTTCTCCACCGTATGCTGTTCACCTTCAACTCCATATTCGAAAAACTTCTTTGTTGTTGGGTTAACCATGAAATCTACATATTCCATAACTGCCTCTGGATTCTCCGCCGAAACATTCACAACACCCACGGATTGAATGGGATTATATAATACTGGACTAAACTGTCCATTCGGACTCTCTGGTAACGCAATAACTTTGACCTTTGCATTTGGATTATTATTCATCAAAGTCTCATAGGAAGCGAAGTCCCCCATTGTTGTTCCCCAAATCCCAAGCTTGCCATTAATAAAGTCCTGCTTCGCTTTCTCCCCTTTGCTGTCAGTGAGGAAGTCCCGATCTACCAAACCAGCATCGAATAAGCTTTTCTTAAATTCGAAGGCAGTCTTCAGACGATCCCAATCATGTGTCAGCTCACCATTCTCGTTCGGGTACCATGGCTGTTTCTCGAAGATCGTGAATACACTACCATGCATGTAATCTACAATCATGCCACTAATATAACTGAGTGCCATACCATAAGTATCGTCTTTACCGTTCTGATCAGGATCATTTGCCTTGAACGCCTTAGCAACCTCGAAAAGCTCCTCGGTTGTTTGAGGTACATCCAGCTTTAATGCTTCCAACCAATCTGCACGAATCCAGAATCCATGGTTTGGCTGTAAGCCAATAACTCTAGCGAATTCATATAATTGGCCATCATCCTTCGTGCCAACCTTTCGCAATGCAGGGTATTGCTCTAGCATAGTTTTATAATTCGTGCTTTGCTCAACTAATTTGTCGATCGGCATAATCAGCTTTTGATTATATAATTGATTGCGATAGGCTGTGTCATACTCCATAATTAGGTCTGGTGCTGATTTGGAAGCGAACATGACATTAAACTTCTGCTGCGACTCCCAACGAGGCACGGACACGAATTCCACATCGGTTGGACCGTTCTCATTAATCCACTTCGTCCAACGGTTATCGACCATTGTTCCTTCTTCTGCCGGTACAGACCCTCTATCATAAACAGATACCGATATCTTACCTCTTTCCTTCGGTACATCCACTGCATTGTTCGTAGCTGGAGAAGCATTATTCTGATTTTCATTCGTTTCGGCACTCTGTTCCTGTTCATTCGAGGAACAGGCTGATAAGAACATAATCACCATAAGTACACTGATAGTTAGTAATGCTACTCTGGATTTCAATCGATTGTTTAACATATTCCGCCTCCATATTCCTATTCTTATTTTACAACACCCCTGAGAAAACTACACGTCAAACCATTTATTGGTAAGCAACACCTCCCTCAAAGTTACTCACTGTTAACCCTTGACTGCACCAATCATGACCCCTTTGACAAAATACTTCTGGATGAATGGATAAACGATCAGCATCGGTAGTAACAGAATAATAACTCCAGCAGATTTGACGCCTTCGGGTGGGAATAGATTCATCTCATCTGGCTGCAGGCTTGTGAATTCTAAGAGCACCGACGTACTTCTCACCATTTGTTGTACAAGCACGGTCAAATTATATTTTTCACTATCATTGATATAGATCAGCACCTGGAAGAAGGAGTTCCATAGATTTACTCCATAGAACAGTGCTATGGTAGCCATCATCGGTAAGGAGAGTGGCAGAACAACCTGCATAATAAAGGTGATTTCACCGCAGCCATCAATTCTTGCCGCTTCCTCCATCTCCTCTGGCATCTGTTCAAAGTAGCTTTTCATGATTAGCATGTTAAAGGGACTGATGAGGGCTGGCAGCCACAAGGCCCAATAGGTGTTCACAAGTCCAAGCGAGTTAACTAGCAAGTAATGTGGGATAATTCCTCCAGTGAACAGCATCGTGAAGATGATGGCCAGAGTGATCGGCTTTCGGTAGTAGAATGCCTTTCTAGATAACGGATAGGCTGCTAGTAAGGTGAATATCATACACAGCAGTACACCAACTACTGTAAGTAGGACACTGTTCATAAAAGCCTGTACAATTGGACTACCGCTTGCCAATGCCTGATAAGAAGCAACATTGAAATCAACTGGCCAAATGCCGACTTCTCCTGACATCACTGCTCGATTACCACTTAAGGACATAGCAAGTATGTTCATTAATGGAAGCAGACAAGTGAGTGCGGCTAGGCTTAATATGATGTAATTGCAAACATAGAAAATTTTCTCTCCCTTAGATACCCGCAACGGAAACGGCCTCCCTTCTTTACCATAGTGACTGATTAAAACGACGAGCGATGCCATTACATATAATTACAAGAATTAAGCCAATTAACGCCTCGAACATCCCCATTGCTGTTGTAATACTGAACTGAGCGCCCTGAAGGCCAATTCGATAAATATAGGTTGAAATCACCTCAGAGATATTCGATACAATCGGATTCTGTAGCATATACACTTGATCGAATCCTACCTCCATCACCCTCCCCATACCTAGAATGAGCATGAGTACAATAATAGGTGTAATACCTGGCAAGGTGATGCTCCATATTTGCCTAAACTTATTGGCCCCGTCCAAATTTGCAGCTTCATATAACAGAGGATCGATATTCGATAATGCTGCCAAATATATAATGGCTCCAAACCCCGCTTCCTTCCATACCCCGGAGCCTAAGAAGATAGCTAACCAGGATGATTCATGATACATGAAAGGGAAGGATGATCCCGTAAATCGCTCCCATAAGGAATTCACCATGCCTGTTTCTTGGGAGAACAAGGTGATGACCATTCCACCAACAATGACCCAGGAGAGGAAATGTGGGAGGTATAAGAGCGTTTGTAGTGATTTGCGAAACCAAATCCGACGTACCTCATTGAACAGAATGGCCAGGATGATTGGAAATGGAAATCCAACTACAATGGATAACACACTGATCATGAGTGTATTCCGTATCGTGTGGATCGTTGCTGGATCCGTGAAGAGCATGTAGAAGTTATGTAAACCAGCCCATTCACTTCCCCATATCCCATGCAAGAAATGGTAATTCTTAAAGGCTATTACTAATCCGCTCATTGGCACATATTTGAAGAGAATGAAGTACACCGCAACAGGAGCGAACATAATGAGCCATGGAACGTTCATCTTGAATCTACGGCTTCTCCTTATTTTCTTCTGTAGGTCCAATCGCTCGTCAGATGAAGAACTGCTAGTATTCGCGTTCACGATTGGTTCGACTTTCAATAGATATCAACTCCGAATTCAGACATTTTCAATTCATTCACCTCTCTGCAGAAGGACACCTTTATAGAAACACAATCTTTGATTTATCGTCTATATACAAAAATTACGTCTTAACAAGGCAATGATGCACGGCACTGCACTTACAGGCTAAACCCACGTGGTGTAAGCGTTTCTACAATTTTGTTTATCCTCAATTATTGTCTATGGCGAATAAGTTAGGGGTATGTTTAAGTAAGCATCAAGACTAACTAGTGTAATTGTGAGGAGGAATTAAGTTGAATCATGTGAAGAGTCGTTTCGAAGTGGAAGGTATTCCCGAAGACATATTAAATGAAGAGAAGCGAGAACGGTTGAACAACATAATGAATGAAGAGCAAGATTCTTTATTCGAGTTTAGTCGGGTATCAGCAATTCCAGCACCAGGTGTACACCCGCGTTTATTATGTAGTCCAGAGGATCTTCCAGACCTTCGCCGCAGAATTGTGGAAACGGAAACAGGTCGACTATTAATCGCAAACCTGCGTCAGCAGAACGAAGCTACCATACTTGGCAGTCACACATGGGAAAATCAAGTATATTCCGCGCTTCAGCTTGGAGAGCTAGAGCGGGTTGAACAATTGCTGTCCAACCCCTCCTACTCCATTCCACAAGGTCATTACCAGCCACAGCTTATATATGCCTTGGTACGAGAAGCATTGGATACTTGGATTATAGGTGATGCTGTTCGTGGTCAAGCAGTTGCCGCTGCTATATGGTGTTATACGAGGGGAAAGGAGGAAATAAAAAACCTCCAAAATGCCAAAAATCCTTATGCATCAAGGGTTTCAAGGGTTTGAAGAACCTAACCGACAAGGCGCAAATAACCCGATTTTTTTGCAGAGTAATACGCAATCGTATATCGGAAAGTAATACGCGCCCCCATCACTCCATCGCATAACTTTGTTCCGCGCATTACCTCCAAGGGAGGCAATGCACAATGATCAGCAATCCAAATCAGCTAAACGAAGACAACCATCCAACTGTTTCATTTAAAAATGCCGTCAACTTCTTTTTGCAAGATTGCAAAGTCCGTAACTTAACGAAAGAGACCCTCCGCCGTTATCGCAACGGGCTTAAAAAGTTCCATCACGTTCTCGAAGTAAGTAACAAGGATATGACTACTCTAACCGCGTTGGACTTAACCCACCGCATCATTCCTGGCATGTTCGATGAAGGATTGGCGCTTCGAACGGTGAACTGCAACATCTGTATTCTGAAAGAGTTTTTTAAATTTCTTGCAACTGAAGGCTGGATGGAAACGAACATAGTAGCCGATTTGAAACCGTTTAAGGTTCTGCAATCTTCGACACATACCTTTACGGAAGGGCATTTGCAGCGATTATTTTCTCAACCGGACCGCTCCACCTTCACCGGATACCGCAATTACATCATGATGCTAGTTTTATTCGATACCGGCATCCGTTTGAAGGAACTGACGAACCTCCGGGTGACGGATATTGACTTTGAAGAGCAAACGATCCGCATTCTACAGGGCAAAGGACGAAAACATCGTATCGTGCCCATTCAACGTACCTGCGTCTTACAATTAAATCATTACTTGCAGGAACGTGGAAAGCTGGAACACGACCGTCTTTGGGTGAATTTGGACAACCAGCCGTTTGAAGATTCAGGTATCCGGGTGATGATCTCCAGGTATTGCAAAGCGGCGGAAATCCAAGGTGTTCAATGTTCCTGCCACACGTTTCGCCATACCTTTGCAAAACAGTATTTGTTAAACGGCGGCGATATGTTTACACTGAAAAACATTTTGGGGCATGAACGGATGGAAACTACTGAGTACTACGTGGAGCTTTTTTCCCGCGACATGCAAATCCAGCACGAAAAGTTCAGCCCGGTCGAACATCTGGCTGATGAATTTCCCTCCTCCATCGACGAAAGCGGGGTGAGCCAGCAATGAATACGAAACGCAGGCAAAATGCTCTGACCCATGCGGATATATCCAGTTCCGCTAAGCAGCAACTGAGTCTCGACGATTTGCTTAACTCTTTTATTCTCGATTGCAAGGCGAAAAACCTTTCAGCACTCACTCTCCGATTTTACAAAGATAGCGTACAACAGATGAAAGATGCTTTTCAGGATCAGGAAATACCGCTTGACATTTACGCTGTGACTTCCCGCGAAATCAAAAATTATTTTGTCGCCCATATGATGGACCAAGGGAAGTCAGACAATACCGTGAACGGCAGAATCAAGGGGGTCAAGCAGTTTTTCAAATATTTGTTAACGGAAGGCTGGTTGACGCAAAATATCGCGGACGATCTTCACGTCGTCAAGGCCGAAAAGCTGATGATTCAAACCTTTACCAAAGAGCAGGTGGCGGAGCTGCTGGAGAAACCGGACCGCAAAACGTTTACCGGATTCCGGGACTATACGATGATGATGGTCCTTTTTGAAACAGGCATGCGGATTAGCGAACTATGCAGCTTGAAGATCGGTGACCTCTTCTTCAAAGAGCAGGAGATTCGAATTACGAAGGGAAAAGGGGGAAGAGCCCGCCGCGTACCGTTTCAGCAAACATGCGCAAAAATCGTCCGTAAATATCTGGACGTTCGCGGCGACCTAGAAACGGACGCACTGTTCGTCAATATCAATAACCATCCGATCAGCGTTCGGGCTTTGCAGGAGAAAATGCAAACCTACGGTAAAGCGGCGAGCATTCAAGGGGTACGGGTATCGCCCCATACGTTCCGCCACACCATGGCGAAGTTTTATATTCTCAACGGCGGCGACCCCTTCACCTTGCGACGCATTTTAGGTCACGCCACACTGGACATGGTAGAATACTATATCGAACTATTCAGCAGCGATATCAAGAACCAGCATAAAAAATTCAGCCCGGTCGAAAATATGAGGCGAATTATTTGATTAAAATACAGAGCGGAGGCCAAGGCTTCCGCTTCTTACTAATTCCGCCAGCTTCAAGCATGCGATTGCATGAAGCAGACCTTTCTCATAGCAATCGATTCCGGTGTAAGTTTTGCATCGGGGACGACTTGGTGTGTTTCGCTTTCATTTCCGGACGCCACAGGTTCACGTATTTCTTGACCATATCCTGTGAGGTATGACCCAAGATATCCTGCAAACTGTACGGATCGCCGTCATTCATGATGTACATTTTAGCGAATGTGTGACGCAGCGTATGCGGGCTTACCCGGACATTTTCTATCCCGGCTTTCTTCCCGTAAATCCGTAAATTCTCCTGAAACGTACGGATGCTGAGCGGTCGGCCGTCTAACGTCACAAAAAGATGCTGCGACTTGATTTCGCCCCTCGCCTTGATATAGCGCATCATGGTTTTGCGTACCTCATCACAAAACGGAACATCGCGCGGCTTTTTGCTTTTCCCTATGACGCCGAGAAGCTGAGCTTCCTTAATATCAATTTGATTCATTTTCAGCCTACCAGTTTCCCCAATCCGCAGGCCTGTATCGAGAATCAGGGACAACATCGCGTAATCCCGGAAACCCGTGAACGTTGTCTGATCCGGCTGCTGCAACAGAGCAACCACCTGCTCCTCCGTAAAGGACGGAATCGCCGGGTGATGGCCTCTCCTTGTTTTCAAATGCACAGCCGGATTGTCTGCTTTCCACCCTTCCTCATGCAAGAACGTAAAAAACCGCTTGATTGCCTTGAGCCGGTTGTTGACAGTGTTGAGTGCGTATTTCTTCTTTTCGACCATATACAGGATAAATTTGTTCCTTAACACCTCTGTGGTCACGTCGTAAATATCGGCCTCGATCTCTTGTTCGTGCAAGATGCGCCGGTAGCATTCCAGACTGTTTTGTTCAAACTTGATCGTATGCTCGGACGACGTTTCCGCTCGGCGGGCTTGAATAAACAGTTTTACAGCCTCCTGCCAGGTCAGCCGGTATCCAGAGCTGGCTAATACTCCGGAATCATACAATTCGTTACTGCGTCGTTTGTGAGCGGTGTCGTTTTGGCGAAATATCGGTACCACATTTCCACTCATCGTTTTTCCCTCCATTTGAATTATTTTAGTATTCGTTAACTTTTCATTGAAGAGGAGCTTAATATTAATAAATTTCCTTTTTTAGCAACGAACATCTTGCCTGCCACCCCACCTACCCGACATCCGATTTTTTCGGGTCGTTACAGTTGCGGCAGGAAAGGCAATGATCGTGTCCTTTGTAAATTCGAACAAAGATCTCCGGATTAATTCGGATGGTTTTGCCACATCGTAAACAAGTAAACGAAATTCTTAACACCCGTATCATCACCTTATTTCAGGAAACAGCAAAACCGCCCCAAAGGGACGGCCCTATATTTCCGGATGAATTTTGTTTTTTCAGTTATTGAACCAACAAAAGCAAGGTTTGACCTTGCTCCGATGTGACCAGCTTTCCATGATCGTCGCACCATTGCTCGTTTTTTCGGACAAAATCCGTGACACGTGACCGGATGTATACCAAGTCTCCTTTTCCGAGCGTAATCTTTGTGCCTAGGTAATCTTCCGCATCAGCCTTAGCCCGTTCAATGGGATAAGATCCCTCCAAGATGCAGTAAAGCATATGTTCCAGAACATCCTTCTTATCGACTGGAGCCAAGGTATTTTCCTCCTTCATTGAACCGATAACGGTTACGCTCTGGAAAGTGTATTCGCCGTAACAAACAAATTCCGGATCTTAAACTCGATCGGGCTTTCGGCGAGCAGGACAAGCCGAAGGTTGCCTTTGGTCTCAAGCCAGAAATGCGGTTCTTTCATTATATATTGATCGCGATGAACCCATGCTGGGCACTGGGCATCATAGTCGTTGCTCAGCTTATGCACCATCGCAGCCAGAAAAGGCAGCATATAATCGGGAAATCCAAGATGACCTTCCGGTTCCCGTTCCACCATCAATTGCCGCTGCTCATTTGAAGCCCGATAAAATTCATCCAGAAAATTGCCGCAATGAATAGCAAACTGTTCGACATCGTTGCTGCTCCAATGAGCAATATCCCATACCGTCATGTTCATTCCTTCTTTCCTATTACCTTAACGAGAAAGCAGTTCCTCCAGCAGATAAGCAGTTTTGGGCAACACTCTGCTTTGTGGATAAAACTTTTCGAGAATAGCCAGTGCCTGCTCCACCGTTTTAATGTTTAAATACCGCAGTAAAAACCGCATATCGTCCACATCCTTGCTCTCGTACGTGCGCGCGGCCATGCTTTTCATCGCTAGCATGTATTCTGGCGAAGCGGCGAAAATATCCAGGTTGCTCATTTTTTGGAACAACCGTACATCATGACAATGTGAGACAAAGCCTTTCACCGCATTATTCAGCCAATCCGAAGGCAGGCGATGCTCGTCTGCGATGTTTTTAATGATCGTATAAAGCTCCGTCGTCGGTGCAAAGATGGCGTCCACGTCCTTGGTGCTGTCCCGGCTCTGAAACACCAGACACATAACCGCTCCGCCGAATAAACAAATTTCGCCGCGCATCTGTTTCTGCTTCAACTGTTCGTTGATTTGTTCCAAGTAATTCATAATCTTCGACCTGCTTAACAATAGAATCTACTCCCTTCATTATATAGGTTCATGATGGTTTTCAAAAGCTTTTTGCCGGTCCTTTCCCTTTTGCTGCACGTCGCCCCCGACGTTGCCTCGTGTGCCGCATCGAAGCGAAAATCGGGGTAAGGTACGACTCATGCAAATAACCCGCCAAAAGGCGGGTTATTTGCAGCAATATGCGATTCTCTCATTTCTAACGTTGCGATTCACCTTCCGAATTGGTACTTCCCAGCTAAAACGATTATCTCAAATCCGGTGGTAGACCTATTCCGGAATAGTTGCCATCACCACGCCTGACCGCTTCCCTCTCGGCTTGCCGCGCTCGCACATAGTCGGGGTGAGCTTCTTCTTTTTTCTTGCAATCCAAGCAGATGGTGTCCGAATTGAACATGCTCATCGTTCGGACAGTCAATTTCTTGCCGCATCGGTCGCAATTCGCTTTTTGAAAGAAATCCATTGCGTGTTCTCCCTCCATTTTTCCGTTGTATTTTTAAAGCTATAGAAATAGATTGCATTCTTCTGTTGTCCTATTGCGTATTCGTCTCGCAAGTTTGCTTCCTATCGTTGCCGCTCCACTGCCCAATCTATTTGCTTCCCATCAATCTGACGGACGGCTTGTTCCACTACAGCACGCAGCGCTCCTGTCGAAGGAACGCTGTCCCATCCCCGACTGTAAGAAAGCTCGCAATGCCCCAAACTGAACAAGCCACTTTTACTAATATAAAACTGTACTATACGTCCTTCAGCAATCCCCTGCTTAGATGGATGCTCCAACACCTGTGCATGTATTTTGTAACCATTGATTTCACCTGCATAGCACATTCCTAATCCCCACGAGCACGTAGATGTCATCGCCATAGAAGCGTTCCTCCTTTCATGGCACCATTCGTTTTAACATCACTCCACCAGAAATCACTGCTTTTTCAGGCAGAAAAAATACCCGTCCATGGAACGGGCCTGCATACGTATGAGATTCATTCGAGTTAATGGGGCGGCTCCTCTTTATTGAATCGTTCATCAGCAGGAATCTGGTCGATTAATTCATCCAAACTGGCATACATCTGAAATCCATCCAAAAACCCGCGCACATATAATTCTTCTTTCTCCTTAGACTCCTGAAGACTCATGCACTCTTCCCATTCCACAAACTGGCGATGCTGTTCGTCAGAAAATGATTCACGGAGCTTGTCAAACAATTCGCCTGCTTGCTTCCATGCCTCCCTGTGCCTCGGATGCACATGCATGCGCTGACCAAGTATATCGATTCGTTTGCTAATTGCCGCTTTTAACCATGGAGGTACACCATCCACACCGATTTCTCCCTTCCTCGGAAAGTGTGTCTACTGTAACTCTGCTGCGCCCGGTGTGGCAAGTCGTTTCTCGCGGATGCTAGGATTCTTTTTATCTCCGTTCTTCAAACGCCCAGTCAATGGCTTTTCCGTCAAAATGACGGATCGTTTTTTCCACTACAGCACGTATACGGCGATCGCTTGGCGGACCTCCGTCCCAGCCTCGGTCATAGTTGGTCAGATTGCTGTTGAATCCCACTGCCCGATCCGGATATACCGCCAATCGGCTAATCCGTCCCTCAGCAATTCCGTATGTGGACGGCTCTGAAAAAACCTGCACCTGAACAAAATAGCCATCCACGTCACCTTCAAATCTCCTGCCCATAAACCATGAACCCTTATCTTGAAATGACATATTCATCTCTCCCCAAATGAAAGGACACGATCGCTTTTCCCGATCTTGTCCCTCTTAATCGTATGGCTGATTTTCTTTCTCTTTGCCGCACTTGTCGCATTTCACCGTACACGAGCGGGGATAATTCAGTTTTTCCATTCCGGTCAAATGTTTCGGATATTCCTCGATTTTTACTACGAGTAAGAGACCTTCGCACGAACATATGAACATGCCTTACTCACTTCCTTTCCGTATCAGCGCTTCACTTCTTCCTTATTGCGAGTCGAGGCTAAAATCGCAGCAGTTTTTGCTTGAACACTTCCAACTCTCGAATCCGCTTGTCTGGATTGACCCAAGATCCGATCTCCTTTCGCTCCGCAATCATGACCAGCGCCCGCCGCTTGATCTCCGGCTGCAGCTTGTTTTGTTCCATCTGTAAGGCAGCAAGAGCCAAAACAACGGAAACATCGTTCATCGGATCGGGAAAGTCCTCCATGCATCGCTTCGTCACTTCCTCCATCGGAAGTCCTTCCCGGCTGTGCCTCCGAAACCGATCCCGAATATCCAACGCATCGTCATTCTCAAAAATCCCGTAGCCCCATGCGCCTATGACAACCCTCCCCCTTCTGATAACAAAACGTCCTACCGCTAACCTATGATTCGATGCCCATACACCGGCCAATTGAGACACCGTTCATTTTGCCGTAAACAGCCTCGCTTTCCATGTTGTTAAACAGTGTTAGGCAGTCATCAATTTTTGCTGTATGCTGCGCTCCATTGGAGGAAAAGGAAATCTCGATGCCATCATACGCTTTCTTCACTTTTCGTTTAAATTCTTGATATGTCATGGCTTCATTCCCTCCTTCCTTCTATTTGGATTTTCGGGAATAGAAAAGCGGTGACCCTTCCTTCAACTCCGACACGCCTTTCATTTTCATAAAAGCCGCCAGATCTCCTTCGTATACCTGGCTTGTGACACCTCGCTGATCCCGGATGTAATAGATCATATCGCCGAATCCATTCTTTTTCTTGTCGATCAGTTCCAAGGACGGCAAGATTTCCCCCTCCTCCATCCATGCGTTTGCGTAGCAGGCGGACGGTTGAATTGGAAAGAGACAGCCGCCGCCTGATGTTAATGCGTACATTCACATTCCTCCATGAACACGAAAAGGACTCCCAAAGGAGTCCTTTTCGTGTGAAATGATTGAACGATGAGAAAGCCGAAGTTAATGTGTTCCGCCCGTGCCGAAGTCATCGTAAGAAGACAGGTTTGCATGATAAAACACGATGTCTCCATCCTTCAACTGAAAGGTCATACCGTACGGATCAGTGAAGCTACGCTGAAATCCTTCCATTTGCCATTGGTTGTTCAACGGCGCATTGATGTACTGTAAATGCGGGTTGTTCACGTCCTGATTACGGATCGTCTCTATATTGAAATTAACAATAATATATCCGTCCTTCAGGAAAACCGGGGACTTGTCATCCAGTCGATTCGTGCGTCCATACTCTGCCAAATTAGTCCCTTTCGGTACGACATATGGCGCTGCGGGCAAACTGTATTCCCCATACCATTGTTGAACCGAAGCATTTGCCCGCGCCGCGTTCACGCCAGACGGCACATTCATGTTCCCGATAAACGTCCGAAGCTGCTGCGGTAAGAGCAAAATGTCGTACCCCCCGATGTACGTTTGCTTCTTGGCATTTTTCAGATATTGATCGATATACGTCTGCTTTGTACCGGAACCTCCGTTTAAGCTCCACAACGAACCTGCCGTGTTGACCATTTCCTGTTGTGGTACATTACGCAGCCGGGCATCGAGCGTCACGTACCTTTTTTCGACATCGTCGCTGGAGCCGATCCGGATGAACTTCTTCGTGCTCGTGTGATAATAAAGATCAACCTGTTGGCGGTTCTTGCCTTTGGCATCCACGAAGTAGAACGTTGGCGTAATCTTGATGCCGTCCTTGGATCCAAACATGTTTCCCTTCGTCTTGAGATCGAACTTGAAATGATAGCCTGTCTTGACCGCGATATTTTTCATGCCCTGATTTGGATTGCTACCCTGCCGAACCGGCAGTACAAACGGGGCGCTATTGCCGCGCGCCGCACCGTCAATCCCTTTTGCACCGACCCAATAGTGCTTACCGGTCGGTATCGCACTGCCTTTTTGCGTCCTGAATACCGTTTCCCAACTATAGTCGGCGATGTCGGTAATGCGGAAATCATAGAGACGGCCGACCACTTCCACCGGAATGACCAGCGTGGCAACGTGGTTGCTTATCTCCAGATTGGCGTTCATCTGTGTACCGAATGATGCCGGTGGGCTGTTTTCCGCGAAGGTGCGGAACAGCACATCGTAATTGCCCTCGTCTACCCATACAGGCAGGAAAAAGGTCGTCGTCGTTTGCGTAACCGGAAGCGAAATCCACGTCTCCTTCGGATAAAAGGTCGATTTGTCGTTGCTGTACGTATCAAACGGGAACCATACCTGCTTGTCTTTCGTGTACTTCACATAATCCCGGTTGCCATACCCTGTGATATCCCGATGCGGGCCGCTAGTTGGTACAGTCACGGTAAATGGCCGATCCAAAATGAAAGCCGAGCGACCCGCGCTCGGCTTTGTCTTTTGATTATGGGCTTGATCGTCCGAAACGGAAGCAGTGTTGACGATCGGCGTATGCACGGTCACGGCATTGATACCGTTGATCGGATAGGACTTGTTCTCTCCCCCATTGATGCCTTTCACCAGCGTATAAAAAATCGTTCCGGAGCTGGCTTGATTTGCTTTGTTCGTTTTGACGGAATCGATTAGGTATCCTTTGCCGTATAGCACATCCTGCTCAATCGTGGTCGGAGCCGGAATCGCACCCGGTGCCGGCGCCTTTTCCTCCACCGTTCGATTGTCCATTACTGTCATCCCGTTAAAGACAACCGAATCGTTTTTTACTTTGATCTTGCCGATTGCCCTTTCCGCTTCGCTTTTCCAATCCTCATTCGGAACGGACGGACGGCTGGAGCCACCGGAAATCGTTTGGCCGGGCAACGTTATGTTGGTATACACCGGATGGGTAATATGCGAATCCAGCGATGCTTCATGCACGGCGGATACGTTCGGCGGTGTATAGCCGTTCGACTGCAACGTGACCGTTCCCGAAGGCAGCGCATAGTTGGCGAACGTGGCTTTTTGAAGGCCATACACTTCGAGATTTTGGATTTGCCAATAGCTGTACTTGCGTTCAATCGAATAACTCTTGGCTACGGTCTGCGTATCCGAACGGGGTACGTAAACGGTCGTCGGATTGCCTTCCGCATCCGGAGGTCCGGATCGCGTTTCCGTCCACGTTAGCGTATACGTTTTGCTCACTTGAATTGGATATTGTTTTGTCCCGGACATTTCCGTAAATTCATTCCGATACAGATACCCTTTGGACGAAGCGTTCACATACAAGCTCTCGGAAGTAGGAATGCCTTTGACGACATCGAACTTCTCTGCTCCGCGTAGATCGGCCTTAATGACGCCTGCTACATTCGGATCCATGACTTCAGCTTGTTGCGTCGTTCCTCCGGTCGGTGTATCCCCGCCATTCGAAGTTTGCACCGTGTGGTCAGACGTCGAATCACCTATGTTTCCATCCACATCTTTGACCACCACCGTAATGTTCACCGTGACACTGGAAGAAGAACCGATTGGGATACGGATCGGAACCGATTTCGCAGCAGATGTACCGCTTAACGTGCCGGTCCGGTCAGCGGACTGGATCAACGAAGCGTTTTGGATGCTCGTGATCTCATACGTTTTTAGATTGGTCAATGCTTTCGCATCAAACAAAAAATCCCCGTTCACTTCGGTCGTCGTTCCGCTCACCTGTGTAGGTGCCTCAATGCGGGAAGTGACGGTTACCGAGGAGGGGATTTTATAAATACCAACAAAATTGGAGCCGCCCGAAGCAACCGTGATCGATCGTTCTCGGAGCTTCGGATCCGCTTTTTCCTGAACAAACCTTTTGGTATTCGGGTCATTCGTGTCCGTAATATAAGAACGGATAATTTCATAGGTTTTCCCACCCGAAACAAGTTGGGCCTCAAAAGTGTGTGTCGCTTCGGCTCCAGTTGCAAACTTGCCCTTATCGACTTCCTTCAGCTTCGTACCGTCTTCTTTCTGGTAAATTGCCTTCACCGGGTTGTCCTGCTCTTTATATTCGGCGATAATGTTCACTCCGCTCAAATAGACGCTGATGTGCCGATCAAGCAGATTAGATTCCCCTATTTCACGCACAAACTTTTTGTCACTGAGATTATGTTTGGATACGATATACGATCGCACAATCTCATAAGTCTTTCCGCCCACTTCAATTTTCTGATCAAACGTGTGTTCAATCTCGACTCCCGCCTTATAATCACCCTTATGAAAGGAGCAGGCCGGATCAGAGATGATGGTACCCGTTTCCGTTTTACATACGACATCGACCGGAAAATCCGGGCTATCGTAGGTCACCGGAATGCCGAAATAATCGTCCAAATCGTCCGGATGCGCCCACGATTGCGCCTTTTTGATCCCGTCCAACGTGTAATATGGACCTCCGATTTGACTCCCGTTTTGGGTGACGATCATGATTGCATACAAATACAGTTGATCATTTTGCTGAATGCCTTCCAAATCATTATCGGTTAATGCCTTTGTTACTCTTGTTTCCGAAACTTCAAACGAAGTCGTTAATGGCTCTCCTGGAACAGGTGGGTTTGGATACTGGTCAATTTGGGTCAGCCCCTCGATAACTGCTGACCCACTCCCAGTCGGATCACAGTGTTTCCCTGATGAATTAACCATACAGACACTGTCTCTGCGAATAGTCCACCCCGTTGTTTTATATCTAATGCCGCTTGTCGCCGCCGTACTGGTTACATCGAATTTGATTTTCCCTTCTTTTATTCGGACTGCCGGTACTTCAGCATGAGCAATAAAGGAAAAAACGTCCAATAAAAAGAAGCATGCCAGCAGCATGCTCACAATTTTTTTTATGTGTTTATTCATGGTTTCTCTACCCTGCCTTTTTCATGATATAATTTCGGAACAAACTTGCTTGAGGATCAACTCTCAAAGTTTTTCCCCAATTTCCTCCTACATTTGTAGACAAATATACGTCTGTGTAACCTTCATACCAAATACTTTTCTCTAATTGTAAATCATCGGGAAACCATGTGTCATAAACCAGTTTTTCATTTTTCTTAAACCCATTAAATTTGATTCTAAATTTTGAGCGCACGTGATACCCGCCAAACCCATCGTCATAAATCATGGATGGCTCCGGATCAAGGAATCCTTCCATCTGGATCTGGTTTTCCTTTACCCAATCAACATATCGTTTAATATATTTCAGTTCACTTCCGTTTAGCTGTACCTTGTTTACAAACAACTCATCCGCCCAACTGTAATCAATCGTACGGTAATCGGCATTGAGCCACACAGCGCCAAATGACTTTAGACGTTCCATCCAAATATCAATGTTCTCTTTCTTGAATTCAGGTATAGACGTATAAAGTTCAGAAGCAACCTTACTTTCTGCAGGATCTGGATGTGAATGAGGCCGTTTCATTTCATACATCTCATTCGGCACATCTGCCAAAATGTACGGATAGTCGGTCGCATTTTTCGGCAAATCGGTCGTGCGAATCAAGCGACCCCATTCATCGTATTTCGCAACGGCATCTTCTTTTGTTGTGATAAATACAGTCGATATCGACGCATCCCATTTCACATCCGCTCCCAACACTTCACTGACAAACCGCAAGGGTACAAACGTCCGCTCCTTTTGCATAATGGCTTTCGTATCAAAGGTAACTTCTTCACCGTTCACAAGCGCTTTGCTAGATCCGACAGTCAGCAGAATCTGCTGACTGTCTCGCTCAATCGGAACCGTCATCGTCTTCGATTCCCAGCCGACCTTCGCCTTCATTTTTTCGGCGACAAAGCGCACTGGAACCAGTGTCCGGTTGTTGTCATCGACGAACGCCTGCGCATCGGGAAACCAGATTTTGTAACCATCCATCACCACACTGACGAAAGTCGGTGCAGTCGCCGCCGCATTGGAGATACCAGCCACAAGACCAAATAGCATGATAGCAGCCAAACTTGCACCCATCCATTTCTTCAATTGAATCAACTCCTTCGACATGATTTTTGAGAAATTCAGGAAGTTCACAATTGTTTACTCCATCATATAATCACCTGTCCAACCTGTCCACTCCTTCATGAAAGCGTTGCGAGTTATGTCGTATTCCTGCAACTGATCGGGATATATCCTTTTTGCGCAGCGGCTTTTTCGCTCTCGAATGTTTCTTCAACCGGATATGAAAACGGACAGGTGTTGCGGTAGTACACTTTCATGCCGTCCTTGATCGCCCCAACAATGATCGGCTTTTTCTGCACTCTACTACCGCCTAACGCATAGTTGTTATACACTTTGCTCCCCATCGGAATCCCCTGAATGAAGGCCAATACTCCGGTATCATTGATCGTGTTGTTCCACTCCTCTTGGCTGATCGCCGGCAGCATAAACGTATAGGACACACCCGTCCGCATCGCATACTCATTATGGCGATTGATCCGATAGGTCAGTTCGTTCTGAATCGCATTTACAATCGTATTTCGTCGCACCTGCTCGAATAACTGCGGATCGTGAAGGAGCGGAATCACTGTTGTCTGTTGAATCTCCGTCCTAAAACCCTCCTGCCATTCACCGCTACCCGCTTCATAAGCTGTCACATAGTCATCCAGCGTGAACGAAAGGCTATTGCCCTGTGTGTCGGCATACGCATAAGGCTTCATCGGACTCCACACGGGCCGTATCTTCGTTTCACCGGCCGTGTTCGAAAATTCTTCTTCGGCATACACATAAAAACCATCATATCCAATAACCGCCACCGCCGGAATGTATCGATTCAACACGCCCTGCGAGATCGGATCATCCCAAATGCCAAAATTCAAATACAGCGTACGGTAAAATGTCGCGATAGCTTCCTCCTTGTTCACCCGTACCCTTTTCCCCGAATCGTACTGCGCTTCCTTCTGTTGGTTCATATTCGTAAGCAACGCCTGTGCCGCATCATCTACTGCTGTATCTAGCACCGCATCATAGCGAAGCTCCGTAATCATCATCCGACGCTGCGTTTCGGTATCCAGCCGATTGATGACAAAGAACGGCAGCAGAATTAATACCCCTACGATTGCCCAGTTAACCATCTTCATTGCGCACAACGCCTCCGTAGGGAAAAAAGATTTTTTCATGTGGACTACTGGCATTATTCAGAAAATCGTGGAGGATCGTCCCATTCGTTCGGTTCGTGTTTTTCACTACCACATGAAAAGTATCGCCCACCGCCAGTTTATACCGGCGCGTCGGATCGTCTTTACCCGCCGCCGTATTCGGAAACAGCACCGGCAACATTTGCACGTTATAAAATGTTTCATAGTGAATAACGTACGCATCCCGGAACGTCTCAGGGCGCGTTGGGTCGTCATACACCGGATCATATCGTTTTTGCCCATGCTCCATTTGAATGTCAAACGTGTTGCCGGTCGCATGCAATCCCTGCACAAAGTCATTGTACATCGTGGGAGAAATGTAGCCTTTATCCCGCACCGCATCCACAAATGTGGTCACCGCCCGAAGCACGACCAGCTCCGAGACATCATCCTGATTATCAAACGCAGCGGAGATCGGGAAGATATATAAAAGAAGAATCGCCATGATTATCGCAAACACCTTTGAAATACTGTTCATCGCACACCCCTTTCACAGCGAGTTGAACCTAATCCGCTGCAATTCTCCTTGCGGTCCTCGCTCGTAAACCGGCCTATACATACCGTTTGTCCGAATACCCGAAACAATGACTTCCTCCCGTTCAAGCTGTGGCGTAAGCACGATACCATCCACAACAATCTCCACCCCGATTTCTTCAATATGAGCGATTGATTGAAGCACCTCCGCTCCGGTGACGTTGCCGTCCCCTGCCAGTGGAGATAACGTCGAGTGAACACTGCGATCCGCCAATTGGTTAGCGCCATAAGCGACATCAAGTGAAGCGGCTCCGCTCTGAAACAACAGCAAGCCTATGGTCACAGCGGCCACAAACATTAGACAAGCAAAACTCATGTCGATCATCGACCGAACCGAGTACCCCATCTAATGACCTCCCTTCATAAGAAGGACATACCCACCGTTAAACGGGTAGGGCATGTCCACATTCTGATTACTGTTGACGGAACACGATACCTCGAATGACGTTGCTGCTGTCTTTCACAAGCTGTGCCCGGAATTTGCCGCTCGGATTCACGTAGTCGATATCCGCTTCATCAAGTATTTGGACCAGCGTTCCCGGAGCCGGCCCTACAACCGAACCATACGTGATGCTATCAACCGGAACGCCCGTATTGATTACCTTGCCATACCACTGTCCAGCCGGATTTTTCCCCGTTACAATTTGAATGCCGAATTGGTCCTGATCGGAAAACTTGCGCAGCGCATTGACCGCCTGGCTTCCCGACACTAGCGTATTGTCATAGACGGTAAAGGCCGTTTGCGACAGCTCCGTTTGGATGTTGCTGAAATTGCTTTGCGCCGCTTTGGTCGATTCCTGGGCAGAAATAAACATGACTACGGCAAGTGTGATCAGCGCGATGGCGAGGAAAATACCCGCTGCCATCACCAGCGCTTTTTGAGCATTACTCATCGTACATCAAACTCCTTTGGTTATTGGATTTTTTGAATTTGCTCATAATACACCGACATTTGATTCAGGCTGACATAGACGAGCGGAAAGACGAGGTAACAAAAAATGAGGGACATCATCGGCGCAAAACCGATCATTTTCCCCCATCCCGCTTTCGTTTCAATCAACCTTTCGTAATCCTGTTTGCGCTGTTCTTGCGCAAAGGTTTGCTCGGATTCCAGATCGTCGAACGCCTGACGGATCGGAATTTTCTCTACGGCCAGTTGCAGCTTTTCCACCGTTCGGACAAAAGGCAAAAACGGTGCTTCTTCTTTCAATTGCTCCAACGCCTGTTCCGCTCCATGTTCGTAATGCAGAATGCAGTGCTGAATCGGTTCCTTGAAAATAAAGGCGAACCGCTCCATCCACTCCAGCAGATGTTCAACTGACATCCGATCCATTTCCGACAGCATGGCAATTACGGAATGAAACTGATCGACTTCATGCTTCATCTCCATATTCCGCATCCGGCGCTGAAACAGCAGCAAGCCAGCCGGCGCATAGTAGCCACCTAAGCCGATCAACAAGGCCAGCATCACCTCCCACCATTTGAGATATTCGCCGTTTAACGCTTCGAGTTTCTGCACCATGCGCTTCGCGGCGGCGTGAAGCTGCGCCTCATTCTGCGTAAGCAGCGGATCTTTTCGCAACTCGGTTATGACGGCCTCGGAAAGTCTTTTTTTCACCCCCTTCACATCTGCGATAATCCTGCGATCAAGCGCCGCCGCTTCCTTCGCTTTCGCTTCATCCTCCGCTGACAAACGGCCGAACATCGTGTCCGGCTTTACCGGCGCATGAAGAATCTGGTGTCTCGTGACACCATGAAGCGTCACAAACAAACCCAGCGTGAGTGAAAACGCCACGATGCTGATGGTCACGCGCTGCACAAAAAACCACTCCAATCGGAGCGGCGAGTTCGTTTCTTTGAGCAGCATCGCGCTGCGGGCGGCTTCCCGCGTGCCAGGCTCTGGTGCTATCCGGTCCATGACCCGGCGTACCCGCGGCAGATCGTAAACTCGCTGTTCCCACGGCTTTCGCCGCCGTACCTTTCGTTCTCCGTCCAATTCCTGCATCTTGCGGAGCAACACATACGAGCCGAGAATGATCAGCAAGATTACGATTTTCGTGATCCAGCCCAGCTTACTTGCGTAAAAATCGTCCATCGCCGGAAAGTAACGGCTAGCCCAGTTTTCGATCGGCTTAGTGAAGAGAATCGGGATGAGCGCGATGGCGGTCAATCCTTGCAGCAAATAGCTGAGTTTCTCCCGCCGCAAAATATCCAAATTCAACTCGGTCGTCAATCGTCCGAGCGCATGCAAGTATAACGAGCCATTCTGCAGCGTTTTGTCCCCATACTCCTTGACAAGGTGCGACAATCCAGCCAGCCCTTTGAGAAAACGTTTCGGCGCGACCTCATAATATTGCTCCAGCTTTTCTTCCGGATCGCTGGCAGTCAGTACGGCATACACTTCATGCCCATGCAGTGCCATTTCATACGGTGCGGCTTCTGCCGCATCGTAGATCGCTTCCTCCACCATACCGTGCCTGTGGTAGTGATGCCGGACATCGGCAAAAAAGTGACGTAGCTGACGGAGCAGCCGATTTTCCAGACGATGGACAAACGCATCTGCAATCATGCCATGACCGACCCAGATGCCGATTACGATCATAAGCAAAGTCATCGGATCGCGGGCGAACAAGAACAGCGGTACAGCAGCGATCAGCAGCGCCCCCCATGCAACGAGCGCGATTTTGATGATTTCCAACCGCAGCTTCCACTCGTCGTAGGTATGCAGTGCCGACAATCGTTTACGGATCGTCGTCAAGTAGTCTCGAAGCAGAGGAACCCGTTCCCACACGACATACACTCGTTGCAAGAGACTATACAGGGCCTGTTTGCTGGTGGCTCTACCAGGGAGCCGCAGCTCTTCATATTCCCGAATGGAACCGATTCCCGTATTTTTGCGGGACAGCCATTTGAAAAGGATCACAGCGACGAGAAAAAACACGACCGCTCCGCCAAACAAGCCCAACAGCATTGTTTTACTATCCATTCCGTTCCCCCCAGTTCGCCGTGAGATAAGCCGCGAACGCTGCGCGATCCGCATCGGATAGATGCTCTTGCATCTCTTGCACGTTTTGATCCGAAACCGGATGCGCCGCCACATACCGTCCATCGTGGAATTCAATCACATTCCGCGCTGCATACAGGACCCGATCGGTGGAGCGCCGGAAATATTCGGTGGCCGTTTCCATAAACGCAACCACCTTTTCCTCCAACTTTTCGGACTGCCGATAAAGCACGGGATAATCCATCTCCTGATCGAGCGGCACACATTCGGTAATGCGCTCAATATAGCGGCTGCCGTTGACATCTCGTTTTAAATGAATGTCAAAATTGATGACGCTGATCACCTGTTGCTCTGCCACCTTTTCGTTCGTAAACACTCCCGTTTTTAATAGCGAATTCCTGAGCGAATATACCAAATCGCGAAACGTTTTAGCATGGTGGGTGAAAAGTGTGAAAAGTGAAGCAACTTGCGCCATCTGGATCATCCAAGCCGCAACCGGATCGGTCGCCACCTCGCCAAGGATATTCACGGTGCCATCCGTCTTTTTCTGTATATCCAAGCCATCCTGTCCGGAGATCGTTTCTGTCTCGCGGAAGCTCAAAATATTGCGATCCTTATAGATTTTTCGCAGATGAAGCTCGAAACTCATCTCCTGTACTCGAATCGGGAAGGTAGCCGAAATGAATTTGACCATTGCCATAAGAAGTGTTGTTTTTCCGCTGCCCTGCGCCCCAGTGACGGCGGTGATCCTTGCACCCTTAACGAGATAAGCGATTAGTTCGATGGGAAGTTGGGCGTTCTCGTCTTGAATGAGTTGCTCCAGCGTCGCGCTTTGCACATCGAATTTCCGTACAAAAAAGGCCCAAGATTCGGAAAAGCGGGGACGCAGTACAACAACGCGCGATCCGTCCGCCATTTCGTTGACCTTAAAGCCATTCGCCTCCGACAACTGGCCGGGATAGTTATATTTGTAAATATTCTGACTGACCCGTTTCAGTTCTTGCTCCGTTCCAAACGAGAGGAAGGCAAGGTGTATCGACTTCCCTCGGTAGAAAATCCACACACTGTCGTGGGACTTCGGGACTTCACGCAGTAACGAATCGGATTGAAATTCCCATTCGCCTTCCCATACCGAAGGCGGTATTCCCGAAACGCCGCCCGACACGCCATCGATCTTCATGTCGCGGATTTCGTCCACTACACTAAATCCTTTGTATTGCTGATAAATACGCTGAACCACGATATGCAGCTTGTCCTCGAAATGCAGCCGCCGCGATTCCTTCTTATAAATCTCATGAATCTCCTCAGTGGTAATTCGGTACGATTCGGTTTTCCCGTCCTCAATCCCGAGCTTGGGTCGATCCAGATCATATTTTCGAATCAACTCACTCAATCCATTCTGCCGGTATCGTTTCTTATACTGGTACAGCAGAATGTCAAACTGATCCTGGGGCGAAAGCTCGTACGGCTCATCAAATGGGAGAATCCGATTGATGCTCGTTTCATCCAATTGGTAGGATTGCAGCAAGAAATCATATAAAAACTGCTTCACATACGCCTTGTCCCGCGTATCCCCGGACGTGCAACCGCGCAGCGCTTTTTTCAACTCCGCTCGCTTGTGTTTTCGACGACGGAATGCCTCTTCCGATAAGCCCAGATCGTACAAGTTGCTGCTCGTTAAATCGTGCAGCGTCTGTTTCACGTACGCGGTCATCGCCTCAATCGTATAGGCTCGTTCCTCCGTCTGCTTTTCCAGCTTTCGCCCGCTCATGCGGAAATAGAGCAGCGCACCGGCCAGCAGCACAAGCACAAGAATTAGTAGCCAGTTGAACACATAGAGCATCCTTTATCCCCCCTTTCCACCGAAAGACGGCTTATTCAATCCGGCTTGTTCGATAATTGCCTGTGCCAGTGTGTGAACGCTCTGCATGAAAATATAATTTTCATGGTCACGCGGTACGCTGCGATTGCGAAACAGAAAATCGATCGCGCCACCTTCCTGTGACGCGTCCATAAAGCCTGCATGGTGCGGAATCGGATAGATCGGGACATTCACCTTATACTTCCGCGCGATATTTTTGGCTGTATAGGCGGAGTGCCGGTCGTACTGACCGAGAATAAAAAGCTGTTTTTTGCCCTTCTGCACTTCCTCTTGTTGTTGAAAAAACCGTTCCAGTACGGTACGGTTCTGATTCAGGCTGATCACCACCAGATCAGCGTTTTGCAGCAGTGCCTGCGTCCATCCCGACCCCATGCCGCTTCCCGCATCAATCAGCGTCAGGTCATAATAACGCTTGGCCGTATCAAGCAACGGATACAGTACCTCCTTCATGCCGGGGATAAACGCTTTGTCCGCCTTGTTCGAACCGTGCAACAGATCGAGCCGATCCTTCAAAAGCGGCAAGGTATAGTCCCGGATCATCTCCGCTGTCAGCTTGCGGTTTTGAGTCAACCGCACTAGTGCATCGATGCCGGAGTCGGCAGCAAAAGCAAGCTCGTCTCCCGTTTGCGTTCGCCGCTTGATAAAAGCCTGTTCGATGGCAGCTCGGCGGCTTTGCACAGACCCAAGCAAGAGCAATCGGGAGGAATAGTCCAGACCAAGCAGCGTGGTGACAGCGATCAAATTCGTTGTGGTACCGGTCTGCCCCGGCACCGGACTCCAAAAAACAACACTATGTCCCACGGCGATCCCTCCTTACCCGTTTCCACGCCGTTTTAACGGTTCGTTCATCCAAATCGAACAGTTGCTTTGACATGGACAACACCGTCCGGATGTAGGCTCCAGAAAGCTTTTTCACGTCGATGCGACAATGATGCTGATTATCAATTTTTGTCGAAATGTCCCGCTCGTCAAAAGGAATACGAAATACCGGATTCAGCCACTGAATGGGATTCGACGCTATCTGTGAATCGATATACGCCTCGGTAATTGTAGCCTGCACGGACGGGTACAGCAGCTTTAAAAACGGCAGCGGCTGCGCAGCGGATTCCGCCAAACACAGCCGCTGCATCAGTTTAGCATTTTTTTGCAAAGCCAGCTTCTCCAAGCTGTTGCACCAGACGCAATGAGTAAACGTTGACAAGTCCCGACCTTTCACAAACTCGGTATGATCCGTATCGAGCAGCATCACATCGTAATCGGGCCACTTGCCTTCCGATTGCTTCATGTAGCGATCCAACTGGGTAAACGTAATGAACCCAGCCGAGACATCCAATCCTTCAAACTCGGTCACGTACGCGCTCGGCCGTTCACCCGAAAGCGGGAGATACCCCTGAACCGACTGCGCCAACGTCGAATCGACGAGCAGCACCTTTTGTCCTGCGGCAACCAACAGCTTACCGAGCGTCAGCAACAGATGGCTTTTGTCCGGCGCACCAAAAAAGACAATATTTTTCATCGCTGCCTCCTTCATGAAGCCGGGCCGTTGGCAGATGACTGGTCGAATATATCGTCCAGTGTGCCTCTCTGCAGCGGCTTTCCACCCGGCGTCGATTCGCCCGAATCATTCACGGCATCGGGCACAGGTGATTGTTTATCCGGCATCGGCGAAGGCGATGTATTGGAGGGTACAGACTCCGTTTGGGTGGTTGGTTTCGGAGCGGCTTGTCCATTTTTTCCGTTTGGCTGTTGCTCCGCTTGTTGTTGAACTGTTTGTCGCATCGCATTGTTTTGCTGGGTCGTGATGCGTTCATTTTGCAGTTGCTGCTGCACGGTGACAGCGCCGCTAACCACCCGCATTTTATCTGCGTCGCTCATCGCTTTCAGGTTGTTGTCCAAAACGGTGCGAAGCTGACGGGCGAGTGCGGATTTTGCTTCTTCCAACACATTGGGATCGCGTTCCATCAGGTCAAGCACCTTCGGATTTGATGGATAATTGGCAATGGCAGCCTCTTGTATACCCGGATCGACATAGGTGAGCGCGTACAGCTTTGCACCTTGCAAATACGCATCGATGATCGCGCTGGACGCCATCAGGATTTCCTTTTCATTCATCTCGACCCAGACAATGGTGCCAGCCACTTCTCGGACTTTCTTTTTGGCAAGAATGATATAATCTTCGCCTGTCGGAAAGTTAATGCGTACATCGACAAATTGGCTTTTTTGCAAATTCGTCGGCAATTGGATCACGTTAAATTCCTGAAATCGCAGATCCCTTGGGATCGGCTTGTCCTCAAACAGCATCGAAGCGACGAGCGGTGTATTCGGCTGTAAGTCAATTTTTGTGATTTTGCCGACCGCTGCGCTTTGCTCCTTTATGCTGCCGGATGCGACCAAGGCTATAGACACCTCCACGGACTTGACATCGCCCGCTTGCAATGTCGTTCCTGCGAGAAGGCTCCGGCTGACCACAAGAATTCGTGTTTTTGCGGCCTGCTCCATGGTTTGTAGTTCCTCGATTTTCTTTTCATAATGAGCTTGAAGCTCCTCACGCAGCTGTTCCTGCTCTGCTTGCTGGTGCAAGAAAAAGACACATGTGGCAAGCAGCATAATAAAAACCAAACCAATCGCCGAGATCACGACCGGTTTGCGGTAGCGGTACATAAAAGACATCGCTACATTTCCCCTCTCGATAAGATAAAGCGGCAGAAAAGCTACCGCCTTTCGTGAAACCAGTAGGAACGCGTGTACAAATCGATCCCCATGCGCGTTGGGATGCCAACAGTCCCTCGTCCGTTGCCCTTCCATCCTTGACTGTTCGCAGTCTCGACCGCCAGACGATCGGAGGCTCCCTTGTATATCTCCGTTTGTGTCCCTTCAATAAAGACATACAAACCGCCAATGGCATTCATGGGATGAACGATTCTTGCCTCAAGCACATTCATGTTCTCACCACCCTTCTGGAACGTTTATTGGTTTAGGTCCGATTGGATAAAAAACGTGCCAACAGGTTCCGTTTTTTACCGGGATGCTCCGGCTCCACGCCCATCCACCGATCCACAAGTTCTTTCACACGCAGTCGATACGGACTGCAAGGCGAACTTGCAATGAATTGCCCGCTTCGAACCGCTCGGCTGATCGTTGGATCTTCCGGCAATTCCAGGATTACCGGCCAAGGTATCTCCTGACGCCATTGCTCCTTCGGCAAGATTTCCGTAAAACGACTCCATACGGTGTACATGTCCGGTGCAGGCAACAAGCTGGATAACAACGGCTTCATTCGCACGATACTCTGCATGCTGGCCGGTTCGTCGGTGGTCATGAGCAGCTGTAGCTCCGCCTGTTCCAGAGCCAGCTTCGTGAGGGCGTCGAAATGGACTGGTGTATCGATCAGCACGATATCTGTTTCTTCTTTCAGAAAGCGAAGGATCGCTAGCAGTTGCTCCCGCTGCATCTTAAAAGTTCCCGGTTGTGAAGGAGCGGCGACAATGGAAAAGCCCATCTTCGTTTGTTGAAGACAGGCTCGGCTTGCTTTCGGATCGTCGATCCGGCGAACCAGATCGACAATCGTTTTATGAGGTTGTAATTGTAACGTGGATGCGACTGTTCCGTTCATCAGATCCAGATCGAGAATGCAAACCCGGCATCCAACATTTGCTAATAATGAAGCCAAATGAATCAATAATGTCGTTTTACCTACGCCGCCTTTGGCAGCAAAGACCGCGACAACCGATGGGAGATCCCTGCTTATCCGAGGCAAAGCGCTAGACGACTCAGGCGTGACAGCTTGTTGTTGCTCCGGTTCTTCACCTTCTTCCACCCAACCTATCGGCTCCGCGTTCTCCATTCTAGATGGGGTTTCTACATGTCGATCCGGTCGATCTTGTACCGTTTGTTCCAGAGATCCCTCCGCTTTCTGCCGCGTTGCTTTCCGCTGTGAAAGCGGAACAAACGTTGTCGCATTATGCGGTCCTCTCGTTTCTATCTGCGTTTCGGTCGACACGCCTACCTGCTCGTCCACATCTGCATGATCCAATTTTTGCGAAACAATCACTTCTTCAGTCGACATTACAAGCCCTTTTCCCCACTGCGGAAAAGAAACCGGTAGCTCTTCGTCTTCCAGTTTGTTGGGAGCAAAGAATCGGGCAAAGAGTTGATCTGTTTCTTCATCCTCAGTCACCGTACCGACAACGCCGAGCGCAGCCAACTTGTCTTCTTCCCACTGTGCACCGCTGGCTACGAGTAGCACAACAGGCACGCCTTTGTCCCGAACTAACTGAACATAGTCGTTCCATTTCCCAACTGCCGAATCAATGACCACGATATCTAATTCGAATGTAATCCGATTCAGATCATTGACGAAGCGACAAGCATAACCCGACGCACGAAGTCGATCGATCCACGCCTGACGCTGACGCTGGTGGGGACGAAACAAAGCGACTTGCAGCAAGGCTTACCACCTCCTTTCAAACACAGTTTCATGTTGATGCCACAAAGCCTTGAAACACGCCTTCCCAATACTCGCTTCGATGATCCTGAATCCACTGTGCCGTTTCCGGGTAACCCAGCATCTGTGCGCAGCGGATCACATCGGAAACGATCAGCATATTCGTCTTCCCCGATACCCGAACAGCCTCCAGCCCATCCCATACGTTTTTCGGTACTTTCATGGTTCTTCACCCCTTCCCCATGATTTGCAGGTTGTGATACGACGATTTGATTTACCAAGGTTCGACTTCAAAACCAACAATAAGTCCATCCCGATAGGCTGTTTCATGACAACCCATCCAGCTTGCCGCCTCGGGAAAACTGTGCGCCTCTAGCCAACGAATAACGGTCGGGATGTCGTATAGATCAATTTCATCATCTGAAGTTTGAACTGCGCTTAGGCCGTCCATCACGATTTCCGAAATTTGAATAGACAAAATCGTCAACTCCTCGAGCAGGGATCTATTTTTTGCCCCCGATAATAGACATCCATCTTCAAACGTTGCGCCAAATAGAACGCATAATCTTCCGCATCCGCATAAGCATCACGCACATCCATTTCCTGCGTCGAACCGCCATGCTCCAGCACAACGGCAAACTTTTCGCCTTTCGATTCAATGCGAATATGATTCATAATCAAACAACCTCCTAGTAACCGTACACTCGGATATCCATGTTCATGAGGACGTTTCACCCGCTTGCCTAACGGATGGAATGTAATTAGAAATGAGTAATTCCTTTACAGGTTGACGGCCTTTCGTCTGCTTGGCAATGGAGTAATGCGTCTCTACACTATCTATGACAAACGGTGCATACCATTCCCGAATTAGCGGATGGTCGTTGATGCTGAGCAGAAACTTTCCCTTGATCCCACCTAGCAATTCACGCAGCTTTCGGTGATGATTTTCATCGAATTTATACAGGTATCCGGAAAGCCCCAAATAGGGTGGGTCGCAATAAAAAAAGCTATCCGGTGAATCATATCGCGGGATAACTTCTTCGAACGAACGGTTTTCGATATACACCCCAATCAGCCGTTCATGTGCGACTTTAAACTTTTCCTTTACTTTGGACATATCATAGGCTGGTTTACTGCGTGTGTACCCCCAGTCGTCCGAATCGTTGTATTTGCCGCCGAAATGGGAGTAAATGCGATAGTAAAAATCATAAGCGCGCATTACCGGATCCCGTTCCTGATCACGGCGTTTCATAATCCGCTCAAACTCGTCACGAGCATACAATGCCCATTCAAAGCGCTGAGCCAGATCTTCCCACTGTTCCTGAATGACCCTGAAAAAATTGACGAGTTCCGCATTAATGTCCGAATATACTTCCACCTTCGAGCGTTCTTTCCCGAACAACACCCACCCCCCGCCGCCAAAAACTTCGGCATACACAATATGAGGCGGGAAGCGTCTCATGATATCCTCGCGCAATCGTGATTTTCCGCCTTGCCAGCGAATTGGACTTTTCAGCAATGGCGATCCTCTCCTTCATTTTTCGTTATGGAATCAACAAATCCGGCTCCGAGCGCTACCATATGCGGAATCGTATGTCCGCAAAAATATACCTCCTGCTCAGCAATGCCAAGCAAGCGGGCGTATACCAATGCATGGCAGACCGCATCTTGCGCATTCTCCCGACTGCCTAGATCGTATATGTCCTTCCCCGGCGCAACGCCGATGACATAATACGCACCTCGCATTTCCTTCACATAAATCTGAATGTTCTGCACACCAATCCCTCACCTCCGTCCCGCTTCTCGAAAAGCTAAGGCAATTTGCCGTGCCAACTGGTAGGCCAGCTTCGGAGGTACTGCATTGCCAACCTGACGATACTGGGCACTCAAGCTGCCGTAAAAGACGAATGAATCCGCAAAAGATTGAATTCTCGCGCATTCCCTTACCGTGAAGCGACGCGGGCGGGAAGCATTGGGATGGTAGTGCGCACCCGTATACAAGGTGGTTTGCGCGGTAATCGTTGGATTCGGCTTGTGCCATGCCCCCTTTTTTTGTCGACCTTTTAAGCCCTCGACCCGTGAAGGCATTTCGGCCTGCAGCACCTCCAGCGGAATAACCCCGTTTGGATCCGCCTGCGAAATGAGCCGCAGCACCTGTTCGGAATCTTGCGGTACCGGACCATGATTCGGATGCAGTCCCGCCGACCGGTTGTGCGCGGTGATCGTATAAGATGGCGTATCCCAACTCACAGTACGGTTTTCCTGTTCGTAACCTCCCTGCTCCCGAACATTGTCAAACAAGTGCCCCTCATGATTGGGCGGCGAACCGGGATGTGCCAAATCAACATCTTTCGACAAATGGGCGGTGACCGTTTTACACGGCTGCTCCCAATCCTGCACCTTGCAGTCAAACAACGCGACCCCTTTACCAGCGTTGCGTATGCGATTCTCCATCGAGGCCGGACGGGGATTAAATAGCGTATGGTTCATCAGTGTGGGTTCACTTCCTATCGGATCCGGTAAATCGCCAATGGCATCCCACAGCACCGGACGCGACGGATCAGGCTGCGGCCATTCAAATGAGATGTTCAAATCCGCTCGAAACCCGATAATAACCACCCTCTCCCGCGTCTGCGCCACACCATAATCCCAAGCGTTCAACAACCGCCAATCTAGTTTGTAACCCGCAGCTGTAAACAGCTCGTAAATCGCATCAAAATGAACTCGCTGCTTTTTACTGAGCAGTCCTTTTACATTTTCCATTAGGAAAAAAGCAGGTTGGATTTCCTCCAATAGCCGGGCATATTCATATGGGAGTTGATTGCGGACATCGTCCGGATTATGATTTCCTGCCACACTGAAGCCTTGATTATTCTGAATTCGGAATAATCAGGGCTATCCCGAAAAAGCAGTTATCCCGAAGTTTCGCAGATGGAAGGAGAGACCCCCGTAAAACAGGCGTTTGTCACCCATCGATCGAGAAAAACTTCGGGATAATATTTCGAACTATTTGAGGCCGTATAGCTTGCGAATCATTTCATCATCATTTACCCAAATCGGCTGTTCAGCAGGGACAACGAGGTTGCTTTTCTGATCCGCCTTTTGGATCGCAGCACGTTTCATTTCTGTATCTGCGTAAGCATAAATCTGAGAGGTGGACATGTCAGCATGCCCCAAAAACTCTGCAATCAGAGGCATTGGCATTCCACCGCGATACAAATGAATGGCTCTGGTGTGCCGGACCTGATGCGGGTGAACCTTGTCTGGAATTTCAGGGCAAGATTGTTTTGCCAATTCGCCGTAACGTTTCATGAAGCTTGCCACATTGTCAGGCGACATCTGATTCTTTACGCCATGAATGGTAGTGTAAAAAAGATAATCATCGCTGTCACGAGTTAGATGCGGATGGAATTGATCCAGGTAATGACGATAGTGTTCTACTGTCTTATCCATCATTGGAACCACACGCATTTTAGTGCCTTTGCCGGTCAGATAAACCATTGATCCTTTAGGCTGCAGTTGAATATCCTTTATCCTTAGGCTCAACATTTCACCACAACGCGCTGCGGTGTCGTACATGAGAATCATAAAAAATCTGTCCCGCATCCCGCATTTGCTACCCGCAGAAGGCTGTTGGAGTAGGATTTCCATTGCCTTTTCACTTAAGAATTTTACGATTTTGGATGCTTCTTTTTTGATGGGAACCTTTGCAAGTTCAGCGTACAGCGCGACGTAGGTACAGTCCATGACCCCGGTGTATTTAATGAAAGACTTCAGTGCCGCTAGGCGTTGATTTCTGGTAGACACACCGCAACCTCGATTTTCTTGCAACCAGTCTAAAAAACTGCAAATGGTGGTGGCATTCAGATGATCAAAAGAAATTTGCGATAACGGGATTTGTTTTTCCGTTTGTAAATAATCCAGCAATAGATTGAGTGTTTCCTTATAGGATTTCGTGGTGTTAACGCTACAACACTTTTGTTTAGGGAGATAGATCGTCAAAAAGCTTCGTATGAGCTTGAAGAAGGCTTCATCTTTAAGCTTCATTGCTCCACCTCCGGGATCAGGCGTTCAAATTTTCCCATGTCCATTTGTGCCATTTGAGGAAAAAACTCAGGAACCAGATGAATGTAATAAGCTGTATCAGATAACTGGGCATGTCCCATATACGCGCTCAAATAGGACAGGCAGGCGGTTAAATCCTTTCCCTCTTTCATCCATAGATACAGCCTGTTCGTAGCGAATGTGTGCCGAAAATCGTAAACACGACAAGTGGTTCCACCGGAATGTTGCATGCCTGCTTTTGCTCGTACAATCCTGAAGGTTTTAATTATCCAATCTTTTGTATACATTTTTCCGTTTGAATCTGGAAAGAAATATTCACTGTCCGGAAGGAGGCTACGCACTTGTTCATGGTATTGTTGGCACAGTGCTAAAACATCATCCGATAGCATAACCACGCGATCCTTGTGGCCTTTGGATTCTAAGATATGAAGCCTGCCGATTCCCAGGTCCACATGCTGTACTTTAAGCTTGCGGGCTTCAGATGGTCGCAAACCACAACAATAGATCAGGCGAAAGATAACAGGAATAACGAGATGTCTGACTGGGAAATTTCTTTTGTAAGGCGTTTGATCTAAAACTGCAAAAAGAGCAGACAATTCCTCGCGTGTATAAATATGAGGCATATATCTCGCACCCTTTTTTGCTAAATCCACTGGGATCACATACGCTGCGATACCGATGCGATTTAGATATCGGGCAAGCTCACGGACAGGCATCAGACGGTTTCTAAAACCATTGTTATTCTCTGAAGGTTTCCTTTGCGCCCATGTAAACCCAATTTCTTGGGTCAGTTCAGTTTCTTGCGGGAAGTTCTTCAGGCAAAACTGATCAAAATTAAAGAGAACCCGTTGACTCTCATCATAGGGGAAGCCCAGCGCATGCTTTTGCTCTATCAGGCGCTCAATAGGCTCCTTGAATTGACTGGTGAATACGCGCTTCATTGAAATTCCTCCTTCGCCACTTCGATTCCAAGGAGCCCAAGAGCACATTCTTTCAATTGCGTTTCATGGATGCCAAGATAGGGCTTTGCTGAATCCATGTGGGTATGTCCAAACACCTCACTGATGAGTGACAGGGGGATCTCTGCTTCAAGCATCTTCGCGCCTAAGGAACGACGAAAGCTATGAAAACCTCTCCTTTCAATGGTAGTGCGATCAACCTCGGCCAGTTTCATATACTTTGTGGCAATCCCACTGGCTGAACGGTTTTCGAGCTTTTGGTAGGGCGGTGATGAGCGTAAAAACAAATAAGGCGAATCGGAATCTGGTCTGCTGTGCAAGAGATAATCGGCAATGGCATTTCCCACATCGGGTTCTAATGGGAGAGTCAGCGGATGTCCCGTCTTATGCTGAATAATACGAATTTCATGGATATGCCAGTCAATGTCCCCATATTTCAAATTGGTTATGTCGATGGCACGCAATCCGGTCTGTATAGCCAATGTCAACATGGCATAATCTCTTTTACCAAAGGATGTTTCCCTGTTGATCGCTGCACGAATTTGTTCCGATTCATGATGCGTAAATCCATGTCGAATTTTTCTTCTTTTAGCGGTTACGGTTTGCAATACGGGAACCAAGTCGATGCTTATCCACTGTTTCTCATTTAGAAATGAACAAAAGGAACGCAGGCCGGGCAAGGCACTGTCTAAGCCGCAAGGATAGCGCTTTGCTAACACCGTAATACAATCGCTCATTTCTTTTCGTGTCACCCTTAAAAAATTGGAGTGTCCTTTTTCTTCAAGATGAGCAAGGAGTTGAATAATTTTGCTTTTATACGTCTTTATTGATCCTATGCTCAATGTTTCAGAGTTGCTTTTCTCAATGACATAAGCAGACAAGGCATTTGAAAAGAATGTTCCTAACTGCTTGGTTTTCCAATTAGGCAAGCAAGACCATTTAACGGTGCCCGTTTTATAACATTCATACAACAGTGCGGTTACCCTCCGGATATTTTGGTATTTACTGCGATAGGTAAGGCCCAGTTTGTACTTCTGACGTGTCTCGAGTACCAATTGTTCAGCTAATTCTTTGGAGTAATCCTCTTGATTCTGTTCAGCAAAATAACAACAGATGGGCGCAAAACCTTCGTAATTGTAGTTGCTTAATGTTTTTTGGCTCAGTCCAAATGCGCTGATTGCCTCTTTGGTTTGTGTGACCAGTTCAGAAAGCTTAAATGGCTTCAATAGATTCACCTCATATTCAAGATAGTCGAGAGTCTTCTCGCTACTCATGATTATAAAGGTCGGGTGGATCACTCAAATATTATCCCGAAGTTTTTCTCGATCGATGGGTGACAAACGCCGGTTTTACGGGGGTCTCACCTTCCATCTGCGAAACTTCGGGATAACTGCTTTTTCGGGATAGCCCTGGCACGGTGGGCCGCCAATGATGCCGAATATCGCTTCATTACCTGCCAGTTCCCGGAGCTTGGCTCCGGTCAACTGCCTGACATCTTCCTTTAGAGCTCGTGCATCATGGTGATTGTGTTCAAACGTAAGTAGTGCGGATGCATCCACATCTACTCCTAGGCGAATGTCAAAACCTGCTTGCGCAAACCCGTACGAAAGTCCACCAGCTCCGCAAAATAAATCGATACAAACTCCCTCGTATGGAATCTCGATCACCTCCCCAAACGGTTGTAAACCGAAAAATGGGCATAAAAAAACGGCTGCTCCGAGAACAGCCGTCTATCGTTATTTATTTTCAAGTGTGCCCTGCACTCATTTCTCTTCCCACTCAATACTCCCGAGGCAACAGCGCCGTAATGACCAAACGGTCGCCATAATCATCGGTTTTGACCCACACTTTCTCCGGCAGTGTCATCTGCATCGTATCGAGTTGCTTTCCGTCACCATCACCAATAACCACCTGGTTGCCCTGTGGTTCAAACACGAGAAACTCATGCTTCGGTAAAAACGACTCTGCTTTCCGAAAAAACAGGTTCATCACGACCGGAGGTAATCCCAAAGCCTGCACCCCATGCGTGACCACTTTTTGATTTGGTTTTCCCATTTCCTTCATCTCCCTTTACTGTTATTGGGCATAAAAAATAGCCCCCTTCTCTCGAGAGCCGTCATGATTGTCTAGCTATCCATTCTACTTAAGAACAAAAAGAAGACGAATCCGTTTGTTTGAACATCTCCCAAAACGCTTCTCGATCCGCCAAGCTGTTAAACGTCACAGTCAAATAACCTCTTTCAGCGGCGGCGTCCAGTTCCCGTCCAATCACGTTACCGCCGCAGCGGGTCACGTCGCGGGCATAGGCATCCAAATCGCCGCGATGTTCACACTCGCGAAAACGCAGTAACTGATCTAGCATCAACCTTCACTCTCCTTCTGTTGGATCTAACCAATAGTTTTGTGGATTTACGGATTGCCCATTTTGAGACATCCCAAAATGCAGATGGGGTCCTGTCGATTTCCCCGTACTGCCTACCCAGCCGATCACCTCCCCACACAGCACCTGCTGTCCGCTACGAACACCGATGTCGGATAAATGTGCATATAAACTCTGGACACCGCCTTCATGTGACAGTCGGATGTAATGACCGTACCCACTGTTGCTTCGGGTCACTTGAATCACTGCCCCGTTTTGAATCGCAACAACCGGCGTACCCCGCGGAGCGGGGATATCGATCCCATCATGAAATACCCCAAGCTCTCCGGTAACCGGATCGGTTCGAGAACCGTACGAACTAGAAAGAGATGTATAGCCAATGACCGGCCACAGCCAGTTTCTCGGCATGATTAGCATAGAAGCATACTCCGCTTCCTTGGCATAAACGAGCGCTACATCATTCGGGTTTAAAAACCACGCTTCCATCGCAGCATCTGTCTCAAGAGAGGCCAATCGTAAATAATTTGCCAACGAAAAAATCGCATCGTAGGGGTTATCTGCGCTGATCTTTCCATCCCCGTCTCCATCCACCTTGTACGCTTCCCACAAAAGTCGCGGAAACCCCATTTCGCCAATCGTATCGATCCGCTTCGCAGTCTCGGCTCCAAAATCGGTGGTGATCTTGTGAATCGCCGCCAACCGCGACCATGTCACCGCTTCATTTTCTGCGTGAATATAGATCGGCAATAACGGTGCGGGAATATCGAACGTTTGCTGTTGGGGTACTGGAATCCCTTCCATAGAGGAATCCGACGAACTGACCAGCACACCTAATAAGACAAAAGCCACAAGTAAAACCAACAACACAATAACAATGCCGACAAAACCCAAGCTACCGATCACCCACCAGAGTACCCTTTTCTTGATCAAACCACTAACCTCATCCATGGCGGTCCCGCTCCAGCGTCACCTGTTTTTCGCGCGCCTTTTTCAGGTCTGCTTCCGCTTTGTCCAGCAGCAGTCGGCATGACACATCGCCGCTTTGGATCCGTTGCTTCAGGTCGGATACCAACGTCTCCCAGTCTTTCACAACATCCATCGTCATCCCCTCTTTTGTAAGTTGTCAACAGTCACCGCATGACCCGATCAGGTACTTTGATCCCCGTTGGCTTCCACTCCTGTCTAACCGCTTTTCTCATCCACACATGTTGCGATTCGGGCACCAAAAACACCACTTCCCCACCACGGCTAACTCCCCGAAAAACCAGACCGTGCGCCAGCTTTTCCTCATAGGACAAGGTCTGCACCTGAAATTCACCCCTTAGCCACTCCGCAATCCGGTCCATTCAAATGCCTCCCCCTACTTGCCTGTTCAGCTTGGAACGTCACTTCCGCATCAGTTTCCTTATTTCAACTTGGAAATGATCTTCTTCGCTGTCGCCGCTGCTTTTTTCGTCGTTTCCTTCGTGTTTTGCCACGACTGCTTCGCTTCTCCCCAATGGTGGACGACTTCTTTTTTGGAGGTGTCATACATCTCATGCGGAGTCGGCGCTTGGAAGATGCTAAGTATCTGTTTGAGAATCTTTTTGCGGAACAAAAATGCACAGAAAAAGAGCAGCGCCACAAAGATTTGCTGCAGCATCAGAATGCCGGAGCCGCGCGCGACGATATCGGCAACAAGCAGCGTAAAGCCCATGTAAAATCCATAGATGACCTTTGTACCGAGGACCCCGATCAACCAGCCGAGCCAGCGGCGTACAAACATAAACCCCCGTTCCGGAAAAAGTCCAAGCAGCAGCACGACCGGTGCAAGAATAAGGATCGCCAGTGCCATTTCCTGAGCCAAAATCAAAATAAATGAAATCGTTCCGACAAACAGAAGCAAGGTTAACGTGGCAATCAGGGACAGTAAAGCGACCAGACAGCGAATGCCTGCCGATCCGCCACCAAACACATAGGGAATGTCAGCATGATCTCCGTGGTCAATTTTTGCATCACCCAGCACCTTGCGCAAAATGTCCCGGTGCGTCATACCCGGCGCATACTGCCGCATCCAGTGTGACCACGCATCGCCGACCTGCACAGATAACTCCACGTCTTCCTCCTCTGCTTGATCCAAAATCGCCTCTACTTCCTCCGCTGTCATGCGCACCACGTTTCCATCCTGTCGGTTGAATTGTCCGATCGTCCAAGGACGGTCTACAAACAATTTCCATAGCCGATTGGACGTCGCCATCAACTGTTGATCTGCCACATTCGCCAGACCTGCGCCCAGTTGCTCTCCCGTCACGCGTTGGTAAGGCGCGGCCAGCGATCCCATCGTAATTTGCGTCAGCTTGTCCATCGTCTGTGATACCGCACGGATGCTCTGACCCGAATGGGTGAAAAACCAGTAGCTGCCGATCAGGACAACAATCGAACCAACGACGCCGGACATCAGCCGAGTTGTCTGGTTGTTCCAGTACCCGACCTTCACCATCCACGCCGCCAAGAGCACAAGAGCAAACGGCAAAAATTTGGAAAAAAAACCTGTTCGCATCCCTTCCATGATTGGCAGGATCAGCGACAGTTGTTCGTTAACCAGATCGGTATGAAAACCAAGCTGCATCAGAAAAATAGAAAGCCGGGTAATGAAGGCATTCGCCAAAAATAGCCCATTCGCGATCCAATTCAGAATGATCGGAAATGGATTATTCAGCTTCGGCTTCCAACCTGACCACTCCACGAGATCGTAGCCCAAATCCCATGTATAGTGATCCGTCGGGTACTGACGGTAATCCAGCGTCCGATCACCCGGTTCAATGCCCATCTGACTTTCACCCGGCAACAGTTGGTCGAGCATATCTTGGGGCGGCGCTTGTGCAAAAACGGTGAGTGGGTTTGCCAAACTCATCAAACAAGCGATAAACACCAGCAGTAAAAGCCCATAACGGCATTTTCGTCTCAAGGGGTTTCCCTCCTTTCCCTCGACACACGATCCGGCGATGTATTAAAGATGGTGAGCAGATCGTCCGGGGTCGGTTCAATATGCACCCGCCCGATCCGACCCGTTATATCTTTCATGTAGCAATCTCCGGCCTTCAATTCACGAAACGCCTGAATCATGTCCTCATCATCGGGATCAAGTCCAATCAATGTCAGGTTGTCCGCAATAGCCCGAGGGTCCTCCGTACGGAAACAAAAAATAGACCCCAAATTGTTGCGGGTCTCTTCATCGGCAACGTCCCCCGGGTTTTGTGTTGCCAAAAGCGGCACTACCGCGAAAGAGCGGCCCATGCGGATGATTTCATCAATCAGTAACGCACCCTCGGGAAAAGCTTTCAGCATCCAAGATTCGTCAATGCCAAATATTTTTAGTTGATCGTGTGGGCTATAAAACATGTACTCGCGCCCGAGCGCGGCTACCAGATACATGATGCCAAGACCAAATCGCTCATTCGGCGTCAGCGCCGTTTGCAGACGTTCACTCCGTTTCTTCGGTAGCGGCAATCCAGCCAGCGTAATGACAATAAAACGCGCACCGCTGAGCTGGGCATTTTCTTCCCCGTCGTGGGCAAAGATGAATTTACCAAACGGGCTGCGCGAGTACGACAGTAAACGGTTCACACATCTTCTGGCTTCCACCCGGATCGCTTCCATCGGTGATTCCGTTGCGATATGCGTTAGCTCCGTCATAAAGATGTGAAGGTCGCGCTTCTCCTGCTCAAAGGTTCGCTCAACGGCCTCCATTAATGCGTCAGCTCGTTCATCGTTTCTTGTTCCTTCAAGTAATAGACTCAGGAAGTCCAGTACAATGCCGTGAGAGCGTTCTTCACTTTTCGACATGCGAAACGGATTGAACTTCGTCGTTGACTCCGCTGAAAAATTAAGCCGTATCATGTTCTCATGGATATCCGGGATCAAAGCAAAGCTGCCATCCTCATCTTTGGGATCAATGGAGAACACAATGCCGCCCTGATTGTACCCATGGTAGAATAGCGTCTTCTTCAATACGGATTTTCCTGAGCCAAGCGTACCGACAATGACAATCGCCCCGGAACGGTTCAGTTCCTTGGACATCGGGCGCTTCAAATCCAGCAGCACCGGAATGCGATGCAAGGTGCGTCCGATATAGTCGCCGTCCGGGTCGCCGATTTCCCGCGAACCATGCAGCATTCCAGCTGACAGAAACTTCGGATCCATCGGGATGCGGTTCTGCTTGTCCATCGCCGAACCGGGCAAAAAGAGCTGAAAAGCCGTGCCCTGATCCGCTGGAGAGCGAACCACGCGAATTTGTTTGGTTGCATACAATTGCAGGAGCTGCGCTGAACGTTCCTCCAGTTCCTTGCGGGAGGAAGCTGAAACGTTCAGCCAAGTAGACGCCCATACGAGCGGCATCCCTTTCTGAAGCTTGTTCTCCAACACCCGCCCGCGCTTGCCTGCCCATTCCAGTGTTATCGGTGTCTCCTCGGATGCTTCCTTATACTCGCGCCTCTGATCCTTCAGCACCTTGCGATTTCGCTGCAATCCACCCGCCGCTTCATGCGGTGTTTGCACCTGAAAATGAATGCTGACCTCTGCAGGAAAGGGAAGGTCTTCAAGTGCATACAACCACTCGTCGCCAACCGTATCAATCTCCTCCGGCACATCGACAACGGAGAAGAAGGCCTGAAAGCTCTTCAAACTGTCCTCATCAAGATCATCATGATGCACGACCCAGGTCTTCATTTTTTCTTCGGAAACCATATCAGCAGCAAGCAAAATCGGTAGCGATTTTTTCGGACGCAGCAAAACCTTGTCGCCCTTTACCCGTACCTCACGCATCGTTTCCGGTGTCAGTATCAGCTCGGGTTCTAAGGATAAACCCCTGAAGAAACCCCGTCGCAACAGCCATTCAATTTCCTGCGGTCCGCATCGTTCACCGCTCAGGTGATGGTTCACTTGATTAAACTGCAAGCTTTCGGCTGTCTTGGCAATCTGAAGACGTTCCATCTCCAGTTCACCGCGTTGACGGTACCAGAATTGCTCCGTTACGCTTCGACCCAGTGCACCAGCCAACGCCTTCAAGGTTTCGCCCGTTTTACGCAAGCCGGACAAATCCACTTCCGGAAACTGCTTCTGTACGGCGGATAGCTGTAAAATGAGATAAAGCGATCGCTGCCACGGTCGCCGCTCGGCAAACCGTTGCATGACCGCTTTCACATAGCGTTCGTATTCCGCGCCCTGACCCGTGCGTCTGGCTTGCCATACGCTGGCGTCCATCATCCGGGTCACGGAAAGCAACTGTCCGCTGCCGTGATAACTGTGCAAAAACTGTTGCATCTGGCTCACGGTGCCGCGCTTTTTCTCCGGTGATTGATAAGCATATGGCTTTAACGGAATGCGGTACACCGCCCATGGTTTGAGCAGGGTATCGAACAGGAGGTTTTGTTCCCAATACAAAACCGGAAATTTCAACGGATCTCACCTCCCTTCTGAAATCGGTCTTCATCTGATCCAGATCCGATGTCGGTCGGCGTAGTCGTACATGCGTGTCAGCCATTCATCCAGTTCCTCTGCGTTCCGGACCGATCGAAACTCCGCCAAATGCGGAAAAGACCGGAAACATGCTTCACGGCCTAACCGCTCGGCAATCGTCCGGCCCTTCTCTTCTACACTCGTTGATTGGTTTTCCAATAGGTCGTCAAGGCTGATCGACACCTTGTATTTCCAATTGCCCATTTTCTTGATTCACCTCATTTTATAAATCGGTTCATTATTGACGATTACTAACCTTCCATTTATTCCTCACACTATCTCTACTCTCTCGTTCAACTTGTACCGGATCCGATGTCATCCACGTCATATTCCCGCCCGCTTTTCCCTCCACCAAAGCAGGAGGAACGATCGCTCGTTTTGATGGCGACTTAAGTGGCGTAACCGTCAGTTTCTGACTCCTGCCGCGCCAACGAATGCGCACATGTGCGGGAAGGAAAAGCGTCTGCAGTCCTTCAACCGTTCCATGTAGCCACGCGCTACCTCCGCACCATTCCTCAGAACCGTTTGAAAGCGATATTCGCTCATACGGCCGGCAACAGCTAACAAACGTGATCTTCCCTCTTCCTCCAAGCTGACGAATCGCCTGCCAACGGACAACCCACTTCGGTCGCACCAGAAAATGAATAATGTCTCGCAAATAGCGCGTGACCGTTTTACCCGCTGGGTCAAGCTTGACCGTGAAGTACGCAGCGGCAATCGGTCCTACGACCATTGTGATCGTACGATCCAGCGGAAGCACCCAGGAAAGCACCGGGATTATATAACTAAAAACGAAAAACACGCCAATATACACGAACCAAAGGACAACGCCGTCCTGCCGTATTGGCATCCACAAGCGGATGTCCCCGATATGGTAAATGAGCGGCCGTACCCGGTAGAGAGCACGATACGATTCTGTTTTCTCTTGATCTTCCACTTGGCCTCACTCTCCCGTCGTGTCCGTTAGTCCGTCCACGGAAATGCCGAGCGTCTTTAGCACATAGAGCGCCAGATACTTGGCGATGCCAGGCGCAAAAACAAAAATACCCAAAATGACCGACAGCATAATATGCGACCACAGCCGATTTGTCTCCCCATTGGCATACATCTTGACGCCCCGGTAAATCGCTATGGTCAGGAAAATGGCTTGCAGTAATCGTTTGATTACGAGTAGACCGGTATTAATAAAATCCCCTTCCATATTTCGCACCCCCTAACCTGGTGAATACTCATTTGCATAAGACACTTATTGATTTTCCGGGTCTGACATATAGGCTAACTTTGCTCGGGCTTCACGCAAAGTCATGGGCGGGTACCCTTCATTCTTGCTTTGCTGATCGCTCCAGACTCCATGCCGATCCATCTGTTGAAGCTGTGTAATGATATCTTGTCGTTCTTTGTCCCTTTGTTCTTTAGACATCGCAGGTACACTTCCTTTTCATAGATTTCAAAACCATTTATTCAATGCCACCTACGAAAAACTTCTCGTTCTCCTCCGCCACCGCCAGCCTCCACACCTGTGTTAGTCGAAATCCAGTGGCTTCGTCTTTGACAGAAAAGGTGGCAGTGATGGTATACGGTCCAGCGCCTGTCGCCTCCAGCCTATCCAGCGAAAGGAACTTGAGTCGACCGTTGAGAGGTTTCAGTTTGGAGCCTGTCGTCACATAGTTAAACAGGCTTTCCGCATCTTTACCTTCACACATAGCCTTCAGGAAGCTTTCTATCGCCGGACGTATCCGTTGCTTCACCCCGCTGGATGCTTCCACTTCACTGTTATCCGATTCGGGAACAGCAGGGGGATTCTGCAAAGGGTGAATGAACGGTGGATCCGTAATTGCAGCGCCTTTACCGGATTGCACCCATACGGGTACATCCACTTCCCATAGGGTTCGATCCGGATTCAAAGCAATCACTCGGACCCGAATCTTGTAACGTTGATATCCATGGGAGGAGAGCGAGATCAATTCCACTGCAACTACATCCTGTAGATTCGTATTTTTATCTGACAAAATAGCTGCGATACGGACGAGCGATTCCGGATTCACATATGGTTTGATCCGCTGCATCCGAGCCTCTGGCAGTTCCTTCCCATCCCAGTGCATCCACTCACGGGAAAAGCCAAGCGCTGTCTGGATTGCCATTTGTTGCTCCGTTGTGCGTTTAAGAAGGGCCGGTATCGGGTCCGTTTCTATTCGCAATAGTGTAGAAATCGTGCCCAAACACGAAAGCGTCAGCATGCCCCACAGCAGCAACTTCGGCAGTAAGCGTAGATCCACTAACCTTACCTCCTTGTTTTAGGCGGGAGCTCTCTGGGCTGTTTACCCAGCAGCGGGTCCAACGGATCCGCAAGCATGGGGAGCAGCGGCATATCCTTCAAGCGAATACGCTGCCCGCCGCTGCCCAGCCAAAGCGTCCCCGCTGCGCCTTTTTGTTTCCACTCTTTCTCACTGATGGCCCATACGCTGGGCAATCGGTCGTTGTTGAACGTCCCTTTCATCAGCACCTCCCAAATGTCGATAATCGTTTTCGGACGGCTTTCAATTTTCGTCACAAACAGTACCTGCACAGCCTCTACCTTTGGCCAGATCGTGGGGAGCAGTGTACCATAATGAAAGAGCTTATCTTTTATGCGCCACAGCGTTTCAGTTCCGGTGTCATACTCCAGATGAAAGGCCAGCCGTCCGCGATCAGGAAACAGATACATGCCGAACCCATCCGGCTTGACGGGTGCAGCCGCTTTCCCTGTTTTTTTGCTCTGCACATATCGCTCGGCTGCCGAGCGTGGGTCCAGCCACTCCAGCATGCCTTCTTCGGCATGGGAAATGCTGTGGCGGATCACATCGGTAAAAAAAGCGTTCGTTCCAAAAAAATGTTCGATCTGTACCGGTCCGGCTTCCCAAGCTTTAGCCCGGAAAACCGTTTCGTCACCGGCAAGACTAGCCCCCGCTCTGGCCCCAAAGGCGGTCAAGGTGTACCCGACATGGTTCCTTTTCAGAAAAGGGAGGGGGATGTTACGAATCAACCCCTTCTCCTTCAATTCACATGAGATGTTATAGATCGTTTTCGGTTTGTAATGTAAGCTGATTGCTAATTGCTCGGCTGTCAGTAAGGTGTGTCGGTACAACATAATCAGCGTTTCTTTTTTGGCTTCATAGTACAAATCTGTTGGTCTCCTTTCCTACAGGCCGTGTGGGGTGTTATAGTCGGGTTCAGGTCGGTGCTCGTTTCGCGCGCCGGTATGCGGTGCATGGCCCATTTTTGAGATTGCAACCTTCCCTCGAAGATGCCCTCGAATGTTCTCTCGAAATTACTCTCGAAAGTTCCCTCCAGTCTTCATACCCTGTTGTTTATTTGAAATTCGGCAAAATGGTTCCGCCTGATTCATCGGAGAGACCCGAGCGTTTCATTTCATGTTCAACTGCTTCTACGCTGCGGCCGTCCTGTTTGTCCGAATGAGCCCATGCCTCTTTGATCCATGCTTCCCGGTGTACAGGGACGATTTCATTTTTGACTGTAAATAGCTCCAGCCTCCCCTCCTGTCCCTTGGTTCGGACGATGGCATGAAGCTCTGCCAGATTCATGAGGTCGACGCTCGTTACCTGCGGCTTGAGCCAGCGCGACAGCTTATCTGCGTCCGGCCCGCCAAGCTGCAGTAGCATGAGCGTACCTATGTTGCCGAGAATAGCCTCCAAAATACGATCGGAGAGCTGGGTTAAATACTGCGTTGCCAAAAACAGCGACAAGCCGAATTTGCGGTCCTCAGCCAGTATTTTCGTCAGGATGTCCGTGGCGAACAGATGGCACTCGTCGGCGAAAAAGAAGTGCGCTTTGGACTTGTGCTGCGGACGTTTACGGCAAGTGAAATGGTAGTCGATGAAGAACAAACTGGCTAAAATCTTCAGCAAATCCGGAACGCAGCCGGAGCCGTCGATCAATACAATGTGACCCTCATCCATGACTTGGCGCGTGTTGATGCTGCTATGCAGTTGGCCGAGCATCCGCCGCGATGTCGGGTAAGTGGTTAACGCACCCAGCTTGTTCAGAATTGGGCCAAGATGCTCGCCGAAATTTTTGATTTGTGCAAATTCGTCCATCCAAAAATGACGCAAATGCACATCCAGATCCGGCAAGATTTTTTTGCGGTACGTCTCATTAAAGAAAATGTCGATTATACCGAGTACCGTTTGCGGCGGTACAGAAAGCAGACTGAGTACAGCGTTGCGTAAATAATGCTCTGCTCGTGGCCGCGAACCCGGAAAGAGTTGCTGCAGCGTCGTAACAAATTCCCCAGTGAGGCTTTCCCGCACATCTACATGTGCAGCCTGAAACAAATTAAAGCCTCGTGGCCGCTCCGTATGCCCGAGCGGAATGATGTGCAGCTTCGGATACAAGCTCTTCGGGATATAGCTGAGCAGCGTTTCAATCGCCCCGCCGTGCGGATCTAGAAACGTAAAACCCGGCGCTTGGTTCGGCGAACGCTCCAGATCATCCACCATATTGGTCATGATGGACAGCAGCGTCGACGTTTTCCCCGATCCGGTCGTTCCTGCGAGAAAAGCATGCTTGAGCATCTGGTTGACCGGCATTCGAATTTCTTTTTCCACACCCGGAACATTGCTCTTCCCGATAAACAGTCCCGTATTCAATCCTTCCGGAGCCGGTATGATCTTCGCATGCATCTTCTGCATGTGGGCAGCTGCCGGATCGCCAAAGGCGGGAATACGTAACCAGTAGCCGAGTTCCTCTGATGTAAACAGCAGTTTCTTCGACGGTAATCCCGGCTCGAGAACGGCTCTCTTGCCCCTCACAGGACGCAGCACAATACCATTGCCGCTGCGCATCGATTGCAGCATGTCGTTCATCGTGTGCAGCCTCGCTTTCGATGCATGCGAACGAATGAGTACACGAAAGCCCGTCCACAGTCCGATTTCGTCCGCGTCCTGCTTGCTTTGCAAGGAACGCAAGACGTTCTGCTGGTGCGTGGTCAATTCCGGTGGTCTTGGCTTAACTTTTTGATTCGTTTGCATCTCCCGCCAGATCCCTCGTAACGATGTTGGCTCGTTGGCTGGGGATCGCAGCCATTTCTCCGCTCTGCGGACGCGACGCTGCAAGAGTCGTTTACCAGCTGGTGCAAATGCAAGCTCCAGCCATACCTCCTCGCCTGTCTTCAACTCGCCCGCTCCCATTGCCGCGATCATCTCGTTGACCGGGTCTTTGCCCGCCGGATGAAACGCAGCGACCGACAAAGCGCCCTTATACGCCGGACGTCCTTCGGCAACGATCACGTTTTTGCCTGTACCAACTGCAAACACAGGCGCATCAGTCGGGAGCAAATACATCCCGAACACCTGCGTATGAAAGCCCGTGCGAAAACCCATCCAGCGAATGTCGGGAACAGAGAAGTAGATTCGAATGTGACCAGCAGGTCCTGCACACTGGACCAGGAAACGAAAAAATAACTGTCCATAACGTAGACGCTTGAATCGGGGATGGCCGAGCTGACTGATATGCTTGGCAAGACGCGCTGCCTTCATGAAGTCCATTGGCGCAGCATCTAGGGAGGGCATTACTTCGAACCATAGTGCCTGCTTATGCTTACCGTATCCCGGCTGACACCAACGTGAAAACCAAAAAGAGCGCATAAGCGCCCCCTCCCTTCGCACCTTCATTACGCAATGTCATTCCCCATGTTTGTTCCACAACTCCCCTTTCAATGAAAAAACACCGGAGCAATTTTTCCTCTCCGATGCATCCAGAAATAAAAAAAACAGGCGATGCCGGGGATGCCGGATGGCCTGTCTCACATTTTTCTACACTATCAGATTAACAGGATTTTGTTACCTTGTGTTATCCCAATTTGTCACCTCATTTTCACTTAACAGTTACCTCTTCGTTACCTTCGATTTCCAACCAAGATAAATCATCCGGCACGCCGAGAATGGAATTAGGTCCGCCGACAAAGCGATATATTTTTGTTAATGAGATTTTACGATGCTGAAAAAACATTCGAGATGTCATTAACAATTTTTTCATCACATCGGGATTGGGAAGTCGTAACTGATATTTACTTTCCACAAATCGCTTTTCAACTGGAAGCAGTGATTTGATGGCCGCCTCCAACATCCGAATTTTCATCTCCAGCAATGGAATCTCAATCTCCTGCGCATGCAAGCGGCGGATGACTTCCTGTACAATGGCCTCGTTCTTTTGGCCTTGCCCGTGAATAGCGACCAATTCAAACTTTTGGGCAAGACCTGGAATATGCTCAAGCTGTGCTTCCAAAACTTCCAAACGAGACTTCCAATCAGGGAGGGCAAAAAGCCAGCTTTCGACTTCCGTATAAGGAATGTTAAATTTCAAGAGTCCCACCCCCGCTGTCGAAAGCGATGTCGAACTTTACTATGCCAATCGTGACGCATTAATTGTTCGTAATAAGCCAGTGACGAATCTGTTGTACGAGATTTATGATCAGTATTGACGACTTCGTACCAGGGTTTAGGAGGATTCGTTTGGCGGTCCTCAGACGGAATCTTGGATTTTATATGTTTAAGACTCATTTCCTATGCTCCTTTCATTGGTATTATGAATGATCGCTCACAAGCCAATTGTAGCTTGGCCTATTGATTCCAATAAGGTGAATCTTGGCATAGAACTTTTCACAAAAAGGTTCTACACCCTATAGAACTTTTTTAGTTCCCATTACTCGAAAAACAAATTGAATCGAATACAAACACAAAAAAGCCTGACTCCCGGGAACGGAGAATCAGGCTCGATTCGTTTAATCGATGATCCCAAGTCGCTTAGCCATGCGAGCAGCTTCGCGGCTCGAGCTTACTTTGAGTTTTCTTAGTATATTATTTACATGTTTCTTTACAGTACTTTCAGCAGTATAACGTTCACTTTGAATCGTCGTTTGTTTATGTCCATCATGAATGTATGTCAATACTTCCCGCTCTGCCGGGGTTAGCAGTTTACCTCGCTGTTCCTTTCTCAATGTTCGAAATCCTTTCATTAATACCCCCGCCGAGTCTGGATGAATATAGCTCGAATTATAATATGCCGCCCTAATGGCATAAGGAATATCTTCATAATGATCTTTGGTTACGTAATTGACAGCACCAGCCGTAAAAGTGTCCATGATCGCATCTTCTTCATCGATACCGGTCAACATGATAATTTTCGACTCTTTAATCTCCAAAATATCCAAAGCCGCTTCAATACCATCGTATCCCTCATCCGATAAAACTAAATCCATTAAAACGACGTGCGCGTCACTGAGCCGGGCAAGATGCACCGCATCTTGCCGATTTACAGCCGTACCGACTATCACCAGATCCTCTTCTCGGTTCAAGTAATTCGTTAGTTGTTCTCTCCAGATCCGATCGTCTTCAACCAACATGATTTTGATTTGATCCAACATCGCTCACCTCCGCCAAGGGAAGCATAGCAGATCGAACTCTTCTTTTTGGAAACATAAGTGAGACCGTCGTTCCGACTTTCAGTTCACTCTGAATGTCAATGGATCCGCCGTGCTGCTGCAATACATTATAGCAATATGTAAGTCCCAATCCATAGTTGTGATTGCGGTGTTTCGTTGAATAGAACGGATCAAACCAATTGGAAAGCTCTTCCTTCGTGCTGCCTTTACCATTATCATGGAAGACGAGTACGATATGTTTGCGTTGTTCGCGCATGGAGATAGTTAGGATCCCATGATGTTCCACCGCTTCGGCCGCGTTAACAATGATATTATGAAATGTTTCTTGAAGATGAACCGAATCACACGTTAAAAACAAAGTTGTCGTGTCTATCTCCATGTTTGTCTGAATATTTCGCTCGTCCAAAATAATCTTAGACATTGAAAGCGCCCGGCTCAAAATGTCTATTACATCATATACCCCCTCTTTGAGTAGAATGTCTTGTGTTTGGCTTTGTATTCGCGAAACCATATCCAGCATATGTTTTGTTGATTCGAGTACAACTACAGCATCATCTGCAATTTTCTCCTGTTGAGCGGAAAAGGCCATGTTGCGAATCTCATCGGTTACAATTCTGATTTTCCCAACTTCGTTTTTGATCGTATGATTTAATACACTGGTTCCATAAGATATTGCCCGCATCGTCCCATATAGACGATCCTTCTCAAATTTCAACCTGACACCCAACACACCATACTTAATGCCAAGCAACAAGAAAGAAATAAGTAAAAAAGTAATGACGAATGGCATAAAGCGCCATATTTCCTGTATGTCAAAAAATGCCTTTAAGGTGTAGTTCGCTACTATTTGAAACAGAATGGGGGGAAAAGCCACCAAGTTGGAAAAAAGCCTGCTTCTTTTCCTTTTCAAGTTATTCTCTTTTAAGTAGCTGTAAGATAGTGAGGTCAGCCCCATGATCAAATAAGGTACACACCAATAAAATAGTACTAAAAAGTTATGTTCGATTGGTGGAGTAAATGAGGTCAGGAAGAACATACCAACAATCGGCAGTGGAAGCACCCAAGTAAGAATTGATTTTACTTTATTATGAAAAATGTCCGAATAGCTAACAGCATACATTAAAAAGCAATACGGCAGCCCGTTATGATTCATAAACGAGCCGAACATGTGCAGTTTGAGCAGAATCGATTCGAGCGAAGGAGTGAGAAGTTGATACTTATCTAAATATGGCAAAATGGTTTCAGTAACTGTACGTGATAATCCACCGCCACCTCCTGTAAAGGCAGTAAGCGCGGCCCAGCGCGTTGATTCATTTTTAGGATTGATAATGAGTAGGATGGCTGCGATCGTCCACAAAGCAATAAAAACAAATACCATTCGGTTCAACTCCTTTAATCGATTGGATTAACGATTAAAGAGCCGTCATGGACAGAGAATCATGAATGTCGGATCAATAGAGCCTCCCTCTGTAACGACTGCATCCATTTCTTTTTTTTCTTCGCTACGATGATCGGATAATGGACGTGCTCTAGCATCGGCAGATCATATTTTGAATCACCAACAGCCATTGTCAAAGCCGGATCGAAATGTTGAATGCTATTATGTTTAAACCCACTCAACTTGGAAAAATCGATTCGTATCCCGTTATCGGTTTTAATCACCGACAAACATACATAGGGAACTTCAAAATAACTGCCGTATTGTTTGACAAGCAAATCAAAATTGGTCGATAACAATGTAATCTGAACCCCTTTGCTTTTTAAATAAAAAATAAGATCATGAATTGGGGAAATGAATTGTTGTTTTAGACTCTCATGAAAGAACATCTCTGCATAGATTTCCAATTGTTCATACGTATATTTCCGAAATTTTCGTTGAACAAATAAATGGTTGAACCAATCCCTAGATATTAAGTCCAGAATGAGGTAAAAGGGAGCAGCACTAGCACAGTATAGAAGAAATGGCCACCAGTAGAGTGTATTCTTTAAGCGCTTTCTTTTTATGAAAAAGTAGAACTGTGCGATATTGCTTTTGGTAATTGTATTGTCGACATCAAAAACGGCATAATTCACTCCTCGTTTTAATATTTCGTCAAATTGTCCTATTGTATCAAATACTTTCATCGCATCTCCTTTCCATACTTAGGATAAATGGACCCAGTATGTCATGACGTTTGGTTCATATGTCATGTGATAATTGTACCAATTTTCACCATTTTTCGCACGTGATAAAAGTCCTGTATCATTTGCACCACTTCCATTATCTGGGTGACTGAATATACAGAACTTTCTGCCTATTTCGAGGTAACACCAGCGTAGTGTCAGTTATCTAAACGAGAATGTGAAAACTCCTTGAAATATAAGGGTCTACACATTGTTTACATGTATTCAATGTATTTTTAGGGAAGTATCAACAAAGAGCAGACCAAAACTGGAACAATACAGTCTTGGTCTGCTTTTTCTGTTCATAGTCCATAGCTCCCTTAACCTGCCCCTTAGCCAACCATGCAAAACAAGATCAGCACTGCACTACAGAGTATGAAAATGGATAATCTCCGTCAATACTGCTACTATGGCTGGGAGAAGAAGGTTTATAAACTATGGTGCCATTAGAGCCCAACCATTAGTCTGACTCCAGCCATCACGGTGCATCACAGACTATCGCCCCAATATGGATAGCACTTATGGAGATTAATCCTTTTTGATTGGTTGCACCAGCCTTACCTTTATTCTAAGAAGAAAGAAGCTTAATCTATCACCCAACTCTATTATGATCAATCAGAGGCTTAAGCCCTTTGTCTATCCATGTCTTATATCTTTTATAGTAATCTATAATGAAATCTTTACTTTTGGGAAAAGCAGACCTAATTTCTTGCTCAATTTTTAATGCCGCCTGTTCAGTTTTTATATTTTCATAATCGTAGGCTTCCGGATCAAGATAAGTATTAAAGTACTCCATAACATACTTGATGACGGCGGTCATATTTTCAGCATGGTTTTTAAAATTAAACTCATCCAGCTTGTCCTTTTTTTTCATCTGTGATATGTATACCTCAATCGTAAGCATCATTCACTCTCCTCTCTTTCAACTAAACTCATACTTACATTATAAGCAAAAAAACTCCCGAATCACATTGATTCAAAGGAGTCTTATTTGTTTGGTTTACCGTCGATTGGTTATGTGTTCAACTCTAAATGATTTTTGCCGAATATATAGCTGTATTACCGTGCTATTTAATTTCTCCCGTACCCTCCAAAATCACGTTTACTCTTATGTTAAACTGCGCATCTGGATAAATTTTTTGCCACTGCTCCCAATCCTTAAGACCATTGCGGCGTGTTGCAATATATTTGAGACCGAATCCAACAGGATCGACGTTATTTTTCTTGATTTTTTCAAGCAGATTCAGGTAACTTTTCTGTACTGCTCTTTCCGCCGATTCCTCTAACTCTTCCCAATTTCGACCAAACAACATTCGGTCTGATTCCGCAACTTGTCCCTTTATGGTTACAACCATATTGATGGAAGGTTTTTCATTGCTGGGAGTGGAGATCTTATAGCTATAATCGTATTTTTGAACGGATAATGAGAAATGAACGTCTTCCTCATCTACCCTAATTCCAAATCGTGAATGTTTACTGACTAATTGGTTAAAAATTCTCGTTTGCTCCGCATTTAAGATCATCTTTAGTTTTTCCTTATCAAATAGGGCAACACGATTGATTTCGTACGTATCCCCTCTTATCTTTATGATTGGTAAAAAAGGATCTTTCCCTGTTTCCAGCAATCTATCATAAAAATCGTACAAATACTCCGTCACGATAAATGACGATTCTGTCCCTTCGCGTCCAAAACTTAAAATGAGCGAGTTTGCAGCCAGACGTTCGGACTTTGGACCTAGTGCCAATATCTCCTCGGCTGAAGGTTCTCCAAGTGCTGCGTATTCGATTCGCTGGATATCATGGCTCCTAATAAACCAATCTACAGCTTCGGTTATTTCTTCACTTGCCAACTCCTTACCTAATACAGCTATTTTGGCATGCCCCATATCAAATTCCTTATCCACATCGGATTTCATTAATTCGATAGCTTCGGATATGTTGTTGGCTTCTCGACTTACCAATTGAAAATCTCCTTGGCCTGGCTTAATTTGAGGGGATGGAATAGCAAGCTTGAAAGTTACTTTGTACTTTTTCTCCATTCCCTTGTCAACGCCGATGGCCACAACAAAAAAGCGCTTATCAATATCTTTGAAGCCGCAGCCCGGCAGCAACAGCAACGTGAAAGATAATAGGATTACCACAAGCTTACGCATGCCTATTCCTCCTGCTTAGAAAAACGACTAAAGCAACCAACAATAACTCCACAACGAAAAGGATGCCAAACCATTGTTGCGCAAAGTGAATAAGCTGTTTTTCGTTCGAATAGATGCCATACAAAAATGTCCCGACACCGATCGTGCCTGCGATAACCCACTTAAGAAGGTCTGATTGTTTACGAAATACACTTCGCATTAATTCGGTTCCAACATGCCAGCTCGTTGCAATAAATAGAAGAGATAAGCCAATATACACATATGAATACAAGAAACCCACCCGTTCAATGAACCCATATTTCAACCGGAGCGAATCCGCGGTACTGACCCAAACATTCACATAATGATCCACTGCCTGTGTACCATGGATACCGATTGGGATAAAAAATATTGTAAAAAAGACGATTGTTCCTGCAACCGGCAAAATCCATAAATGAGTAATCTTTTTCCCGGCTTTAATAAATCGGTTGAACACGACTAATGAGATATACCCTGTAAATAGATCTGTGGCGGTGAAAAAGGTGCTCCAAGAAGGCAGTCCGAAGACGTAATCAGACATGGCAAAGACAGCATTCCAATCGAACATTTCATTTTGAAATGCTTTAAACCATATTAACGCTATGATCGGGGTACTCATCAACAGCCCAATCTCTAAAATATAGAGGATGGCTAACGAAGAACGGGTTGCAGCCCAGCACCCTACCGTAATAAACACAAAAAGCAGAACAGTAACTGAAACATCCGGATTAATAAACCTTATGGCTATCAGCGAAATGGCAACTAATGCAATAGACCCGGCTGCAAACCACAATAAGCCAAGGAATACGATGATGGGCAAACGGATGAACTTAGGCATATGTTGCTCAAAGATTTCGGAAATGCCTAAACCAGGAAAACGATTCATTCCCCTGGAAAACAAGTAAGCCAAAAAAGATCCTAACGGAATAGCGATCAGCATGGCTGTTATGGCGCCTTCAAATCGAGATTTAATAAGTAATTCTGGTACGTAAATAATTGTGTTAATAAGCATGCATACCAAGATTGGATAGTAAAAATAGCGATTCATGCAGAATCCCCTTGCTTGTACCCTGAGGGTGAATGTTCCCCAAGAAAGAGTCGTAAATAAGGTTCCCCAAAGCTCTTCATATTTGCTAAATACAATAAAAAACAGAAAACACCGATAATTACTCCGACGATACCGAAAAATATAGCAAGAATAATCAAAGGGTATTTAACAATGCGAATTGCGAAGCTCATGGCGTTAATCGGTATAACAAAGTTTGCAATAGCAACTGCGGATGCAATAATAATCATAATGCTGCTAATCAAACCGGCTTGCTGTGCAGCTTGTCCCAGTATTAATCCCCCGACCGTTGTTGTGGTTTGTGCTATGAACTTGGGGAGTCTGATGCTTGACTCGATTAGTGCTTCAATGATAAACAGCATAATAAACACTTCTATAAATGAGGGGTAAGGCACCGCGGCACGGCTCCCTGCAATGGATAATGTAAATTGGATCCGGAATACTTCAGGGTTATGGGAAATAACAGCTATATACATTGCGGGTAGCGTGATGGTAATAAACAGTGCAATATAACGAAGGACGATTAACATATTACTCACCCAAAATGATTGATACATATCGTCCATAGCCGACATAAAGTCATAAAAAACTGCAGGCGCTATTAAAGCAAAATTTGAACCCTGCATTAATATAACAACCTTGCCTTGAGCAAGATTCAATGCGATACGGTCAGGTCTTTCGGTCAATAATGTGACGGGAAATAATCGGAATTTCTTTTGAGACAACAGCGCTTCAAGTTGTCCAACTGCCTGCACAACATCGGCACGAACCCTATCTAATTTCTGAAATAATTCGTTTAACACGCTTTCGTTTACTAATTGTTTGTCATAAAGAATAGACAATTTTGTTTTTGAAATAATACCGACGGTCTTTTCCTCAACAATCAGGTTCGGTGAAGGGTACCTATGCCGAATCAGATTAATGTTTGCTGTGCTATTTTCAGTTAGAGCGAATATTGGCCCTTGAACTGATGTTTCATTCGTTGCTTCACCTGGTTTATCGTTGATGACTTTAGCGGCGGAAAGAGCCCACAGCTTACCCTCAAAAGCAATTAGGGCATTTCCTTTGAGCATTTCAGGCCGAATTTGTTCCACATCATCCAAACGTTTACATGAAAGCTCGGAATTTAATACGCCTTTAAAATCTTCAGCTGTTTTGCACTTTGCAAGAGGTTCGGAAATACAGTCCCGTATTATTTTTATGTCACACAATGATTTATAAAAATAAACGTGCGCTTCAAGTTGGCCATTTGTTAAACATTGAGTTTCTAAATCCGCAGAATTTCTATGGTCCCCAATGTGTTCGTGTATATCCTCGGTATGTATCATATCAAAACTCCAATACATTAAGCTGTGTTGGATACAAGTATTCCCGGAAATATCCCGGGGTATTCATAGATGCATACTTTCCTCTTATGAGATCATCCAACTTCCGAAAGGGTTGACATTAGACAAAAGATTGCATTAACAGAGGGGAACGGAGTTAAGTATAATTAGCTTAAGCCATAAACGTTCTTCAAGATAGCTTGAGCGGTTCGTTGCTTTAGCATGCTGTTATGAGCAATGACAGGATGAAAAAGTAACATCATTTGCTAAAGTAAGATGTAGATAAATCGGTATGTTCATTTGGACTCATCCAAATGAAGTACCGTTTTTTATTTGGAGGGATTTGAATGCTCCGTTCGATGTCAAAAGGGGAATTGGAAGACAAATTAAGCAGAAGTTTAACGCAATGGGAGAAGGAATATTTGGGACGGGGGCCAGTGTTGGTAAAAACCGACATTGTGCGCAATATGATTATTGTGGGACTTAAAGGGATATTAACTCCCGCTGAGAAAAAACTGGCGGGGACATCTGAAGGTATGCTTTCTGTGAAGCGCATTAGGGCGGATTTGGTGGAATCGGGAAGAGAACAGCTTGGAAAGATGATTCTCGAGCTGACAGGGGAAGAAGTCAGCAGCTTCCACACCGATATCAGCACTCGTACCGGGGAAAGAGTAATGGTGTTCGTGCTCTCCGATAATCTGGAGAAGAAATTAATTGTATAATGCGTATGGCAGATCAGTCAAAAGATCCGAGAGGATCCGTTGAAGATAAGCCGGTGATTCAGGGGCACCCTGGAATTGCCGGCTATTTTTTTCGAGAGGAGTTGACTTTACATTCATGTTCGATATTGTTGTTGGGAATTTGTTGTCTCCAATTGTACTGTTTTTCGTACTGGGGCTGATCGCCGCATTTTTCAAGTCCGATTTGAAATTTCCAAGCGGTCTAAGTGAAGCCCTCAGCATCTATTTACTAATTGCCATAGGTGTCAAAGGGGGAATTGAATTGTCGCATTACTCGCTGGCGACAATGGTACGCCCCATTATGGGTGCATTAATGCTCGGGATACTCATTCCCGTTATGACACTGTTGATAGTGCGCAGATTCATGAAGATGGATGTGAAAAATTCTGTTGCCTTGGCAGCTACATATGGCTCCGTCAGCATTGTGACCTATGGTGCGGCAATTGCGTTTTTGGAAGAGCAACGTGTTGGGTATGACGGATTCATGAGCGCACTGGTCGTCATTATGGAGAGCCCTGCCATCATTGTTTCGTTAATGCTTTTAAGGATTGCAGAAAATAACGCGTCTCAAATGGCACGGTCCTCATATCAGTTAGGTATATTTAAAGAATATCCAATTAAAACCCTGTTTGATAAGGAAGTCTTAAAGGAAGGCCTCTTCGGAAAGAGTGTGTTCCTTCTGCTCGGGAGTTTGTTCATCGGGCTAGTCACAGGAGAATCAGGCCAACCGCTGGTCAAGCCCTTTTTTGTTGATTTATACCCCAGCATTATGATGCTTTTCTTATTGAACATGGGCATAATTGCCGGACACCGTCTTCCCGAAATAGGCAAACATGGAGTAAAGCTGTTTCTTTTCGCTGTCATGATGCCAATTCTGTGGGGGAGCTTGGGTGTTTTGATTGGAGCGAAAATTGGGTTGTCCGTCGGAAGCGCCACGCTAATGGGAGTACTGGCCGGGAGTTCATCGTATATAGCCGCCCCTGCCGCGATGAGAAGTTCCGTACCGGAAGCGAATCCGTCCATTTACTTGGGATTATCCCTAGGAGTTACGTTTCCTTTCAATTTAATTGCAGGGATACCATTATATTATCACCTTGCTCAACGGGTGATCTAAAGGGGTGATCTTCCCCGCCATACATACAAAAAATTTGCTTTTCGTTTTTTCATTTGATGTCTCGATCAAATCCATTTTGAGATTTCAGTTTTATTAATAACGTCACGATGTGTCGGCATTCTGGATAAGGTTGGTATTATTCAAATGTTAAGGTGCATCGAGTAGTGGAGGATCAAATCGATGAGCGATTCCCGAGGGCAGCTTTTTTAAACGGACGACTGTTTTTCAATAAAGGTCATTTGTTGTTTGGCAAGTACCACAAGACTCTTCGGATGATTATTATCAGAATTGGGAAAAACAATATTAGATGATTTGAAAAAAAGGAGAGTGTATGCAAAATGGATTACTTTACTTCAGAATTTTGGACAGCATTATTAGCCATTGTCGTTATTGATTTGGTTTTAGCTGGTGATAATGCAATTGTCATCGGCTTGTCTGCAAGGAACCTGCCGAGAGACCAACAAAAGAAAGTTGTCTTTTGGGGAGCTTTCGGTGCTATAGCAATTCGTTCGTTGTTAACTTTGGTAGTCGTCTGGTTATTAAAAATTCCTGGTCTGCTCATGATTGGTGGGGTACTTCTCATTTGGATAGCCTATAAACTTATTGCGGAAGAGAAAAAACACGATGTAAAGTCGACTGGAAATTTATGGTCAGCGATAAAAACAATTGTAATTGCAGACACGGTAATGGGATTGGATAATGTACTTGCTGTAGCAGGAGCTGCACACGGTGACTTTATTTTGGTTGTATTAGGCTTACTGATTAGTGTGCCAATAGTCGTTTGGGGAAGTACCCTCATATTAAAGTGGGTTGAACGGTTCCCGATTATTATTTACATTGGTTCAGGTGTATTGGCTTTGACTGCATCAAAAATGATTGTCGATGAGCCGTTCATAAAGGAATTTTTTGCAGAAAATCCAATTATGCAGTGGGGACAAAGCCTCGTTATTGTTGTAGGGGTATTATTACTAGGGAGATTAAAAAAACAGAATCAAAAATCAGAAATAGCTAAGGGATAAAGGCATGATACGGTCAGCCTGCGACATTATTAATTAATATGAATCCGATTTCTGCTCCACGTTGATGAAATAGTCCTCCAGATTGTGGTAGTACCAGCGAAGCTGACACCACCAGCAAAGTAAAAGGCGATATATGTAAAATACCCTTGGGTTTGTTAAGGGTAACTTAAATTCACTTCACATTCATATGATCCAAAGCTTGACGAAGACCTTTGGCTAGTTTTTCTGCATTGTCAAGCGCCCAAAAATGCATGAAAAAGAGACGCGGCTTTTCGGTTAGCATATGATTATGCAAGGCTGTTACTTTGATATCGTTTTCACGCAGCACACGGGCAACGGGATAAACTTCCTCTGCAGTAAGGACAAGATCCCCAGTAATAGCTGCCTTACCCCCGCTGGTTGGTTGAAAGTTTAAAGGGCTGGCTACGCCCATAGAAGGCGGGATTTCCATTTCGTTTTCTGTGATTTTTTCAGCACGAGGAACGCTGATTTGATAAACGCCATTGCTGACTTGTCCACGATAACCGAGAACCTGTTCAATTCGTTTCGCATGAAATGGGAACTCGATTGATTGATTGATTAGATTTGCTTGCTGTCAAAGGCGTCTTCGTTACATCCAATGCCTCTCGCAACGATTTCGCCAGTTCAACCGGCTCGCCGTGCCCTTCAATATGCATATACTTAACTCGGGGAGACTCACCGATCAAATGATTATGTAATGCCGTTACGATAATTCCTCCCTTAAAAAGCTTATCCATAACCGGATTCACTTCGTCTTCGGTAAGCACTAAATCCCCCATGACCATGGCCTTCGCATCATGTTTTTTAAAAGCGAACCAGGTTCCAAGTGCCAGTGTGGGTTTAATCTTTATTCCTTCGACAGTCACTTGCAGGTCGCTCCGCGGCAAACTGAATTTATACACACCGTCCGCAGTCATTTTTCCAGGAATACCGAGAATTTGTTCTACAGGTTTCCAATTGATTTCATGCGCCTGAGCGGTTACATTAGAACTCTCCATCCGACCGGCTATATATTGAAAAACATATACTCCAACCAGGACACTCACGGTTAATGTAATGGCTATGTATTGCCACTTTCTTATTCCCTTTCGGGGCATCTTCCCATCTCCTTAGACTGAGTTAAGTGGAATCATTATTATTTTCCCCTAAAGAATCAACTGTAATCCAAGATGTTCCATCTTTTGAACCTTTATGTGATTGGTTGGGAGGGATAAAAAAACAAAAGACCCCGGCAGTAATAAAACCAGCGAAGTCCTTTGCAGCAAATTTAAATATGGAGAAATACAGGCATTTCTGTCGAAATGCAGGATAAATTTTCACTTCTGAGAATTTGTAATCATTGCAACTGCATTTTTTACCAGCTTAGGCAGAGCAGAATCCGGAAAAGGATGCACGGAGCTGACGTTCATTTCGCACAATACATACGTATCTTCACCTGACGCGGTCTTTGGTCCGTAGAGAAAGTCCGCATCCCAAATAATCGGTAAAGACTTTGTTTCAATGTCGAGTAATTGCTGCAATTGTGGAATCCACTCAGATTCCATCTTTGTTTTTAGTGACTGAAACTCCGGTTTCGATTCAGGATGGTAAATCCTCGGCTGTGGCTGCAATGGTTCTGAACCGCTCTGTGGCCGGAGTAAAGCTGTAACATACTGGTGTCCGAATCCAACCACCTCATTATGGGTCATGTAGCATCTAACCATTCCATCAGGCAGGGGAGAGTGAAAGGGCTGGTCAATCATTAGACCGGTTCCGGCAAAATAGGCTTCGCATTGGTTTATGAATTCACTGAACAGCATCTCTTTCTCGGTGCTGTTACGGAGTGCATGGAGTACACGAATGATGGGGTCCGTTCTTTGAACACCAGTCCCGTCAACAAACTCAACCCTCCATACCCCGTTGCCGCCATTGCCGCGATTCTGCTTCAATACACGTGAAGATCCATCTGCAAGGCGAACCGGCAATTGCTCACGGAGCTCCTGGATGTTTTTGTAGAGATGAATGTCGCCTCCCCATTCCATTTCCCGAGTCTGGAATAACACCTCTTTGGTACCCATTTTCAAAATCACATCGGGGTGCGTACTGACAAAATTTCCGCTTGAAGCGACATCTCTCAACATTTCGTCTAGAATAGACCGATTTCTTCCACCTTCAATGGGATTCACCCAAACGAGGACTCCATCGACTTGACTTAGTTGAAGCTGCACCTCATCAACAAATTCATCATTGTAAACGGCAGGTTCGGCTATGATATTGTACTGCTGAAATTCTTCGAATATCTTACTGAATTTGTTGTTCTTGGCGGTTGCATGATTTCGTGATTCACGGTCCCCATGCCAAAGAATCGCTATTCTTGGATTTCGACTCATGTAATACATCTCCTTTTAAAATCAGGATTCTAATATGAAAAGTCGGTTGGGTAAATCATCCGTATATAAAGTCTCTTCCGTCCCTCTACGAGCAACGGTCCGTCCGACTGTTTTCATATCTCCGCCCAACTATCTCCGACCGTTACATTGACTATAATTGGAACACGTGAAAGAATATGGAACCCATCTTTTTAAGCAAACGGCCACTTCCTCAGCCCGGTCATCCGGGAGCTTCGATCATGCATAAATGAGTCCGAATTATTCTGACTTTATACCAGCTGTCCTTCTTCAGCAAGCTTCGCATAAAGTCCTTCGAATATGAGGTACCCCCGTTCCAAAGCGACAGCATCATCAGGGCTGCTAATACTTAGGCCGCGGCAAATCAAATCAAGTCCAGGGGCTGCCGGTTCCAGCGTCACTTCCTGAACGGTATCCGCCTCATCAACAATTCGAGCTATACGTTGCAAGACCAAATTGTTGATTTTAAACTCTTTTAAGATGGTATGGAAACTGCAGTGACCCTGCCGATGAGAATATCGGACTCCTGGTATATCAAAAGGCTCCGCACCTTCCGGTAAACTTTGCCCTACAGAAATAAACAGAAATTCAGCGTGGGGATCAACAAATCGGCGAATCAGCCAGGCGCACGCCATTCGATCTACTCCGACCCGTTCCCAAGTAACCCATTTCATAGTTCAAGTCCTCCCTTTCGTAATTAAGGCATCCCGGACATTCTTCCCAAGTTCCGATTGAAAGTAATCTCTTTTTTGTATCATCTGGTAACGTTTTGAGATGGTCATAAGATCAAGCTCCTCTTGTTCCAGTTCCTTTAAGATATCCCTGTACTCTGTTTCTACCTTGGTTAGAAATGTTTGGACTAAGGTATCATCCTGCCCCGGTATGGTTAGTTGTGACTCAAACAAATAGGCACTGCCGCCGAAATCTTTGATTTCTATCGTTAACCATTGAAATTGTTCACGGGTCCAATCCGTCGCAGGCAGACACCAAAAGGTGTCATGAAGCAGCTCGGCTCCAAGACGCTTCAATTTCCGCCAAACAAACACACGATGTTTAGAAGGTTCATTAGGGATTTTATAAGATAGCAGCAGCCAGGCACGTTTCATACATGAGCCCCCGATCGTTTCAAGTTAGGCGTGAAGCAAGGGATACACAATTAATCCGATGACCGCCGCACCGAGTACAATGACCGGTTCCGAGATTTTTTTGAATTTCCAGAGCAGGCCCAGAGTAATGACGGCAAATAGAGCTGTAGGAATATCGATGATTGCTCGCTGCCCCAGTACAATCACCGCACCGGTAATTGCTCCGATCGCAGCAACCGTGACGCCTTCGATAAAAGCTGCGATTCCGGGGCGCTTACCGTATTTCTTAAAGAAAGGTGCCGGGATGATCGTCAGCAAATATGCCGGAAGGAAGGTGGCCACTGCTGCAATCGTAGCTCCGGGAAAACCGGCTACCAGATAGCCGATAAACCCTGTCGTAATGACAACCGGACCCGGCGTAATCATTGCCACAGCAACAGCATCGACGAATTCCTGCGCATTTAACCACTCATTTTCCACAACGACGCCGCTGTATAAGAACGGAACAATCGCGAGACCACTGCCGAATACGAATGCGCCCGCCTTGGTGAAAAACGTAAAAATGTGCCAAAGCGTTCCTGCATCTGCTATTGGTATTTTCGTCGATGCCCAGGCCAGAGGCATGATTGCCATACTGTTTAGCTTGGTTTTATTAAACCATTGTTTCGGGGGCGCTTTTACAAGCCATACCAGAATGCCTGCAGCCAAGATCAGAGCAATTTCTTCGGTTTCCATAACGGCTGTATAGATCGCCGATACGAGATATATGCCCCAAAGTAACCACTGTTTTCCGATCGTCTTGGTCGTCAGTTTGTATGCGCTGAAAGCAATGATTCCGATAACGCTCGCGCCGACCGCATAAAATACTGCCTGCATCCAGGTTAATCCGCCAAATGCAATATACGCCCAGCTAACTGCCACCACCATCACGAAAGAAGGCAGAACGAAGGCGATTCCGGCGAGCGTTGCACCCAGGATGCCATAATGCACATACCCAAGATAAATACCTAACTGTGCCGCGAGCGGTCCAGGGGAAAGTTGCGCCAAGGCCAGCCCATCTTTGTAATCGGACTCCGAGATCCATCCCCGCTTTTCAACCAAATCCCGGTACATATACCCTACCAAGGCAACGGGCCCGCCGAATCCGACAGTACCTAGTTTTAGGAAGTATAAGATGAGTTGCCATAACGTATAAGAGGCTGCTTCCGGATTGTTACCCAGTTTTTGCAAAGATGCTTCTGTCATATCGTTTCTCCTTTTCTGATCGTTAGGTTGGTTCAATCTCTTCCACTAATGTTTCAATCCGACGCCGAATTGCATCCCGAGCTCCGATAAGGTCGTGTGACGGGGGAGGGATATCGTCCCAGGCTTCCATCTTTTCACGGAAAGAACCTAGTTTATTTACATCGCAGCCTAACGAAACGATTTTCCAAGCCGATTGTAATTCTTCCGTTGTCACAGATCTTGGAACATGGTGAGACACGTCAATATTCTCTTCATTCATAAGCTGTACCACTTGCGGTGAGACTGCTTTTCCGGGTTCTGTTCCTGATGAGATTGCAACAAAATCAAGTTTTTTCTCATCGATCAACTTATCGAAATAAGCCTTGGCAATCACGCTCTTAGCTGCATTATGTGGGCAAAGAAAGACAACTGTTTTCATCATCTGTAACCTCCGGTTTTTGTGGTATACGCTTTACTGCTTATAACCCTTTTTCTAAGTACTTGCCCTTTATGACCGGAACTTCCTCCGAACCTTCCTTGTAAATTCGCTTGCCTTGCAATTCTCCCCACACGATAACCGTATCGTTTTTCTCAAATTGGTATTCCATCGGGTATTCGATCTGTACGAGATTTGAGGTCAACTTCCCTTCCTCACCCATGAGATTCATTAAAGCAAACGTTTCCGAATGAGTATTTCCTATCGAAGTCAGTCTCCCGGTTAACTTTACTTTTTTTTCCTTCAGGGAGTCCATATTTTGCATAAGGTATACATAAGAGTACGTTTTGCTCTCTGTCTTATAGCGTTTCATTTCCTGCTCACTTTTTCGTTTTTTATAATTCTTCTCCTTGACATCGATCTCGTTTTCCAACTGTTTGACTTCTTCCGACTGAGGATTCAATTTTGCAGCCCGCTGAGCATCTGCTCTGGCGCCTGCAAAGTTATCGCTAGACAGTTTTTCTTTTGCACGCTCCAATGCTTGTGCTATTCCCATTTGGATGGAATGCTCACGTGCCAGATTCTCCTGCTCTTCGAGCTGCACGATCAATTCTTGCGCTTGTTTGGAATACTTATCGATCTCCAATGCATGGTTTAGTTCCTCGCGCGCTCCGTCAAAGTCTTTTTGCTGCAGCTTTGCTCTTGCATTCTGTAGATGATTGTTCAGATATATGTCTTGGATTTGATTTATCATCTTTTTGGCGTCGTAATAATTTGGATCGCTTGAAGGAACTTGAGAAAGGAGTTCATCGGCCAAATCATACTGTCCCGCATCGAATGCTTCCTTTCCGTCCTCATAAGTTTTTGTCGTTTCTTTAAGCGTTGCGTAAGGGCTTTCGTATTCCTGGGCTGGTTGACTAATTTGTACGAACAGGTATGCTGCAAGTACGATGCAGAGTCCAACCGCACTTTTACCTCTACCGTATATTCTCAGTGTTTTCAGACTACCTTTGATCATGCCTACAATAAAAGCAACCATTAATGCAGATAAAACATAAGAAAAAAATAGATACATCTTCCTTTATCTTTCACCTCGTTATAAAATATAATGTAACGACTGTTACATTATATGTCGGGATTCATTATTCGTCAACATTCCATGGAGAATGAGCAAGTTCCGTTTTTGTTTTAGGAATTGGAACTATGTATCTTTTTTGATTGTTATACTTTGGTTAAAAAATATGCGGATACCGGTCTTCACTATTTACCGTTCACCGAAGATGTCCCAATTGATGGAGTAATACGTAGCGTAAATAAAGAAATCCTTGTTGAGAAAGATGAAAAAGGACAAGAACGGATTAACCGCATGAATTATGAGATTAGCGTCTTACAGGCGTTAAGGGAAAAACTTCGTTGCAAAGAAATTTGGGTGAGTGGTGCGAATCGGTACCGGAATCCGGACGAAGACCTGCCCATAGATTTTGAAGAACGACGAGAAGAAAATTACAAGGCTCTAAAACAACCTCTAGATGCTGAAGCCTTCATTTCAACGTTGAAGAAAACCATGAAAGAAGGCTTGGAAAAGCTCGATACCGACCTCCAAAAAAAACGACAAAGTTCGGATCACGGAGAAAGGAAATGGTTGGATTAGTCTGTCTCCGTTAGAACCACAAGCGGAACCAGTCAATCTGTCACGATTGAAAACAGAGATGCTTCGACGGTGGCCAATGACGAGCCTATTGGATATTTTGAAAGAGGCGGATCTCCGCGTCGGCTTTACGGAGAAATTCAGGACGGTCGCTGTTCGTGAGGCGCTAGGTCGGGGCACTCTGCAAAAGAGGCTAATTCTATCCCTATACGGGCTTGGGACGAATGCTGGTTTAAAACGTGTGAGTGCCGGTGAACATGGGGAATCATACAAAGATCTACTTTACGTTCGTCGCAAATTCATCCATAAAGATAATCTTCGTAATGCAATTTCCGAAGTGGTAAATGCTATTTTCCGTGTGAAAATGCAAGATGTTTGGGGTAATGCTACTACGTCATGTGCATCAGATTCTAAAAGTTCGGCGCATGGGATCAAAACCTTATGACTGAATGGCATATCCGGTACCGTGGCCGCGGCGTAATGATTTACTGGCACGTTGATAAAAACTCGACATGTATCTATTCGCAGCTCAAATCATGTTCTTCATCCGAAGTCGCTGCGATGATGGAAGGATTGCTCCGTCACTGTACCGAAATGGAAGTAGAGAAAAATTACGTATATTCACATGGACAGAGCGAGGTAGCCTTTGCATTTTGTTACCTCTTGGGCTATCAGCTCATGCCGAGGCTTAAAGCGATTCATTCGCAAAAGCTTTATAGACCCGAATCAGGCATGACCGAATCCTACCCGAACTTACAGTTGACTTTGACACGTCCGATTAATTGGGAACTGATTCGGCAGCAGTACGATCAGATGATGAAGTATGCCACAGCGCTTCGTCTCGGCACCGCCGAAACGGAGGCAATCTTGAAACGATTTACCCGAAATAATCTAAAACATCCGACATATCAAGCGTTGGGAGAACTCGGTAAGGCGGTCAAAACCATATTCATATGTGATTACCTCCATTCAGAGGAGTTGCGCCGAGAAATCAACGCAGGTCTAAATGTCGTTGAGAATTGGAATTCGGCAAACAGTTTCATTTTTTACGGCAAAGGTGGGGAAATAGCCACCAACCGTTTAGAAGACCAGGAACTGTCTGTGTTATCTCTCCATCTAGTGCAAAACTGCTTAGTATACATCAATACCATTATGCTGCAAAATATTTTATCTGACCGGAAATGGTTCGACTTGATGACCCCAGAAGATTTCCGAGCGCTTACGCCGCTGATCTATACGCACGTAAACCCTTACGGTACGTTCCGATTGAACATGAGTGAATGCTCTTCAGCTTACGCCGGAGGTCGGTTGGGCCGTGATCGATTACCTCAAATATGGTCGACCCAAAGTCGACAGTCCCTTTCTGTTTATCCGGCATATGGCGCCGTTTGGTCCCTTCTCAGAAGACGACCATCTGAGTCAACTAATTAAACGATATATGGAACTGGCACATTTGCCGACGTTAAAAAAACGCCGCGGCATGCACTCTCTCCGGCACACGATGGCGAGCAGGCTCTTGGAACAGGACACGCCTCTTTCCACCATTTCAGACATACTCGGTCATGCCGATCCTGATTCAACCGCCGTCTACCTGAAGGTCGATATCGAAAAGCTGAGGGCTTGCTCGCTTCGTTTGGATGAGGTGGACAGCCATGAATAACGATCGGTATACCGGCCCGTTTAAAGACCATATTTGGCGCCATGTCGACTTGAAGCAAGCCGTCGGGTACAAATACGAAACAGACGCCGCCCACTTGGCACGGTTTGATCGATTTACGCTGGAGAACTACCCGGGAGCTATGACACTGACCAAGGAAATGGTTTTGGACTGGTGTAGCAAAAAAGCGCATGACACCCAAGCCAACCAGCTCTCCCGCGCATCGATCATCCGCCAATTCGGACTTTATTTGGATAGCGTAGGGGTGGCCGCTTATGTCATTCCTAAACGATACTATCCCAAGGAAATGCCTTACGTACCGTACATTTACTCGGCTGATGAACTCCAGCGTTTCTTTGCTGAAACGGATCGGTGCCGGTATTGTTACGAATGCCCCGATCGCCATCTGATCATGCCTTTGTTTTTCCGTATGATCTATACCTGCGGGTTGCGTGTTTCCGAAGCCAGGCTGCTAACCGTTGGCGATGTCGATTTGGAGCAAGGCATTCTATCGGTCCACCATTCCAAAAAGGACAACAGCCGATTGGTCCCCATGTCGGATGAACTGGTAGAACGTTGCCGCGGATAATTCAGGCAAGTACATCCCTTCCCCAAAGATACGGAAATGTTTTTTCCGGCGTTGGGCGGAAAACCCATGACGCTGGCGAACATCTACCACAACTTTCGTCGTTTTCTTTGGCGGGCCGGTATTTCGCATGACGGCAGGGGCAAAGGGCCAAGAATTCATGATTTCCGCCACACGTATGCGTGTCACTGCTTGAAGCAATGGGTTTTGCAGGGAAGGGATTTAGCCGCTTATCTTCCCGTACTGAAAACGTACCAGGGACATGATTCATTTACGGAAACCGCCTACTATCTGCGACTGACAGCGGATGTGTTCCCTGACCTTACGTTGAAACTGGAAGGGCGATACCCTGACATTATTCCGACATTGGAACGTGCTGCCGATGAAGCCGACTGATTTTGCTGAACATTTGACGGCGTTCTTCTCGACGTATCTTGACGTCACAAAAAAACGTCAGTAAACACACGATTTATTCTTACAGGGACACCTTCAAGCTTCTCCTGCGATATTGCAAGGAGACGAAGCAAATTCCTGCGGAACGTCTGAGTTTGTCCTTGTTTACGGCTGAGTTGATTACAGGATTTCTGGGCTGGCTGGAGTCCGAAAGAGCTTGTAGCATTACGACCCGGAATCTGCGTCTGACGACCATTCATTCGTTCTTGCGATACGTACAGTACGAGGAACCGGCCGGGCTCTTTCATCTTCAAAAAGCGATGGCAGTTCCGATGAAAAAGGCTCCTAAAGCGATGGTGGAGCATTTGTCACCAGAGGCCATGCAATTGCTTTTGGCACAACCGGACCGGAATAGTTTAAAGGGTCGACGAGACCTGATCTTACTAAGCGTCTTGTACGATACAGGCGCCAGAGTTCAGGAACTCATCGATCTGCGCGTCGGCGATGTGTTTCTAGATACGCCCGCCGTCATTCAATTGACGGGAAAGGGCAACAAGACCCGACGTGTTCCGCTGATGAAAAACACCGTTATTCTATTACAACGATTTAAGTTTGAGCAAAAGCTGGATCATCCGTCAAAAAATGAGCATTCCTTGTTTACAAACAACCAGCGGAACAAACTAACGAAGGAAGGTGTCGCTCACATTCTTACCAAATATGCGGAAGCAGCAAGAAAAACATCGACGATTGTGCCGCCTAAAGTGAGGCCTCATATGCTCCGACAATATGGTGAGAGATATAAAATGGTGAGTGGAGACAGTAAACCAGCCAAACCAGCAGGTTACTCGTCGATTCACTCACCATTTTATCATTACCGACCAAGCGAGATTAGGAAGGCCATCAAGTTTTTGTCGTCGGACCAATCCGGCAGTTCATTTGTCGGCAAGATATCCACATATGCGGCCTCCAGCGCTTTTCGTCGCGTCTCGGTATCTGCCTTGGCATAGATCTGCGTTGTACTGCAATCGCTATGTCCAAGAAAGTCCCTGATGTAGATCAGGTTGACACCGGATTGAAGTAAATGGAAACTTTTGCTGTGTCGAAACACATGCGGTGTGACGGGGAAACGCACATCGAACCCCTCGCACATGCTAGACAAACCGACATACTTATCAATGATGTAGGATATGCCCCAACGTGTAAGTTGCTGCTTCTTCTGGTTTACAAAAACATACTGCTCGCCGCTGCTGACCCCGTTATGGCTTGGACTGCACTGTAAATGTGATTTCAAAAGATCTTTCGTTTTCTCCGTGACTGGAACATGGCGAGTCTTCTGGCCTTTGCCATGTAAAGTGATCACGGCGGGCTTGTCCAAGCGCAGATCCTTAACCTTCAAATCGATGATCTCCTGAACTCTCGCGGCACTGTCGTACAATACAGCCATCAGTACCCTATCCCGAAGTCCGTTTCGGGTTGAAGGGTCCGGCATCGACAGCAGTATTTTCATTTCTTCGCCGGTCAGGAACGGTACAACTGTTTTTATGCACTTCTTATTCGGAATGTTCATGATCTGCTGGAACTCAAACAGATTCTCAGGTGACTGTTTCTGTACAAATCTTACAAATGAATGTATGGCCACCAGCCGCTGGTTTCTGGTGGTCACTGCACAGTCCCGAGCGGATTCGAGCCAGTCAAGGAAATCAACAATCGTGTCACGGGTCAGGTCTACCATGGACAGGCGCTCAGGAGCGATCGTTTTGGTCTGTTCGAAGAAGAGGAGCAACAGTTTAAATGTCACGGAATAAGACTGGATCGTGTGGCGGCTGACATTCTTCTCACCGGGCAGGTATTTGCCGAGGAACTTCGTAAGGTAATAGGGCAAATCAGCTTTGGCCATACATGATCCCACCTTCCGGTATCACGTATCCGAACTCTGCTTCAACCCGCCGCACGATCTCAGGATACAGATCAGATGTCAAGCGCAGATAGTATTGGGTGGCGCGGAAATCCGAATGCCCCATGTACGCCGACAGGTAGGGTAGCATAACAGTCAGATCGTTTCCGGCCAAAACCCACTTCTTAAGGCATTTGACGGCAAATCCGTGGCGGAAGCTATGGATCCGCGGGCCTACGGCTGTGTGTGGGATGTCGGCCATAAGCAAATAATCCGCAAGCCGGAAAAAGCCACATTCCGCCATCACTGTACCGATGGAACTCATTCATAAAAGTGAAAATGCGCTTTGTCAGGCGGTCAGCCATAGGAATCAATCGGTCTTTCATGTTTTTCGCCGCGCGGATGGTGACCGTTCCGGATTCCACGTTTACATCTTCGAGTACGAGATTCAGCACCTCGGAAATACGTACGCCTGTGCCGTATAAAAATCGGAACAGTACCGGATCCACCGTATTCCTGTAGGACATCCGAGCCTGCGGATAATGATCTATGGCCGTGAACATCCGGCGGGTTTCGTCGTCCGTGAAGATGTGGGGGACGAATTTGCAGCGCGGAAGCTTCGTTTTGACTTCCACCACATACGTATGGTGGCCTCTATCAGCCAAATATTTCGCGAAGTCGCGCATCACCACTTCTTTGTTATGGTGCGACACGGGCCGTTCATTGAGGTCATAGATAAAATCGTTGACGATTTCTTTGGTCAACGTGCTCCCTTGCCGTTGCTGTAATAAAAGGTGTCAAAGTGCCGCAGGTAGCGTTCCTGCGTTTCGAATTTCATTCCGGTCTGTCGCTTCAGTGAGATGTAGTTCTGCGCGGCTTGTGCAAATCCGCTTTTCCATTCATAGGTTGTTTTCATCGACGAACACCTCCTCCGGATCGAGCGCGCATTGGCGAAGCCCTTCCACGTCGATCTTAAGGTACAGACTTGTGGTGTTGACGGATTGGTGTCCAAGCGATTCAGATATAATGGGCAGAGGCGATTTCACTTCAAGCATGTTTCCCGCCAATGTACTTCTCAGTGAATGCAAACCCTGCCGCTGACCACCAGGTATTGTCAGACCGGCTTTTAGCATGTAGCAATGGAGTTCTTTGTAGAAGGCGTTGCGATCGCCAAACGCGTTGAATGGCGCTCTGTGCCTGACAAATAAGCATTCACTGTTTGTGGCGGGACGGCCGTTCTGCAGATAGTCAATGATCGCCCAGCCGAGATCTTTGAGAAGCGGCAATTCAATCGGCTGGCCGGTCTTGACCATGATCAGTTTGATCGTTTTCCGGTTCCAGTCGATCGACGATTGCTTGAGACTGCGGATATCGCTAATCCTGAGGCCCAGTCGGATCGCAATCAGAAGTATGGCGTAGTCGCGTTTACCTTTGGGATCATGACGGTCGATTACGCCGAGCAACCTTTGCAAGTCTGTTTTGGACCAAACATAGGGGATCGTAGCATTGCGGAATGTGCGCACTTTAGGAAGTTGGGGGGGACAGGTCACGTGCGGCATACCCTCGTTCGTACAGAAAGGAAAAGAAGTTTCTGAAAACATACAAAAAAACGCCGATATACTTGACGGCTTTGTCTTTCATGTTTTCAAATAATCCTCAACGTGTTGAATGGTGATGTCCGCTGAGGCAGTCACGCCTTGTTCGACCAAGTGTGCGACCAACTTTTGCACCTTTTGTCTGTTGGCGTCTATTGTCGCTTGACTATATCCGCGATAAACGAGTTCTTCACAGAAGGCTTCATAAGCCGATGCAAAACTTGGCGGGCAAACAAAAGGTGGTTTTATTTTCCGAGTATCCCCACGAAACTGTCCGTCTTTCAGATAACGCAACAGTAACAGCAGTGGCCACATCCGATAGTCTACCCTGGAGTTTGATGTGACGTACTCGAAACGCTCATAACGTTGACCGGTTTTGATGTACACATATTCCAGACAGAGCTGTTCATCAATCGTGGCAATATGGTTGTCTGATAAATATTGCTCGAATACATGGTAGGCATTTTCGAGATTCTTCAGCCTGCCTGGCGATGTGCCCTGTTGCCTCATCGATTCCATGATAGCCGATATAGCATCATGGATTTCTTTATTCTTCATACATACATTATAAGCAACTAAATTCCCGAATCAGCCGCTGTGCAGAATGTTTACAGATTGTTCAGTTTTATGATAGGGAATCCCTTCAGCGAAAGCCATTATTCAACAATAAAGACACCAACTCTGATAATCGAGTAAATCAAATCCAGTGCTTCCGTTATACCAACCTAACTTCCTGAAGCAATTGCCATAGACGAAGTTCGAACTCTTTTGAGTAAACCAGTTCTTCAGCCGTACGACGTGTTGCTCGGCCGTCCGCGACCGTATATAGAATTAAGTTATAGGTAAAGCCCTTGTTTTTCTTCTCTTCTTGTTTAGCCAGATGCACTAAATGAGAAATCGGATCAATATCAATATTGCTCCCCTCGTTGAAGACATGAAGCAGCCCGCATTGTCGATAATTGGACTTGTGCACCCATTCCTTCAACTTAAGAATGTTTCGTGTTGCTTGGAAATACGAAGACTTGTGTTCGATTTCAATAGCAAGAATAAAATCAGGACTTCGTTCACTTCTGATGCTGATATCAATAAAACCATTGAACTTACCAGAAAGCCATGAGTCTTCTGTAGACACTTCAAGATGCTTGAGTCCCCACTCATAAAATGTACGCTGATGTATGAATTCTCGCATATTCTCTTGGAACGGTCGTAAAAATGCTGCTTTTGCCATCGCTTCTTCCTCTATTCTCCGCAACAGAATGCCTTTTGTAGTCGTCCGCCGATATAACCAGCAGTTTTCTCATCCAAATACTTTACAACTTGTTGACGCTCCTGTTGGACAGGCAGATTTTGATAAATGAAACTCCGGACTTCCTCCCATGGAGAATGGCGATACGTTCTCCTATCACTCTGACGGACTAGTGGTCTAAAAACATCCAGTAGGTCTCTGTCAAGTTCGGAGGGAGTCAGACTTAGTAGAACGAAGTCTTTGTCCATGCGATTGGCCATCCGAGTTCCAAGAAGCCAAAATCGCATTAGTTCGTATAACTCGGAAAAGGTCATCTTGTTGCTCGATTGCAAGGTGAGCCAGACCAATATAAATTATGAACAACCATTTTGTCATCCTAAGAATGTGTCCTCATGTCATGTAATATATTTTAAAACATTGTTTCCACGTTATGAAATTCATTTAAACTCTCAAAAATAGGTCTCACGTATCTAAAATACAAAAGCATAAAATACAAAAGCAACTTGACTGTTGATTTGACGCGAGTTATGCTCGAACCATCAGCTGCGTATATCTTTTCCACGCATATCTTTTATGCGTCTGGCTCGTATATCTCGGCTGACAAATTCAAAGTAATGCGCGGACAACACGACAAAAGCGAAGTGGATAATCCGTGAAACCCCTTGTAGGACAAGGCTTTGAGGCGTTTTTGAGAGGATAAAAAACACTGCGTATAATATAGTGTTATGCGCAGCTACTCGAACCTAAGATCATTCAATACCGTAGCTCCTCGTTCGGTAATCATGCGTCCCGCTGGGGAAGCTGGCATGCATTAGGAAGCTATGAGCTCTTCGGATTTCAGCATTTGGGCTACGCTTATGATTTTGCGCATGGATTCATGAACGACCAACAACGCACAATCGTGCGAAGTGTTATCGCACGTATTACACATGGAGCGATAAGCTTCGGGATGGAGCTACCCACACATTGGAGAAACTGGAATTGGATGAATTGCAGCAACTGCTTTATGCTGCTTGCACTTGCCATTGAAGGTGAGGAAGGCTATGACCCACGTATTTATCAACGATCTGTTGAGGTTATGCAGGACTATCTGACATATGGAATTTCGAGCATGGGCAGTTCAACTGAAGCCGTCGGATATACCGCCTTCGGTTGGGTGTGGGGTGTCCCTGCGATGATCGCTATGGCTAGACGAGGTGATCATCTCTTCTCGCATACACACTTCGCGAAATACAAGACGTGGCTACTTCACACCATGCAGCCGTATGGCGAAGAGTGGATTAGTCATGGGGATGGAGGCAACGGTGGTCCTGGTCCACACTTTATGCAGATGTTGAAGTACTATTATCCACAGGATCCCGATATTGACTACCTATGGGAGCATGCCATGCTCGAACATGGCATTGATCATCGCAAGCAACGTATGCATCTTGTCGAAGCCATTCTGTGCGCAGAGGACGGTGGGGGCTTAGACAGTAAAAGGTCCCAGCAGCAGCTTACTTTCTTCGATCCAGAGCGAGGATCCATGATCACGAGAGATTGCTGGTCCGAAGAAGCGGTTATGCTCCAGTTCGAATGCCGAACGGATACATTAACCCCATCACACGAGCATGCAGACCGTGGAAATTTCAGCTTCACAGCATTGGGAGTGAAATGGGTAGGTGAAGCCTCCAGCTCTGTGGAGACTAAATATCATAGCTGTGTATTAATTGATGGTAAGGGACAAGGATACTTTCCTACTCCAGGTAGGTGGCTAGGTCATGTTGATAATGAAAATGTAACACTCGGTATATGTGATTCCAAATACGCTTATGATTGGTTCTGGCCTAAGACAATAGCAGCCACAAGCTCACCTGATGATCCCCACTTTACTCATGAACGGTGGCGCAGCTTCAAAGAAGAAGCTATAAAATTCCAGCACATTTATGGAGATTTATCCAAGGAACCTGATTCATCGAACCATGTAGCTGCACATTTCCAAGGTTACACGGATCGCGATCCACGATATTGGGATGAGGATGGATGGCCTGTCCGAGTACAGCACAATCCAGTACAGTATGCCTATCGAACGGCAGCACTCGTTCGTGGTCCTCAGCCGTATGTGGTTATTGTAGATGACATACGTAAGGACGACCAAGAACGCTTGTACGAATGGACCATGATGACGGGAATGGATATCGATGTATTCAACATTCGACATGAGGAAATCTATCTGTATAGCCGAAGCAAGTCTGGATCCGTGCCACAAGCAGGTGACCCTATGCTATTGGTTCGTGTGCTCGAGCTCGGATTACCTGATAAAGCTAGAGATTTCGGGGCAAAGCCGGCCATTCGGCTCGAAATGTTCGAGAAGAAGGATACCTTTAATGATACACATTCACTCTACAAGAAAGATGGCGGTCGCAGCTATGGACTTGATTGCAGATTGATCATCCCCAGTCGCTCAGTGGAGCCTAATTTCAAGGTATTATTAATCCCTCATACGTATGGCGATACGTTGCCTGAAATTCGATATGATCACGATTGTGCTCTAGCCATATTGAAGTGGCACGATCATGAGGACCGACTCAGCTTTAAGAAGGAAAGCGATGGGCGAAGCAGCGTTGATATTCATCGTGATGGTCATTCTTTGCTTGTAAAGTAGACGGTAACGGTAGGTTGATATTCATATCTAAAAAGATGGGGACATGCATATCGCACGTCCCCATAAATCTGATATTAAGTAAGTATGGGACAAGGTTTCCTTGAACCACCCATCTCACTTCCCTCCTACGAAATCACTGCAAAAGTACAGTAATTTCAAGGGAATAGGACATGAAAACATCAAAAACTGCAATTGTACAGGTATTAATAGCTTTCTTCAGTAATTCGATAGATGTCGTAGAGAATAGCTGCACTTTTGCAGGAATACTACTTTTTAGTAATAATGCGAAAGAAATTTATTGTACTCTTGCAGGTATTCAACACTTTCTAATTCGTTCTCGTTAATTTACCATTCATATATTACTTCGAATGCTGAGAGTTTATTAAAAGGGATAGGTATTCATCCTCGTTCACTTTTACGCAAACAAGCGTTAAAGCGTTAGGGCGCGGTCGCTTATATATGCAATCAGTATAGGTATTATTCCTATAATAGTCGTCCTGATATCCGTCAATTGCAAAAATCATACATCTGCAGCTACATCTCATTTATATAGCAAAAACCTCTCGAAATCTACCCATCTCAAGAGTTAATTGACTGAGAAAAAAATCAGTATTATCATATATACATTGGAAACGGAGGCTCTTCATGGATAAAAATCTTGGACAATCAGATCTAAGCGATCTACGGTCAGACTGCGACAATTGCTTTGGCCTGTGCTGTGTCGCCTTGCCCTTCGCGGCCTCATCTGACTTCGCCATTGACAAGGATGCTGGGCAGCCCTGCCAAAACCTGCAATCGAACTTCCGCTGTGGTGTTCACACAAATCTTCGGAACCTGGGCTTTCGTGGCTGCACTGTATATGACTGCTTCGGTGCGGGGCAGAAGGTTTCTCAATTTACCTTCAGCGGAATCGATTGGCGGCAAGCCCCAGAAACCGCCAAACAAATGTTTGAGCTATTACCGATCATGCGGCAGCTTCATGAGCTGCTCTGGTATCTCAATGAAGCAATTTCTTTACTAGCAGTCCACATACTGCACGATTCACTACACGATACACTACACTTATCTATCGCTGAGACAGAACGACTTACACAACTCAGTCCAGACCTGCTCATGGAAGTAGATATCGTAACACACCGAGCAGAGATCAATACTCATCTACTACGAGCCAGCGAAGCCGTTAGAGCCCATGCACTTATACAATATAAAGACCTCCAGAGACGTCGAAAAAATTACGAACGAGGAGCTGATCTTATTGGTGCCAAGCTCAGAGGAGCTGATCTTAGAGCAGCCAACTTAAGAGGAGCCTATCTCATTGCTGCTGATCTCACAGCTGCCGACCTTAGATTTGCTGATCTCATTGGTGCTGATTTACGAGATGCTAACCTTAGCGGTGCTGACCTCACCAATGCAATTTTTCTCACCCAATCCCAACTCAACGCCGCAAAGGGGAATGCCAATACAAGACTGTCTGCTTCGTTTACTTATCCAACACACTGGATTCATGGTATCTGAGAACGAACGATACATCTGAGTGTTAGTTGGCTTAACCCCGTAGCTTAACCCTTCCATGCCAAGAACGCTTCTACCATCCTCGGGTCAAACTGCTTACCTGCTGCATTCTCCAGTTGTGATAAAGCTATATCTGAAGATACTGCTTGTTTATATACCTGATTGTTCGTCATTACCGTGTAAGCATCGATGATAGCAAATAGTCTCGATAGGAAGGGGATTTGTTCGCTGGAAAGACCATAGGGATATCCGGCTCCGTCCCACCGCTCATGAATACCAAGTATGATTTCCGCAAGCTCCCATTGTCCAATGGATTGTGCCATTTGGCTTCCAATCTCACTATGACCCTTAATGATTGTCCATTCCTCCTCATTAAGTGGTCCCGACTTCTTCAGGATAGAATCCGGAAGTGCAAGATTACCCGCATCATGAAGTAATACTAGATCCTTAATCATACTCATTTCATATGATGCTGGGGCTGTACCTAGTCTTTCAGCAAAAGCAGTAGCTAGCTCGACCATACTGTTCAATTGACCTCTTTCTTCAAGACCTTTGGCTACCAATGCCATTGATACGCCCCGAATCAGCTCAACACGAACCTGTTTTCGCTCTAACAGCTTTTGTTTGTACATTTGTTTTTCTGCTGCACTGAATAAGCTATCAAATAGGACTGGACCTTCCGTTATCGTGGCACTACCAACTGCCATACTTAAACCGACCGGATCAGCTAATTCCTCTCTGCATGACGCTTTGAGCTGCTTAATCCAAGAAGCGGCAACCAGCTCATCCGTGTTAGGGAGTAACACAACAAACTCATCCCCGCCCCATCTGCCAATGATTGCCGAATTGTCGAATATTCGAATGAGCATATCCGAAGACTTGAGCAGCATACGATCACCAACAAGATGTCCGAACACATCATTAACTAGCTTAAGCCCATTCATATCTATCACGAGCATACTAAACGGAAGTTGACTTACAAACAAGTCATCCTCCATCATACTCTCCATATAATAACGATTGAATAATGAGGTTAACGAATCATGATAGCTTAAAAAATTAACCTTTTCTTGAGATTGCAACTGTTCGGTCACATCGGTCAGAATAAACATAAGTAGGTGCTCTGAGATATCATTGTCAGCAATGATCATCTTATATTGTGCGGCTACTCGTTTGTCACCGATATGGATCAATGATGGCAATTCACTCAATAGCTGCATAGCATCTTCAGAGCTTACGTCGAATATAGAACGCAACAAACCTTTCAGTCTCTTAGCCTCCACCGAGGCATGCCCGCATAACAGCTCCGATATATCGGTATTGATAACCTTTTGGTTGAAAATCCGTTTACATTCTAGGCTAAAGGGCTGTTTCACGATCAAGTCCGATCCGACCGTTAAGAATCCTTGATTAGCATGATCCAGAAGATTATTAATATCGTTCTCTCTTTGCTTCAGTACTAATCCTTGCGTATCACTAATGGCTGCGATTTTTCTGGAAATTTTACATAATCTCTCATACTCCACTAATAGAGTCTTGTAATCAAGGAGAAGCTCATCCGTTTCGAACGGCACCTCGGACTTCAGCAGCATACGCCCCTTCTCAATAACAGATAACTCATATTGGAATAGCTCCTTAGTTCTAGACTCATCACTCACTTAGATATCCTCCTTCCTACTAACTTTTATTCGGGAAGCCACAGCGAAATGATATAACCGTAATGTCATCCCGTTGCTCCTCATTTCCCATGTACGCATCTAATTGTTCGATAAAGCGAGATTTCTGCTCGGGAAAGGTGAGATGAGAATAGCTTTGTATCAGTTCGGCAAACCGCTTCTTACCGAATGAATAATTATGAGCTCCACCATTCTGATCATAAAACCCATCTGTTGTTAAATAATAATTGGCCTCGCCTAAAGGTAGTTCATGATTTGTGTAGGCGTAATCCATTGCTGTTCTACGATAACCAATACGCTTACGATCACCCTTCCAGATCTGTAAGCCGTCCTCATCTAGTCGATGTAAGACGCAGCCCGCTCCTGCAAACGTAATCGACTCCGTCTGAATGCTGCAAAGTCCTATATCTAGTCCATCATCGGTAGCTCCATCTAATTGCTCCTGATGCAGCGTTTCCTTCAGCGTCTGATTCAATGCAGCTAGAATAGCTGCTGGATTATTGGCTCCTACCTGATCAACGATACGATGAAGAGCAGATACTGCGAGTAATGTCATGAATGCACCAGGTACGCCATGACCTGTACAATCTCCAACGGCTACCAGAGTCGTCTTCCCAACACGCTTCAGCCAATAGAAGTCTCCCCCAACCACATCTCTAGGCTTCCACACGATGAAATGCTCCGGAAATTCCCTCATCATCTGTTCATTACTAGGTAGAACAGACTCCTGTAATCTCTTCGCATAATTAATACTATCCATTACCTGTATATTGCGTTCAGTCAATTCTCGGGTTCTGAGTTCAACCTGTGCCTCTAGCTCTTCATTTAATGCGAGTGCTCGTTTATAAGGGTTTGCTAGCTTGCGAGATATATAGAAGAAGAAAAAAATGATCGATACGATCGAGATGACTACAGCGAGAATCGTATTCCATCGAATTGTCTTAAGGAATGAGACTGTCTCATCTCTCTCAATCTCTACGAGTAGCTGAAGCTGGGTGGATTGGAGTGGATTGCTAATTAAATCCATCAAATCTCCATTATTCGTTACATATTCAATGACCTGAATTCCCTGTTGATTTGACGATAATAACTGCTTCTGGGCTGAAGGAGTTATGATATCCTGTATATTTTTTCCGTTATCTTCAAAGTTGTTGGACAAGTAGATGCTTCCATTACTGTCGATTAACCATAGATTGGTACCTTCACTAGTCTTATATAAAGTAAACTCTTCAGATAGATCACTTAAGCTCATTCCCACTCCTACAAATGCAGTAGGTGAAGCTTGCGGACCCGCGAGAACATTGATGAAAGCGAACGCACCACCTAATTCTTCATTGTAATCAAAGTCAACATCTACGGGCTTACGCTCATCAATAGCCTGATAGAACCACTCATCGTCTGGATCCTCTGTAGAAAGTGTATCAATGAGCTCACCATAATGATTCCAATAATGACCATTGGATACGTTGGTAATAAAAGCGTTGCTATAGGCTAGCTCCTCATGGATATAAGCTGTCTTGCGGAATACCAGGTCAGTCAGCTGTTGATTCGTTTCCCCGCTCGCTAACCAATCTAGTATTGCCGGGTCATGAGCCATCAGCTGAGAGGTTTCAATTGCTTTATCTATTCGTGCATCCACCTTAGTCGATATTAATTCGGCAACGGTAACCAAATCACGACTTTTTAGTTTTTTTACGACTTCTTTTTCAGTAAATGTATATACAAAGGTTCCGATCAAGAGAATGGAGAATATAATGAGAGTGCTCGCCAGTATCATCACCTTAAACACACCAGAATCCATTACAGCTTGGCGCTTCAAGAGGCTCTTCATTATAAATCTTCCTTCGGAATAATATAGAATGGAATGCTCAAGTCCTCCTTGAATTCCTCCGCACATTCCAACTCACTCTCATTATCCACATTGTAGCGCCATTGAACTTGAATCTTCTTGCCTGCCAAATAGGCGTTATCTAGCTTCTCTAGTAGCATCATAAAACATTTGGTACTGCTTGTATTAATATAAGGAAGATGTAGATCAATTTGTACGGTTGTATCCTCTTGTACCGCATCCAAATAATTCTCCAGCCAATTTAAGAGTGGCTCGTAAAATTTATAAGCATTCTCTGGGTACGATTGACCGCTGATGCACAACAAACCGGTAGAGGGATTAAATTCAATTTCAGGTGTACTCTTTGTCGCCGCTAAGCTCAGTTTCTCCATGATGACACTCCTATACGTTTGCTTTTAGTGTGAAGAATGAGAGATTCTCATCTTGCTTTATGAATGAATATTGTAAAGGAGCAGTAGCTTTACGAGCCATATCAATCAAACCCAGACCAGCTCCAACGCTATCTGAAGGTAAATCCTCTTTCAATTTGGCTTTGAACATCGCTTTGAGTGTGGCCTTGTCTGAGTCAATAAGGGTGTCTAGATGATTCCGCAAGGAATCGATGTCAGAATTCCGAATCAAATTCCCAGAGCATACATAACTTCCGTTCTGTTCCGACTTGCCAATGGTAACGATGCTTGAATGTGCGATGAGCTCGTATTGAGGGTGAACAATCTGAGAAGCACAATACTTGTTAATATTCTGAGTTTGCTCAATGAAGAGTGAGAAGATGTCAAAAATTTCATTCTGAGGACGTTCGCTAACTTCGAGGTAAGATTTTACTGCTTCGCCATATTCTACAATCAACCCCTGAGTGAGCTTGCCTGTAAAGCTGATTAGGATCCCGCGGGATCTCAACAAATGCTGGACTTCAAGCATATCTGTGGTCATCCTATGAATCATTCCCTTACTATTGATTTTGGACAAACCTTGGTAGACGTCAAAATTTTATGTACTCAAACCTTTATATTTCGTTATTCGACAAAATCCGCCAATCTCCTGCATCAGATAGCTTCAGGTTAATACGACCTCTACAGATTCATCCATAAAGGCCTGCGCTAACTCCTGCTCAGGCGAACAATCCGTAATAATCCGGTCAACGATCGTTAACGCTGCAAAAGAAAACAAATCCTTCATCCCAAACTTAGAATGATCCATCACGATATTGACTTCTGCCGCTTGTTTAATAGCTAATCGTTTAATTTCGGCCTCATGCATATTGGAATTGCTAAAGCCATGTAGCGCGGTAGCGCCTGTCGTTCCTAGAAAAACTTGATCGAATGCTAATTTCGACAGTGCATCATAGGCAAGTGGACCCACAAGGGTTGACGTTCTTTCTAGTAATAAACCACCAACGACAATCGTCGGAATTTCTTTTCCCTGTAGCTCAGCAGCGATGTTGAGCGCATTGGTTACAACAGTAATATTCATATTCGACTTTAAACACTTCGCAACCTGGAATGTCGTCGAGCCTCCATCAAGAAATATCGAATCACCCGGCTTAATAAATTGTACGGCAAGTAAGCCTATTCTCACCTTCTCATCTATCCATACATGAGTTCGTTCTGAGAGCGTTATGTCTTTACTAATCAAGATGGCTCCACCAAAGGTTCGTTTCACAAAGCCCAATTGCTCAAGCTTCTCTAGATCCCTACGCAGTGTCATCTCGGTAACATCGAAGGTTTCCTTTAGCTCTACGAGCTTAACTTCCCCATAGAGCTCGATCCGGTCTAGAATAAGCTGTTGACGTGCGTTTATATGCTTGTCCGACATGAGCTTTCCCCCTTGAGCATTTACTAACTTAATCCTCTGATACGATCGGCATCCGTTCGATACGTATATCGCTGAATATATCATATTCATCTCGACTTGTGCTGGAAAATTCTGAAACCACAGCACCTTCAGTGCCAGCTTGAAACCAATGCTTGGTCCCAGGATGAATCGTATACTGCTCTCCAGGCTTTAATTCGATCTCATGGAACACAGTATAGTAGGGCTCACTCCCCTTAGGAACAATAGCCTGTAGCTGCTCGGCTGGTTCTCCCTCAACATAGAGGAATACCTTCCCTGAACGACAACGGAAGGTTTCTAGCTTACCCGGGTCTGAGCCTACTGGGGGATGCAGATGCTCTGGGCACGTTTGCCGCGGGAATAGTAGCAATTCCTTGGCACAATATCGATCTGTATTAATATAAGTAATTAACTCTAATCCCTGAATATCGAGCTCATTTAGTCCGAAGTCAGCTACTTCGATCTGATCTATCTCTTGCCTTGTCAGCTCAATCTTACATGCTTGCAGCATGTTGAATGCTCGTTCCTGCGCTTGCCTTTCTTCGCTTCTCTTCATAGCTCAATCCCTCATCTCTTCTCTTCGATTGGTATCTACTTTCGATTATTCTCGTTTGTCCACAAGCCTTCCGCTAATTGTTGCCAACCAGTCAAATCCAGCTTCATCTCACGTCTCGCCCAATTGTTCTGAATTCGTTCCTGGAGATTAGTTAAAGCTGGAACACCGCTAGTTGCATCTGCCTGCTCGACGTTACACGCCCCTACACCAACTGCGATGTGTAACGTGTCTTCTATTGTTAGCCCTTGTAGCATTCCACACAGAAACCCAGCAATTGTGCAATCGCCCGCTCCTGTTGTACCCACTACCTCAACCTCAAAGCAAGGAGCCAGTATTTCCCGGTCCGTCCAATTAACCAGCTGATCTAATTGCGGCGAGCATAATCCGCTAGCAGTGAGTCTTGCGGTATCCGCGGTCGTACGTACATACAGACCATGATCACCTAGCTTCAAGCCGACGATCGCAACACCCATGGCTAATAATTCGTCAGCAATCTCAGATAGTAATTGTCCATCAACTAAGGGTAAGATATCACCTGAAGGCGCTTGCTTCTGCATTTTCTCATATAACTCACGATTTATCATGTAAAATATTTCTTCAAAGCTAGGTAGGAACACATCTACATAAGGTAGAGCTCTACCCAATATGGCTTTCCAATCGGCCTTACCAGCGGCAGACTCGGGGTCTGGCTTTGCCAAATCTAATGAAACCGTCAACCCGCTATCCTTGGCCTTGCTTAAGAGCAGCATCAATTGTTCGCCTTGGTTCTCATACATCCTACGCATCAGTGGTGGATAACCAAAGTGGAACATCCGCACACCCTGCAGCTGCTCCTTATTCAAATCATTAGCTGAATAAGTGTCGTTGGCGCCAGTACAATGTAGGAATATCCGATCAATATTCGGAGGATTAATGACAACAGAATATGAGCTAAACTCTCCAGCAGCGACGATCATGCTGTCTGCGATCCCTTCACCGTGCTTTCTTAGCATATCCAGGATCACTGCACCAAATTGATCATCGCCAACCTTACCCATCAATTGAACATGATTACCCAAACGATGAAGGGCAAGACCCGTATTCGAGACAGCACCACCTGTTGCTAAGACGGCAGCTCCAACCTCAACGAGCTTGCCTGGAATCAAGAGTGCATCTATGCCTGTTCTCTTCTCCGATATCGTTGGTATGACATCTAAACAGATATGCCCAGCAACTATCACTTCAGCTCCAGCTCGGTTCAAGGTTATTCCCTCCAATTAATTAACGTAGTATTACCAGTGCGGTTAGATTCCAGCGCAGCTGTGAGTACAAGATGACTATTAGCTGCTTCTTCTGGAGTTGCACAATAGAATTTCTGTTGCATCTCTGAACCATGCGCCAATTCATCACAGAAGGCTGCCCACATTTGGAGGATCGAATCGGAGAAGCCAAATTCGAATATACCTCCTGTTATTGTTGGATAGGCTGATTTATAAGGTGCATCGGTTATATGCCAAGCCTGAATGCCACCGGGGGTATAAGGCAATGATGCTACCTGCTTCGGGTTCTTCGTGGTAAATTCTGCCGAAAATTCAGTCCCTTGGATACGGATAAACCAGGTATTCGCATGTCCGGGTGCGATACGCTTCGTTGACAATAACATAGGGAAGCTTTGATCATCCATTTCCACATCACAAGCAAGTATCGCATTATCCCAAGTTTCACACGGTACCAGGTTTCCAAGATGATCGGGCCGTTCTGGTACGATTTGAGACAATAAAGCACGTACTGATTTTGGCTTCCAGCCAAATCGCATAGGCAGATGAAGAACATGCATACCCAAATCTCCCATACAGCCATATTCGCCATTCGTTGCGATTCGCCTCTTCCAGTTAATCGCTTTGGTTGGGTCCAAATCGCTAGAATGCCAAAAACCTGCTTCGACCTCAATTATCTTACCAAACTTCTGCTCTTGCACCCATTTTACAAGCTGCTGAGCGCCTGGGAAGAAGGGGAATTCTGAAGAACAGCGTACGATTACTTCAGGATGCTTAATAATGGCTTCTTGAACCCCCTGATTTGCTTTCTTATCAATTCCAAATGGCTTTTCGCCCAATAAATGCTTACCTGCTTCTATAATATCTACGTAGATTTCTTCATGGAGATGATGAGGAACTGCACAATAGATGGCTTCAATTGTAGGATCCGCTAGTAGCAGCTTATAATCCGTATACGCTTTCTCTACACTAGGTATGTGCTCTTCAAACCAAGCTGTTGCAGCTGGAGCTGCATCACAGACAGCTACAATTCGCGGCTCGAAATCGACATTCGTTAAGTGACACCATCTTGCTGCCGCACTCGCAAATTCCTTGCCCATTAATCCGCAGCCGATGACACCGAATCGTATTATTCTTTTCGTCATAATAATNNAATAATAGTCTCCCTCTATTTCATTATTTTAGAAGTGCTAAAGCTTCTGATTCCGACGCACCGTGATGTACGATCGACATCAATGCCTTTGTCATACCAGCTGGATTCGGATGCTGAATAACATTACGACCATATACAATTCCTGATGCACCTTGCTTCATTAGTTCCACAGTTCGNNCAATACCGGAATGCCTGATGCGATCTCAATAACTCGGTGATACTCCTGAACATCGTCGCAGGGATCACCCTTTATAACATCTGCACCCAATTCAACCGCTTGCCTTACTAAAGGTAGAATTTTGTTAAGATCACCATCCACCATATACCCGCCTTTGGCTTCATTCGCTAGCATAACTAACGGCTCAACCATTAATGGCATACCATATTTCTCTGCCGCTGTTTTTAATACACTTACATTCTTCGCACATTGATAATGCAGCTCAGGCTGGTTTGGCAACAACAATAAATTCACACAAACGGCTACCGCATCCATTCGCACAGCATGCTCGATGGCTTGATCAATCAGCTCGCTAAACAGAAAGCGTGGAAGCTCACTGCCATATATATTGGCCACATCCGTACGAAGCACTAAACCAGGCTTTTGTTTGCCTGGTATCGATTGTAGATGTCTGGATTGACCTATACTTAATTGAATACAATCTGGATTAGCATCTACAATCGTTTCTATTGCATTCTGCATGTCCTCAATACCTGACAGGAAGGAATTTTCATTAAAAAAACCATGATCAACAGCCACGTCAAAACATTTCCCCTGCGCACTAAACATACGGTTTAATCTTGGCTTTACTGACATTGTACATCCTCCTAAATGTTGTTTTGTAACAATTAATGTTTGCATATAACATTATAGATTGATTTTTAGTAATTGTCTAGGTTTATAATTACTAATAACAGCAAAGAAGCCCTCCACGTTAGATGAAGGACTTCATAGAACAATAATAGGGTTATTCGTAAATCGCAGTTAAGATTGCCCCAAGCTCCTCAATGGCTTGCTCCTCCTGCTCTCCATTCACCTCCAAGGTGACCTCCGAATGCTTAGCAAGACCAAGTGCCATGACACCCAAGGAGCTCTTCCCATTCATCACCTTATTCTTGTGGATGATTTTAATATCACAAGGAAAGGTTATCGCCTTATCTACGAACGTTTTGGTCGGTCGAACATGGAAGCCTTGTGGATTAAGAATGCTAAAAGTGCGTGTTATCATAGGACATTCCCCATTTCTTCTATATATTCAGAAACATATTGCAATACTTCCTGTTGGCTACTTAATGTTAATGCATACCTTGCGATGGGTACAAGCTTCTCATAATTAAGTGTTCCAATGAGCTGTCTTGCTGGAAGGATGGAGCTAGCACTCATACTAAACTCTTGAAGACCTAACCCCAGCAATAGTGGAATAGCATGTTGATCCCCTGCCATCTCACCACACATTCCAACCCACTTTCCTTCCTTTCTCGCAGCCTCAACCACCATCTGAATAAGCTTGAGTAGGGTTGGATGACACGGCTGATACAAGTATGCTACCGATTCATTCATCCTGTCAGCCGCCATTGTATATTGTATCAAATCATTCGTTCCAATACTAAAGAAGTCCACTTCTTTGGCAAATATATCCGCAGAAAGCGCTGCGGCAGGTATCTCTATCATCATACCTATTTCCAGCTTATCTAATACGATTACGCCCTGCTCTTGTAGCTTTGCTTTCTCTTCTAAGAGGATAGCCTTTGCTTTGCGCCACTCCTCTATAACAGCAATCATCGGGAACATGATCTTCAGATTACCATGAATAGATGCACGTAGCAGTGCTCGGAGCTGTATGCGGAACAGATCCTCATGTTTAAAGCATAGTCGAAGCGCTCTTGAGCCGAGGAACGGATTACTTTCTTTAGGCAGCTCCATGTAGGATAGCTCTTTATCTCCACCGATATCCAATGTACGAATTACAACAGGTTTATTGTTCATTCTCGCTAGAACATGCTTGTAAACCTCGTATTGCTCATCCTCCGATGGGAAATTACTCCTATCCATATATAGAAATTCCGTACGGAATAGGCCTATTCCTTCAGCACCATTGTCTATCACCTTCTGAACATCCTCGATATTGCCAATATTCGCTGCTAATTCAACCTGATGACCATCCTCTGTCCATGTAGGTAAATCCTTAAGCTTGCTGTACTCAGCCATCTGTTGTTCATATTGCTTCATCTTCTCTTGATATTCTAGCAATTGCAGCTCTGTAGGATGTACGATAATGACACCCTCAATAGCATCTAAGATTACATAAGAGCCACTACTAATATCCAATGGTCCTGCACCAACAATTGCAGGGATTCCAAGTGATCGGGCCATAATTGCAGAATGTGAAGTTCGACTGCCAATTTCACTGACGATACCTTTGACAGCTTGAAGATTTAAACTTGATGTATCCGAAGGAGTCAGGTCTTCAGCAATGATTACACATTGGTCAGTCAGTGCTGCCAAATCCACATTCGGAACACCTCGAAGCTCATTCATAATTCTATCTGATATATCGCGAATATCTATTGCCCGTGCTTGAAGTAGCTCGTTGTCTAGGCCCATGAACATCTCGATAAACATTTGGGCAACCTCATGAAGCGCGAATTCAGCATTCATGCTCTCCCGTCCAATATTATCAACAATAACATCGACTAGCTCTGGGTCACGGAGCAGAAGAAGATGGCCCTCGAAGATTTCGGCCTTCTCTGGACCAAGTCGCTCTAGTGTAGATTGTCGGATAACCTCCAATTGCTCTGCAGCTGAAGCTACCGCTCGATTAAATCGAGATACCTCCTCCAACGGATTACTCACAATTTGACGAGATGGGACGTATACTTCTTTATTCAGCTTGTATGCTGGTGCAATCGCATATCCGGGTGAAGCCGCTATCCCTGTCCACTGCTGTGTTAGTTGGTTCTTGTTCATCCTTTTATTCAACTCCTCTCATGCACATTCATGCTTTCTTATTTGTCAGTATCGATTCCTCATATTGTTGAACAATTGTGTTATGAAGCGGATGATTCAAGCTAATGCCAAGATAATCAACGACCACTTGATGGATACCACGCTCATGAATCGCATTTTGTAGCTCCACAGCCTCCGGGTCCTCTATCAGGTTGAATTGTAAAGCCGCAACAATTGCCTTTGTTAAGCAAGTCACCTCGAGCCCAAGCTCATAAGCCAGCAACGTCGGTCTAACCAGTCTGTCATTAACGGATAGCTTTCGAATCGGTGACCTTCCTACACGACGAACATCGTCAGTCAAATACCGATTTGTAAATCGATCGAGCACTTTGTGTATATACCGCTCATGCTCTATCCGATCGAATCCATATTGTTTGCATAACCATTGTCCTGTTTCTACCAGAGTCCCAAGCACATCAGCACGAATCCCTTCATCCTGCATAGCATCCTGTATCGTTTCATACCCTTGCAGATATCCGTAATAAGCAGCACAGCAATGACCTGTGTTCACTGTGAATAATTTGCGAGCAATGAAGGCATCTAATTCGTCTACGTACAACACACCCTCAATGGCCTGATATCCTTGGATCATGCTCGAACGATCTACAATCCATTCATAGAAAGGCTCTACAGTAACTTGAAGTGGATCCTCATGATGCTGGATTGGTACAATTCGATCTACAGCCGCATTCGGAAATTTGATCCATTGATCTGCTTGCAGCTGTTCTTCCTCAGTGAGATAAGTAAATACGAGGCTTCTTAGCTGGCTGCTTCCCCCAATCGTATTCTCACATGCGATCATATGCAGCGGACTCTCACCCTCCTCCATACGCCGACGAATACCTGTAGCTATAACACTCGCAATATGCGGTAGTATAGAAACACCAATTGCCGTTGTTACCAAATCTGCTTTTGCTATGGCCTCCGAAACTTGGTCGAGCTTACTCCCATGGATAGCTGTTACATGGCTAACTGTTTCTGCACTCTGGGATTCGTTCGCTAATGTTACTGTGTACTCTCCTCGTAGCTGGAGTGAATTTACGATTTCGTCGTTTACATCAACGAACGTCACCTGATAGCCTGACCTTGACAGTAAGAGACCAATAAATCCTCTTCCAATATTACCTGCACCAAAATGTACGGCCCTCATTGCTCCACACCTTCTTGGAAAATCGATAGAATCTCTTCTTCAGAAGTAGCCTTCAATATTCGATCCTTCGTCGCGTCATCCGATACAATCATCGCAATACTCGTTAATAAATCCATATGGTCATCGCCAATTGCTGCAATCCCTACAATCAATTGAGCAAGCTCACCACCGCCAAAATCAACACCAGCTGGAACGACTAAAACCGCTAGACCAGTAGAGTGAATTAGCTTCTTAGCTTCGTTCGTTCCATGAGGTATTGCTAAACCCGCCCCCATATAAGTCGACAATTCCTCATCACGCTTTAGCATGAAGTCAATGTAGGATGCTGGTACATGACCATTGTCTACTAGTAATTGACCAACTAGGCGGATTGCCTCCTCCTTGTTGTTCACTTGTACATTTATCCTAATTTTCTCTATTGACAGTATTGACATGACTATCCTCTCCAATCAAGTTTTGTTTGTATGAATTGTATAAATTTATTAGACAGTAATTGCTTGATCGTATCTTCATCCTCTGTTTCTAAGCTTAGGATTACACTCGGCTCTAGCAGCATTGCACTTACTTCACTCAATACCTCCAATGTCTGTCTATCCATCTCATTGGGACCTAGCATGAATAGGATTTGCTGAACTGGTTGATCAGACGTAGCTAAACGGTATATGGGATGACCATAGCGGAATAATATAATAATTGGAGTGAGTACTGCTTCATTACGTGTATGGAATAATGCTAATCCAGAATCAGGTAACAGGACCTGACTGCCTAATTCATCTCTTGCTAATAATCGATCCAGAACGGGTTGAATATGACTTAACTTACCCTTATTGTAGAGCAATTCACACATATGTTGAACGATCGGTATTAAATCGGTTTGCCCAGTATCTCCGAAGCTTGAATGGGTATGAACCTCAAATTGTTCAATAAGTCTTACAATAACCTGAGTGTACCGTCCAATATTATCCAACCATCTAAATGACGAGTTCGATTGTGGATCCTCCAGCTTACTTTTTTTCGGGATACGTTTCAGGGTTATATTCTGAATGAATAACCGTAGCTTCTCCACCTCATCCTTCGATAAGAGTGGACTAAGTTTAACGTATTGATCAGAAGGTAATGGTAAATCTACAGTAGAGATGACTAAATCGTAATCTTCCTCAGAAATTCGCGTCGCTTCGAACCACGATATATGTGCTAGTAACTCAATTTGAGGCATCTCCTTCTCAATTCGAACAGCTAATAATTTGGATGATCCGATTCCGCTTGTGCATACGAGTAAAGCTTTTACTCTGCGGGATAATTGTTGTATGCGTACCAACGCAGCACCAAAGTGCATAACTAGAAATCCGACTTCTTCATCGGGAATCATATATTGCTGTTCTATAGCTTGGACTGCAGCTCTTACAATCATGAATAAGCTTTCATAATCCTTCTTAATCTGAGATAAGAGTGGATTTCGAATATTCTCATTATTTTCTAATCTCAATAATACGGGTGTAATATGCTGTAGCAAGCCTTCCTTCAAAGAACGATCTTGATCGAAGTCTACACCAAGCTGTACGCCAACATATCTGATTAGATGTGTAACAAAATCTAACTGCTTAAGATCCTCTTGTAGATATATACCTTGATCTTGACTGCTACGCTCACTCCACTCTCTTAACAGGTTCATAATATCCACCTCTTCTTGTGGAGGTAGATCTAATAATACTAGCTCTGCAAAATAATCATACAAACGTTGATCCTCTACCGACACCTCAGATTCATGAAACAATCGCTCCTCCGGTCGAATGAGCTTACCCTTGCGAGCGCGAGTGATCGCTACCGATAAACGAATGAGTAAATACGTATAAGCCCCTTCAGTCAGGCTCGTTGGGTACTTCTCCTCTATTTTCCATAGCGCCTTCTCAATGAGAAAAAACTGCTCTCGTTCAACTAACTCTAACAATTGACGGCTGATCGGATCGGTCGCAGTCTCCTCACTTCCGAATAAGATGGAGTCATCTAAGTAATCCTGAGCTAAGGTTACGATCGTGCTCCTTTTGGCTCTCTCTGTACCTACAATTTCAACACCATATCCACGCCTTCGAACAAGTGTAAGCCCGTGCTTTTCTATTCTCTTCTCTATATCATCCAAATCATTACTTATTGTCGGAATAGCTGCCTGTAAATCGTGAGAAATAGAGAATAGCTTAATGGGTTCATCATTCTCTAGGAGCTTGCAGATAATAAGCACCTTTCGCTCTTCCGCTGTATACTCGGTCGTTCTCATTTGATTGAGCTCTTGTTCTAAATGATTTAATTGCTCCTGAGTGGCAGTGATTTGAACTCCGATTCCAGCTTTTTTCATTAGTGAAATTCCAGAAGCAGCTAGAATGAACTCAATTTCCGATAGCTCACGGTGAATCGTTCTAGGGCTGACATTTGTCTCTTGAGCAATATCAGCAACAGTCATCTCATTCTTCTGCTCTAACAGGATCTCTATGATTTGGCGTTGCCTATTGGATACCCTCACAACAACATCATCCTTAATTAATTCAATATAGAATGAAATGAAGTAACGCCAACAGTCGACCGTCAGCGTTACTCACTCTATACAATTAGTTTAATCTTTGGATCAGTTTATCGTATTCAGGACTCTGAATAAAATCATTTATGGAGATGTGCTCAGCCTGTGGAAGCTTCAATCTAGCCCGATCAGTTAATGAGGCATGTGTAATGACGATATCCGCATCAGCCGGAAGCTCATTAATGGCCGTATTAGTGACAGTAATCGGCAAGCCTGCTTGCTTCACCTTTTTCCTGAACATCGATGCTCCCATTGCACTTGATCCCATTCCAGCGTCACAAGCGAATACAATTTTCTGCACATTAAGTTTCTCTGTAGTTGCGGCTATTGAAGAAGTCGTTGTATTAGAAGTAGTATACCCTTTAGATTCACTCTTCATCGCTCTCATCTTCTCTGTAGCTTGCTCGAGACTCTCTTCAGAATCTACGTCCTTGCTAGTTTTCAACAATAGCGCGGCTACTATGAAGGAAACAGCGGTTGCAATAATGATACCTGCGATAACAGATACATACTCCCCTTTGGGGGTCATGATCATATAGGCGAAGATACTACCTGGAGCAGGGGCAGCAACAAGGCCGGTATCAAGCAGCGTGAATGTTAAGCTACCCGCAATACCTCCGGCAATAGCAGCAAGAATCAATTTAGGCTTCATAAGAATATATGGGAAATAAATCTCGTGAATACCACCTAGGAAGTGAATAATAATCGCTCCTGGAGCTGATTGTTTCACTAATCCTCGACCGAACATCCAATAAGCAAGTAAGATACCTAGACCAGGACCTGGGTTAGATTCTAACATGAATAGAAGTGATTTCCCTGTTTCAGTTGCTTCCTTAAGAGCTATCGGACCCAATACGCCATGATTAATCGCATTGTTCAAGAATAGAACCTTGCCTGGCTCGATTAGAATATTCGCAAGGGGTATCAGATTATAATCTACTAACCAATCTACGGCGTTGGAGAGTAAGTCACTAAAGCCCGTTACTACAGGCCCGATCGCTTTGTAAGAGAAAATGGCAAGAGCGCCACCAACTATACCTGCCGAGAAATTATTAACGAGCATTTCAAAGCCTGACTTAACCTTACCTTCGAAAAGTGAATCAACCCATTTAATTACATAGGCGGATATTGGAGCAACGATCATAGCACCTAAGAACATCGGGATATCGGAGCCAACAATAACGCCCATAGTTCCGATAACTCCGATAACTGCTCCTCTTGTGCCGTAAATCATGTTACCACCCGTATAACCAATCAACAGTGGTAGTAGATAGTTAATCATCGGTCCAACAAGCGTAGCAAGATCTTCATTAGGCAACCATCCTGTAGGGATGAACAGCGCGGTAATTAAACCCCATGCAATAAAAGCACCTAGATTCGGCATGACCATGCCACTTAGAAAGCGACCAAATCGTTGTACAGATACTTTTACACTTACCTTCGATTCTTTTTGAACAGCAGTATTCATTTATTTTACCTCCTTCTCGTTACCCAACACATGACTGTATCTGAGGTGATTATTTATTCGCTCGTCACGGAATAGGTTATACATCTATCCTAATTTAAAACGCTTTCATGGGCAAGGAATTGAAACTGAACTCTTGTCATCTATGCTGTTGACACTTTCTTCGTTCTTGCTCCAGTCTCACGAGTAAAAAAAGGGCTGCCCTCAAGTCATAGACTTTTGGGACATCCCTTTATTAATTGGAACAATTTTATGGCTGTTGAGCTAACCGAAGAATATGCAATACATCTTCCTTGTGAATCTTCTTAAAATTGCCAAGTGGCCCATAGGCTACAGCCTTGTCTGCCATCACGGTGAAGTGCTCATCGGTAGGTACACCTAGTTGGTCTAATCGAACTGGAAGTCCCATGTCACTGAAGAATCTTTCAAGTCGACGGATTCCTTCAAGGGCGATGGCCTCAGGTGATTCAAAGCCCAAATCCACATCCCACACTCGAACCGCAAATTGTACAAAACGCTCTACATTCTCTTTGTACACATACTTCATCCAAGCAGGGAACACAACAGCTAATCCTGCGCCGTGGGGTACATCATAGATACCACTAAGCTCGTGCTCAATTTGGTGAGAAGTCCAATCTCCTATGCGTCCAGTACCTAATAGATTATTATGAGCAATCGTTCCCGCCCACATGATCTCTGAACGTGCCTCGTACTGACTCGGCTCGCGTAAGATAATCCTTGCATTATTAATGGCCGTCTTCAGTGTAGCTTCACATAGTCTATCTGTAAAATCATTATTACGATTCGATGTAAAGTATCTCTCCATCACATGCGACATAATATCAGCTATACCGACCATCGTCTGGAAAGGAGTAAGCGAATTCGTAAGCTCAGGATTAAGGATCGAGAACGTTGGACGAATACAATCCGCACCCATTCCCCTCTTGTACCAGCCATCCTCATTCGTAATGACAGAGCTATCACTCGCTTCACTTCCAGCGGCTGCGATGGTTAAGACAACCCCAATTGGAAGAGCAGCCTTTGCACTTGCCTTCGCAGAATAGAAATCCCATACATTACCCTCATAGCATACGCCAGCTGCAATCGCTTTAGCAGAATCAATTACACTGCCTCCACCAACAGCTAATATGAAATCAATCTTGTGCTCACGGCATAAACGGATGCCTTCTTCCACAAGACTTAATCTAGGGTTAGGAAGAACTCCGCCCAATTCTATATAGCTCACACCTGCTTCTGCAAGTGATTTTACAACACTATCATAAAGCCCTATTTGTTTAATACTTCCTCCCCCATAATGAATTAACACGCGTTTACTATACTTTGCAGTTTCGACACCAACCTGCAGATGAGTATCTTTTCCGAATATAATCGCTGTTGCATTCTGAAATACGAAATTATCCAATGTCTACACACTCCTACAATTTTTATTAATTAATCCTACTATGAGTATACCTCTGTTGACAGTGATTTTTCAAATCCCCTATACTTAAGAACAACGAAAAGAATAGGAGACTTGCCATTATGAATGAACAATCGTTCCGTTCCTTGAAGCTGGTCCACCAGGATTTATTAGAAAATCGGATTGAAGTCATTAAATCACTGAGGGAAACAGACCTTGAAAGCTATCATATCGTAAAAGATACAATAACTGGAGAGCACTATATTCATTTCGTTTATATGCACATTGATGTGAAGAGTAGCGGTGAGATAGAGTTATTCCATCAATTCCTTCCCATAGAAAATGATGATGTGCTTGGGTTATTATTCAATAATGAGCCTTACGAATATCCGGAACATTGGCATCATTCTTTTCTACGAGGTGGTCCTGATGAAGGATATATCTGGTTCGACCCCTCGATGAAGAACGATTATGAAGAGATGGAGGCTATTGCCCAAGAGATGGCTCAGCGAATTAAATCGTTCAAAGAACGAGGAGCCTTTGATCAAGACTCCGTTAAGAAGCTTCTCGATGATGTGGATCGGCTTTAATGATCTTCGAAATAACCTTCAAGGGCCTTCTTAGCACGATAGTGAGAGTAATTGAGCGATGGCCAGCTGCGATCTGACTGAGTAAGTTGGGTGAATTCTTGATGCAATAGTTCGTCCATTGCAACACCCTCCTGCTCCTGGCTGAAAGTAATAATGAGCGGTATAGCATCTGTTGATAATTCCATTAAGTAAAACTCATCCATCTTACCCTCACGTTCATAACGTTCTATATTCTTCTCTGCGATCATCCGATCCATCCCCACGTAATTAACAAGCACATACGCAATTAAACTAATGATGATATACCATCTTGCTAACGAAATGGACTTCATCCAGATTCTTAAGCCTGCAATAACTAACATAACTACAAGATAGATCATAAATCCATGCGATAGAAAGCGAATATATGTATATCCATATGCCTCCTCATACAGATGCAATCGAATGTAGGCTGAGTATAGCATGACGCTTGAGCATCCAACGAGTAGGGTTAGCATCATATTATTAAACCTTGGTAGAAAGGCATTTCCCCCTCTTACATAATTCAGGGTCACGATTATAACAAGGAAATTGATTAACGATACGAATATCAGCTCAATAAATCCACTTCTCGCATGCTCTGCAAGCGTCACTCCCTGCGGAGTGATTCCATCCCAAGCTCCGAATAAATAGGAAAATTGTACGACTACGAACAATACGTACACCATGTTCAAGCACACAAGAACCGTTGAAACAATAATCGGATCTATTGTAAATTTCGTCTCAATCCGTTGCTCTACTAGCATGCCTTCATTGAAACGATAGGAATAGGTATCGATAAATCCCCACAGATAACCGAAGATGAGTAGCAGGAGGATGAGAATCCAGGTTAATCTCGCGACACTTTCGCCGACAGATATTTGATTCAGCCAATTCGGCAGCTCACTAAGGAAATGCTCGAATACACGATCTGCTGATGCCAATAAAGCAATCACAATGATAAGCATCGGAATAGAGATGACTAAGCCCATTAGCACCTTAGTTATTATGGACTTTTGCGTTTCATTCATCTTACTGCCAGTTACCGTTCTCGACAATCTGAACACCGTCGGTACATGTCTTAAGGCTTGTGGAATGAGATGATCTAGGGTATCAATAATTAGACGAATGCTCGACCAATCATACTTCCTCTTACTATTGATAAACGTGATATGTATGAAGATAAGAATGGGTAGAATTAGAAAATTAAGCGCATAGAAGATCGGATTGTTAAATAATACATAGGTCATTGAGAGTACCACAATAACTGCGAATAAAAACCAACTTGGCGCTGAATGGAATCGTAGCTGCTCCTTCATGAATGTAACGATGTACAAGTAAAAGAAAATAGTAAACATCGGATAAGAGATACCAATCGCGTTACCATAGAACAAATAGTTATGTGCACAAGCCAGCAGAAATGCAGCTACAAGCACCACCTTTGGATCGTTTTTCTTAACCAAGATTCGACCTAACATGAACATTCCACCTTTTCTTCTTTCCTATACCTAGTATAGCTGTTAAAATAGGAAGAAAAAGAGAAAGTTTTGACAATCAAATTTCCTATTTTAGAGGTGATTTCCGATCAAACTATATAAACAATATATGCTGCTTCATTCCTCCTTTGGTCAGAATGGAGAAGCATTGATAACGTTAGATGAGCTAGCCGCACCTCTAGATTGTACGCATCGGAATATGCTTTTTCTCCTCAATCGAATGAGGGATCAGGGTTGGATTATTTGGACACCTGCTCATGGTCGTGGACGTCGCTCTAGTCTGAAGTTTCTAGCAAATCCCCAAGAGATCGCACTTCAGATTATTAAGAAGTCCGTCACGCAGAAGGATGTTCACCAAGTCATTGAGCAGCTTCGCGTTTATTCACATTCCTCTGAATTTAACGAACGACTGCAGAAATGGCTGCTTACTTATTTTGGCCATCGCTCGGAAATTATTAATCATAAGCAAATCGATATTCTTAGACTCCCGATCGGTCAGAAGATTCTTACCCTAGATCCGATTTATTCTAATTTACTTGTAGAGTCCTTCATATCGAGTCATGTATTCGATGGTTTAGTGAGGAGATCCGAGCAATCATCAGAGATAATTCCTAATATTGCGCACACGTGGGAGGTTGATAAAGCTCGAAAGCAGTGGACATTCTACTTAAGGAAGGGGATCACTTTTCATAATGGAAAACCATTAGAAGCAGAGGATGTGGTCTTTACACTAGATCGATTACTTCAATCCTCTCACAGGATGTTATATCGCTCCATATTCAATAGTATTCGATCGGTCACTGCAACAGACACCTTAACTGTGCAGGTTGAGCTACAGGAGAGGAACGAATTATTCCTTTCATTATTATGTACGAATCGGGCAGCCATTGTCCCTAATCGATTAGCGAATATGGAAGCCAACAATTTTGGTATAAAGCCTATTGGCTCAGGTCCATTCAAAATTATTGATTTGACTGAAAGTGTATGCTCATTGGAGGTTTTTCCGCATTATTATGCAGGAAGACCCCACTTGGATCGGGTTGAAATTCTTCATGTTCCTTTCGAGGATAAACGACCTAACAGCTATAGCATTAATCCGTTTCAGGTTGTTCATAACCCAAGCTCACCCGATTATCAAGGCGATGCCTGGAGCCAAATTCACTCGGATATAACAACACGCAAATTTATTACTTGTAACACACACAAATCAGGACCATTGATGAATGTTAGAACTCGAGCCCACCTATTTAATTGCTTAAATCATGCAACGGATATAAGCATTAAACAGGTACCTATGTTGCCGTCAATCCAATTACAGCTAACTACAATCGAACAATATAAGCAGGATGCCCATACGCTTTCTGATACGCTAGAGAAATTCGGGTATGACTGTCATCTTAATTTAGTTTCTCCTGAGGACTTCAAGGGCTCTATTCGATTGGAATCGGATCTCATCTTATTCTCAATTATTCGTGATCAGGATGAACAGCTCAGACTTTATGATCTATATTCCACAATGTCTGAGCATGTTGAGTCTCATGCTAGAACGGATGTACGACGTAGACTTCACCGTATTTGTAATGAAATTGATACAACAATGAGGATCAGGCTACTTCATGAAATCGAGGAACAGCTTATACAGGAGCATCTCTTATTCATTCTGGATGAAAAACCGATCCATACCGCATTTCTTCCATCCGTTAGAGGTGTAACTATGAATGCTCAAGGCTGGATCGATCTACGAAGCATATGGTTTCCACCACAAGATTAAATATTGGATGTTATTGCTCGTTCAGAATAAAACCTAATTCCTTCGATTTAGCCACAGCCTCCACCCTAGATTTCACCTGTAGCTTCTGAAATAGTTGGGTAAGCGCATACTCCAGTGAACGCTGACTCATCAGCATGGCTGTCGCGATGTCCTTATTACTCTTTCCTTTGGCAACTTCGCGGAGAATTTCCAAATCGTTTGCCGACAACTGCTTATTAATGACTGGTTGATCACCAGCCTGTCTATTTCGCATCTCTCTAAGTAGACTTAAAGAAATAACTGCTTCACCAAGAATAGCACACCGAATTACATTTACGAGGTGCTCTCTTGTAGCTGTCTTCTGCACAAAACCTGTGACCCCAATATCTAGCAATTGGTTAAAATAAGGTGTTATATCAAATCCAGTGAAGATCACAATAACAGCTTCCGGATTTAACTCTATTACCTTCTTGGTCAATTCTACACCATTCAAATTCGGCATATTCAGATCGAATAACATCACATCAAATTGCTCAGAGGAAATCAAGTGAAGTGCTTCATTGCCATTACTGCTAATGGTAACTCGCATATCGTGTTCCCTCTCGAGCATCAACTTTGTTCCTTCCACCACAGAAGGGTGGTCGTCTACTAACAGAATATGAATCATTGATATCTCCCTTACATACACATCTGCATGAATCTATGTGACTATTATTCAATGTGATTATGAACACCATTGGAAACTCGCGGAATACTGATCCAAACCTTCAAACCTGCATTACGGTGAGATTCGAATTGTACCGTCCCCTCCATACTTCTAACACGCTCTCGTATACCATACATGCCCATATTCCTAAAACTCTTATCTTGAATCTCGCCTTCCATACCTATGCCATTATCCTCATATTCTAATATGATATTCCCTTTCGATGATAGCAGCTTAAATTTAGTTATTTTCGCTTGAGAGTGCTTTGCCGCATTCGTCAAAAGCTCCTGGATGATCCGATAGATGCTCATCGTTAGCTCGTCTCCAAAATCGTCATTTACTAATTCTGATTTGAAGTTAATTAAGAAATCACTGCGCATTTGGGTCGTATCGAATAAGCTTCTTAACGAGGACACAAGTCCCATTTCCTTCAATAATGGGGGTCTAAGCTCACTGCAAGTAACTCGAATCTGATAGATCACATCCAATAGCCCTTCCATGATTTCGCTGATCTTATGCTTCATATCTGAAGAAAACTCACTAGATAGGTTGAGCATCTCTAACCTACGATACCATACGATCTGCTCCTGAAGTGCTGAATCATGCAAATCTTGAGATAGTCGTTTCCTCTCATTCTCAGAAATATTGAAGAATATACGTAAAAGCCAAGGAGGAGCTGTAGGTGTACTCACAAAATCCTTCAGTTCGATACTCAGCTCCTCAATAACGTGGAAGTTATCATAGAGTACATTCACGTAGCGAGTTAGTGTTCTCAGCCATACATGCTGGGCATTATAGTTGAGATTGTTCGTCTTTCCAATATACAAGAGAACATGCTTGCCGTAACTTTCTCCAATCTTGATTATCCAATCTTGGTCAATTGATAATAATTCGTTCTGAATCATTTGATCTGGATTTAATTGTAAGATACATTCCTCTTGTATGTTGGATAACCTATGATTACCTTCTCTGGTGGATGAACCGAATTCTGTGTCCCACTCCACAATGGTAACAAATTCGGTTTCGAGGATGTTCTGAACCTCCGTAACCAGACGTTTTTCCAAGCCAGATATGCTTATAATTCCGAATACATCCTTGGAAAACCGATCTAAGCTATTCTGAAGTAGATAATATCGCTCTTCGCTATTTCTTAGAGCAATTTTGTTCCTCGTTTGTTCCGTTATATTATTCATCATAAATTGAATCATTTGTGTATGCTCATCATAGCTGCTTACCAGTTCCACATGTATCTTCTCACCACGCTTTGAATAAATCTCAATTTCTAACGGGGGTTGTTTATGATTATGAACCACATGATATCTGTAATTTAATGCCCTCTGCACGCTCTCAGGTGGCATCACATCATATATGCTCCGACCTAGTACATCATCCAAAGACTCTTCACCTAAAAGCGCTAAGCCCGCTGGATTCAAATAAATCAATTCACCGTCCAGATGAGTTCCTATCGCTAGTGGTGACAATTCAACTAATCGTCGATAGTATTGCTCACTATCTTTAATTACAGCCTCAACCTTCTTACGTGTAGTTACATCTTGTATAATGTATAATGAGCTGCCGTCCTGTAGGCGGACGCCTCTAGCATCGATATCAAGCACATTTCTTTTCAGATCCAACAAGCGGCATTCGATGGTTTGATCCGAGGATATGCTCTCCTCCCCTAATCGTTTCATATCTTCAGGATGAATAAAATCGCTTATCAATCGTCCAATAATCTGCTCGTTCTCTGCACCTAACAGTTTAAGCGATGCATAATTGACAAAGGTAATGATATCGTCTTTATGAATTTCTATTGGTAATGGACATAGCTGAATTAATGAACGATAACGCTCCTCACTTTCTACTAGAGCTTGCTCAACAACCTGACGATCAGTGATGTCTCTTCCCCGACATAAGATAGAGCGCAATTGCCCATCCGAATTGAGTACCGAAACGAATACAGCGTCCAGCCATAGAACCCCGCCGTCCTTGCGTATCAGGCGAACGATCGTCTCGACGGTTCCATTCGTTTGCAAAAGCTCGATTGCAATTGCTATGAAACGGTCATGGTCCTCCGGATGAAGGAATAACGCTGGTTCCATGTTCATTAACTCTTCAATGGGATAGCCAAGCGCTTTCTCGTGTGAAGGTGACACATATTGCAATAAGCCCTGAGGATTAATAAGCGCTACCAAATCAGAGATGTTATCTATTATAATCTTATAGTTTTCTTTGCTCTCTATCACCTTATGTAGCTGATCCTTCGTACGATTCAATTCCTGAGATAACCTTGCATTCTCGACTTCTAGCTTCTCAAGCCTCTCCAGCATTTCCATAAATTTCAATTCCCCTTTAAAATAGCGGATCTAGGGTAGTAGAGTTTAATTATAGCAAGTATCCCTATTTATTCAATGAAAGTATTCTCTACTTATTAGTTAATCCTTTGGTCAAAGAGCATAGCATAGGGCCAATCTGAATTAACGGCATTTGCTGCTCAACAGCACCAGCTTCATGGGCTACCTTTGGCATACCGTAGACAATTGACGATTCCTGATCCTGTCCAATTGTGATGGCTCCACTTCTTTTCATTGCCAGTAACCCTCTAGCACCATCATAGCCCATTCCTGTTAATATGACACCAATTGCATGGTTGCCAGCTTCCTTCGCGATGGATTCGAACAACACATCTACAGAAGGACAATGTCCATTCACCTTCTCTCCTTCGAAGCATTCCACTCTATATTCATTTCCACGTTTCTTAATTCTCATATGGCGATCTCCAGGTGCAATTAGAACTTTACCTGGACCGAGTAAATCCCCAGTTTCCGCTTCCTTTACCTGCAATAAGGTAGAACCATTCAAGCGTTCAGCGAACATTCGAGAGAACACTGGAGGAATATGTTGAACAATAACAATTCCTGGAATTTGATCAGGCAGGGATTTAAGGATCGTGTGAATAGCCTCAGTACCACCTGTAGATGCACCTATTCCAATTATGCCTCTATCCATTCCTGATGAACGATTAATTGTTGATACTGCGGACGGATTCCGCCCAGTGTAAGGATGTACCTTGGCATTCTTAGCAATCTTCACTTTCTTAATCAGATCCTTGAGGAACGACTCCACTTCGCTCGAGTAGCGAATATCAGGCTTATTAACAAAATCTACAGCTCCTGCATTCATCGCTTCGAACACTGCATCACTGATCGTGCTAACAACGATAACCGGCAGAGGATACTGTGGTAACAATCGTTTTATAAAATCAATACCGTTCATTCGTGGCATCTCTACATCGCACGTCATCACATCTGGTTCGAACTCCAATATTTTGTCCCTAGCATCAAAAGGATCCTTGGCCGTTGCAACAACTTCAATAATTGGATCAGTGGATAACCCTTTAGCTAGTACTTCTCTATATACCATACTATCATCAACGATTAACACTCTAATTTTCCCGCTTTTAATCATGGCGCTCATTCCTTTCTATAAACTGCAGGCATAATATACCGAAATGCTGTCTTGTCCCGATTCAATGATTCTGCATGGCCAATAAAGAGATAACCTCCATATTCCAGCTGATCCCAAAACTTGTCCACCAGGGCTTCCTTTGTCGGGTTATCAAAGTAAATCATTACATTGCGGCAGAAGATGACGTGGAACTTCTTCTTAAAGGGGAATACAGGCTCCATTAAATTAAATTTACGATAGATAACCTCTCCCTTAAGCTTATCGCAGATTACAGAGGTCGTTGTAGACTTGACCTTCACATAATTCTCTCGCCACTTCGCTGGAAGTGTCTGAATTTGTTCGATTGGGTATTCTCCTGCTGCTGCCGTCTGTAAGGATCGAGTAGATATGTCTGTAGCTAAGATCTGGCTATTCCACCAAATCTTATCCTTACCGAAATAATCGGATAGAATCATAGCTAAGGTATAAGGCTCTTGACCCGATGAGCATCCAGCACTCCATATTCTTATATCCTTTTCCTTCAGCCTAGCAGTAAGCTCAGGCAGCACATGGGTTTGAAAAAATTGAAAGTGATCTGTTTCACGCATAAAGAAAGTGTGATTAGTCGTTATTTTGTCAGCTAGATCCACTAAAGCATGTCCAGTTTTATCGGACTTAACATGCTCCAAGAATTCAGTGAAGCTGGCGAAATTCTTCTGCACCAGTAGCTGCTGAAGCCGCCCAATGAGTAAGGTACGCTTCTCTTCTTTCATGTGAATGCCATATTGCTGCTTAATATATGTCGTCAACTCTACAAATTCCTTTTCTGTAATCACCATTTGATACTCCCCCTAAACAAGAGGAGAGCCTCACATTGAGTAAGACTCTCCTTTAAAGTTAATCACTTTCCTAATACTTACCGAATTCCTGATCACTCAGAGCGATCCTAGCTTTAATTGGTGTAGCTTCTCTTCTTTTGTCAGACATCTTAGATGCCTTATTCTTATTGGACATGTTCTCAATCATTCTAAGTAATTCAGGACTCAATTCCTCATTCCGATATGAAATAGCTGAACTCTTACGCAGCTTGAAACGACTAACCTGCTCCTTCAGCATCTCGGCTTGACTAGACAATTGCTCGCTTGCTGCAGCGCTCTCCTCAGAAGTAGCTGAGTTCGTCTGTGTCACTTGAGATACTTGCATAATACCTTGATTAACTTGGGCAATTCCCGTCGCTTGCTCATTGGATGCCGTAGCTATCTGATTGACCAGCTCTGCTACTTGTGTGACTCCACCAACGATCTTATTCAAGGCAGTCGCGGTTTCATTAGCAATCTTAGTGCCACCCTGTACTTTCTGGATCGACCCTTCAATCATTACCGTTGTTTCCTTCGCCGCATTCGCGCTTCTTGCTGCTAGATTCCGCACCTCTTCAGCTACCACAGCAAAGCCCTTTCCATGCTGCCCGGCCCTCGCTGCTTCCACTGCAGCGTTCAATGCTAGAATATTAGTTTGGAAGGCAATTTCGTCGATAACCTTGATAATTTTGGAAATATTGCCCGACGACTCGTTAATATCTTGCATCGCGTTAAGCATTTCTTGCATTTGTGAGTTTCCTTGGACAGCATCTGATTTCGCATCCAAAGCTACCGTGTTTGCTTGATTTGCGTTGACTGCGTTCTGTGTCGTTTGTGCGGCAATTTCCTCCATGGAAGCAGTCAATTGCTCGATCGAGCTTGCTTGCTCAGTAGCTCCTTGGGAAAGTGCTACTCCCGATTCCGAAACCTGCTTAGAGCCAGAAGCCACCTCCTCAGAGGAGGTATTGATATTCGTCATAACATCATTGATATTCGTAGTCATTCGACTAAAAGCATCTGCGAGAATTCCCACCTCATCCTTAGACTTGATGTCTAATTGGACGTTTAAGTCCCCATCTGCAATGAGTTCAGCAGCATCCACAATTTTCCTAAGCGGAATACTGATCATACGTGAGATGATCACACCTAGTATTATGGCTACAATCATTCCCACTATAATAATCGCTTCCATTATTAGTAAAGCTGTCTCTGCTGTTCTACTATTATTCTCAGACTTAATAGCAGCTTGTTCTACTTTCAACTGAATAAGCTTCATTATTGCAGCTTCTTGAGCATCTGAGGCAATGTCCATCTCATCATTAAGCAGGATAATTGCTTCATCTATTCTATTATTCAACACCAGCTGACGGATCGTTTCCAAATGGGTGTCAAACATTTCTCTCGTCCCCAAGTATGCTTGATAGGCCTGCTTTATATCATCTAGAAGAATTAACGCTTCAAACTGAACTGCAAATTTATTAATGTTCTCTATGGACTGCATAACATCAGTATATTCACTAATTTTCTCTTCACGGTCCGGTGCAAGAATCATATCGCGAATATCTACGCGCATTTTCTGAAAGCTAATTGCCATTTCTGAAGCATAAGTTAATGAAATTGTCATATTCTCATATAGCTCTGTTCCACTTTTGTCTAACTCACGTATTTCCATGATTCCTACTAAACCAACTACCCCAGCGATGAGAGCGACGATAATGAAACTACTAACTAATTTTGTTGATATTTTAAGATTTTTGAACCCATTCATGTTTAGGACCTCCAATGTTTTGATGGTTATATGACAGAAAGATCTATCTCATCCTCATTAAGCAGCTTATTACAATCTAAGATAAGCTTAACATCCTGACCAACCTTGCCTATCCCTTTGATAAATTGATTAACACCCTTACTCATCTCTGGTGGGAGCACGATATCTGCATCTGAAATTGAGAGCACCTCGGCAACCGTATCTACAATTAATCCAATGGATAACTCCTTAATATCAATAACAATTACACAGGTTCTGTCATTGTAATCCATCTGATTCTTCCTAAAGCGAAGTCTTACATCCATCACAGGTATGATCTTTCCTCTGAGGTTAATAATGCCTTTTATGTATTCAGGTAAATCCGGCACCTCCGTGATGGGTTGAATACCAATGATTTCAGTAACATACTTAATCTCGATGCCATACGATTCATTCGCAAGATTGAAAGTAAGAAATTTTCCTCTCTGGGTATCCTCCTCCAGCTCCATCTGCTCCGTTAAGGCTTCATTCATATGGATTTCTCCTTTCTCCAGCTATTCAAATTCATTCACGAACTTCCTTGACCGATCCAATCAGACCTGCAATATCTAGTATCAGGCTTATGCTTCCATCTCCTAGCAAGGTACAGCCAGTCAGGCCTTTGATGCTTCTCGTATTCCTGATATATCCAGGGAGTGCTTTTACTACCACCTGCTGCTCACCAAGTAGCTCATCGGCGAAAAGGCAGCAATTATCATTCTCACTCTCCACCATAATCATAATCCCCTTAGAAAACTGCGTGATCTCTGTACGCACCTTGTACTTCTCATGCAAACGCATGACAGGGAAGCATTGTCCTCTAACCATAATCATCTCGTGTCCTTCTGGATCTGTGAACACCTCTTCATCCCTAGCCCTGAATGATTCTTTAATGGACACCATAGGGATGGTATATCGAGATTGACCCACTCGGATATTCATTCCATCAATGATTGCAAGTGTAAGTGGTATCTTAATATAGATGACTGATCCGACATCCGGCGTGCTCTCTACCGATACAGAGCCACCAACTGCTTCAATGTTCTGGGTCACAACATCCATGCCTACTCCTCTCCCGGAGAATTCTGTTACATCCTCATTAGTTGAAAATCCAGGAAGGAAAATGAGAGCAAATATTTCTTTATCTGTCATTTCTTCTGCTGACTTGGACAAGAGACCATTCTCTCTTGCGCGTTTCAGCACCCTCTCTTTATCGATCCCTTTGCCGTCATCCTTCACGATGACTAATACATCACTTCCAGCATTCCTTGCCTCAAGCATAATCCTGCCTACTCTTGACTTACCTTTGACCAATCGTTCCTCAGGTGTCTCAATTCCGTGATCGATAGCATTTCGAATGAGATGCATCAGCGGATCAGAAATATGCTCAATGATATTCTTATCTACCTCGGTTTCTTCACCGAATATATCTAGCTCTACTTCTTTATCTAGCTTCTTGCACATGTCCCTAACTATCCGGTGCATCTTCGTGAAGGTGGTGGAGAGTGGAACCATCCGAATCGACATCACCATATCCTGAATCTCACCCGTAATCTTGTGTAAGTGTCTGGCCGATTTCCAGAAGTGATCAAGCTCCAGATTCTTAAGTTCTGGGTTCTGTGTTACCATGGCCTCTGAGATTACAAGCTCGCCAATCAAGTCCATTAGACTATCTAGCTTTGAGACGTTCACGCTGATTACACTCTGCTGTGAGAAGCTTGACTGCGATTTCACAATCTTGATTTCCTCTGTCATTTCACTTGTACGTATAGGATCCAATTCAATAACAGGTGATACTATATTGCATAACGGATCATTCCATACTGAGAATTCTAGAGATTTCAAGAATAATAAATGATGAAAGAAATCCAACAGCTCGTGCTCTGGTTTATCGCTACGAAACCAGACCTGAAATCCTTGATTTTTCACGACCTGTGCAGATTCATCATTGTCCAGTATATCTTCGGGCATATACCTAATGATTTCTGCATGCTCCTTCAAATTATGGATAACCGAGAATGAACGTACATTCTCCATCTCACACCCATCTACGAAATAAATCAAAGCACTATAGGTTGTTGTGTAATTATGAAGCTGCTTTAGGAATACTTGAACCTTAGTGATTAAGCCGTCTGATTGACCGTCAGGCAGATCACCGTTCTTGATCTTAATCATCTCCACCTTAAGGAAATCAACCCCTTCAAGGACAAGATCAGATAATCTGTGAAAATCTAAATTCAACGGCTTACTCTCACGCATGTAATAGAATAAGTCCTCGAGCGCATGCGTCAATGTTGCAATTCCCCTATACATCATCATGGCTGAAGAGCCTTTAATGGTATGCATGGCTCTTAATATCTCATTGACCATTTCCTCATTAAAGCCGCCAGACTTCTCTCCTTCGATAATCGTTTGCTCTATTTGTTCAATGTATTGATTAGTTTCGAATATGAACATTTCCAATATGGGATCGGCGGATAAAGATTTATCATCCAATGAACTTGTCACCCCTCACATGCTTCAGCAATAGTCTCTAGCATATTATTAACATAATTGAGAAGTCGCTCCGAATGAAAAGGCTTCAGGATAAACTCTCTCGCTCCAGCCTGAAACGCTTCGGTCAATATGGCCTTCTGCTCCATGGAAGAGCACATTAAGATCCTAGCACCATGATCTAATTTACGAATTTCAGTTAATGCTGTAATTCCATCCATCTCCGGCATTACGATATCCATAATTACTAAATCGGGCTTAAGCTCAGTGAACTTCTTAATAGCCTCCAATCCATTATTGGCTTCTCCGACGACCTGATGCCCTCCTCGAGTAAGGATCTCCTTGATCATGATACTCATAACCGCTGCATCGTCTACGACTAGTATTCTACCAATGATTAGCTCCCCCTTTCCGGTCCTTCAGACGATCCAGGATGAACGATCGTTTATTCAGAATGTCGATTCATGTCTTATAACTACGATAATATACCTAGATCATTTGGTAACCGAAATCTTCTAGGCGGTAACGCGCAAAAAAAATTGCGTGCCCGGAAGCATATATTGTGATATATATCATAGACAAAATTACACAAATAGTTTTCGGTTCCATTATCATTAAGGTGAGAACACGACATTCAAATGCCGAAAGATTGCAGCAAAATTAAACGGCCTCAGTCCAATGGAAATTAGGACTAAGGCCGCTTAATGACTACTTATTATTTATACTGTCTACTTGACGGGGTGCAGTTCACTTTTGAGACAGCCTCTTCTTAATTATGCATATATGCTTAGTCTGTTACCGCTCCTAATGAAGCTGATGAAACCTGCTTTGCATATTTGGCCAATACACCACGTGTATAGCGAAGTGGACGCTCAACCCAATTCTTACGTCTCTCCGCTAGCTCAGCTTCCGTAAGATCGACAGTAAGCTCTTGCGTCTCACTATCAATGGTGATCATGTCCCCTTCTTGCAGTAAGCCGATAGGCCCGCCATTCTGCGCTTCAGGCGAGATGTGACCAACGACAAAGCCATGTGTTCCACCTGAGAATCGACCATCTGTTATAAGTGACACCTCTCCGCCCAAGCCCTTACCAATAACGATAGCGCTAATAGATAACATTTCTGGCATCCCGGGTCCACCTTTAGGACCACAATATCGGATAACAATGACATCTCCAGCCGTAATCTTATCCGCTAGTAATGCTTCGGTTGCCTCTTCCTCAGAATCATAAACCCGTGCTGGACCCGTCATCGATTTCACTTTAAGCCCAGACATCTTACAAACAGCACCCTCAGGAGCCAAATTTCCCTTCAGCACAACAAGCGGACCCGTTGGCTTCAGTGGATTATTGAATGGACGAATGATAACTTGACCACTCTTCAATGGCTCTAGCTCAGCAAGATTCTCAGCTAATGTCTTACCCGTTACGGTGATACAATCACCATGTAATAATCCCTGCTCCAACAATAATTTCATCACACCTGGTACTCCACCAACATCACACAAATCCTGCATCACATATTTGCCGCTTGGCTTCAAATCAGCCAAATGCGGAACTCTTAAGCGAATAGCTTCGAAATCCTCAAGCTTGAGATCCACTTCAACAGCATGTGCCATTGCTATAAGATGTAGGAATGCATTCGTAGAACCACCAAGGGCCATCACAACCGTGATCGCATTCTCGAATGCTTTTATTGTCATGATATCTCTAGGATATAATCCTAAGCGTAACAATTCAACTACTGCAGCACCTGCTTCAGCACACTCATCTGATTTAGAACGTGCAATGGCTGGGTTCGATGAGCTTCCAGGTAAAGACATACCCATCGCTTCGATTGCTGATGCCATCGTGTTCGCTGTATACATCCCTCCGCAGGAACCAGCCCCAGGACAAGCCTGACACTCAATATGATGTAGCTCCTCGCGATCTATTTCACCTTTATTAAATTTACCCACAGCTTCGAAAGCGGACACAATATCAAGATCCTTACCTGCATTTGATCTGCCTGGCTGAATGGTACCTCCATATACGAATACAGCTGGCAAGTTTAATCGCCCAATAGCAATCATACATCCAGGCATATTCTTATCGCAGCCACCGATAGCAACAACGCCGTCTAATCTTTCTGCACCAACCACTACCTCAATGGAGTCTGCAATGACCTCACGACTTGGTAAAGAATACTTCATTCCCTCGTGGCCCATAGAAATACCGTCAGACACCGTAATCGTGTTAAAGATAAGTGGAGCTCCTCCACCCTTCCTTACACCTTCCTTGGCGGATATCGCCAATTTATCAATATGCATATTACAAGGTGTAACTTCACTCCATGTGCTTGCTACACCGATCATCGGCTTTTTGAAATCCTCATCTGTGAAGCCAACTGCGCGAAGCATAGCGCGGTTAGGAGAACGATTCTCGCCTTCACTGATAACAATACTGCGTATTCTTAGATCCTTGTCCGAACTAGACATGTCCATCTCCCTTTCATTATTCCAGATATACTTATCATGGTATCTATTTCTCAAACAATCTGCAAGTCTCCACCATAAACTATTGAGAAATCCATCTGCTATTGTAAATAATATTGCTAACCATGTCATATTGTGTAAAAATATCTTATGCGAGGATAATTACAATTGTCGGGAAAGGGATGGGATCATTGAACTGGTATCTGGATTACGAAGCTGAGCTCGCTGAGGTATTCTCAGAAGTAGAAGCCATTATTAACAAATTTCCACAGCCACTTAATTATACAGGCCTAAGCTATCTAAACGGGTTTAATGTCCTTAAAGACGGCAGCTCTAATAATTATATATGCTATTTGTTGCCATTCTGGATGATGGATATTCTACCTATGGATCGTAAGCTCTGTAATCGTTTATCCGTGGCCAATGTCCTAGGAATGTTATACTTTTTCATTCAGGATGATCAAATGGATTCATCTTCTCTTCCTGGTAAATATCAGCTACCTCTAGCCAACCTATTACACATGAAGTTCCTTGAGAGCTATCAGGAGCTATTCCCCACAGGCTCTCCATTCTGGTCCTTCTATTCCATATATATAACTGATTGGGCTGAAGCAGTATCCAATGAGGGCCAAGCACATCATTATCTGAAGAACCCTTTACTTATGGCCCGTAAGGCGAGCCCACTAAAGCTCTGTAGCACAGGCGCTTGTTTACTAATGGAACAGCCTAATCTTATCCCTATTGTTTCTGATGCTATTGATCATGTACTAGCGACGCTTCAAATGGCCGATGATTGGGTGGATTGGCAAGTGGATTTGCTCGAAGAAAATTATAATAGCTTAATCGATTTCATCATCTCTCTGAATCCGATCGAATTTACTGGTGAAATTAATGAGTCTTTCATTAAAGAAGCAATTTATACAAAAACTCTCCTTACTCCATTTGTTGATACCGCAGTTAAGCATCAAAAGCATTTAGCTGTATCTAATCATGTGATTCCACATTTACTCTCATTTCATGACTATATCGTTAAGCACCTATTAGAAGAAGCTTCCACGATAGAAAAGAATCGAGATGCAATTATTCAAGGTGGATTCCATTATTGGATGTCTAATGCACTAGAATAATGCTAGATTTTGACTGCTTATTATGCTAGTGTAAACAGGTAAGTTAAAAATTTACAGTGAGGTGCTGAAGATGTCAACCAATGAGAACCTGAAGCAACAAATTATTCAGAAGGCTTGGGAAGACCCTACATTCAAAGAAAACTTATTAGCAGATCCTAAATCTACCATTCAGAAAACCTTTGGAATCGAGATACCAAAGTCATTAGAATTAATTGCCGTTGAGGAGAATACAAACTTATATTACCTCGTAATCCCACCTAAACCCTCAGAAGTCATCGTTGAAGGTGTAGAACCCGAAGCCCGCTGGTAATTATATACATACTTTATCGCTAGACATTCCCTTTAACAATGGGATGTCTAGCATTTTATTGAGAGGCTGGAAACCCAATAAGGACCTCAGTACCTTCCCCCTTAATACTGTTAAACATAATACGCCCCTGCATCATCTCAATAATCCCGAAGGTAACCATCAATCCTAGTCCAGTACCTTTAATTTTGGTAGAGAAATAAGGCTCACCTAATCTATTCAGACCATCGGGATCCATACCTTCACCATTATCCTTAATCTCGATAATAACCTCGTCTTGAAATCTGAAGGCTCTTACTATAATTATACCTTCAACATGTATAGCTTCGATACTATTCTTAATGATATTGATGATCGCTTGCTTAAATTTAGCAGAGTTACCTTGTATATGAAGATTAGAGTCTAGCTCAAGCTCAATCTTCCCTCCTTGAAGGTTAGCTAAGGGAACAATAATACCTTCAATATGTTTAAGCTCTGAAGCCACATCGAGTATGGCAACCCCTTCAAGCTGAGGTTTAGCAAAGGTGAGGAAATCAGTAATAATATTGGCCGCTCGATCTAATTCTAATATCGCTAGATGCATATATTCCCTTTCTTTAATGTCTGTTTTCTCAGCGAACAATTGTAGAAAGCCTCTAGTTACCTGTAAGGGATTCCTCACCTCATGAGCTATGGATGCTGCAAGCTCACTTATAATCTCCATCTTCTCAGACCGCTGTAGCTGATAACTAAACTTCTCAAGCTTGCTTGCATTGTTCTTCATCTGTTTATGATAATTTGCTAAATTCCGGTTAAGGAGAAGGATAAGCGAGCATATAAAACAAATTGATCCCCACCTCCACAGGAAGGTGTTCTGCGCGTCAAATGAATAAAACCTAATCAGATCAGCTAATCCAGTCAAAGCAAATATGAAAAAGCCACTTGAGAAGATAATGGCGTCCACGTTTTTCTTGATTGCACGATGGATCGCAACGATACACAGCACTAGAAAGACGATGATCATGGAAATACCGAACAAAGATACAGACATATAGTAATTAAGCGCATCAAATTGATAAGAGGCTAGGATATTGGCGATCATGAGAAGAATACAGAATAATGAGTATGAGACTTGAAATTTCCTCAGCTTTGTAATGATAGAAAAATAGCTTGGACCAAATATTAACTCAAAGAAGATCAATAACGCTGGAATAGAAACCAGTAACCCCACATCAAATATAATCTCGAAGATTGCTCCATATTCCTCAAAGAATATGAATACATACGGGGGGGCTGTGATGAATAGCAATCCCATCGTAAGAATAACGATGCTTAATGAAATAGATAGCCATATTTGTTTCTTAGCTAAAAATAGAGAAGACAATAGAATAATCAAAGCAATGAGTGTATAAGCACTTCCTAGCATTATGCTTCCCAAATCTGTCTTTGCATATATAAACAATAGCTCCTTATAATTACCAACCTGCACTTCTCGATCTATACCCAAGCTATGATTCGATTTATTCAAATTCTCAACCCAAATGTAAATCGATTTTCCTGAGTCTTCGGCATCCATCGATAAGAGAATTCTATTCTCATCAAACAAATAATTTCGCTCGGATTTAAAAACGACTTGGTCATAAAAATAAATGTAAATATTCTGGGCATATATATCAGAAATATATAAGCCTAAGTTGTTGAACTGGAGCACGGGCAGGGTAATCTTAATCCAGGCAGATGACACACCTTGTGGAGGCGCAGGTATAGACTTCAGTGAATCGACATGAATCCAATCCACCGAGGAGGATGATTTAACATCTTCATAATCTACGGAGTCTTTCCCTTCTTCTATCCACATGATTTGCCACTCTGTTATCACATTTGATCGATCTTCATCCAATCCATATGTATGGTAAGGAAGCAGAACACACATGAATAATACAATTAGTATAGTAGTTCGGAAGTAATTACTCCGACATCCTTTCATTAAGGCACCTCAACGTCACTTGGTCATGTTAACTTTTGTTCAATATAATTTCGACAAAGTTCGCTAAATTTCCTGCTTTTGTAAGCCGCATCTTTGAGGCTTTGATAAATAAATAGAACCACAGAAAAATCATCTGCGGCTCCACTTATAATGATCTTCAGATCACTTTCCGATTATAGCTTGCCAATACTCTGATCTTCCAATACCTGCTCGTTATTATCCTTGATGTACGCTACGATTTCATCAATTTGTGTGTAAGCAACACCAACATAAGTATCTGCAGCACCGTAGTAGATCGCAATTCTACCAGTATCTGAATCACATAAGGTCGCACATGGGAAGATGACGTTATTCACGAAGCCTCTTTCCTCATACCATTCTTCTGGCGTCAATATATAATTCTTGCAGCGATACTTCACAATAGAGGGTTGGTCTAAATCAAGGATAGCAGCACCCATGCTATAGACATAACCATTACAAGTACCTGTTACACCATGATAGAAAATTAACCAGCCTTCAGTAGTCTCAATAGGAGCTGGTCCACCACCAATCTTCAGTGCTTGCCACCAGCCGTCTCCACCCTTACTCATCACATGCCGATGCTTGCCCCAATAAACTAGGTCAGGACTCTCACTTACGAAAATATCACCAAAAGGCGTGTGTCCGCTGTCACTGGGACGTGAGAGCATCGCAAAGTTCCCATTAATCTTACGAGGGAACAATACACCGTTACGATTGAACGGTAAGAAGGGATTTTCAAGTCTTACAAACGTCTTGAAATCGTCAGTCTTAGCCATACCAATTGCAGCGCCATGAAAATCCGTACACCAGATGATATAGTATGAATTTTCCACTTTAAGTAAACGTGGATCGTAGGCATATCGGGGCTGGTAGGGCTGACCATCCTCATCTACGAATGCGATAGGCTCTTCAGCAAAAGTCCAAGCTAGGCCATCCTCGCTCCAGCCCATCTGAAGATGCGGTCGACCGTTCACAGTCTCTGCTCGGAATACACCGACATACTTGCCATCTACAGGGACAACAGCACTATTGAATATTCTCGCAATATTCTTCGCCGGATTCCGTCCGACAACTGGGTTTGCACTATGGCGCCAGACCGGTGCGTCCAAGCCAATCGGCTTATCCTGCCATGGCATATTCGGCAATCGTTCTCCAATGATTCCTACTAAGCTGTTCTCTGTAACACTCATGGTTAGTTACTACTCCTTTATATGTGTAAGTTATTTGACCGAGCCTTGCGTGAACCCATTGTAAATATGCTTTTGTAGAGATAAGAATGCAATCAATGTTGGAATGATACATACAATGATGGCTGCACAGATAACTTCCCATTGAGATACATATGGACCTTTAAATTTGTAGAGTGCTGTCGATACAACGTTGAGTCCTTCTTTTGGCATATATAAGAAAGGAATATAAAAATCATTGTATATACCAACACCCTTAATGATAACAACGGTCGCGATAGCAGGCTTAAGAAGAGGTAATATAATTTTGTAGTAAATAGTAAGATAGGATGCCCCATCTAACATAGCTGATTCATCGAGCTCCTGAGAAATGGTTCTAAGGAATTGCAGGAAAATGTAAACTGCGATGATATCCGTTCCCACATACAGAACAATGGCTGATGCGCGTGTGTTAAATAATCCTAAGCTATTAATAATTTGAAAAATCGATACTTGCATCGTAACACCTGGCATGAGAACAGCTAGTACAAACAAGCCAAGAATTAACTTCTTACCTCTGAAATTGAAGCGATCCAGAATATAAGAGATCATCGTAGCGAACAATATCGCTCCTACAAGAGAAATCACTAGGATAATGACTGTATTCATAAATCCCGTAAGCATATGTCCTTCAACGATCGCTCGTTTGTAGTTAACGAAGTTCAACCAATTCTCTGGTGCCATCAACGCACTATTACGCGCATTCTCCTCCGGTGTCTTGAGTGATGTAAACAGAACAACGGTAATCGGAATCAAGGCAGAGAGCACACCTAGAATCAGAGTTAGATATTTGAAGAATGTAACTAGAGGAGATCCGCCTCTTGTCATATGATCCCCTCCTTCTCACCAAATAATTTATTCTGTATAAGTGTAACAATGATTACAATAATCAGGAGAACAACACCCAACGCTGAGGCTAAACCAAACTTACTAAATTTAAAGGCTGTATCAACCGTCTGGATGACGAATGTTGTAGTACCATTAGAGCCCTTAGTCATAATATATGGAATATCGAACACTTGAATAGCTCCACTAATAGATAGAATAATATTCAATTCTACAATTCTTCGGATGCTCGGCATGATAATATGTCTGAACAAATGCCATTTATTCGCTCCATCAATTTCTGCTGCCTCATAAATTTCGCTTGAGACTGACTGAATTGCACCTAGAAAAACAATGAAGTTAAAGCCCATGTATCTCCAAACCGAAGACCCTGCGAGAGACCAGTTAACAATATTCTGATTTCCGATCCACAATTGAATATATTCGCCTAAACCGACTAATTTCATTAAGGAATCTAGTGTACCATCAGGCTTGAAGAAATAGAGGAAAATAAAACCAATGGCAACACCATTGAGCAGGTAAGGGAAGAACAAAAAGCCTTTAAACAAATCCTTACCTCTAACTTTAAAAGTTAATACTGTAGCAAAATATAACGCTAATCCTAACTGTACAAAGGTGGAAAGGAAATAATACAAGCTCACCTTAAATACGGAAAAATACACTGGCTTAGTAAAGATCGTTACATAATTGTCAAAACCAATAAATTCCTTAGTCCTAACCCCATTCCAGTTATAGAAGCTATCTCTGAATAAGTTGAATAACGGCAAATAAGCAAAGGTAAATAGCAATAACAATGGAATGAATGAAAAAGATATGATAATAACCAATCTTTGCGTCTTATAGCTCAAGCTAGAAAAGGCAAATGGTTTTGATACTTGTGGCTGATTGAGTTGAGTTGACATGAATATACCTCCATTATATTTTCCTAGACGATGCTAAGAAAAATAAGAAATGGAAGGGAAAGAGCGTTGGCGCCTCCCCTTCCATTAAGTGAATCCTTAAAATTGAAATCGCAATTTATTTACCTGTGATTTCTAGCTTTGCATCGTTCCACTTTTCATTAAGATCTGCGAAGATGTCTTCAAGTGATTCTTTTCTATTACCGATACCTGCTTCAATGATACGTTGTCTGAAATCTGGTTGCTCTAGACCAACTTCACCTAGAATATCAATCTTACTAACCCAACCATCCATCTCTGCTGGAGCTGGAGTATTCGCGATCAATTCAACGCCCAATTCATCGAATGCTGCAAGTGTAGCTGGCATTGGCTTGCCCTTCACTACATTGATACCACCATTCTGATCTGCATAGCCGGATTCTTCAAGGAACCAGTATAAGTAAGCACTAGCTGCTTCTTTATTCTTCGAATTTACGTTGATTGCAATTTTGTAATCTCCACCAGATGCGGAGTAAATCTTGCCATTAACTGTGGAAGGGAAAGGCATGTAGCCAATGTTATCTTTGTTAGCGCCTGCTGCATCTTGGAACTGTGTGATTGCCCATGATCCAAGAAGTAATGCTCCAATCTTACCTTCACCAAGCATAGGCTTGGAAAGCTCCCAATCTGTTGTGGTTGGATCTGGCTCGATCAAACCTTGTTTAGCTAGGTCGTACATTAATTTGTAAAGCACATAATGAGGCTTACCTTCTGCGAACGGATCGTTCTCAACTGGCAGCTGAAGGTTGAAATAATCTGGATCACCAGCAATGGAAGTTACATTACCTTGCCATTGACCTGCAAGAGTCCATCCAGCTGCATAGTTTGTGTAGAAAGGAATGGCTTCTGTGTTGTCCTTGATCTTCTGCATAGCTGCTAAGAATTCATCTGTAGTCTTAGGAAGCTCAGTAATACCAGCATCTGCAAAAACCTTCTTGTTGTACAAAATTCCGTTAGCGTTAACTACGATTGGTAAACCGTAAGTAACATCTTCGAATGCTCGCTCATCGGCGAACAAATACTTTTCGGATAGCTCAGCTTTACTACCAAGCGGTTCGAAGTAAAGCGGCAAATCTTCAGGTAGAAGATTGTTCGGTATTAATAGAACATCACCATAATCTTCTGTGTTCATACGAATCTTAACTGAACCTTCATAATCGGTAACGGCTTCAAAGTTTACTTTAATGTCTGGGTACTTTTCATTAAATTTCGGTAGGTACTGTGCTTTGAATACGGTATCAACGATATCAGTTCTTTGTGTTAATACTGTAATCTCGCCTTTGATATCAGCTTCTGCTGGTGCTGGTTCATCAGTCTTAACGTCTGTTGCTGGTGCTTCGTTTGCAGGCTTAGCTGTATTGTTGTTGTTGTTGTTGTTGCTTGAGCATCCTGCGAATATACCAAATACAAAAACGACTGCCAAAACAATTAATAAAAGCTTCTTCATGTTGCTCCCCCTTAGGTAATTTTAGATTAACGATTAGCTAACAACTTCATTATATTTTGTTAGCGCTTACCTGTCAACAGAAATATATAATAGATCAAACTCATTTATTTCATTTATTTTGCGAAAAAAAAGTAAATCATTCTGATTATTTCGATTTAAATACGTTAATTACTTAAATAAAAATAAGTTGCCTAAATTTTATTAAGTTATAAAAACTCTTCAGGAAGATCGTCGAGCGGTACTTTGTTCTAATCCCTACTTGCTAGGAATAGCGCAACACTTAGCGCTATAGTGTCATGCACATGCTCTAAATTTACTGCAAATCTACATTTAGGAGCTATTAACGCTAGTTTCAGCGTTATAGCTCCTACTTGACAACGTTATAGCGCTGAAACTAGCGCTATTAGAAAAAATCCCATGTTCTGGCTCCTTATAACGAATATTTACTGTATAATAGCGCTACTTCTAGCGTTAATCTATTGATGTCTGCTTACAAAGTCCTTAGACCAAGCACCGACCCTTCACCTCTAAAACTTTTACTTTCCTCTTCCTTTACGCTCAAAAAATCAGCCAGGAACACCTCCCCACTGGAGATTGCTTCCTGGCTGATCCATTAAAACTATTTTACTTAAATCAATGATTTAACTGAATTCCTGTGGATAATTTTGCAATTGATCATGATTCGACCGAATTTCTCTTTTTGATTTTTCAGCTTTTTTATTACTGACTTCACAGCCATAAGTGACATTTCTTCCACATCAACCTCAATCGTTGTAAGCTGAGGCTCAGTTATAGATGCATATAGATCGTTATCAAATCCTACAACTGAACAATCATTTGGAATAGCGTATCCATTCTTGTTCAGCTTATTAACTAAGTTGTATGCAACCTGGTCACAATTGCATACGAATGCTGTAGGCATTTGTTCCGGTAACGAAAAATCTATATACATGCCCCGTTCATCTCGATCAGAAATAATATAGTTATCATTCAATTGAATATTATGCTCGAGTAAGGATTTATAATAGCCAAGAAACCTGTCCTGAATACTACTCGTCGAGTGAATATTGCCTACAAATGCAATATTCTGATGTCCAATACTAATTAAGTAATTTGTCATTTCATAAACGCCATAATAGCTATCGGAAATAATGGAATCAACATCAGCATGGTTCGTATAGAAATCTAGGAATACATAAGGCGTGTCCATGGCTTGGAGCAGCTCAATATATTCATTGCTAATTTGTCCAAGCACGATAAATCCATCCACTTTTTTCTCGGAATACAATTTAGGTAAATTTAACTCTTCTTCATCCTTAGTACTCAGAATGTACAGGATGCCATAATACGAAAATTTGTTGAGTACTTTGGAAATTTGCTGATAGAATTGCAGGTAGAAGGATTGATTAGGACCAGCAAAGCGTTCAGGGATGATCACACCAATATTATAAGATAAACCTTCTTTCATAGACTTGGCACTCGTATTAAACCGATAACCAATATCTTGGGCCATCTGTTTAATCTTCATTTTCAATTCCTCGCCAACGCCTTCCTTGTCGTTAAGAGCTTTAGAAACCGTAACGACACTGACTCCCAGTTTATCTGCAATATCCTTCATGGTTATGTTCGTTTTCACATGAATACCCTCTTTATTCACGAATTATCAGGCAGTTACCTTAACGTTTACTTAAGTTAATTTACCTAATAATCTGATGTTACTTTCCCTCCAGCTTAAAGTCAATACACTTAACAAGCATTCGGGCCAAATGAGTCACTGGTTAACTAAAGCTGGTGTATTCTTTTCAGTTTATGCACGTAGCCTAGTGGGTTATTAATTCATTTTTAATTTAATTGAAAGAAGTTCCATTAAATTAATAAACATATAAATAGAAGTCAATTAGTGGGTGATTAACGGAAGAAACTTTAAGAAACTTCCGCTACAGTGGAGAATTCAGCTTACTTGTGTGGAATAACGGAAGAAAGATGGATAACGGAAAGAATCTCGCTTATCCATCTTTCGATTTAAGTGTATAGTCAGTTATACTTTTTATTATTTCAACAGAATTTTCTTACCAAGTGCTGCACTTTCTAAGGCACCGAATACCATCTGCATACTCTTGATATTATCTGAACAATCGGTCTCTGCTTTCCTACCATCACTTAACGCATCGAACATCTCATCCAGACATGCAGGGTGACCTTCGTTCTTCATAGCTGGCGGTATTGGATCGATTCGATCAAATTTATTGAGGAATACCTTATCCTCAGTCGGTACAATGGTCTCGTAATAAGGAGCAGCCTGTCCATCCCATATAGCTGTTCCCTTCGTTCCTGATACGCGCCACTGTGCTTCCCATGAAGTCGGGGCACCCTCAGCGCACCAGGAGCCTCGATAGTTAAATACAGATCCGTCAGACATCTCGAATATACAAACCGCTGCAGCATTACCCTCGTACCAGGAGCCCGGAGGATTAAACTCATGACAATAGATCGACACGGGATCCGCCCCACTAATAAATCTAGCTTGATCGAATGTATGGATCGCCATATCTAGAATTAATGGACTCGCCATAGCATCACGAAAGCCACCGAAATGTGCACCAAGGAAGAAATCGGCATTCACAAACCCCGCTGCTCCGATATTTCCTTGAGCAATGATGTCACGTAAGCCTCGAATATTCTGGTTAAATCTCCGATTCTGCATGACTGCATAGAATCGACCTTGATTCTTTGCAGCCTCTAACATCAATTGCGCATCCTCAAGCGATGCGGCCATCGGTTTCTCTCCCATGACATCACAGCCTGTATCGAATGCTGACAAGACAATCTGCTTATGGACCTCCGGTATTGTTGTATCGAACACCAGATTGGCTCCCGTTGCTTGAGCCGCCTTCTTCACATCCTTGAAGATAGGTACAATCAGGCCATGCTTATCTGCCAGCTTTTGTGCTTGTGCCTCACTGATATCTACAAGTGCCACTATCTTGGCATCCGTTCGTTGTTTGCCATATTCTACCCAAGCATTGGCCATCCCTCCACAGCCAGCAACGATAATTTTATATATGGACATTTAGTTTGCCTCCGTCGGATTAGGTACATAATCTCCACCACGAGATCGCTTTAGATATTGAAGTCCATGAACTTGCCCCGTCATTTCTAGCTCGTCTCGATATACAGGATCGTGCCAGCCTTCAATCTCGATCGTTCCTTCATATTGATGCTGTCGCAAGATGGAGATGACATCCGTCCAATTCGTATCACCAAATCCAGGTGTACGGTGCCATACAAATTGCTTAGGACCATGTATCCCGTATTCCTTCACAATATCCCAAGCAATCGTCGCATCCTTACCATGCACGTTGAATATCTTCGGCATCCATTTACGTAGCTGTGGAATCGGATCAATTAAGCTCACCATCTGATGAGTCGGCTCCCATTGAAGTCCAATATTGTCTGAAGGTACTGCGTTGAACATCATTTCCCAAGCAGTCGGATTGTGCGCAATATTCCACTCTCCTTCCTTCCACGTACCACCCATATCACAATTCTCGAAGGCGATACGAATTCCCCTGTCCTCCGCTCGCTTTGCTAGCTCTCCGAATACTTCGGCGAACCGCGTCATCGACTCATCGATCGGACAATTCGGTAATCTTCCCGTGAAGCCTGCAACAATGCTAGTTCCGAATAAGTGAGCATGATCGATTAACCGTTCCCAGCTGGCTAGTGTATCCGCACTGTCACCTATCCCCGTAAGTGGGTTGCCGAATATACCCAATGTGCCAATGACAATGTCCTTCTCATCTACAAGTGCTCTGACCTTCTTCGCCGTTTCGACGAGGTCTATATGACCCGTTGATTGCCAGAAGGTTAAACCAAAGGATTCAAAACCATGCTGAATAATCTGTGGGATAACTTCAACTGCGGTATTACCCTTAACCAGTGTACCAATCCGAATTTGTTTCATTCATGATCATCTCCTAAGACTGATGTGGTAAATAGAATACCGTTCTACTATAATAGATAGACAGATTATCGTCTCTATAGGAATTGCGCTTTTTTTGTCCGATATTGCGATTTGGAGGTGTTGAGCTTGCGTGATGATCTCTGGGAGAATACAACCTTAATTAATCAAGCCTTTCCATTTAATATCTTCGAAAACTCCCCAACGGGTAACCAAATACTCAAATTACATTGGCATGAGCACTATGAATTGATCCTCGTCGATCAAGGTGAAGCCATATTCCAGATTGGAGGCAGTCAAATTCGCGCCTCTGCTGGTGACCTCTTATTCGTCAATAGCGGGCAGTTACATGCGGGATATCATGATGACCCCTCACAGGACATGAAGTACTATGCGATTGTCTTCCACCCTTCAATCGTTGGACATCAAAGCGCTAATTTGTTATCGGTTGATTTAGTGTCTCCCTATACGGAGGGTAATACTACCTTCTCCAATAGGATAGACAAGAATAGTGATTATTACCTCGAGCTAGTTACGACAATCTCCTCCTTGATCCAAGAGTTCAAGAGTAAGAATAATGGCTATGAGGTTATGATTAGAGCATATTGTCAGCTCATCTTTACTTGGTTATGCCGCGGATACATGATTAGTCATGATGAGAAACGCGAGTCCGATGCTTCCCGATTAAGAACTGCACAATTTAAAGAAATGCTCCTCTATATCGAGAAGCATTTCTCTGATCGGATAACCCTTAGTGAAGTTGCGGATATGGTTCACTTAAGTCCCTTTCACTTCTGCAAGTCATTCAAGAAACTAACGGGACTGACCTTAATTCAATATATTAATCTTCATCGAATTTATGAAGCAGAACGATTACTTCGTTCAACTACGCTTAGCATTACAGATATTGCAGAGCAGGTCGGCTGTGGAAGCATTAATAGCTTCTCCAAGATATTCAAGCAGTACAAGGGGTATTCACCGATGAGTGCTCGGAAGCTGCTGGATTAACGGGTCTTGTGCCCTTTGTAATAGTAATAACGAACTGAAGCAGATCAGAGATACAATTAACATACTGTTGCTGTAAGAGGTAAACCCGCCTGGGTTAAGCATATTCCATCGAGCTGTGTTCACCTCTAGGAATGCCGATATGAGTGTAGGGCCAAGAGTCCCCCCCATAAATGCAGTTAAGTTATAAAGACCCAGACCAACACCTGTTTCCTTCGGATCTAATGTGCTAGCCATATAGCTTGCAAGTGATGCTTGAATACTAGAGAAGCCCAGGAATATAAGAATTAAGGTCACGCTAATCCATATCACAGATACACTAATTAATGAGGATATAGCCAAGAAGCCCGCTGCCATCATAATTGCTGCCCACTTCAATACAACCATGCTCCCATATGTATCACTTAATTTCCCCGCACGCATACCAAGAATCGCCGCAATCATTGCCCCAGGGAAGAATACCATGCCAATCCAGCCCGGTTGGAGCCCGTTTACGTCCTCTAATATGAGCGGAAGCACAAAGAATGTGGCCATATGAGAAAAGTAGATACATAACGTGAACAGCAGCATGAGCACGAATTTCCGATTTTGGAACAAGCTAATCTGGATAAACGGTTTTTCCTTCACCCGAATGTGCAGGAAGAATATGAGCAAGAGCAGTGCCCCAAGCACTAGAAACCATAGGTTCGTATTTACACCCAATAATAGGGCAGCAGCTCCAATTCCAAAAAGCACAGCACCTATAATGTCAAAGCTTCCATCCTGTGACTGCTCATGAGGTAATACCCTAAGCAATACCGGTAATGCTACCAAGCTGCTAACAGATACAAGAAATAATACCCGCCAATCAAAAACCTGGGCTAATGCTCCTCCAAGTAAAGGGCCAATACCAAATCCAAAAGCTACGGTAGAGGCAACAAAACCCATTACATAGCCCCTTTTTTCTAGCGGAAAATATCTTGCACTCGCAATCATCGCTAATGCAGGTATTGCTGCAGACCCACTTCCCTGAATTACCCTAGCAGTAATGATCATCCAATACGCCTCGGATAGAAATCCAATCAATGAGCCTGCTGAGAATAATATCAGGCCGATTGTTATTAATCTTCGAATTGGATAGATATCAGCTAGCTTCCCGTAGGTAACAGCACCAACAGCGAATATCAAAGAATATGCAACAACAACCCAGCTAACTCCGGAAGGGGAAAGCGCAAATTCTTCAGATAGTGCAGGCAATGCTACATTGAACATCGTACCGTTTAGCACAGAGAAGAAGATCATATAACACATCGATGCCACAAGAAAAACTTGTCTCTTATTCAATTTATACTACTCCTTACTCTCTATATGATGAATATTCCCAATCTTACTTCCTACGATGACTAAGCTACTAAAACTAATTATACCAATATCGGAGATTATTATTAAATCATTTTGACACGTGAAATAGTTCCATAGAGATTGGTCGATTCGTAAATTTTTCCTGCTATATATGTATTAGTTAATCGTTTATAATCAATAGCAACAGAAATTCATAGAGAGGAAGTTATGGATAATGAAGCTAAGTTTAAATGATAAATTAGTTATGATTGGGGATTCTATCACGGATTGTGATCGTAAACGCCCCGTGGGGGAAGGTTTGTTCGAGGGTTTAGGTAGAGGATATGTTTCACTAGTTAGCGCTTTATTAACCTCCGTATATCCAGATTTATCTATCCGCGTAGCAAATGTGGGTTCAAGCGGCAACACCACACGTGATCTACAGGAGCGCTGGCAGACCGACGTTATCGACCTTAAGCCTGACTGGTTATCTATTATGATCGGAACGAATGATGTTTGGCGTCAATATGATCAGCCAACGATCACCGAATCTCATGTATACATTGAAGAATACGAGGCTAGATTACGATCGCTAATCAATGAAACACTTCCTCTATTAAAGGGTTTAATTCTGATGACACCTTTCTATATTGAGCCCAACCGTGATGATTCCATGCGTAAAACAATGGATCAATACAGCCAAGTTGTAAGAAAACTAGCAGATGAGTATGGTGCTATATTCGTAGATACACAAGCCGCATTCGATCAATTAATGGTTTATATCTATCCAGCTACTATAGCTTGGGATCGCGTACATCCTAGCACGGTAGGACATATGACAATAGCTCGTGCCTTTCTTCAGGAAATCGGTTTTTATTACGAGCACGAGATACAGAAGTAATAGTGGATTGGGGAAGAACATAAATCATGAGTAACAACCTAGATGTTAAAAAATTGTCCCTTTTTACGATTGCCTGGCCAATTTTTGTAGAGTCTGCTTTACATATGTTCCTGAGAACCTCTGATACCTTCATGCTCAGTAGGGTTGGGGATGATGCAGTTGCTGCAGTTGGGGTAGCTAATCAAATCATTATGTTCATGGTTATCATCATGAGCTTTGTTTCTGTGGGTGCGGCTGTTGTTATCGCTCAATATCTCGGAGCCAAGAAGAGAGACGAAATCCCCAGATTGGTAACCACAGCCATCCCACTAAATTTTCTATTCGGATTATTCCTGAGTGTTATGATTGTTTCCTTCGGTAGCCCTTTACTTGGCTTATTCGGATTGGAGGAGGCTTTGTTCTCACAAGCGAAAATTTACTTACTCATTGTGGGTGGTACGCTCTTCCTGCAAGCCGTAATGATCACCATATCAGCGGTAGTTCAATCCCATGGATTTACAAGAGATACGATGATGGTCGTTGTTGGTATGAATGTTCTCCATGTCATCCTTAATTATTGTTTCATCTACGGTGCTATTGGTTTCCCTCAGCTTGGGGTATTAGGAGTTGCCATATCCACGCTAATTAGTCAAACACTGGGCTTAGCTGCAAATATAGTGGTTTTGAATCGAAGAGTACAGATTAAGCTTCTCTGGAAAGATCTTGTAAGGTGGAAACGAGAGCATGTCATCAAGATTCTGATGGTTGGCTTGCCCTCCTCTGCCTCGCAGATTTCTTACTTCGCTAGTCAGATTGTCACAACGATATTCATCGCCTCGTTAGGTGCGGAGATGTTAACAACTAAAATTTATGCTCAGAATGTCATGTTCTTCGTGATGATTCTGACCATCTCCTTGGGTAGAGGTCTACAGATCATCGTGGGTCATCTAATTGGAGCAGGCGAGCATGAGGAGGCATATAAACAAGTGTTCCGCAACTTAATTAGGAGTATTGTTCTCACGCTTTGTATGATGTCGATCTTAGCTATATTTAGAGAGCCTTTACTCCGACTGTTCACAGACGATCCTGAAATCCTTGCTCTAGGTGCGACATTACTGCTCCTGGGATTCTTAATGGAGCCCGGCAGAAACTTTAATATCCTGCTTGAGCGATCCCTGCAGGCTACTGGTGATATGCGGTTTACCATGCTTGTATCTGTTATTGTGATCTGGGTGTTCAGTATTCCGCTTATATATATCTTAGGCATTCATCTGGGCTATGGCCTACTTGGAATATGGATTGCATTTATTGTGGATGAATGGGTACGGGGTTTAATCCTATGCTTACGTTGGAAGAGCAAGGCTTGGGTACACAAAGCTCTGGTGAAGAGCGATGTGAAGGAGACTCTAGCTCAGTAATCTTGATAAAAGGAATTTATACAAGCTAATTTAGCTGAGATATCACCAGGCTGACATGCTAAAGCCTTACAGATAGCAGGTTCTGCACTATAACTCGATTACCGCGGCAAAGTTACCTTCTTCTTGCTCCAGACTTCATGATTATACGGGAATTTGTCCCGCTCATTGCGCCATTCTTGCTCCAGACTCATGATTTTGCGGGAATTTTCCCACTTATTGCGCCATCCTTGCTCCAGACTACAGCAAAGGGAGATGGTCGAAACTATCGACTATTTCCCTAATGTTATAGCAGATTTTCCACACTCGTAACGAGACAAAACGAATGAATCGACACTCTCATTTCTGATCTATATCACGCATCCTGCACCCAAGTTGCTTTTAGAGCAGAAGTTTCTGTGAATCAAGTTAATCAAACCTTCTATTGAGTTCACACTCAAATTAACGAATATAATAATCTTCTCCCGCAACGGCATTGAACGATCCGGCTCGAAGCTCGATGATCGAACCGTCCTTACTTGTGACCGATAATTGTTGATCATCGTACACCAGCTGACAAGGTCCATCCACATGAGCATGAATATGTGCAAGAACCAGACGATGCTCACACCACTCCATATCCACCTCGAAGCCGCCCCTAGCTTTCAATCCATTAATATATCCGTCTGGCCATGCTTGAGGAAGAGCAGGTAGCAATTGAATGACATCCCCATGACTTTGTAGTAAGAGCTCAGCAATACCCGCTGTTCCGCCAAAGTTACCATCGATTTGGAATGGGGGATGTGCATCGAATAAATTCGGATAGGTCGAGCGTGATAATAGGGTTTGCACGAAGTGATAAGACTGCCCTGCATCCTTCAGACGAGCAAACAAGCTGATCAACCACGCACAGCTCCACCCTGTATGCCCACCACCGTTCTCCAGTCGACGCCCAAGCGTCACTCGACATGCTTCAATAAGCTCAGGGGTTTGCTCGGTAATCTGATTCCCCGGATATAATCCATACAGATGAGATACGTGCCGATGACCTGGCTCAAACTCTTGATAATCCTCATACCATTCCATAAGCTGTCCATGAGAGCCGATTTGAAAGGGTGGTAATCGTTTCAGTGCCGTTGCTACTTCAGCTTGTATCTCTGGTTCACTACTTAATATTCGACTGGCTTCTAAGAAATGCGTAAACACCTCTCGAATAATCGAGATATCCATCGTTGTTGCCATGGATACACTACTAGTTACTCCTTCAGCTGTGACGAATTTGTTCTCTGGTGATGTCGATGGGTTCGTTACTAGCTGACCATTCGGACCTTCCACTAGCCAATCTAAACAGAATAAAACTGAGCCTGTCATGAGTGGGTAAGCCCTCTCTCTCAGGAAGGTTAAGTCGCGATTGTATAGGTAATGCTCCCATAAGTGCCGAACCAGCCATGCACCTGCCATTGGCCAGAACGCCCAGCTCGCATCGCCCTCTGTGGGAGTGGACATTCGCCATAAATCTACATTATGATGAGCGGTCCAACCTCGACTGCCATAATGTAGCTTAGCCGTTCTCTGCCCCGATATACTTAAATCCTCAATCATATCAAACAGAGGCTCATGACACTCACTCAGATTAGTTACCTCAGCTAACCAGTAATTCATCTCAGTGTTGATGTTCGTTGTGTAGTCGCTGCACCAAGGTGGCTGTATGTGTGGATTCCATATGCCTTGCAAATTCGCAGGCTGAGTTCCTGGGCGCGAGCTACTAATAAGGAGATAACGTCCATATTGGAATAACAGCGCCTCTAATTGCGGGTCCACGTGCTGCTCCTTATAATTTCTTAGCCTCTCATCCGTGGGAAGATTCATTGCTTCGGATACACCTAGGTTCAGATCAACCCGATGGAATAAACGTTGATGCTCCTCGGTATGACGCAACTTCAAGGATTCATAAGAGTGGTCAGCTGCCAAATCCAGCCATTGCCTACAGCGGTTCCCTGGTCGTTGATCCTCTGGATCAGGCTGAAGCTGAAACCCAGCAAAGTTGGTCGCCGAAGCTAGATATATAGTGAATTCACTAGCATTGGTAACTTGGATAGTCGTACCTTCACTTACCTCTATAAGTCCATCACTCGATACCACTTGCAGATGAATCTCATAGGACAAACCAAGCCCATCTTCATATACGACAGCATTCGGATGATTACCACCGTAATTGTTGCCTACATAACTTGGGCTCTGTCCTAGCAGCTTCAGCATGCCACTCCCCATGCTGCCATCTAAACGATGCTGCAATATGGATTCTAAGGATATATTCACATGTAGCGAATTCGCTTTATCCGCCTTATAACGCACTACCAATACCTGGTCCTGGGCACTTATCCAAGCTTCCCTGCTCACCCCAACCTCATCCAGCTTATAGGAAACACTCGCAACCGCTGTGGATAAGTCCAATTCACGTCGATAATCAGATATACCCTCTTCACCTTGATGCTCAATCCGCAGCTCACCAGCCGTCTGGTAGGACTCCGCATTACGTCCTTGCATTCTTCTCTCAATAAGCTGCTGTGCTTCTATAAATTCACCAGCGCTTATAAGCTCCCGAGCTTGCTGCAAATAACGTTGGCCATCATAGTTAATCGTGTCCCTTGGGAAACCTGACCACAATGTATCCTCGTTCAATTGCAGTCGTTCCTGCCTTACACCTCCGAACACCATTGCTCCAAGTCGGCCATTGCCAAGCGGCAACGCTTCCTCCCAGACTGAAGCCGGCTGCTTGTACCAAAGCTTCCAATCCTGTGCTATCTTCTTAATCTGATTATTCACGTTAGTTAAGCACCTCCAATATGCTGTATCTATATCAAACCTGCAAAAGCACATCTCTTTGCTACCTATTTTGGTTACTACAGTATTTCCCTGCAAAAATGCATGAATCTACGACTACAATCGGAAATGAGGCTGTTTTCTATGAATATTCCTGTACTACGGCAGGATTTCGCCTATATTTAACAATTTCTATAGAAATTTCCTGCACTTTCGCAGGTTTACTTCCTTAACAGGCCCACACTCGAAAAAGAGTAGACCGTGGAACGCATCCACGGTCTACTTATTGAATTTTATAGCTGAATGCTCAGCTCAGACACACCTTGCTCCGGAGTAATCTTAGCGCCTAAAGAATCCTTCTCCACTATAGCGCCCACCACAGTTCCAAGGTCACTTATTCCACGAAGCTGTATGCTCCAAGGTTTTCCGCTGCCTTGAGTAACAACACGAATTGCTCCATTGCTACGCTCAGCTCTGACCTGCAGCTCTAGCTCACCGTTCATATTGAACACCTTTGCTTCAGCTGTTGCACCCTCTTGCAGCTCGAACAATTGCAGATTAACGCCATCGGCAAAGTCATAATCCGGACGTAAATCATCTTTACCTACAGCGATGATACTATTCTGTCTAACTAACAATGGGATGCTGAAGAAATCGTATTCCTTACGAATCCAACATCCACCCTCAACGATTTCACCGCTCAGATAATCTGTCCAACGACCCGCAGGTACATAATAGCGTGCCTCACCCTGCTCATTAAAAATTGGTGCAACCAACAAGGATTCACCAAGCATATATTGACGATCCAGGTGATCACACGTCGGATCATGATTAAATTCCAATACCATCGCGCGCATCATTGGCGTTCCCTTAACGGTCGCTTCAACCGCTTTGCTGAACAGGTATGGCATTAGGCTACATTTTAACTTCGTAAAGAATCGTAGAACATCGACAGCTTCTTCACCGAACAGCCAAGGAACACGATATGAATCACTGCCATGAAGACGGCTATGGGATGATAATAGACCGAAGGCAACCCAGCGTTTGTATACATCAGGCGGTGCGGTCTTCTCGAAGCCCCCAATATCGTGACTCCAGAAGCCAAAGCCAGAAAGTCCAAGCGATAAGCCTCCGCGTAATGTCTCTGCCATCGATTCGTAATTCGAATAGCAATCTCCGCCCCAATGTACCGGGAATTGTTGCCCACCGGCAGTAGCCGAACGTGCGAAGAGCATCGCTTTATTCTTACCTAGCTGATCCTCAAGCAAATCGAACACGGATTTGTTGTAGAGGTGAGTGTAATAATTGTGCATCTTGATCGGATCAGAGCCGTCATAATAAACGACGTCTGTCGGGATTCTCTCGCCAAAGTCAGTTTTGAAGCAATCTACACCGATATCCAATAAATTCTGTAGCTTGTCTTGATACCATTTGACCGCAGCTGGATTCGTGAAGTCAACAAGACCCATACCCGCTTGCCATTTGTCCCACTGCCATACACTTCCATCAATCGTCTTGACGAAGTAACCGTTGTCCATACCTTCGTCGAACATATCCGATTTCTGAGCAATATAGGGGTTGATCCACACACAGATCTTAAGACCTCTGTCCTTCAAGCGCTTGATCATTCCCTCTGGATCTGGGAAAGTGGCCTTGTCCCACTCGAAGCCACACCATTCATATTCCTTCATCCAGTAGCAATCGAAGTGAAACACGTGTAGGGGAAGCTCGCGATCACTCATTCCCTCAATAAAGCTATTCACAGTATCTTCATCATAGCTCGTTGTGAAGGAGGTTGTCAGCCATAGTCCGAATGACCAAGCAGGAGGCAATGCTGGCTTACCTGTTAGCGCGGTAAAGTTATTCAAAACTTCCTTTAATGATTCGCCACCTACGATATAATACTCAAGGTACTCACCTTCCACGCTAAATTGCACCTTCGATACAGCTTCAGATGCAACCTCAAAAGATACCTTTTCTGGATGATTGACGAAAACCCCATAACCAAAGTTGGACAAGTAAAAAGGAACATTCTTATAAGCCTGTTCACTACTCGTACCCCCATCTTCATTCCATATGTCGACAACCTGACCATTCTTCACGAAGGGTGTGAACCTCTCACCTAAACCATATATATACTCACCCACACCTAGATCGAGCTGCTGACGTACATAGGTCTTCTTATTCTGATCTTCAATATGTGCAGGTCCTTTATTATTACTTCCAACAATGCGTTTGTCATCGTAGTAGTAATCAATCTTACCATCGGTTTTACCTATTCTTACGCTAAGTCGACCACTCGTGAACACGGCTTGTTCCTCATCGATCTGAGTGACAACCTGATGACCTTCTGTGGTGTACATATCAAACTCAGGGCCTTTCTTAGCTTTACCTTTATGACGATAAAATTGCACTTTAATGACATCGGCCCTTGGAGAGCTGAATTTCTGTGTTAATAATGTGGCATTCAGTGTATCTCCCTTTGAGCGAACTACCTTCGTAGCTGAGAAAGTAGTGATCGAATCCGCTTCGACCTTCATATCCCGAATTTCAATCGGATTCTGTAATTGTAAGCCTTCTCGAATGAGCCAATAACCATCAGTAAATTTCATAAGGAACCTCCTCAGAATTTGGTGTTGCATAACTACTCCAAAGCATAAGTATAATACTTGTTACTACTATGATAATGATATCCATATATAATTTCTCGTCCAATACTGATCATTAATAACACAATTATGATATAATCGCCTCAAGAGGTGATTATTATTCAAGAGATTCTTACTAACACACCTAAGGAAAATCGATTCCATGGGAATGAAAGATTCCCACTAGCCCCCTATTGGCTTCAAATCGCTCCGAATGAGCTAGTAGTAGAATTACATTGGCATGAAGAATCCGAGTTTTTCTATGTGCTCGAAGGTGCCGCACTTGTCCAGATTGGAACGAATTATTACCCCACACGCGCTGGAGAAGCTGTATTCATCCATGGCGGTGACATTCATGCTGTTTATCCATTAGGTGAAACGGGCTGCAGTTTTTTTGCTGTTGTATTTAATATGAAGCTACTCCGCAGTGGAATCAATGACACGGTACAGAACGATTATATACTCCCCCTTATAGAAGGTAACAAGTCACTTCCTATACATTATTCTTATCACGAATCTGGAGAACAAGCTATCTTAGCTAGCTTAGCTGGCATGATGAAAGCCTTAGAGGAGAAGAAGCTAGGGCATGAGCTTGCTGTGAAGGCTCATCTATACTTTATCCTTGCCCATATCGCATCAGAGGATCGCTGGATTATTCGTCATATTCCTAGCCAAGCCGTATCGAATCGAATAGATAGCCTCAAAGCTGTGCTGAACTATATTGGAGTCTCCTATATGCATCGAATTACAATTAAAGAAATGGCCTCAATAATTTTCATGAGCGAAGGTCACTTTTGCCGATTCTTCAAAGCCATGGTTCGTCAAACACCAATCGAATATATTAATTCTTTCCGAATTAACAAGGCAGCAGACCTCATACAGCATACGAATCGCAAAATATTAGATATCGCCATGGAGGTTGGATTCGATAATCTGAGCTACTTTATTAAGAAATTTCGTGAGCAGATGAATTGTACACCCGCTGAATATAGACAAAGGACCCGTCAGTAACGGGTCCTTTGTCTATTTACATTTATTCACTCCAAAGCTTAACTCTTGCTTTAACGAGCTCCGTATAGTTTTTCTCCATCTCTTTTACTCCAGCTTTATCAAGCTCCTGAAGCATCGTGTCGAAAACCTTATCGAAATCCGCTGGCTTGGCTAGAATCGCTTCAGGTATACGTTTTCTTGTGATATCTTCCATTTTTTTGTTGAATACCGTGTTCGGAGAATCGTTAGGAACTGGAATGTTCCAAGCAGCACCCCAAGCTTTTATTGGGAATTCATCCTCTTTAGGGAATAGATCCTTCCAGTAGGTTGCACCATACCCTTTAAGAACCTCAATCTCAACTGGCGAATAATTTTCTAGAATTTGCACAGGGTTATTCGTTGTGAAGTAATTCCCAGTGCTATCCAAGACACCGTCACCATTACGCAAGGAAAAATTGTAATTACCCACGCCTGTTGTTTGTTTAAATGTATTATTATCGTTCTTCTTCATTTCTAGAAATTCCGGGGTGATGACACGTTTGCCATCTACTATCGTATAATGTTTACCTTCAATACCCCAGTTAGTCAAAATTTGACCTTCTTCAGAAGATAAGAAATCTAGAAACTTAATGGCTCTGACTGGATCCTCTGCATCAACTGTAATACCTACACCCCAGTTACCGCTAAATCCGGTTTGCTGAAAGTTAGCTGCTTTATAAGAATCATCAAGAGTTATCGGATAATGACCATAAGCTCGCTCATGCTTACCTGCTGACTTCAAGGAGTTCTCAGCTTCACCGATTTCCCACTCTTGGTCAATCGTTGCAACTACACGGCCACTAGCAATCTTCGCTAAGTATTGATCATACTTCTGCACAAAGCTTTCAGGGTCAAGCAAACCAACATCATTCATATGGTTTAGCCATCGGAAATATTCTTTTTCCTCAGGTCGTCTGTAATGATACATGGCCTCATAGTTCTCTGGGTTTATATAGTACTCACCATCATCTGGAGCCCCTGTTGCCCAGAAGGCAGGGTTGGTTACGGAAATCATGATACGCCAATCCTCTGCTAACAGAGATAAACCAATTGTTTTCTGCCCATCAATTGTAGGGTTTTTATCCACATAGGTTTGAATGGCTTTCTCATAGTCTGCAAGTGTCTTCATTTCTGGAAATCCTTGTTCTTTGACTACGGCATGTTGAAGGTTAAAGGGTCCACCCGCATCGAAGTATATTTGCCCGATTGTATCTTGATTCGGGATAAAGTATATGGAAGGATCCTCCGCACTATAACGAAGACGTTTGATTTGATCACCTAGTAATGCTTTAATATTAGGTGCATGCTCCTCAATCAGATCTGTTAAATCAAGCATCGCTCCAGCGTCAATCAACACACCATGTGATCCCTTAGGTGCCATAAGATCGTGATATTGTCCAGAAGCAGCGATCAGGTTGGTTTTCTGTACAGCATCGCCAACAGCAAATTCTGGATCAATAGTAATGCCCGTTTTTTCTGTAATATATTTCCCTATATCATCCTGCATTTCAGCCCATTGCGGGTTAATATCCTCTGAATAAAACGAAAGTGTCATAGGTTCAACTGTGTCCGCTACCTCATTCGTTGTTGATCCAGGTTTAGACTCATTATTCACCTTAGCCTCATTCGTATTGTTACCACAAGCAGTTAGAACCAGCATGATAGCAACAATCAATACACTCATCATTTTCTTGTAGCTCGTATTCATTATTCTCTTTCCTCCCTTTCATGTGTACATCTATTGTATAAACAGGCTTCCCTGTAGACACCGAAATTAGCTTTTTACCGCTCCTAGTGTTAATCCTTTTACAAAATATCGTTGTAAGAAAGGATAGACAAGGAGAATTGGAACGATGGTTACGATCGTGATTGCCATCTTAATGGAGTCTGGTGATACACTTTGCTGCTTCTCCGCAATATTATTGCCATATGCAGCACTGCTACCCGTTTGCGTGCTCTGCAGTATTTTGGTGAGCTCATATTGTAAGGTAGTTAGGTGCTCTGCAGAGCCGTTATAAATATAAGTATCAAACCACGAATTCCACTGTCCTACCGCAATGAATAAGGCGATGGTTGCAAGCACAGGCTTACACAGAGGTAGAATAATACTCCAGAATATCTTAATATCATTAGCCCCATCCATCTTCGCCGACTCCTGCAGCTCGTATGGAAGATTATCCATAAAGGAGCGGATAACGAAAACGTAGAAGGCATTCACCATACCAGGGAGCACATATACCCAGAAGGAATTAATAAATCCAAGATCACGGTATAGTAAGAAAACTGGTATGAGTCCTCCTGAGATGTATAGAGTTAGAACTAAGATAAAGGATATGACTCTTCGACCTTGAAAATCTCGACGACTGAGTGTATAGGCTAACAACGAGCATGCAATCAACCCAATTATTGTTCCGAGCACAGTTCGTAATACTGAAATTTTGAAAGCTGTTGTTAAATCCTGTCTTTGAAAAATAGTTGCATAGTTCTCCAGTGTGAACTCCCGAGGGAAAATTGTTATTCCCCCTCTAACCGTATCCGCTGAATTGTTCAAGGAAATGGCCAGAACGTTCAAGAATGGATATATCGTTGCGATTAGAATAATACTCATAAGAATGTAGTTGAATATATCGAACATCCGATCTCCTCGTGATGCCCGTCCATAAGATGTTGAAATAGAATTTGAATTAGCCATCTATACACCTCCTCCCTTAGTAGACACTCTCATTACTGTAACGCTTGAATAATGCATTCGCGGAAACTAATAGAACGATACTGACAAGAGAATTGAATATCCCTACAGCTGTTCCAAATGGAAATCTGTTCAATGCAAGCCCATAATTCAGAGCATACAAATCAAGAACCTCAGAATAATTTACAACAAGTGGATTACCTAATAAGAACTGCTTCTCAAATCCAATTTGTATCAAATGACCAATCGACAAGATAAGCAATACAATAATTACACTTCGGATACCTGGAAGAGTGATGTGCCAAATCTGCCTAAAGCGGCTTGCACCATCTACCCTTGAAGCATCATAAAGCTCTTGATCAATTCCGGCGATAGCTGCTAAGAATATAATGGAGTTCCAGCCCATCTCCTTCCATAGATCAGAGAGGGTTACAATCCCCCAGAACCAGGTTTCCTTGGCCATGAACTGCACGGGCTCATCGATAATTCTTAACCACATGAGTAGGTCATTCACAGCTCCGTTATCTGTCGAGAGCATCTTGTAAACGAGGCCTGCTACTACAACCCAAGAAACAAAATGAGGAAGATAGGATATCGTTTGCAGGGATTTCTTAAACATCTTGCCTTTAATTTCATTTAAGAAGACTGCGAATATGATCGGAACCGTAAATCCAATTACAAGCCCCATAATACTCATCGCTAGCGTATTTCGCATGACCATGTAAAATCGCTCATCCGCCAACAATTCTTTGAAATATTGAAAGCCTACCCATTCCTGCTCCCAGAATGACCTTGAAGGTTTATATTTCATAAAGGCGGTCGTCCAGCCCCAGATTGGGAGATAGCTGAAGACGAATATCCAAGCAATAAAGGGAAGAGACATAAGATACAAGTATCTTTGTTTGATAGCCGTTCTAAAGAATCTCTGGGTTTTATTCCCTCGTTGCGTAATTAATCCAGCACTAACCGTCTGCATCTGAAATCCTCCTTGAATTAACATAGATTCATGATACCGCATACATCAGAGATAATGTACCCTACACATTACTTCAAAAATCATGTGAAAATTGCACTCTCGATGAAAAAAATACGACAGCAAAATTAACGTACAGGTTTCATTTTAGTAACTTCAGGGCGGAAAACCTGCTGTAACGCCAAGAAAATAGTCGGTTGTTTGGACCATTCCCCTGTGCTGCAGTATGGAGAAAAAATGGCAAAAAAAAGCGGGAAAATTCCCGCTTAATCGTGAGTCTGGAGTAAGTTTGGCGCAATAAGCGGGAATTTCCCCGCTTAATCGTGACTCTGGAGCAAGATTGGCGCAATAAGCGGGAGTCTAGAATAAGAGGGGAGAAAATTGTCGAGGGAATGGAGTTGTAGAGTAGAAAATTGGGCTAAGAGACTTGGGAACTGATGATGAGTTATAGGTTTACCAGGGTCTACCAGGTTTCTATTCTTCGTTCTGATAGGCCTTAGGAGCTTTGCCTACATACTTCTTAAACTTGGTATGGAAGTAATCTACATTCGTATACCCCACAAGCTCTGCTACCTGATACACCTTTAGTCCTTCATCTAACAATTCCTTCGCTTTGTCAATTCTCACCTTATCCATGTAAGTGTGAAAGCTATCTCCTGTATGATTCTTAAACAGCTTACCTAAATATGCGCTGTTATAGTTAAATACCTCCGCTAAAGATTCCAGCTTTAAGTTCTCGCGATAATTACGTTTAACCATATCCAGTATACGTTTGATCAATGTATCTGAATGATTAAGCCCCATATAATCAATGATTTTACATAGATGAACATGGATTAATAGTTGCATCGACTTAAACGTAGTCTGATCATATATTTGTGAGATCCATTCTGTAATCTTATGCTCAGAGGACCTAAGCATGGGGTGCGCTTGTAAGAGCTTCTGAGTAATCATAACTAATAATTGAATATAATTAGTTTTAATGAGCTGTTCAGATCTTAACGTCATCGCCATATCATTGCCAATTTCCTGAATTAACAAGGACACACTCTCCTTATCCCCTATGTCCAAGGCATAATGAAGCTTCTGCATATATCGAGTTAGATCCATAGATTCCATCGTAACCTCTGATGTTTCCAATCGAAGGTCTGAGCTAAAGAACTGTTGGCTAGCTGTATGATTGACACTGAGCGCATCCGCTGACTCCTTGTCTAATTGCACTATGATGAGCTCTAGGTATTGAATAAGCTCCTCCTCGTCAATAGGCTTTAGAATGTACCCATCCACCTTGGATTGGATAGCCCTTTTCGCATAGCTAAAGTCGGAATACCCACTTAATATCAAAAAATGTGTGTGTATGCTCCGCTTTCTTACCGCTTCAATAAGCTGAAGCCCGTCCATGACAGGCATACGAATATCAACGACCATTAAATCCGGAGCAACATCGTCAAATTGAGCTAATGCATCATTACCATCACGTGCTACAGCAACAACCTGAAATCTGTAATTTTCCCATTCTATCAGCGTTCTTAATCCTTCGCGAATAAGAGGCTCATCATCAACAATCATCACTTTATACATGGCTTACCTCCAGTGGAATCAAGAATTGGATCTTCGTTCCGATCATTGGCACACTCTGAACATGTAAGCCATATTGCTCACCATACATGATTTGAATCCGCTGATGAACATTTCTCATACCAATTCGATCCTCTTCTTGATCATCGATAGCTTGTTTGATAATCTCTACCTGATTCTCATTCATTCCAATGCCATTGTCTGCTACTTCAATATTCAGATGTCCATTATCGATATATGCTCTAACAGACACTAACCCACCTTCCAATTGATTCTCCAATCCATGTAGTACAGCATTCTCAACGAGTGGTTGAATAATTAGAGGGGGAATCATCACATTCATAGCTGCAGGCTCCAATTCTAATTGGTAATTCAATCGATCCTCATAACGAAATTTCTGAATATCCAAATAGTTGCGGATGATGTCGAATTCATCGCTCACGCTTATTTTCTTGCCGGTAATCTCCAAATTCTTACGTAAGAGCTTACCAAGCAGCATAACGGTATGGGCAATTTCACGTTCACCCTTCATATGAGCCTTCATTCGAATAGATTCCAATGCATTATAGAGAAAATGCGGGTTAATCTGACTTGCAAGCATCTTCAGCTTAATTTCATTCTGCTTGAGCTCTAACTGGTTTTTCTGATCGTTCGACTGCTCAACCTCATCCATTAATTCTTTAATATTATAAACCATTCCATTAAATTGTCTGGATATTTGACCAATCTCATCATTACCATCTACGACCAGGGTTGCATTAAAATGACCTTTAGAAACCTTACCAATCTGTTTGCTTAAATTTAACAATCGATTTGCTATCATCGTACAGATTAGATAAATCAGAATAAGTGCGATCGCAAAGCTAATGATAATCACAGTAAATCCAATTGTGCTAATCCGATTCGCTTCCGCAACAATACTCTCAATAGAGAATATGGTAATAATTCTTAGCTTGGTATAGCTAACGGGCGGTATAAAGTCCTCAATATAAACCTTCGAGGCCTCTTCATCTATATTAATTTCGTGGGAACCACTCGCCATTGTGGCTATACTCTCATCTAGATGTGTGTCACTTATCTTCTTCCTAATCATATTCGGGCGGTTCGATGCTACAACGATATGATTCTCATCCAATATAACCGTTTCGAACTGCTCTTGGCTAAGAATGGAGTTCAGATAATTCGTATCCAGATCAATGACCTGCATCGCATGGGTTTGATATTCGCTGAAGTGGATTTTTCTGACAAGACTTAGGCTACTAGAAGCATTACGAGTTATGTCATCAAAGTAATACCAGCCAATAAAACCTTGACCATTCAATGCAGATTGATACCAGGTTGATTTCTCCGTGCGTTTATCGAGAGGCAATATCTGCCAGTTGTTGAGTAATGTCTGGTTATTGACATATAGCTTAATATTGGAGATTTCCTTATTAAAATCTAAATACGTATCGATGGTTTTGAAATCTCTGTAGGTTTGATATACACCCAAAGTGTTCTCGAATTTTGCATTAACGATATCCTCTAATTGTTCGTCAATTGCAAGCTTATTGGACAATTCAATAGATATATTCAAGATCTCAGCCGTTCTAAGCTTGACCCGCTCCACGTTCATTACTGTTTGTTCGATCGCATCACTGAGGGCAGTTTGACGAAATTCGCGAATGACACCAAAGCCCACTAAAATTAACGGTACCATGATGACGATAATATAAGCTAGTATCATTTTGTTACGCAGCTTTACATTATTCAGAATGTGGATTATTTTTTGGAATATATAAATCTCCTCCTTGACGTACCACCACCATATTAACATAGTAAGTGTCCTTGTCTAGGAGAATTAACGGAGCATCCTGTCGAAAATGACGGTAAATGTTTAATTTATGTAGTGATTTCTCAGCAATTCATTGGGTGTTCTCTGTTAGAAATCGATGCTATGCTAATTATATCTATAAATAAGAAGGAGACTTGATACGATGATAACTAACAATATATATCCATTCCAGAACCACCATTTACCACTTGAGCTTAGAGTACAGGACTTGATTTCTCGCTTCACACTCGATGAGAAGATTAATCTCATGTGCCAATATCAGGACCAGATTGAACGACTCGGAGTAAAACCATACAAGCATGGAACAGAGGCTGCACATGGAATGGCATGGCTTGGTGAGGCTACAACCTTTCCACAATCCATTGGTCTAGCGTGCACATGGGATACAGAGCTATTACAGCAAGTTGGTAGTGCAATAGGGGACGAAGCACGAGGCTTCTATAAGAAAGACCCTGCTATGAATGGACTCACATTATGGGCACCTACCGTTGATATGGAACGCGACCCCCGTTGGGGACGCACCGAAGAAGCATATGGAGAGGATCCTCATCTAACAGGAAAATTAACCTCCGCCTTAATCCAAGGTATGCAAGGATCTGACCCCTTCTACCTTAGAGCAGTAGCATCCCTGAAGCACTTTATTGGCAATAACAATGAAATCAATCGTGGTGAATGTTCGGTAAGTATTGATCCACGTAATATGCATGAATATTATCTAAAAGCATTCGAAATGCCTTTTAAAGAAGGTGGCGCACAGTCGATGATGACATCGTATAACTCAGTTAATGGTGTTCCAGCCAATCTGAATCCCGATGTCTTAAAAATTGTCAAACAGCAATGGGGGATGAATGGATTTATTGTTAGTGATGCCGGCGATGTACTAGGTACGGTAAACGATCATAAATATTATGATAACTACACGCTTGCGGTAGCTAATTCTATTCTTGCGGGTATAGATAGTATTACTGATGATCATGACATCTCTAAACAGGCCATTCGTGATGCTATATCTGAAGGCTTGCTTACAGAGCAGGATTTGGATGTTGCCCTTTGCAACACCTTTAGAGTCCGATTTCGCTTAGGTGAATTTGATCCAGAAGAGAACAACCCTTATTCGAGCATACCCGAGTCTATTATCTGCAGTGAGGATCACGCTAAGCTATCCCTAGTGGCTGCACACAAGAATATCGTTCTCCTGAAGAATGAGCATCAAACCCTACCACTTGATTCGAATAAATTGAAGAAAATTGCAATAATAGGTCCTATGGGAAATCGTGTTTATCGGGATTGGTATAGCGGCTCCCTTCCTTATGCCATAACGCCACTTGAGGGTATCACAGGAAAATTACCTGAGGCGGATATTATGTTCAAGGATGGTAGTGATCAGTATAAACTGAAATCCACTACGACAGGTCAATATGTAAGATTGTCAGAGAAGGACAATCTTACGCTTATAGCTGATACCAAGTTTAGTGAGCATGCAGAGGTGTTCCATCAATCGGATTGGGGCTGGGATTGCCACACATTAATCTCTTCAACGAATGGCAAGTTTATAACTACAGATGATAAACAGGTTACTGCCTCAGCGGATGAGATTTGGGGTTGGTTCACGAAGGAAGTTTTCTACATTCACGAGCAAGACGATCACACGATATTGTTGAAAACCTGGAATCAGCAAGCCATCTCCTTGTCTGATTCAGATGATGGTTTACTCACAGTCGTCGAGAGTAAGGATGACTCCCTAGCGGAAAAATTCGTGAAGGAATACGTGGTTGATGGTCATCTTGAAGCGATCAACGCTGCTGCCGTAGCAGAAACCGCTATTGTCTTCGTAGGTAATCACCCTCTCATTAATGGCAAAGAAACGATAGATCGTCCGGATCTTGTATTACCAGCATCTCAAGAAAAATTAATTCAGGAAGTCTACAAAGTAAATCCGAATACCATTGTAGTGCTCGTAGGTAGCTATCCATTTGCCATCAATTGGGTGAATGAGCATATCCCAGCAATAGTATACACCTCACATGCAGGTCAGGAATTGGGCCATGCTGTGGCCGATGTCTTATTCGGAGACTATGCACCTGCTGGACGCTTGAATATGACTTGGTATCGCACCGTAGATCAGCTGCCAGACTTCATGGATTACGACATTATTAAGGGTGGACGGACTTATCAGTACTTCGAAGGTGATGCTCTTTATTCTTTTGGACATGGACTAACGTATGCTAAATTTCTATACGAGGATGTTCAGGTAAGTGCGAGCGAGATCGAGGCAGATGGACTAGTTACGATCAGCTTCTTGGTTACGAACCAAGGTCCTGGTTCAAGTGATGAAGTCGCTCAATTGTATGTCCATCAAGACCAATCTAGAGTGAAGCAGCCACTTAAGAAGTTATTGGGTTTTCAACGCCTCCATCTGAGTGAAGGGCAATCCGCGAAGATATCTTTTACCCTATCCGCCTCTGAATTGTCCTTATGGGATGTTACAAGGGAGCAGTTCTGTGTCGAATCTGGTAGCTATTCCATCATGATCGGAAGAAGCTCAAGTGATATTCAATTGAATGCGAAGCTAATCGTCCATGGAGATGTCATTCCTTCTCGTGATCTCATGAAACTTACGCGTGCCATTAATTATGATCATTATCAAGGTGTTCAGCTTGGCGAAGGTGAGAAGGGTGAGAGCTGTATCTTCGTTACAGAGGATTATGCATGGATTAATTTCAGAGACGTTAATCTGAGTGATGAAGTTCAGAGCTTCAAAGCTCGTGTGGCAAGCATGGAGGGTGGATCTATCGAGATCAGATTAACTAGCCATGACGGTCCTATCATTGGAGCTTGTGTTATACCTCCAACTGGCGGATCACAAATTTGGCAGCCCGTAGAGTGTAATATCATGACTGAGAACGGTAATAATGACGTGTATCTGAAGTTGGTTGGTCCTATATCTATAAGTAGTTTTTTATTCAACTGACTCTATCCAAAGTTCATCATATTCTCCCATGCAGGTTGTGTTAATATGGAAGCTAAGTAACTTTTAAACAGGAGGCTAATCCATGATCTATTTATCACTCACAACCTGGAGCTTGCACAGAAACTTGGGACCCTTACATTGGACTCGTTGGGACGAGCTGAAGGGTGAACACTTCTTGGATATCCAAGACCAACCAGAAACGATCTCGCTCTTGGAGCTTCCGCGTGAGCTTGCTGCCAAAGGATATTCGGCTCTTGAAATTGGGCACTTTCATATTCGAGATACATCAGACGATTACTTACAGAAGCTTAGGCATGCGTTCGAAAGTGCAGGCATTCCATTCTATACATTGTTAGCCGACTATGGAGATATCTCAAGCAGCGATGAAGCTCGGAGAAGTGCAGATATTGAATGGGTTAAACAATGGATCGACATCGCCAGTAAAGCTGGGGCGGAACGTGTGCGAGTTATAGCTGGGGATACTGATGCCTCAGACACAGCTGCTTTACAGCGCTCTGCTGATGCCCTGCGCATCTTATGTGATTACGCAGCTTCGAGGAATGTTCGAGTAATAACAGAGAACTTCCGTCCACTCAGCTACACGGCGGATAATTGCTTGAGTCTCTTGGAGTCATGCGGCGATCGTTTAGGATTAACCTCCGACTTTGGTAATTTCAAGGGTGATGACAAATTTCAAGAGCTGGCTAAGATAGTTCCTCATAGTGAATCCATTCATGCTAAAGCGATTACTAGTGCAGAAGGATTCCCGAATGTCGCTGAATTTACTCAATGCATGGAGGTTGTGAAGAAATCCGGCTATCAAGGACCGATCACAATCGTCTATGATGGTCCCAATGATATGTGGGCTGGAATTGAGCGGGTTAAGGTTCTGGTGAAGCCATATTTGACGGTTTAGGAACCAACTTACAACCACGCGGCTTTCGCATTACAAAATCGTTAGACTTCGTAAAATTAGTATTAGACTGACCCCAATAATAGAAACAGCGGCAGTCTTGGACGAGATAATAAAGTCTTAGACTGCCGCTGCTTTATTAACCTATCGTGCGGTATCCGTTAGTTCAATAGATACAAATAAATTACTTGCCACGGATTGGCTCTAGTATGTACGTTAGTATTCATTGGTTTAGGGAGTGGTACGTTTTAGAAGTCAAAATCACTGATCCTAGATATAGCCGGTTCATAGTCGGTGCCATGCTCTTTACTACCTTTCTATTATGTGAATGATGTTTCTGCTTAGGGTGACCTGTACATACATATGAGAAAACTGCACCTCCAATTATTAGTGTATCTAACACTTGGAGATGCAGTTTATCAATAAACCTGCTCAAATTAAGTGGTTAGTATGCATTGCATTATTAGCTGTATATGTGGCTGCCAATGGCTGATAAGTTTGATTCATCATGGTTACTTGGTTAGCTGGCATCATTGGGGCTTCATAATAACCTCTATTGTTCATAAATTGCCATATTTCATACGCCATTTGCTGGCAGTTATTAGCGCTCATCACATGAAGTGAGCGAACATCTGGGTCAACACATTCATTAGCCCAGAGCATACCAAACATAGAACCTGCTTTATGGGAATTCAATATAATTGTCCCCATCGTGAAATCACTTAACCGATTAGCCTGTGTGTTGGGAGCTGGAATCATGGTTGGATTTTGCATCCCTACATGCGGGTGATGCTGGGAATGTTGGTTATAACCAGCAGTTGCTCGCATGTTAGCCCCTTTGTTTTGCAGTAATTGAATGGCTTGATGATAAGTTTGATCCATTCCCTTTATATGACGCTGAAGTATGTTTTTCAATTCAGGGTCATTCGTTGCGTTGGAACAAAAAGCATGAAGTTCAATATCTGCGGTTAGTTTTCTTAAAAGCTCGTTGGTTTCAAGAAATTCATGTGCTGCCCACGATCTTTGCATTGTTTGCCTCCAAATATTAATAGTTTATCTTACTCGTATAGATTTCCAAGTCCCTTTGCTTTTTATTCTTAAATGAAAATCGAGTAGGAGGGAGTGATTAA